>NZ_JBQFRN010000005.1:0-271611 GCF_056537445.1 Ruegeria sp. CF1 | reverse complement strand
CACTTTTGTGCGGATCTTAACGAAAACAGGTGGGTCAATTTTATTCGCTCATAACCCACCTAAGTGGGTCAATTTTGCATGCCGATTCACATACCAGCGCAGCAAAGATTATGAACAGAACTAGTCAAATCGGCTTTCAAAAGCGAAAAATTCCAACAGGATCAAATTGCCGCGTACCAACACAGTCATTCGTGCGAAAACGCCGAGACCTGCAAGACTTTGTGACACTGTTTTCTGTGGCCTGTGTAGCCAGCTCAACTGCAACACAGACCCCCCACCTAGGTTAAGCCCACTCCTGTCGGAAAGCCCCAGGGACTTCGCGGCTGGCTTGTTTGCCTCGGGCAGCCCAACCGTCGGTTGGGCAGATTGGACGAGTTAAAATGGCTTGCTTTTGGCGCTGGTACCACAACTCCAAATCTGCTTCCCTAAGATTTCTGCTTTGGGCTCCGAGCTGCCCGATGCCATCGCAGCGAGCACCTCCGAGATGGCGTAACGGAACCGGCCATCGGCGATTTGGAGCAAGCCTTTGATCTTCCGTCGTCTCGTTCAAGGTGCGGTCGTTCGAATCATAGGAGCCGATGTTCGTGCCGAAAACAGCGAATTCGGGCAGTGAGCCCTTTGTAACCGATGCTGCACGGTGCACAAATGTCCGATTGTGGGAGAAGCATCACCAGCCACACGGGACCCGTTGGATCAAATCTCCCACTTAAAGCCTGTTTCTTGTTCAGTGACCTCCCAAAGCCTTCCCATGATGGTTTTGTCATACGCATGCGGGTTCAATGTACCCTTGCCGACCGGGCCAACAGCTTCTAAGCGGCCTGTTGGTCCGTAGAGTGCGCGTTGTTCGGTCAAAGTCTCTTCGATGGCGCACATGACTTCGGGATAGGACCCTTGCTCGGCTGTTTGAACCATAGGTGTCTTGGTTGTCAGCCACCAGATGAACCGCATCGTCCGGCTGCCGCTCGTACTGATCAGTGACGTTGCCGACGAGCCGGGGTGGCAGACATAGACCTCGACCTCGGTGCGCCCGGCGGCGGCAAGCCTGTCCTGTAGTTCATAGGCGAACATCATTTGCGCCAGCTTGCTTTGCGAGTAGGCGGTATTCGGCCCGTAACCCTCTTCCCAGTTCATGTCGTCGAACTTGATCGTCTTCAAACCCATGTTGTAGCCGAGACTGGCGACAACAACGATCCTACCTTTCGAGGCTTCGATCCGCTCAAACAGAAGACCACAGAGCAGGAAGTGACCGTAATGGTTGGTACCGAGCTGACTCTCGAACCCATCCTCTGTCAGCTTGCGGGTTGGCACCTGCGCGATGGCAGCATTGCAGATGAGCGCATCAATCCGGGGAACAGAATTCAGAACTTCTTCCGCAGCTTCGCGTACGCTTGCCAGCGAGGCCAGATCCATGCGAATGAAGCTCACTTCCGCCTCGCTGCCGAACTCAGTTTTCAGGTCCTCAACAGCTGCCTGAGACTTCTCAACCGAGCGGTTCAACATCACGACCTTGGCGCTCTTTTTTAGGAGCGTCCGCGCGGCCTCGAACCCGGCACCGGCGCTGGCACCCGTGATGAGGTAGGTCTTGCCGGAGAGGTCGCCGAGGCGCTCAGGCATCCAGCCTTTGGGTCCAAAGGTGGTATCGGGCATCTTTTGTCTCCTAACTGCGTCAGCGCAGGGATCGAGTGAAGAGTGTGTTAACTTGGAAATGCATATAACTCTCACCAAAGCACAGAAACAGGCGAGATCATCGCGAATACTTGCCCGATTACATCAAGGTAGTTGCCAGCATCGATCTGGAGCCATTACATCTCTGTTATGAGCAAGGATCAGATTAAACAAATCATCGCTAACCGAACCGAAACAGACGGCCTGACCGAGACAGGAATCACGGGCGTGCGGCTATTTCGCGCCACGCAATCAATCCCCTGTGTTCCAGCCGTTTACGAGCCCTGCATCGTGGCCATTGTGAGTGGTGTGAAGGAAGCCGTTCTGGATGGCCGAAGATACGAATATGACAACAGTCAATACCTCTGCTGCCCAATGTCGATGCCGGTCAAGGCAGGGACGCCTTTGGCCTCGCATGACAACCCTCTCTACGGGGTTATGATCTTTCTTGAGCAACGCGCCATGGCCGAGTTGGCAATGGAGATGGAAAATGCCGGGGGCGTTCTGCCTTCGGTCAAAGGAGATCTGCGGGAGCCAGGAATTAGGTTTGCACGATGGGACGATGGATTCACTGAAGCTCTGCTGCGGCTACTGCAGCTCGGAAACAGCGAGACGGATACAGCAGTTCTTGGCGAGGCGCGATTACGTGAGGTGCTCTATGCGATCCTGAGGGGAGAAGCTGGCACCTTCGCCCGGCAGGCATTCGGTGCTGGCAACGCCATCGCACGTTCAATTGCGCATGTGTCGTCACACTTGGATGCGCCGGTCTCGATTGACGATATGGCAAGCCGAGCGGGCATGAGCCGGGCCGTCTTCCATCGTAAATTCAAGCAAGTCACGACGATGGCACCAATCCAATTCGTTAAGTCGATGCGCCTCAACAACGCCGCCATGAAGATCGCGGGCGGGATGCCTGTGAACGAAGCCGCAATGGACGTTGGTTACGTCAGCCCGTCCCAGTTCAGTCGCGAGTTCAGGCGCATGTATGGGCAATCGCCGAGGCAATGGGGAGAGGCACGGAAACTACTGCTCAAAGTTGCTTGAGGCTGACTCGCGTGAGTAGAGCGGACCTTGGAGCCACTGCAGCGAACGGAAGATTTGTCCGCAACCCGGAATTGCAAAGTCTTGGATTGAATGTCCGGTTTGGGCTGACTGCGGTCCTTTGGCATAAAACGCGGATGGCTGCAAAGTCCCGCAAAGCGGATGCTCATGCCGAGTGCAGTGAATGACCACTCGGAGCCCAACCCGTGAATTTGATTTTCTCGCTGCGAGCGCTCGCAGCACGGATTTTGCCGCGCAGGCATCATCTTTAGCGCGGCAATGCTGTGTTAACAGCCGCCATTCGTGTCGGGCGCAACAAGATTTCGTCAGGCAAGGAACGAGTCGTGGGACAAAGGGTAAATTCGCCGCGTTTGCGCCAATGTCTGCAATATCGAGTAACCGGCCGCATAATCGACGTGCGGCACTCACCAGGAACCATTTCAGCGGATCACGTGGACAGAACAATTGGCGTGGTGAACGACCCGGTTCGCAGTCGACCCTATAAATATGTTCTCGATCCCCGGCTTGTGTGAGGCCAGTACTATGCAATCGATGTCATTTTCATTTGCGAAATCAACGATCGCGCGGCCAGCGCTCCCCGAGATAAGCCGCGGTTTCGCGCCCGTTAGCTCTGCAGCGTTCCGATGTAAGCCTTCCTGAAGCTCTTTTCGCGTGTTTGCCAGAACTTCCTCGGGTATCTGAGATGCCACATATGCAGGGATCGGTTCCTGCACATGAAGCACTGTGAATTCCGCATCGGCATTCGCCAGCAAACGAGCAGCTTCAAATGAGGCCTGTGTATCGTGATCTTTGTCCAGGGCGACTGGTACTAGAATGTTTTTATACATGTTAGTTACCCTCCATTTCTACTGCTACGATCATTCAGGCCTCCGCGGTGATACGGCACTCTAAACCGGTTCGGATTTCGAAGACTTACCCGCTTTCTTTGCTGTGCTTGCAACATCATCTATTGTCTTTTCCACAGCTTCGGCTTCGGTTTCCGCTGCATATGCTACACATCGGGCAACTGTTTCGAACCATTCCTGAGCGTCAGCCATAAGACGTTCGGCTGAATGCTTCTGCCACTCTGCTATGGATTGCAGTGCTTTCGCTGGATCAGTCGGGTCTGCAGCAGACGCCGAGCGCGCAGCTTCAAGTGCGGTTCGAACAGCCTCGTGACGCCTCTCAAACCAATGTTGAGCAAAGGCCTCTGCCTCTTTCAGTGACTTCTCCTGCGTGTCCCAAAATTGCTCAAGCTGAGCGCCCAGAAACGGATTGGCTGTAGTAGTCGGCTGCACCTGCTTGAAAATATCTATAAGTGCGTTGGAGTAACTTGATTTTGGCTTCTCTTCAGGCATCGGAGATTCCTCCTCATCTCTAAATGCTGAATATTAACTGAGATCGTGGAAACTTGCCTTAATGTAAATCAACCACCGCCGGCAAACGTGGTAGTGGTGTCCTGCAATCCAAGGGTGGGCTTTGTGCCAACCTATTCAGTCTGTATAGCCTCAAGATACGCAATCACATTCGCCAACGGCACACCTGCGAACATCGGTTGGCCGTCAGGCATCGTCAGCGCAACTTTTTGATCCGAATCCAAAGCTGGTCCAAAAATGGGCATTTCTCCACCATGCGCGAGCAATGGTGCGCGACCATCAATTTGACGCGCCACCGCCTCAATCGGAAAAACACCGTCGTTTTGGGCCGCGAGCCTCGTCAGATCAGGTGTCCTTATCGCCAGCATCTCCGCCATTGGACCATCTCCTGTGGCCTCAAAACCATGACATTGCCAACAATAAGTTCTGTAGAGATCGTGCCCATTTTGAAGGTCAATATCCTGCGCCAGTGCAGCACTTGCAGCAAATATTGACAAAAGAAGTCCGCGACAAACTAGCATCTGTTCCTCCTCCGAGATCAGCATTTCGAGTTGAAAATACGCGATATCGAATGAATGCTTCATTGATCTCGCTCATATTCAACCTTTGAGTACCAGCTGGGAAAAACCATCACGAAACGACGGTCGCAGCATTCGGATCCGCCTCTCTGATCAGTCTTAGCGCCTGATGATATAGATCAACGCCAAATAAAGAATTACATATCAAAGTATGAATGTTTCAGAAGAAGCTCGGCATGAGCGGTGATGAGCCCTTGGTTTATCATCGGGGTGCTTGTTTGCGGCACAGCTTCGATAACCCGGCAATTGCCCATCAAGGAGTGAGGTGAATGCATACAGTTGATCCACCGTCCCCTAAACTCCGACGTTCTCTCACCACTCCGTTGCTTACCTTATATGGGCTCGGTGTAACCGTCGGTGCGGGAATTTATGTGCTCGTCGGCGCAACCGCCGAGGCCGCGGGCCCTTATGCTGCAGTTTCGTTTCTTGTTGCAGCGCTCGTCGTTTCGCTGACGGCTTTGTCGTACGCCGAACTCGCGACGCGCTATCCCGTAAGCGCGGGTGAAGCGGCATACGTTGAAGCGGGATTTCAAAGGGGCTGGATGGCGGTTCTAATCGGTCTTGCCGTTGCTGCGTCTGGGATTATTTCAGCCTCCGCTGTTGCGATTGGGGCGGCCTCATACCTTTACACCCTGACGGGGCTTGGCACCGCATTGCTTACGATCGGCGTTGTGTCGGTCATGGGGCTGATTGCAATCTGGGGCATTACACAATCGGTATTTGTGGCAGCTGTGATCACGGTCATCGAGATCGCGGGGCTTCTTTTTGTGATTGGCTGGGGCATGTCTGTTCAGGAACCGCAAGGCCATGAAATTAGTGCGATGATTCCGGGACTCGAGCTCAGTACCTGGCGCGGTATTATGGCGGCATCTCTGCTGGCATTTTTTGCCTTTGTCGGCTTTGAAGACATGGCAAACGTCGCGGAAGAGGTAAAAGACCCAACCCACACAATTCCAAAGGCTATCCTTTTGACGCTCGTTCTGGCGACGGGTTTGTATCTAGCGACCTCGATCACGGTCCTGCTCGTTGTTCCTATCGATACCTTGTCGACCTCGGCCGCCCCACTCACGCTGGTTTTCTTCGACGCACCCGAAGTAATCAAACAAGGGTTCGCCGCAGTCGCAGTCGTTGCAACAGTCAATGGCGTCTTGATCCAGATGATTATGGCGTCGCGGGTGATCTATGGTCTTGCCGACCGGGATCATCTTCCGAAAATACTGGCGACTGTCCCGCAGGTTACCCAAACACCGGTCGTCGCAACCCTGTTGGTAGTTGTGATAATTCTTCTGCTGACGCAAACTTTGCCAATCGGCATACTAGCGGAACGCACATCCCAGATCGTTTTGGGAGTGTTTGTTCTGGTCAACATCTCGCTGATATTGCTGAAGTCCCGGCCGGGGTCAACTCGGGAACATTTCCGCGTACCTCTTGTTGTACCAATCCTTGGGGTGCTGACCAGCGCTCTGCTTTTTGGTGCCGGATTTCTCTGAGAGGAGAACCGACAGCACAGGGTCACCAGAACGGGGTCCGATTGACGCATGAACACTGACCGATCAACATTTGGAAGGCGGATTTCAGGCTGGTGGCACCGGACTTTCGTCGATCTGATCGCGCAATTGCAATGGTCTTACCTGCCACCATTGATGGTTTACTTTGCGGCCGGGGTTTCGGGGCTAACATCCGTCGTCGGTGCGTTTTTTCTTAAGGACTATCTGAATCTATCCGCCGCTTTTGTTGCGGGATTGGCATTCTGGGCCGGGTTGCCATGGATTCTAAAAATGCCGCTGGGTCATCTGGTTGACCTGTTCTGGCGCTGGAAATCCCTGCTGATTGTTGTTGGCGCATCCTTTATCACGGCGTCATTGCTCATCATGTACAGGCTTGTGGCTGCGCCTGACCAAATGGCCGGCATTATGCCACTTGAGGATTGGTACGTCGTTGCCTTGATGTTGGCTCCTTCAGGTTATGCCATTCAGGATGTCGTTGCTGACGCCATGACAGTCGAAGCAGTGCCGCAATCGGACCGAGACGGACGCGCGTTTATTCAGGACGAAGTTCGTGCCCGACACACCACCATGCAGACCCTCGGCAGGATTGCGATCATATCCGGGTTTGCAGGGGTCGCCGCGGTTAACATCTGGATTTTTTCGGGGGCGGAAAATCTGGAGAAAGCCGATCGTTTGGTTCTCTACGGTCGGGTCTATCTCATTGCCCTGGCTATCCCACTGTTGTCTGTCAGTGGAGTGGTTCTTCACGCTCTGATACAGCGTCGCCTCGTTCGTCGAGGACACCTTCTGCACAGACCAGATCAAACCACCGAAGTCAGGTGGCCGATACTGCTGGGCGGACTTGCGTTTGTCGTTCTCAGCATAGTGTTGGGAACCGCAAGTTTTGCCTTCGCGCAAGAGACCGTTTTTGGGGTGTCGCTCACGGTCATTCTCTACCTCATGTCGCGTTTGCTGAGAGAGCTGGAGTCGAAACAGGCCAAAGTTCTGATCGGGACAGCAACTATCATTTTCGTTTTTCGAGCAGTTCCCTTGCCAGGACCGGGCCTGACCTGGTTCGAGATCGACGAGCTTGGGTTTGACGAACAGTTCCTGGCCATTCTAGCGCTTCTGACCTCACTACTTGCTTTGCTTGGCCTGATTATCCTCAGGCCGTTTATGGCAAGTCGTTCGATTGCGCAGGTTGTAGTGTTACTCACGATTGCCGCCGGAGTGCTGTCCCTGCCAAACCTTGCCTTGTACTACGGGGTGCATGAATGGACGGCCGCGCGCACAGGTGGGGTCGTGGATGCAAGGTTTATCGCCATTCTTGACACAGCCGTTGAGTCACCGCTGGGTCAGATCGCGATGGTCCCAATGTTGGCTTGGATCGCGCGCAACGCCCCAACACATCTGAAGGCTACCTTTTTTGCGGTCATGGCGTCTTTCACCAACATGGCATTGTCAGCAAGCAGTCTCGGTACAAAATACCTGAATCAGATCTTTACCGTTACCCGCGCGGTTACCGATCCCAGAACGGGTACTGTTGCCTCCGTCGCTGACTATAGCCATTTGGGGAACTTGCTGATTACCGTGGGCTTGATCTCTGTCATCATCCCACTGGCTGTGGTTTTTCTGGTGCAAAACTCGCCTTATCAGACGCGCGATTGAATATGCGGATCAATCGCTTTCATCGAGAAGTATCTTGAGGTGTGACACCGGAACGCCAATATTCGAGCCGCCAAATTCGGGTAAGATCGCGGCATTGATAGCAACCACCTCGCCGTTTCGGTTAAGGGCAGGTCCGCCGCTTCCGCCGGTTGTGGTTTCAGCATCATAAACGACTGCACCGGGGCTGGTCTGGGCGACGATCCCCCGGCTGGCCAGAGGCCTGATTTTGTTCTGCTTTGAAAGGTGTTTTGCAATAGTCCAGAAATCGACGGCGCCGTCTCTCTCAAGCGTTTTCAGAAAATCCGGCCCAGCCTGCACAATCAAGGCCTTAAGGCCAGTCGGAAATCCAAGCAAGAAAACTTCTTCACCTGCTCGCGTCGGTTGAGGTGCCAGTGAGAGTCCAAGCCCTTGAACACGGTTCGCATCAACGGACAGAAGCGCCAGATCGGCCGTTTTGCTTGCCCTAAGCAATACCGCTTCCATTGGCTTGGATTGTTCTGGAAGATAAGCCAGCAGGCTAAGTATCTCGGCTTCAAGCCCTGCTGCCTTCAGGGCCTGCGCCCGATCCCCGGTCGTCCAGGGCAAGGCGACATGACGGTTGGTCACCAAAAGAGAGGTGTCCTGCAATAGAAACCCGGTTCCGGTGAACTGAAATTCTGCCGGCGCGCCTTCCGCATCTGGCTCAATCCATGGTTTTCCGAATGGAGTTTTTAGTTTCTCCCCGTCCGGGCCAAGCACATGCCGCAGCAATTTGCCGCTTTCGGTCTGTCGCAATCCGTAAGCACCCTGGATAAAGGCAATAGATCGCGTCGAGGCTGTGATAACTCGCCTTGACGCACCAGCGCGTTCTTCCAAAGTGCCAAGGCGCTGCTCGGTGGAAATCACCTGGTTGTCAAACGCTTCTCTGAGCGCGACCAGATCATCCGCCGTCAGTGCATCTTCTCGCGTCTGCGTAAGCATGACAGCAACCGCCTCGATCTTGAGAGACTCCTGTTTAAGGCTGTCCGCCAGCTTCCGATCGTTCTGAAAAAGCAAATAGCCAAAGGCAAAGATCAGAAGAAGCACACCGATAACGGTAACCCTGAACAAAACCGTGGTTTGTGATGTCAGCCGACGCCCGCCTTCGCGCAGCGCACCGGACATTTTTCTGGCGAAGGGTCGTCGGCTGGAGCGCGCATACACATAAGCGTCACTTATTATATCTTCGACCGTGTGATGTGCCGGGAATGAGTGGTCACACACCCTGTAGCGCGACATGGGCCCCTCTGCACCGAACTCAATCATGTCGCCATGCCCAAGAACTGCCGAAGCAGTTTTTTGACCATTGACCCAGATATCCCGGCCAGGCAAAGCGTTTAGCGCGTAACCGCCTTGCGACCACTGAATCGTTGCCACGTCTTCGTCATGCGGGGGCAAATCCTCTTTTCGCCTGAACTTCAGGATACGATCAGGACCCACCGAAGCAGCCAAAGCGTTGCCGACAAGCCAGGTAACGGTTCCGCGGGACGGCCCCGTCAAGCTCTCCAGAAATGCACGGACATCGCCCGTTTCAGTTTCCACATCGCTTTTGTCCGGCGTCCGCATTGTCCATCTCAGTACTCTAGCCCTATTGGCACATTATCATGCGCAGCAGTGAAACCGCTATGGTGGGCAATAGTGTGCTCGTTTTAAGAACACCAAGGGTCTGCGCATGCTGCCCGGACCATGAAGGTTGCGTGTGCGCCTCCATTGCGCCTATTTCGATGAGACCTTGATCTTCCGGCTGGGATCCTGAGGTTCGGTTTTCGGCATCGTGACGTGCAGGACACCTTTGTCGAACGCAGCGGAAATCTCCTCGATATCGACTGCATCAGGCAGCGTCATTGTCCGAGTGAAACTGCCATAGCTTCTCTCGCTAACGCGCAGATCGCCTGTGTCATCATGCGTAACATTCTTCTGGCCCCGCAGCGTCAATCTACGGTCTTTGATTTCGACTTCGACGTCGTCTTCTTCGAGACCCGGCAATTCAGCCGTGAGAACGATCGCTGTATCCGTTTCGTGGATGTCAATCGCCGGCGAAATCGCACCCGTCATGTCCAACGACGGGAAGCCCGTGCGTTGCGCGGCTGTTTCCAGCGGCAGGAATGGCGCTGCGCCCCCGAAAAAGCGCGACATCATGGATTCCATTTCGCGTCGAAAATTATCAGAGAGCGGATGTGTTCCAGCAAACAGTTGTGGTTTTTTGTCTTCAAGCATTTTCTGATCCTCCTCCTTCGGTGCGATTGGGGGGAGGCTGCATTATGGCAAAAAACTCGTCTAATTACCTTGATCTTGCGCAAGCAAGCGTCCTCGGTAACGCGCCAAAAGGACATCCCGGCCGTATCGGCATTCCGAATGAAACAAGGCGCATTACCGGTCATACGTCCAGGCCAAGGGGTAAACTGATCTGACTCTATTGCGCCAACGAGCGTCTGAAAAGCATCAGGCTGGACGCCAGAAGGATTGCGCCGAGTAACGCCATCCATAAGAACTCTGGCCAGACCGTCTCAAACCTCGCCCCCTTGAAGATGATGGATTGGCTGGCGGACATGTAATGGCGGGACGGAAGGATCGATGTTCCGACCTGAAGCCAGTCGGGCTGCCCCTCGATCGGTGTCTCACCTCCCGACAGCATCAGCATCGGAAGGACTGTCAGCATTACCAAAAGTGCGAATTGCGCCATTGAGCGTGCAATCGTTGCAAGAAATACCCCAAGTGCGGTTGCTGTGAAAAGAAACAGCGCGGTGCCAAAAAGAAACAACACCTTCGACCCCGCGATGTTGATCCCCAGGAAACCTTGCATAACAAAGGTCAGCGATAAGGCGGCCGCGACAAGAACCACCGCTGCGTTTGCCCAAATCTTGGCCATCGCAATGTCAAACGGGGTAAGCGGCATCGCAAGCAGATGTTCGATTGTGCCATGTTCACGCTCGCGGATCATCGCGGCACCGGTGAGGATCGTGGTCAGCCACATGATCTGGCCGATGAGCGCCACGATGCCGGCAAAACGAACAGTATCACGGTTGGGATTGAACGCACTGCGCATGATGATATCGACGGGCAATGACTCAGCCAGGTCCGCACCAATGGCAAAGCGACGGATCTCGGCGCTGAGGATATTGACGATATAGTTTGCGCCAATCCCGGCCTGTTCCATCGCCGTCGCATCAATCAGAACCTGAATTTCCGGCGTGCGCCCGGCGCGAACATCTTTCTCGAACCCTGGTGGCACCGCGACCACAAACAGGAAATGCCCGGCATCCATCTTTTCGGCTCCGGTACCCGGTGCGATCTGGACAACGGGTTGAAACTCCGGAGGGAAGAACGCCGTGGCAAGAGACCGTGAAAGGGGCGAGCCATCCTCATCGGCAAATGCAATGGAGGCATTGTTGACCGAGTTCGAAACCCCCGTCGCCTCCATCACGGGTGCCAGCGTGAATGACCAGAACAGCAGCGCCATCATCACCCAATCACGCCGAAGGCTCATCATTTCTTTCAAGCCAAGCCAGAAGATGCAGGACAACCGTTGCATTTATTTCTCCTGCGCTCGAAGTAAAAGGGCAGCGATCAACGTCAGCACCGGCCCGAAACAGGCTAGTGCGAGAAGATCGGGGGCAAGCGCATCCCAGCCCAGCCCTTTGGTGAAGGCACCGACATTCAGGTGCAGGAAATAGGATGACGGCCAGAGCGATCCGATTGTCTGCGCACCGCCTTCAAGCGATGAAACCGGCTGCAGCAGGCCCGAGAACTGAATGGTCGGTACGACCGAGGCGATCGCGGTCGCGAAGGTAGCGGCCACCTGGCTTGAGGTCATGGTCGCAATGAGCAGCCCATAAGATGTGGTCGCCCAGACATACAGCAACGCGCCAATCGCCAGGGGAACCGGGTTGCCTTTGAGCGGTACATCAAAAACAAGGACCGTCATTCCGGCCAAGAGCAGGAAATTGGCGAACGCGATTGCGATATAAGGGATTTGCTTGCCAACCAGAAACTCAAGCCGCGTCGTTGGCGTTGCATAGAAATTGGTGATTGTTCCCAACTCTTTTTCACGTGCGACGCTAACCGCCATCAGAACTGCCGGTAACATTATCAAAAGGATCGCAGGCATGGCCGGGGCCATTGCGGCAATACTCTCGAAACTCTGATTGTACCTGAAGCGTGGCTCGATACGGGCGATCTCGACCGGATGCACACCTTTTTGGCGGGCCATTGCCGCCAAAAAGGTATTGTGGAGCCCCGCCACATAGCCTTCTACAGTCTCGCCTTTGAACGGAATTGCGCCGTCCACAATTGCAAGCACGTCCGTTGCTTCAACAGAGCGGATCTTGCGCCCAAAGTCAGGTGGGAGTTCGACAACCAGCGAGGCATCTCCTCGGGCCAGCCGTTCATGGCCCTCATCGATACTCGTCAGTGGCTGCGTTGGGTTGAAGTAGCGCGATCCTGAAATCTCTGCAATGTAGGCGCGGCTTTCTGGCCCCTGTGACAAATCCAGTACCGCGAAATCCAGTTCTTCGATGTCCAGCGTAATCCCGTAGCAAAAGACCAGCATCAGGATCACCGAGCCCAGGAACGCAAACGCCAAACGCACGCGGTCGCGCAAAATCTCGATGGTTTCACGCTTCGTGTATGCCAGTGTGCGCCTGATACCCCCGCCAGCGCTGTCATCAAGGGCATGAACCGATGCCTCAGGAGCTTTTACCGGTGCCGGAGGGTCAGCTGCCTTCAATACCGTGACAAATGCTTCTTCCAGACTGTCTACCTGTGCCCCGGCGATCAACTCATCCGGTGTTCCCTCCGCCAGAACACGGCCCGCGTGCATGAACGACACCCGATCACAGCGCTCTGCTTCGGCCATGAAATGGGTCGAGACGAAAATCGTCACTTCTTCATCTCTCGAAAGCTCAATCAGCAACGCCCAAAACGAGTCGCGCGCCTCAGGGTCCACCCCCGAGGTTGGCTCATCCAGGATCAGCACGCGAGGTCGGTGGATCACAGCGACGGCCAGGGAAAGACGTTGCTTGATGCCAAGTGGCAACGCCGTGGCCAGCATGTCCATTTGTGCAATCAGGCCAAAGCGTTCCGCCAGTTCATCGATACGCCTATCGCGGTCCGTGATTGCAAAGATGCGGGCATGTAGCTGGAGATTCTGCCGAACGGTCAACTCGCCATAAAGCGAGAATGCCTGACTCATATAGCCAATCTCGCGACGCATCCTCAGGTCGCGTGCATCAACCGGTCTTCCGAACAGTAACGCCTCACCGTCACTCGCGGGCAGAAGGCCTGTCAGCATTTTCATGGTGGTCGACTTGCCGCAGCCGTTCGACCCGAGGAAGCCGAAAATCTCACCACGGTTAATCGAGAATTCGACGTTATTGACTGCCGTGAAATCGCCAAAGCGCCGCGTCAATCCACGTGCCGTGATCACTGGGTCTGCCTCACGGTGATGTGTGGGCGCTTTCCTTGGTGCGATCAGGGGATCTCCGTGCGCCTGCAACCGCCGGTAGGACGTTTCAAGATCGCTGGCTTCCCCCTTCAATTCTGCCGGAGAACCATGGAAAAGCACGCGCCCGGCATCCATCGCGACGATAAAGTCGAATTGTTCGGCTTCTTCCATATAAGCTGTCGAAACCAGTATGGAGAGGTTGGGAGTAGCCTCTCGGACCGCGTCGATCAGCGCCCAGAACTGACGCCGCGACAGTGGGTCGATGCCGGTGGTCGGCTCATCCAGAACCAAAAGCTTAGGGTCATGGATCAGTGCACAACACAGCCCAAGCTTCTGTTTCATGCCGCCCGAGAGTTTTCCCATCAGTCGATCAGAGAAAGGCGCAAGCCCGGTTGCCGACAGCAATGCTGTGATCCGGATGTCACGCTCCTGCTGCCCCTGTCCGAACAAACGCGAAAAGAACTCAAGGTTCTCGCGCACCGACAATTCTGCATAGAGATTACGGCCCAATCCCTGCGGCATAAATGCGATCGCAGGGCAGATATGGTGACGATGGGCGCGGTCGTCGATTGGGCCTCCGAGAACATTGATTGTGCCGGATTGAAGCTTCTTCGCGCCGGTGATCAATCCCAAAAGCGTTGATTTGCCAACCCCGTCAGGCCCGATCAGCCCAATAAGCTGACCTACCGGCAGGTTAAGCGACAGGTTATCGAGTGCTGTCCGCTGGCGATACTTATGCGTGACACCACTGACGCAGAAATCAGATGGGCCCGCCTGGGAATTCATTCGAACAATTCGGGTGGAATCCGCCTTTCCAGATATTCCGGCCATACACTGTCAGAAGAAAGCCTGATCACAGCGATACCGCGAAGGCCGGTTTTCACATGTTCGATCCGTTCTGTGATCAGATCCTCAGGAATGCGAACCCGAACGCGAAAGACCAACTGTTCACGCTCGCTCAATGTCTCTACCTGCTTCGGAGTGAACTGGGCTTCGGGGGATACAAAAGTGACGGTTGCAGGAACGGCAAAATCCGGCAAGGCATCAAGTACGATGCGCGCCTCAGCCCCGATGGGCAGCAACCCCGCTTCGCGTGCGGGCAGGTACACGTCCATATAGACGTTCTCTAAGCTGAGAAGTGTAAGGATCGGCTCCCCTGCGCCAACAACTTCACCGGGCTCAGCCAGTCTGTAAAGAATGCGCCCTGGCATAGGGGCAACAAGCGAAGCATCCTCGATCTGGGCGGCGATCCGGCGCACTTCGGCTTCGGCAGCCGCGATCTGGCTGTCCGAGGTTGCAACCCGGGCCTTGGCGGCACCCAGAACGGCGTCGGCAACCTGAAATGCGGTTTCGCGATCTTCAAAGACTGTCATCGAAATGTTTTGACCGGCCAACAGTGCCTTTGCCCGTTCCAGTTCCTGCGCCGCGCGACGCTGTTGGCTTTCTCGTTGGACAACAACAGCCTCGGCTTCGGCCTTGGCTTGACGCGCCAATGCTACTTCGGCTTTGGCGCGATCAAGCGCTGCAGACAGTTCATCGGTGTCCATCTCGACCAACAGTTCACCCACAACAACCAAGTTGCCTTCTGCCGACAAAACCTGTGCAACCCGCCCTGCGAAGGTGGGGGCAATTTCCACTTGTTCGGCCTCTATCCGTCCATTGCCCTGTACAAATCCAATTGGCAATTCACTGCTGTCTTCTGAAACGAATATGTACAACGCCGCACCTGCGAGAAGGAGCATTACGACGATCAGTATTGCGCGCACATTCTTTTTCATGATCTGGCGTACCGCGGTTAGAGCTACTAGGTGACGTTATCTCAAACCCCGCATAACGCTTTGTTTTGGATCAAACAGAGCCCTTTAGAGGGTTGTTCAGGCCAAACTCGGGTAGAAAACCGGCGCAGCAGTCTGATTGTTAACCCGCATCAATAGCTCAATGCGGATTCCACGGCGTGACTTTAGATTTCGGTTGCGCCGAACTGACGGAATTGTTGCGCATGGGCAAGCATCACGCGATCGAAACAAATGCCCAATTGTCCATCCATCGTGTCAAAGCACTTACAAGTCATACTTCCAGCGTGCGGATGAAACCAACACTGCGTCAGTATTGCGGGTTGCCGCTCCTACTTCGGCAACATGAAGAACTCTTCCAGTACAATCTTTCCGTCTGCTACTGAATAAACTGCAATCTCACTCAAGGTGATACGTTGCCCAGTTTCCTTCTGCTTTACGTCAGCCTTATATCGCACACTGAAGCGGTTTGGGGGATGAACATAGGGGCCATCGACGTCAAATTCGATGATTTCATGAGCTGCCAGCCAATCCTCTCTTTTCCCTTTGATAGCATCACGGCCTTTGGTGATGCGAAACTGTCGAACCGGAGGCACAACCGCTTCTATGGATTGAGCGTTCTCGGCATACATTTCATCAACATTTGCAAGGCCCCTGCGATCACGCATTGCCTGAACAAATGTTCTTCCAATCTCGACTAATTCTTCCATGATAGCCCCCATTTTTGGCATCTACGGTATCACATCTTGCCTTTTCCAATCTTGACGAGGATCAATGAAATTAGATGTTGGCGGAGAATCCAGTTCGGGAACGAGAGGGCAACTAGTGCAGTGGCAAAGAACGGGCCAATCCCCGGTACCGTCATCAGCCAGGGCGCCATCTCCTTGCCTCGTGGTTGGTGAGCTACCTCCGCATCCAACTCTCTTATCTGACTGATCAACCGGCCCGCATCCCAATCAGCGGACTTAGGCAAGCCTGTGCCGCTTCCCCTCGTGTTGCGCCATCATGCGACAACCGATATCGACCACGAAGACAACCATGCTCCCGGCATCTAGACTATTAAGTGCAGGAAAAGCTTGATCTGGGCTGCACAATTAGACAACGCCTTCATAACCAACTGAAACCGATCGTTTTGCTCTGGCAGGCGCTGTGATCGAAGAAGTGGGTCTTACCGTTTAGTAGCGCCAAGATAAGCAAACCAGTAGGCCAAGGCGACTCCTCCCGCCCCGCCGACAATGTTGCCCAGAGTAACCCACAATAGATTAGTCGCCGCTGAGAAAACCGGCACAGTTGCCCCCGCTGCCCAACCCTGCGGGAAGAAAAACATGTTCGCAATCGAATGCTCGAGCCCCAGCAACACAAAAGCAGTGACGGGCCACAAAACGGCCAGAACTTTGCCGGCAACGCTGCGGGCGGCAAAGGACAGCCAAACAGCAAGGCATACCAACCCGTTGCACAGTGCGCCACGGGCGAAGGCCTCTATCGGTTCCAACCCCGCTTTGGCATCGGCTATCACCACGGCGGTATTGCCCATCGGCCCCTCGAGCAGGCCGGTCAGAGAGAAGGCCAATGCAAGCCCGAGGGCGCCCGCGAAGTTTCCGGCGTAGACGATGCCCCAGCTTCGAAACAGCAGTCGCAGCGGTATCTTGCGGTCGACCGCTGCGATCACCATCAAAACATTTCCGGTGAACAATTCTGCACCACCTGCGATCACCAGGATAAGGCCCAGGGAAAACACCGCACCACCCAGAACGCGGATCGGCCCCGCAGCGCTGTCTGCCCCAGTAACCGCCATCGTATAGGCCGCTGCGCCAAACCCTATGAATGCCCCGGCCAGCATCGCAAGAACGAACATGGGTGCCATTGGCAACTTTGCCTTTGTGACCCCGGCAGTCTCAACTAACGTCGCAATTTCAGAGGGTTTATGAGCGTCGAACAGGGACGGGGTGTTCATGTCGGGCTCCAAAGTTAACACGGATCTACGTAGCAGGAAATTTACAGCCTATCTTCTGACCTTGAACCAATGCACAAATAAAAGGGGAAGTTCATCTGTTCCACCACAGTTCGGGTAGTTTCGCCTTACACAGTTTGGTCTCCGGTCATCGCCACAGGCACCCATAACCTCTGT
Organism: Ruegeria sp. CF1; assembly: GCF_056537445.1. Lineage (NCBI taxonomy): Bacteria > Pseudomonadati > Pseudomonadota > Alphaproteobacteria > Rhodobacterales > Roseobacteraceae > Ruegeria > Ruegeria sp. CF1. The sequence continues at coordinate 254,414 of NZ_JBQFRN010000005.1, read as the reverse complement.
TTCAGCCTCCGTTTTCTGCCACCGTCATGAAGCAGTGGATATCTGACTCCATTTTCACGGTCGGGAGTTCAGCGTCACGGAGTAGCCATCGAACCTTAGTTCTGTCACGAGGCTTCAATGCAAAGCTTATTGATCGTCATCGTTTTTGTGCCGATTGGGACCAAGTTTGAAATTTAGGCAACGGTCAAAACCGCACAAGTGGCATTCCGACTGATGCCTTGAGAGGTGCTCCCTTGAATCAGGCTACCAATGCTTCCCAATCCGCGGCGGCCCGTCACAATCAGGTCAGCTTTGCATTGCTCGGCGCATGCTATGATCTCGTCGACCGGATCACCGCGTTGGGTATGTGTTTGCGAAACTGTCTGATTGTATTCTTTGGCAATCTCTTTACCCGCGGAAATGATTTTGTCTGCTGCCTGCTGAACCTCTTCGTCTGAAGGCATTGTCGTGACGGCGTGATAGCCAGCAACCGCGCCCATTGCGAAAGCCACGGTTTGCGGCTGAGGTGTATGGACAAGGTGAATTTGGGAGCCATATTTGCTTGAGATATCACAGGCAACGCGTAGAGCTGCTTCTGACGCCTCTGATCCATCCAAGCCAACCACAATTATTTTGAACATGTCGCACTCCCTCCTTTGTGAGGGGTCAGTATGGGTGAACTTGCAGCAACTAGCATTGACTCAAATCAACACTTTTCGCTGCAAATTCGAGCGTTGTCGTCCGTTCGTTTCCAGAAGATTCACGGTAACCGAACCAACTTTAAGAATCGTTGGAATTGCAAACGGTTCATCCCAAAGAGGAAACAGCACATATTTATTGCGAAATACCTCCTGCAAACGCTGCTTTTTCAATGGGTATCAATTTAGCCCAACGATAAAGATCAAGGGTAATGGCGAGAAAAATTGCTACTATGGACGTGCGTTTCAGTTCGTTTGGCGATGACGGCGGATTGCTTACGACACGAAATTCAATCTTATTCCAGAGGAAAACGACGATGCCTTCCTCTTCGCCTTGGGTTCGCCCAGTTGCAATAGCCGCAGCACTCTTTGGTCTTCTTACTATTTTCTCCGGCGGAACGGCACTGTTCGGGGGTGCTGCTGCCAGAGATGCAGTCGGAGATGCAGTTCCATTCGTGCTTTGGTTCAATTTCCTGGCTGGATTTGTCTATTTGCTTGGTGCAATCGCGCTCTTTAAATCAACAACCTGGGCAACTCGAATTGCCTGGGTGATGGGCTTATCTACACTACTTGTGTTCGCTGTTCTGATATTAGTGGCACTGTTTGGAACGCCGTTTGAATGGCGAACCGTCGGTGCAATGACCATACGCACTGGATTTTGGCTGGCGATAGCTGTAGCGCTTTCCAGAACCGCATGAGCCGACCAAACGACGCCGCACCCGCGTCCAAATAGCTTGGCAAGACAGTCACTTTTGATTGAGATCAAGGGCTGAAGCGAACGGTTTCGGCATAGTTGGCGCGCTTTTCGGATCGATTTACGGGAGGATCGAAATGACAGTGCTGATTGCCTACGGCACCGTTGAAGGTCAGACTGCCAAGATTGCTCGTTTTATCAACGATGTCACAAGAAAAGCCGGCTACGATACAATACTGATCAACACCGGAGATCAGATACGACACGTGTCCCTGACAGGTGTGGACAGGGTCATTCTTGCGGCTCCTGTCCATGAACGCCGGCACCCCAAGCTATTCGAAGCGTTTGTTGAAATGCATAGAGACGCGCTTGCGTCCCGGAAGTCGCTAGTGCTTTCGGTCAGCCTAAAGGCGGCTTTTGCAAGAGGCCAGGAAGACGCCTGGGACTATCTTACCGAAATGCTGATGCGTACGCATTTTGAACCTGACCAAACGGCTTTGGTTGCGGGCGCTGTGCAGCCTGACAACTATGGGTATTTTGAAGAAGAGATCGTTCAGCATGTTGTCTTAAAGGATCAAAAGATCGACCCAAGGGACGGTGCTCGGGAGTTCACCGATTGGGACGCTTTAAGGGAAACCGTGGCAACATTCTTGGATAAATGATCCGGCCCAGGGTTTCTTGTAGCCTCTCTTCAGAAATCTCAACTGCAGATGTCGCCACTTCATTGCGCGTTCGCCAGATTTAACAGGCGTTTGATTTCACTGAATGCCATTCGCATGCCGCCACCAGCCAGGCTATAAGATGCACGATATGGCACTGAACAAGATGGCTATGATTGGGGTCTGAAATATTAGATTAGTGATGCGTGTCATTGGAACTAACTTCTTCGACTATCGTGTCTTGAGGTTATTCTCGAACCGGTCCTTCGAGAAACCGCAGTGCGTGCTCACCTCGTCCGCTCCTCAATGGTCGGTTCAGGTTGCAGCGAAAAAGGCAGTTTGGAATTCGGCAAAATTGTCCTTAGTGAATGACTGTTTCGGAGAGCTGTGCTGCATCGCAAGGATAGGCGTTCCGCAGGAGCGAAGACCTTCTGTACGAGCAATAGCCGCGGCTGCGAAAGGCGGGTTTGTCCGCATGTGAGACTTAGAACGGGGGCGCAGCGAACGACCAGATTGGGTTTTGGCCATTTTCACGATTTAAGTGTCCGTTTTCGGGAAATCGCGCCGCGCCGCTGCAGGCATTGCCGTGGCACAGTCGACCAATCAAGGTGATTTTCTCTGCGCCAGCATCAGGCGGGTTCGTCCGCAACTGAGACATCCGAGCCAAAAAACTCGCTGCGGTCGGCACGAACGGCGGCTTTTCTTGCTGCGGCGCGGCTGTTGGCGTTAGTTGAAGGGCTTGTTGCATCAGCGAGAGACAGAGGAGTAGCACTTCGGGTTCGGGCTCTTCGGAACCATTCGCCGCATGGTTCGCGAACGGCTGCTTGCACGAACGTATGATCCTGCCGCCTAGCGTAGTAGACCCCCGCCTCGGGGTGGCCCTATTTGGATTAGCCTACGGCAGGGTTGATCTTGCGGTTTTCTATTTCTTCAAATCAATCCGGTTATTCGGCACTTCCGATCATTATTCGCCCAGCCTATTCGCCGCAGCCTTGATCTTCTTGTCTGTGTTGTACTGACTCAGCGAGTACACGGCCCAAATAGCGGCCGGAATCCAGCCAATGAGCGTTAGCTGCAAAAGCAGGCAGAAAAAGCCCTGAAATGGGCGTCTGATCGTGAAGAACACCACAAATGGAAGCAAAATCGCGAGTATCAATCTCATCTGAAATAACCTTCTGATAGTTAGACCGCTATGTTCTCACAAACATGGTTAAACGCAGATTTACTTAAACAGCACCCCCGTCAAGCGGAGGCGCTACTTTCAGGCCGTTCGGCTCTCATTTTCTCCATCGCCATATCTTTCGCTGACCGGCTTTTCCGCTTCGCGACCGTGCGCTGCGCATCAAAAGCCGCCTGAAGTTCCTTGTCTTTCTCGGAAACCCCTTTCACCGGGGCAGGGGCCGGTTTCGCATCAGCCAGTTCCTTTGCCGTGTCCCTGGCTTGTTCGACAGCCAGATCGAGGTGTGCCCCTTTGATTTTCGGAGTATCGCCCCCGAGGAATTGCACAAAGTAAGGATCTTCGAAGTATCGGATCTTGTTGGCAATCACCGGCATCTTGCCTTCGCGGAGCAGAACAACCTCATTTTCGGGCAATCGACCCACATGTTCTGGCCGGAGCAGGCGAATGCCCTCCTCGCGTTCCGACATGCTGCCCATCTCCATTTTGCCGAGCGCCCGAGACTTCGATTTGCTCATGACTGTTTTGTCACCGATGGACCTGGACACGTGTTCGCGTACCTCTGAGTCCTCAGAGGCTGCAAACATTTGCGTCCCGGCATTTGCCAGCATCGCCCGCACGCCTTCATGCCCGTAGATGTCCTGCAGACGCGACAGTGTTTGCGAAATCACCACCAGCCGGCCACCGAAGGATCGCATAGTGTCATACGCTTCGACCACGCGCTCAAGATGGCCGAGACGCTGAAACTCATCGAGCAGCATCAAAACCTTGAACGGCTCATCTTCACCCGGCTCAACGGTTTCAATGGTATTCACCAGATCGAGGAAGAAAAGACGAATGAGCGTCCGGAATTCTTTGACCTTTTTTCCCGGCACAGAAAAATAGATCGAGGTGGGGCGCCGACGCAGATCCTCAAAGTTGATGTCATTACCCTGCGTCGCTCTTGCCACAGACGGGTTGCGCCAGAGCTGAAGGCCGGAGTTCAGCATAACCGAAACTGTTGACCGCAGGATTTTGGATTCTTCGGCTGCAAGATTCAGGAACTCATCCGCTGCCCGGGCATAGCCTACTTCTTCAGCCATTTTCTCGTAATCCTTTTGCTTGGTCGTTTTGACCAGGCGCAGGATCTCGGAAATGTACGGACGATCCCGCTTGATCGCCAACATCGCCATTGCGCAGAACATGCCTTCGACGCCACCCAAAAAGCCCTGAGCGGACGAGCTGGGCGTGTCGAACATCTGGGTTGCGACCTGAATCACTTCTTCCCAACGCCGATCCAGATTATCTGCGCGAGCTGCGCGGCGCAGCGGGTTATAGCTGTGGCTTTTTTCTGGGTTTTCAGGGTCGAACACAAAGACCTCATCACCCATTGCCGCCCGCCGTGCGCCGGTCGCTTGGAATATCTCGCCCTTGATGTCCAGGACAACGCAGGAGCCGTTGAAACGCAGAATGTTGGGGATCACAAAGCCGCTGGTTTTGCCCGAGCCAGACGGCGCAATGAACATCGCATGTGGTTTCTGAACAGTCGGACCGGGCTTATAGAAGATCGCGTTTTTCTCTTTTGGTGGGCCGAACTTGGCAAAGACAATTTCACTGTCCAGCTTTGATTTCAGCTTCAGAGGTGCCGCGTATCCTTCTGTGACGAGCTGAGGCGCTTTCGCAAAAACCGCATCCCCGTATTTGGTCGAGGGGCCGCGCAGAGCAGCGGCCACAAACGCAAATGTCAGAACGCAGACGGCCACAACAGCCACAAGCCCGATGACCTGTTGTTCCTCTGCAGGCCGTGCCATGAACTTTTCCGGTATCGCCCAGATGTCCAGCCCCCTGAAGCCTTTCGTATTGAGGTATTCGATGACCAGGCCGACCACCAACACTGCACAAGCTGAAGTAGCGATAAAGCCCATTGTGCCGGCTATCGCTACCTTCTTGCCTTTTGGGAGATCCTGAAACTCAGCCATCGGTCAGCTCGCGTTTGAAGAAGCACACGATGCCAAACTCGGCAGGTACGACGCCGACCATTTCCCAACCGTCTTGCCCGAGCTTCGCAAACTTCTCGCCTGCATTTTCCTCTACCCGCATCAAGACATTACGATACTCAAATTTTTTCATTCTATTTCTCCTTCAGATAAGTTGATCAGCGGCCATCAGGGGTGGAAAGATCACTCCGTTGACCTTCCGTTCGTCCCCGATTTTCTTCATGTGAACGATCATGTGAATGGTGGCCCGGATGTCATCGACCACCTCTGACTTTTGGACGGTCGGAGATCCGCGCCGCACCATTTTGCTCATTCGACCAATGGCATCTACGGGCGAGTTGGCGTGCATGGTGCAGACAGATCCGTCATGCCCGGTGTTTACCAGCTCCAGGAACATATTCGCGTCGTCGCCTCGGATTTCACCGCAGACGAGGCGGTCAGGCCGTAACCGCAGAGCCGATTCCAGCAGCTTTGTTGGTGATCGAGGCCCATTTTCTTCTGAACGATCAGCAAGCAAGCCCACGAAGTTTGGTTGCTCGATGTCCAGCTCTGCCACTTCTTCAATCGTCACGATCCGTTCGCCTGGATCGACGCGCTTCAGCATTGCATTGAGAATAGTGGTTTTGCCAGACGAGGTGCCCCCGGCAATAATCACGTTCCACTTACTTTGCATCGAGAGGTCCGCCAGCTCGTCAAAGCTCATCGTGCCCGCTGCGAGGGCAGAACGGGCATTTTCGAGCGCACTATGATCGTTGCTTTCCGCCAATGCGGCCTCTTTGCTGGCGAAGCTGAACGCGCCTAGATCAACGGTTTTCACACGGAGCAGGCGGATCGCCACGGACCCCACGCCGGTTGTTGCAGGCGGAATCACGACCTGCACCCGCGCTTTGCCCTGCTGTGTCGGCACATTGGCCGTCGCAATCGGCTTCTTTTCTCCGAATGTCACATCGCTGAAACCGGCCACGCAGCGCCCGATGTTTTCTACCTCGTCTCTGTTCAGAGTGATGTCTGTCCTGGTCATGTGCGTTGTGCCCATTTCTTCGACCCAGACCGATCCGTCAGGATTCACAGAAATTTCGCTCAGGCTTTCATTGTGCAACAAATGCTCGATCTTGCCTGTATAGTATTCCAGAAGGCTATTACCGTTCCGCCCGCTCATGTTCTTGTCCTTGGTAGAGCACTTTTGGGAACAGTGGAGGTTGCCTTCGCTGCCTCTCGGCTTTGCCTCGAACGCGAACGTACCCACACAAGATTCATTAATTCCAAAAAGTGCTGAATTTGCGTCAAAAATGGCCGCTACCGCACTCGATCATGCTGGCGGCGGCCGGAAAGACAGCTGAGGCGGTCGGCTCATTGGCTCGCGCTCAGAAGCTATCGAACACAACGTCGCGCTGCAGGATCGCGTTGATACGACTGCCCTGATCGACAAAGATTGTCGGTGTGATGCGCAGGTATTCATCAAGCGCCGCTGCCGTGGCGTTCTGCAGGTTAGACCCCACTTGCGTTGCCAGATCAGTGCGAACCGAGTTGTTGCTATCGCTGTCAGACACCAACGCCACCGGCGCAATGCCGATGATGGACAACAGCGTAGCAGTTCCGAACCGCTTCCCAAAGTGTGTGTTCACCTTGCCGGTCGCACCAGTCCGGCCTTGACCGTCCGTACCAGCCGATCCGATCTGAGCGGACAGGCCATCAGGCGTGATGACACGGCTCCAAACAATCATGATGCGCGTTTGCGCCAGCGTCGTATCCGCCCGATACTCGCCATAGAGCTTCGATCCACGCGGGAGCAGCAAACGCGTACCGTCCATCGAGTAGACGCCACGCGTGATCGTCGCCACCACGCTACCCGGAAGTTCCGAGCTTACGGCCCCGCCAAACACGGCAGTCAATACCGTGCCCTGAGTCAGCGTGCGGGACGGATCGTCAATGATCGAGGCCCCCACGATGGGCGGATATTCTTCGACCAAGTTGTTTTGCCATGTCGCGTTCGGGTTTTCCTGATAGCCGCGCTGTTCTTCAGGCAGGCGAGTGCTTTCAGGCTGAACCTGCACAGGCTGCGGTGCCGGTTGCACGGGCTGGAAAATGATCGGCTGCGACCCACTGTTGATGGGTTGGTAATTCTGTTCCTGAGCCATTGCACTTGAGGCCAACGTGACCAGGGCGAGGGTAAGTGCTGTTCTGTTCATCGTCAGCTCCATCAGTTTCTACGAAATGGGTTTTCATCGAACACGATGCCGTCCGACTGGTTCTGGCGCTCGCGCATCCGCTTGAGTTCTTCAAGCCTGCGCCGCTCATCATCGGTCAGACCCGTAGTCTGCAAGTGGCTCATGCTGGCAAGTGCCCGTGCCTCAGCATCAGCAACGGCCTGGGCAAGCTCTGTCTGAAACTTCTTCTCGCGCTCGTCATATCTGACCTCCAAACGCTCGTTGGTCAGATTGAGAGAGGCGATTTCACTGTCCTTTTCTGACAGCGAAACTTTTGCATCGGTCAACTCGCCTTGAAGATCGGAGATCCGACCATTCTGCTGTTCGATAGTTTTCAAGGCTTGTTTGAGCCCTTCGGAATCAATCTGCACCGGCGCTGTTTCGGGTGTCGCGACAGCTATGGTCTCGGGCAGGGCATCTGGTTCTGGTTCGTCCACGTCCGGCCCCCGTGCCGTAAGCAGGCCATAGCGTTCGCCACCGCTTTGTTGCAGAGCATCAACGCGGATACCTGCGCGGCTGTTCTTGGCGTCATCGCCCATCACAAACCAAACGAAACCGAGAAACACTGCCCCCGCAACCGCTACGCCAACAAGTTTCTTAGGTTCGAACTTTTTTCGGGCACGTAGGGGCGGCTGTTCAGCCGCCGCCCGTGCCGCAATTGTGCTTTCGCGGTTCATTACTTGCTGCCCCCCGGTTGGACTGTTTGCGAGGTGATTGGTCTACCAGTCTGGCCGCGAGCGCTGGCTTGCTGGTAATCGTCGCCATCGTTCCGGACGCAGATCGAGTCGTCCTCGATGCGCAGCGTCCAGAGATCGGAAAGACCCTGCACCTGTATAATGCCGCGCTCTTTCACTGTGGTGTTCACCATCAGTTCCCGACCGTCAGGCAATACTCGGAAAATTCCGGGCAATTCCTCGTCTTGCGGGATTTGCATGTACGTGTGTACGCCATCGTCCCATACGGCGGTAGGCGCGAAGTCAGCTTTGCCCGAGCGTGAGTAGTTTTGGTTCACAAACCGGCCTGTTGGTTTCGGCTCACTCCGAGCAACCGTACCACGACGTGTTGTGGTCCCGTCGCCGTTGTTTTTGTTGTAGAACGTGACCCGGAACGGAACACGTTTGCGTTCGGCGGCGCTCTCGGCCGGAACCAGATAGAAGTTGTATGTCCCGCGATTGGTCAGAACGGTCAGGTTTGAATCCGAGTTCAGGATTTCCGGCTTGAACGCAATAACGCGCCCTTCCTGCAGGCGGGTGATCTGAAAACTTTCGGTGTCACCGGCACCAATGCTGCGGACGGTTTCACCCTGCGGAAAATGAACATAGGTGATCAGGCGTTCACCCACAGGGATGCGATACACCTGGTTCTCGACATAGTGGAAATGCGTGATGCGGTGATCCGCGTTCCTTCCGTCTGGCGTTGGTGTGATTTCCGCCAGAACAGGCATAGAAAGAGCCAGGACTGCGGCAGTGACGGTTGTGAGTGTCTTAATGGTTCGCTGCATCAGATGTCTCCCATGGAGTCGACGCGGTAGTTGGTGACGACAAAACCGAATGGATTTTCAAGAAGCTCATCCATCGACGTCACGATTTTTTCCTCAAACCCGTAGGTCACTGTGACCACGTAGCGGGCTGAGACCGTTGCTTGGTTTGGCACGATCAGGGACTTGCGGATCTCGACCTGCACCGTCTCATCGTTGACCGGCGAGACGCCCAGAATTTCGGTCTGCACCTTTGTCTTGGGCGTATAGATTTCGTCCGGATGGTTGTCGTTCGAGCCGTCCCACAGTTCGCGGTAGGACGTTTCGGCCAGCTCATCAGAACGTCGCAGCACCGATTTCAGGCGCTCGTTGTTGTCCTGGACATCATAGGTTTCCCGGTCCTGCACATAGTTTGCCACCTCGCGGAAGGCCATCGCCTCGGATGGTTCCAGTTCTTCGACCTTTTCAGTCAGCAGCACCGGCAGCTTTGTGTCGGGATCGATGGAGAATGGCACCGCGCGGATTTCCTTCAGGGGAAGGAGCATCGCCCAGCCAATCATAGAGGCCACGCCCATTGCCATGCCGACCATGCCGAATACCTGCCATTTGAAGGCATCACGGCGTGCGCCCAGAAAGAGTTCTTTTTCGTGATCTGTCACGTGTGACATTTGCTCTGCACCTCGGATTACGACGATTTTTGTTGTGGTTTTTCGCGAGCAGCTCGAATGCTCTGCCGATAGCGGTCAGCGGCGTAGCTCTGACGAGCCGCCCCATCCTGATTGCGGGCTCTGTGCTCTATGTCCCGACGCGCTTGCATTGCGCGAGACGCGCTGTCACGAATGCCGGTCCCGTCGCGGGCTGCAGAAGCCATCGCAGCGGCGGTTTTGCCACCGGCCACCGCGCCACGCCCGCCATCAACTGCTGTTCCCAGCGCGCCTCTGGCGGCTGCTGCAGCACCGGTTGCAACGGCAAGGCCCGATGACGCTGACACAATAGCTCCTGACATTCCCCCAGCGAGGGATGGGATCTGTGTAAGCATGACGATAGCGACGATACAGATTGCAAGAAAACGCCCGCTGGCTTCCATATCATTGACATCAGACAAGGAACCAAGCTCCGAGGCGAAAAGCGCTTGGATCAGCGAGACAATCCCTGTCAGCACAACTATGACCATGACGAGGCCCACGGTCGTTTTCGCCCATGCGGCAAAGATGTTTGCAGTTGCCGAGCTTAAAAGCGTTGCAATGAACACGGGTGCCAAACCGAGAAGGACTGCCATGCCGCCCTTGGCGATTAGTGCCATGCCAGTGCCAAAGGCGACGATAACCGCCCCGACAACCCACAAGATTGCGCCTGTAATGCTCAAGCCCCACGTGGCGTTCTCGATAGCTGTTTGACCCATGATAAAGCATTGAAGCGCAATCTCATCGAGCGCCTGCCATACATTTGTGGTGCCAGTGAGCGCCCCGGCAATGCTGTCCGGCAAGGTTTGAACGCCTTGATAGATTGGCTGAAAAAAGGACCAGCTTGAGGCCATTCCGATGATTATCGTCGCCCGAATGAGCCAGCCGATATAACCACCCAACCCTATTTCTCTGATCTGAAGTACGCCGTTGATCAGCATCGCCACGAAGATCAGTGCAGCAATAGCCCAGAGGGCGGATGCGAGATCCGCCGCAAGGCTGGTGTATGCTTGCTGAGAAAAGTTGCTGATTGCTGTTTCAATCGAGCTGACGAAATCCTGAATCACGGCCCACAAGCCTCCTCAATTACAGGGCGCAGCGCTTCCAAGCGTGCTTGCTGCGCTTCTTTGAGCGATTTGAGTTCGCTGGATGGCTTCGACCAGAAATCGTCCTGGTTTGCGCCCACCAACTCGATTGCAGCTTCGCGGCTGAGATTGCCGAGCGGGCATTCAGTGCTGAATGCTTCATCGGCTTTGCGTAGTCGGCATTGCTCAATGGCAAATTCATGAGCAGCTATCACTTGCTCATTCAGAATGGCATCGGTCCAGTTGCCAACGACATACTGTTGATCCGCGCCCTGACCAGCGTTAGCGAGCTGTTCAACCCCGTATTCCTTCAGGGGTTTTTTGAACGCTCGCACGCCCGAGTAACCAAGACAGGTCCGATATTCCCCAAATGTCCAATCAACATTGGGGGGAAACGGCAGTCTGGCCTCAGCACTGGCCGACGACGCTAAAAGCGTCGCCGTCAGTGTGATCAGGGCGAAAGTGGTGCGGCTTTTCATTGGGTTTCTCCTCTTGCGTAATTGCTAAGCGTCTTTAGGTCCGCTGCGTTTGCAGCCAGATCCGTGCCCGACGCCAGAGCATTAGCCGAGGTTGTGCGCAAGATTTCAATTTCAACTTGCAAGAGTTTCAGGAGAATCGCCGTATTGTAGTCGATTGCGTCCTTCAGATCTTCTTGCTGACCGATTTCACCGCGCAGCTTTTCGGCATCTTCGGCGAGCTGACCGGCCATGTCATAGCCATTCTCACCCAACGCCGATGCCATAAGGCCCGCGCCACCACGTTCAGACAGGATGCGACGAGCTGCTACGTCTGAGCCATTAAACTCTGACAAGATGCCACCGTTGAGGCCGAGGTTGATGGATCGACGTTCCATTGCCTGAGCAGCGACATCGGGCAGCCCGGAGATACCGCCTTCTGCCGCGTCCAGTGCGTAGCCGAGCGTGTCAGCGGCGGTCGCCAGCTTCAAAAAGCTACGGCTGTTGAACTCGTCCAGATCCGTCAGGCCAGTGATAGTCTTGAAGGAGTTTTCGAGCAATGCCCGCTGTTGTTCCAGTTTCTCGTACTGTTCCAGCAATTGCTCGTACTGGCGGACCATTTCAGCGATTTCTTTGGCAGAATTGGCGGCGTCCTGTGTGATGGATGCAGAGTCCACCACCGGAACACCTTGGGCCGACACCACGACGGGCAGGGCGGCCAGAACCGAAACAGCAATGGTTGTGCGGAATTTCTTTGAAATATTCATCAGACAAGCTCCAGGTTTTCAGGGGGGGTCATGCGCTCAAAGTCGCAGGCGCATTTGCTGCGATAGCCCGAATAGGTGCTGGTGCAGGCAGAGACGGCAGCCAGAACGACTAGGGCGATTACAAGGCGGGTTTTCATGTGATTTCCTTCCAGAAGTTGGGGTTTTGTCGCCAGTCAGGATCAGGGAACGACTTTCCGTCTGATCCGCTCAGAACACGAAGAAGCGGGCCGAGAGCGCCGACATCGACATCGAGCCAAACACTCTCATCACCTTTCTTCATGAGCATTACGCGGTCGCCAAAATGCGCCCGCAACGCGCCCAGCTCCGCGTCGTTCAAACCGAGCGCCTGGAAATCCGCTTCCTTGCCGGATCGGGACGGGAACAAAAGCTGAGTGCTGGTGTTTACCAAAATGGAATCGCTGGCCTGCGACGACAGGATGTGTTTGGGGCTTTGCGTCATCAACATCATGACGACGTTCAACTTACGGAACGTGGTGAAACCATTTTCGAGGATTGCTGCGCCGTACTCGTTCCCGGCAATTTTCCATGCTTCATCAATGACAAAAACAGAGGGGATTTTTTCTGCGCAGCGATGCTCTAACCGACGCATGACATAGCTGATCCATGCCAACCGTACCAATTCGTCATCCAGAACCTCGGAAATGTCGAACGCAAGATGCCGATCGTCAGAGGCGAAAGGATCTGTGCCACCCTCGCCAAACATCCAGGACAGCCGCCCATTGCCCGCCCATTCGCTGGCCCGTTTGTAAAGGTTCTTACCGTCATCAAAGGCTCTGAACCGCTCCACCAGTGAATCGAAATTCTGTAGCTTCGGAGGCAGAGTCGCATTGGCTTGGCACGCCTGCGTAATTTCGTCTTTTTGCTCAGCCGTTAGAGGCTCATCATAACTTAAAAGGGCGATGACCCAATTTGCGAGCCAGCTTTGACCAGCCTCATCCGTCTCCGTTTGGAATGGATTCATGCCGGTGGGTTCACCGATCCTGACACGAATGTATTGTGCCCCAAGCGCACGCATGGGTGCTTCCATCGCCCGGTCTTTGTCGAACGCGATGATCCGCGCGCCCTGAGCAACAGCCGTTGTCGCCAACAGCATCGCAATCACGGTTTTACCCGAGCCATTCGGCCCCAGAACGATTGTGTGGCCGGAGGGCAGGTTTTCAGCGTCTTTGCTGGTCTTTTGCTGATGCAAGGACACGTCATAGCGGTCGCCATGTGTCGTTGGAAACGTCGCTAACGGCCCCGGCCAAGGCAGCTTTTCCGCATCCAACCCTTTGGGGCGCATGTGGAACGCAACCATATCCGCAAAGTTCTGGTCCGTGATCAGTTCTTCACGGGCGCGGAACGCGAAATTGCCGGGATGCTGCGCGAAATACACCGCCCGCGCCGACATCGCTTCGCGCTTCACTGTGCCGCCTGAAATCTGAATTTCACCGATGATGTGTTTTTCGGCGGTTTTCAGATCTTCCTCAGTCCCGAACACGCAGATCGACAGGTGGTGCTTTCCCAGAGACATCGTGCCAGACGCAATGCCATCGGCCAGGATGGACAAGTCCTCTTCCAGCGACTTCGCTTTATCGCCTGCCGAGCGCATCTGACCCGATTTGCGGCGTTCCATTTCTTGCGCCTGTGAACGGCTGATCGGGAGGAAAGATTGCGAAATCACGACATCAACCGGCAGGTCCAGCCCGTCGAAAATGCCGGGGAATGACGCCATCGGGTAATTCTTCAGGGAATAGACCCTTATGGAGCGTTCCTGATTGTCGCCCGTAACCAGTTTGCCAGTCTTGCCCTGAAACAGCACATCCTCTTGCGGCATGTTGAAGGCGATGGGTTCTGCAATGTTCGTGTGAATGATCGGCTGATACCGACCGTTCAACAGCATGCCATAATAGCCGAGCCAACGCCCCTCGCTGAGCTTCAGCCGGCGCACACGGGCCTCGCCCAGCGTGCCCGCCAGTGTTGTGAACACACCGTCGAGCTGCTCCATCATTTCGCGGCGTTCTTCGTCAATCGTTCCTGACGACATACCGAAGATCTGTTTTGCGCGTTCATCCTGCCGCTTTTGGAGAATGGCGCTGATGATGATCTTGCGCTCTTTCAGCTCTGCATCGACGGACGCTGAGCGCATCGCCTGTGCCACGGCACCGGCGAAGCCGGTTGGAACCGTGATGACATGCCCTGTCTCAGCCGGGACGGTCAGTCGATGAATGTAAAATGCGACCTCATTTGGAGTGGTGCGCAACACACGTTCAAACCGCTCGGCCAAAAACTCGAATTCGTTTTCGTCCAGCGTGTTTGCGTTAATTCCGGTGATTTCTGCAGCGGCGATCAGACCACCGTTGCGCGTGGAAATGACCTCATCGTCCACGACATAGCCGTATGGCAACATCTGAAAGAGGCTCATTTCATCCTTGCGCCAGCTCGGCTCGATCAACGAGCGGGCAAGGGTCCACAAATCCTGTGCAGCAGGCTTAGGCACTATAGTAATCTCCCCCATGATGCTGGCGGTTTTTGGTGCGCGGAGTTTTGGAAAGGGTTACGGACAGGACGCGGAAGAAAGCCGGTTCCCATTCGTAAAAGAGGCGAAGCCCGGTGTAGAAAACAAAACCCGCAATGATTGCTGGCGCTATCCCGAACATGAAGAACGAAAGCATGGTCATCCCGAGGATCACCAGCAGATAGATCACGGGTAGGCCACCCCATTCTGCGGGGCGGCTCAGGCCGCGAAAGACCGTATTGCGGCGCGGCATCAATCAGGCTCCGATGAATGTATCAGCGAGGCCGATAACAGCACCGACGACGATAGCGATTACAGGGCCTTTCAGCGAACCCCAGCCGAACACGTAGGCGAGACAGCCCCAGATGAAGCCGACAGCGGCAAGGCTGACGCCAACGACCTTCGAGTCGGCCAGCGTTTCGTTGATGAAATCGCCAATGGCATCTTGCAGCCAGCCAGCGGAGGCGGGCGCTGCTGTGATGATGAACGCAGTGATCGCGAAAAACGCCATCTGCTGGTAGAAGTGGGTTCTTTTCATAGGTCTTTACTCACTTTGCTTAGGATGATCCGCACGTAGTTACGGGTTTCGGTGAAGGGGGGGACGCCGCCGTATTCGACGACGCGGTGAGGCCCGGCGTTGTAGGCGGCAAGCGCCAGCTTCCAGGTTCCGAACTCGCGGTACTGCGCCGCCAAATAGCGGGCACCACCGTCGAGATTTTCTGCAGGGTTCTTTGGGTTCACGCCCAGGTCTTTCGCCGTTCCGGGCATGAGCTGCGCGAAGCCATAGGCACCCTTGGGCGACAGAGCATCAGCGCGATACCGGCTTTCCTGCCAGACCAGTGCCATGAACAACTCGGCCGGAATGTCATGGCGTTCTGCCGCTGCGTGGATTTCTTTGACGATACGCTCCTGCGACCAGCCGCCCGAGGATCTGCGAGGCCGCGGTGCCTTGCCCGCAATCTCGATCTTTTCCTGCGGCTTGGCCTTGGGCGGTTGCGGCTGTTCGTCTAGCTCGTATTCCCGCATCTGGATTGGTTTCACCACGCCATCAACGATTTCTGCCCGCGCGCCGTTCAGAAACACGCTGCCATCCGGTTCGTACTCAATGACCTGGGCGAGAGCGGGGTTTGTCGCCGCAAACCACAGCAAGAAAGCCAAAGTGGAGCGACTGAAAAGCGTCCTAAGGAGTTGGTTAACAAATCCGTGATCGGATTTGATTTCGCGTTGTTTTGAAAAGACTGGCTTGGGTAGCTTTGATGGTGCCGCTTCGCTTTGATTGGCGGAGTCGGATAGGTGGTGGGTACAGCCCCATCTGGAGCTCACCACGTTCTCTCTTCGGTGTAGCACCACATGCATCGAAGAGAGTTCCCCGAGGAGAACATCACTCGTTGTTATGTAGTTCAACCAAGATTCGAAGGCCAAGGCGATACCCTTTCCATTCCTCTAAATAGGTCAGTAGTTTTTACATAATTACTATTATGTGGTTCGGTATTGGATCATCTGAGCAGCAAGAAATTGGATGCCGGGACACAGCACTGAGCCTTTCGCGGGCTTCGTAGACAGCCAGCGTTCAGCTCGGATCAATCAGCCTGAAGGTCTGACCAAAGTGTAGGGGATGTCCTGCTCGCCGCTGTTGCCGGTCAGTGCCGTGCGGTCGTAAGCTCAGACACGTTGTCTGAGTTCGCACCCATTGACTCTGGCGCGATGCTATCCAATCTAGGATCGGCATCTAGGACTACTGTTTTTACCATAGTACAGTTCTCTCTTGATGTTGAAGGAATGCCCGGATGGATTTGGGGCGTTTCTTGTCCTGTCGGTTGTTGGCGCAATCGACAGGACCGCTCATTGCTCAATAGTTTCGTTCCGTTTTTTGGTAATTCGTTGTCCAGTCCTTTCCTTCAACCGCACCAGGACCGGCGCTTGCCGCCGACGTATGGTCTCGCAAGACTTTCGGAAATCAGGATAGCCCCGACCTCCTGCCCTGCCACACGCCCAACCGCCAAGAAACGGTCATGCACATCCAGTTCAGGTTGGATGACCAACTCGACTTGACCTGTCGTTTGGATCAGTTCCGTGAGCCGAGCTTTTGCTTTCAATCCCAGAGCCTTTTCAGCTGCGCATTGCGGCCGGTAAGTCTCAGGTGTGTCGAAACCGATGAGGCGGTAGCGGTCGTCGCCGTGGTCGATGGTGTCACCATCAACGGCAATCACCTCGGATGCACTCAGGACCTTGGTTTGTTTTGATGGTTCAGTCCAAACCGCAGCAATGAACAAAGACGCGAGCACAGCGCTGAGAAGCAAGAGCCGTTTCATGTGCCCTGCCCCAGTATCTTGATGAGCCAGGTTCTCGAACGTGAACGATCAGGTTTTGGATTTCGCGTCCAGGGCCTGAGCTGCTTCAAGACCCTCTGGGGTAATCGACTCGATCGTATAGTCTGATTTGACGCAGAGAATGCGCCCATCACCAAATTCCTGATGATGTTTGAAGAGACCCGGCCAAAGATCGAACTCTCTGGGCTCAGCGCCCGCTCGAGAGATCTTCGACTTGCACAAGGCTCCGACATAGTTCGGCGAGCTGTAAATGCAGTGGTACTTAGGTCGTCCAAGGGATGCGAGTCCGATAAATTCGTAGCGGCATGTAAAGGGAACCTGATCTTCTTTCAGGCCCCGGACCATCTCGATGGTTACCACAGTGTATTGTCTCTTGTTGTCCGCCATGACGACCCCCTATGGGCCGTCTTCTACATCCAAAAGTTGTGGACTAAAACACAATCTACGTCAATATAAGAAAGTACGCCAATATACGATATTGGATTGTCAGAAATATATTGGCCGGATATTGCTTAGGCGATTCGCAGCAGGAGAGACCATCTTGAAACACTCAAAATCCGGAAATAGAACTCGCGCAAAGGCCCTTGCAGTTGCACTCGCTGCACTGCCGGCCACGCAGGCCAGTGCCTATCCAATTGACTGTGCCATATTCCTTTGCCTCGCCGGAGGTTGGCCAAGTTCGACTGATTGCGTCGCAGCCAAGGCGGAGTTCATTCGGCGCATCACACCCTACCCGGTCGAACCGCCGCTGCAACTGTGGCGCTGTCCAATGAACGCAGCACTAAGCGCGTCACGTCTCAGCCCAATGGAAAGATTGGATGCCATCAAGCGTTCCAGTACCAATCCCGATCCAGAACTTCCAACACACATATCCTCGGAGCCACTTCTGCTGGAGGCTGCGAC
This sequence comes from Ruegeria sp. CF1, assembly GCF_056537445.1. Classification (NCBI taxonomy): domain Bacteria; kingdom Pseudomonadati; phylum Pseudomonadota; class Alphaproteobacteria; order Rhodobacterales; family Roseobacteraceae; genus Ruegeria; species Ruegeria sp. CF1. Next base: position 236,806 of record NZ_JBQFRN010000005.1, on the reverse strand, counting down.
TTCTGCCGAGGCGGCTCATGATTTCTTCGGACTATTCTCCGATACATCGCAGGCCACGCCAGTCAGTGTCGATCTCTCCTCTTCCGATTTCGACGTCGTCAGATCCATCAGGGTTTGGGATGTGCGCCACTACAGTTATCGCCGTCGCTCTCGGGAGGGAGACTGCGAGCGATCGCTAGATCTTGCTGTCGGCTCCTATGATGACAATGCGAGCTTTCAATGGTCTGAGACAGCCCCCGCTCCCATTCCGTCCTGGTTGCCGCTGCGCAATCGTTGCGAGCCTCCCAGCTACTTTCGTGGCGTCGGGGTGGAATGGACCGACACATTTGGGATCAGCGATTACGAGTTGGTCAAATACTGACCGGCGCGTTCATCATCAGGATGCGATGATCCTGGCTTAGCTGCAGAAATTGTCGACTGCATTTGCCCACAAGGCAGTCTGGCCCAGAGGAAATACCCAAGCCCAACAACAAAAAACCCCCGCAAGGCGGGGCCTCAGCGGGGATCTTCTTAAGTCAAGTTTGATCACCTGATTTATAGGAAGTTCCCAAATATCTGACAAGGATAAACGCGTCTGTGCGAATGGATTTTCTTTGTCTTATTGCCGAGGTTCGACCCGCTTTGCTTCGCAAACGAGAAACAGATCATGAAGCAAATCCACTCTATTCAATTTGCCACCGCGCGACACTGTGCAGGTCTACTGGAATCACGCCCAGCGAGGTCGAAGCCATGAGTTTCCGACAGGTCTCGACCGCCCGGTTTCAAGACCCGAAGCGTTTCCACAATGGCCTGCCAGACGGCTGGAACCGGGACCGGTTTCGGCAGCTCTGCGTGAGTTATGCCCAGATCAGAGGCGTATCCCCCCAATGTATTCGCACTTTTGAGATCATCATCGACATGATCTCTCCAAACGCGTTTCGCAATCCGTCCCAGGAACCTTTTTGCTATGCCCGTCAGGAAACTCTCATTGCCGGGCGTAGATTGACAGATCGGACGATCCACAATCACGAGCGCAACCTGGAAGCCATTGGTCTCATTGAACGCAGGCTTGGTGAAAATGGGGCGCGATGCAAGCGTAAGGGGCTTGGCCTCTTCCTGACGCCCGCCCTGAACCTCATTCCCGAGATGCACGACGCAGAAGCACAAAACAAGGCAGACAAGAAAGAACATGACGCGCTGCGCGGGGATCGGTCGCGCCTATACCGATATGTGAAATACAGCCTGGCGGTACTCGTTTCACTCCCCTGCCCTCCCGAATGTGCCGAAGACATGATGGAGGCATTTCGGTCCTGGCCGCGTTCCGACAAACTGAAATACATGTCCTTGGAACAGCTCAAATGCCATGTTCAGGCCGCTCATGACCTTTGGAAACGCATCGATGGGCATGTCGCAAAACCCGGTGAAATTTCGGGTGCGCCCGAAGCTTATTTCGGGTCCCATATACAAGACCAAATTGAAGAAAAAATCCTGTCCTGTAACGCCGATGGCGAGAATTCAATGCCCTCGGCTGAAGCCTCGGAACCAGATTGTTCTGGCTCCGGGCCTGACGGCCCTGCGCATTGCTTAGAAAGCAATCATCCGACGGATGCGGCAGCGCACAAGACCCAAAAGCTACCGCGGGTGAACAACCGTATTCTCTATGAGCTGGCTTCACCCGAGCTGCGCATGCATATCGATATTGCTGGAGGCGGCGTTCAGAACCCCAGCCCATCGCTTTATGCAATTGAAACCGGAATTTGGTCTCGGTTGTCGGAGATCGGCACCAATATCTCCGCCTGGCATGAGGCGATCAATCGACTGACGCTCATGGGCGCGATCCTGGCTGGAGTGATCACAGACGCAAGGTTGAGTGATCCGAAACTGCCACAGGTCGTCAATCCAGGCGGATATCTTCGGGGCATGGTTCAGGCAGATGAACGCGGAGAGTTGAACCTGATTTCCAGCTTCATGGGGCTGCTGGCGCGAAGAGCGCGGGAGGAAGACCATGGGCTTCGTTAGGGCGGAAAGGATGTTTCACAACCCTTTGAGGTTTGCGCTGTCAACTTTTCAAAATCACGTGCCTTATCGGCAGGTTTCCGCTCTGTTTCCGTCTTCTGAACAGAACTGTATTCGCATCTGTGATTGGCTACGGGAAATCCCGAGTAGTTTGTTCAGCTTTAGGTTGCTATGCGGCCTCAACGGCAGCGCGGAACAGAAAGACGGTCTATGAAAATCGCAGATATTGGCAGCTCTGAGTTGGATTTCCGGCAAACCGGGGAGGCACGCCTTCAGGAGATTTGCCGCAGATTTGGATTTGAAAACGCCTCTTATGCCCATATCGACAAGTCGCAAAACATCGTTCATGGCTGCACCACGTTTCCGTCTGAATGGACCAGGCACTATATCGAAAACGACCTGATCCTGGCCGATCCCCTCATTCGGTTCGGCGCCACTATGATCGCTCCGATTGATTGGACAGCATTCTACAACCAGTCCGACTATGCAGCGCTTTTTGAAGCCGCCAGAAAATTTGGCGTTGGCCGCAACGGCCTGACTATTCCGGTCATCAATCCTTTTGGTGAGCGAGGCGTGTTTACCGTCACATCAAATGCACCTCGCGCCGAATGGGAGGCATTGATCGCGACAATGCTCCCTGCCCTGCGCCACGAAGCCCAGATACTGCATCTGCTTGCGCTGGACGTCATCGAAACCGTCTTCAACTTCCCCTCGGATTCCTTGTCTGGTGATGAGTTGGATGTTCTGAAGATGTTTGCGTCAGGATTGATACCGTCTGTCATTGCCAAACAGACGGGAAACCCCTCTCGAACGGTGGATGCGCAGATATCTTCGATCACCACCAAGCTGAAGAGCCGGACGATCGAACAAGCGGTTGCGCGAGCTGTCAGTACCGGATTTCTCAAATGGAGCGATTTCTTCGCCGATCCGGTGGCAGAACTGGTCGATATGGAACATCGGACGCTCTGCGGCGGGATCGTCCGTTGGTCCAGCAGATCTCACGAATTGATCGCATTTGAAGAAGGTCGGTTGGTGCGACGTCTCGATAGCTTCCACTCAGTTCAGGTCGAAGATCTGGTTGCGGAATTTGGCCTCAGCCCAGCTGAAATCACCGAAGTGGTCGGAGATTCAGACGATCAAGCCCTGTGGATCAGATATCTGTGAACCAAGCCGGCGGCGCCCTTCTTCACAATAATTTGCAGCTATCAGTAGCTCTTGGGCCTGTGCTCAATACGGCTGATTTATGAAGTATTGCAAAACAAACATTGAATTGAGGTGCGTGGCAACTCACTTTGTCCGCTGTCCAAAGGTCTTCCTACCAGCTGTCGTGTTCGCAGTAATCTCGCCTACTGGTTATGATTCCTGACCCTGACCACAGGTGAATTTACTGATCGAGGGACAACTTGCATTGGGGTTAAGCTTTGCCGTAGTAACCCAAGCCCTTTAGGCAAAACCGATAATCCCGGCCATGCGATCTAACGTCCAAAACATTCCAAGACTACCGAGCGAGAAAGCAACATATCTCTGCACAAGAGGTAAGGGCAGGCTGACGCGCTTGAGCGCAAAAAACAGGGATGTCGCTGCTGCCACAAACAGTATCTGCCCGATTTCCACGCCGATGTTAAAAGCAAACAGACTGAGAAGAATGTCTTCACGACCCACTCCAATCGCTTTGATTGCGCTTGCAAATCCAAGGCCATGCAAAAGGCCGAAGCCGGCCGTAATCAGGTAACTGTGGCCAGTGCTGTGACGGCTGATTGCTTCGTTTGCTAAAAACACGATGGACAGTGCGATGCAGGCTTCAACCGGAGGGGCCGGAAGCGCAATCCACCCCAAAGATGCAAGACCCAGCGTCACTGAGTGACCGATTGTAAATGCCGTCACTAGCTTGATCAGTCGCCAACCGCTGGCAAGCAAGCAGAGGCAGAGAACGAACGCCAGGTGGTCGGCACCGCTCAGAATGTGTTCAACGCCCAGAGAAACGTAGCGAGAAAAAGTGGACTTCCAATCTCCTGACCCCGCCTGCAGATGCGCCATGTCGATTGCAATGGTTTCCCCGTCACGGGGAATAAAGGATTGAACGGAAATGCCGTCGCTCCACTGTGCCGTCAACAGGACGCCGGATCTGTCCCAGGGCAACCGCAATTGGTCGGTTGCAGAAAGAGGCCGAGTGTCGCATTTAAACTCAAATCGGAAGCCATCGACGGCACGGTGGTCCGCGTCTGACCCTATCAACGAACATCGCTCTGGCAAAATGGGAGGTTGATAGACATACGAAACACCCGGCGGGACGCTGCCTTCCAGGCGATATACGCCGGGCTCCAACTCGATAAGTGCCGCCTTTGCGAGGCCATACTCATGGGCCTGCGCCTCGAACGTTTGCAGGATAATAGCTGAGACAAACACAACGATCCCAATGCAAACCGCTTTCAGCATGTCTAGTCTTGCCCCCGGATTTCGATATCGTAACCGGTTCTGAGTTCATCAAGTCGCAAGCGGAGACTGGCGCGCAACTGGTCCAGGTGCCAATCCTCGCGCACATACTGAGCGACGTCTTCAAATCTTGCGCCCTGCGCGGGAAAACGCTGAACAACCCGAACCAGATGAAGTCCATGTTGCGATGCGATGGGACCAGTCCACTCATCTTCTGACAAAGAAAACACTTCGCGTGCGGCTTTGGACCCCAGAAAAACAGCAACCTCACTTTCGCTTGCCCGCCCGAAACTGCGCGGTAGAAAATTAACCTTGTCGCCAAGGGATTCAGGATCCGCCCCGCTTTTTAGGCTGGACAATGCCACCTCTGCTCTTTGTGCGCCTCCATCTGCAAAGAAAATCTGATCCAGCGCGATTGAACGAGGTTGCCCATAACGTTCGGTATTGGTCTGATGGAACTGTCGCAGTTCGTGTTCGGTCGGTTCCGGTACATCTTCCCGAAGTAGGTACTGCATTTTGCGCGTGAGCATTTTGCGCGCCTCTGAACCTTCATGCAGGCCCAGGTTCAGCGCTTCGCGAAACAGGATTTCGTTGTCGACATAGGCTTGCAAAAGCTGGTCGCGTTCCATCGGTAATAGCGGTCGTGCCAACTCAGCCTCGCGTGTGGCGATCAGTTGACCTACTGATGCCTCGTCGAGAATGATTGTCTCAGCTCCGGTGCCATCTACCCAACGGTCGAGAGTAAAGATAAAAGCACCCGCCAGCAAGAATTGTGCTAGCGGAGTAACTTTTAGCCAACGCCACAGCGCCATCAGCCCCTTGCTGAGTGTTGCCGTTGACTTTTCGCCACTCGACAACGGTCTCGTTGGATCACTTACCGTCATCGAGCACCAGCGGCGCGACATAGTTCGGTTCGGTGATACCGGCGCGTTTCAGGGCCAATCCGACAAGGCATTCGCGCATCAGACGATTTGCATTTTGTACGGTCATGACCGTCGGATCGCTTTCCGGTTTAATCTCGACCATGTCAAAACCCACCAGGTTGGTTTCATGGCAAAGCCGCCGCACCATTGGCATGGCTTGCAACATGGTAAGGCCACCCGGTTCCGGCGTGAACGTCCCTGGTGCAAAGCTTGGATCCAGAGCATCAATGTCGAAGGAGACATGAACATAGTCGGCAACCGACTGGGCCTCGGCGATAATTTCATCCAGCACAACTTCCCACCCGCGGTCTTCGATCTCGAACATCGTGTGATACTGCATGCCGTGCTTGCGCATCCATTCAAAGCCTGCGCGACCCGGATACCAGCCACGGACGGCGACCTGGATGTAGTTTTTACCTGGAACAAGCCCTTCCTCTACTAACTTGTAGACCGGGCTGCCATGAGTCAAAAAATGGCCAAACAGAGGCTCTGCAGTATCTGTATGGGCGTCGATATGCACAACGGCAACATTGCCGACACCATAGACATCCGTCAAACCCGCAACGTTGGGGTATTCCAGCGCATGACTGCCGCCAACGATGAACGGGATCGTCCTGCGCCCATCTTCATGCTGAACGCTGGCAATCTCACGGACAAGGTCGCGGACGACATAGGCCGTACGCTCAATTGCAAAGGCCTCATGCGCTGCGTCGCCGTAATCGACGACAGAAACATGATCGAACGGTTGGATCAAAGTTCCCATGTGCGGAACAGCAAACGACCCCCATGTCAGCCAGACGTCAGAACTGCGCGGGTCCCGCAATGCAGCAGGTCCCCACGTGCGGGCGCGCTGATCGCTTCCGATCTCGGCCCCCATGATCGCTACATCGACCTCACCGGCAGCAAGGTCTTCGGGGGTTAAAGCGACAGGTGCATGGAAGAATGTTGGAATCCCGCTCCATGCGAAGCCGCCTTCATAGCGTTGGACATTGATCGGACCGGGGTCTCGCCCCTCTGAAAGATCAGATCGTTTTTGGCGCCAGATGTCATAGGTCGGACTGTTGGGATCAAGGCTGATTACCGGGTCTCCGGTGCATTCGGGGATGACATCTTTCAGGCCATCAGGATAGTCGCAGTCAGGCGTTCCCTGGGCTGAGGAGATCTGCGGCATAACCCCGGCCATGAGTGCGATGATGAGGGCAAAACGGGTCATAACTATTTCAGTGCTCCTTTTTTTATCTACCGATGTCGCGCAACGCACGCAGTGCTCGTGCGCTGGATTACAGGACAAGTCGAAGTCGCAAACCGATGATCACATCGGTATTCGCGTCGCTGAGAGCCGGGTCAAAGACAACTTGCAGATCAGGCGTGATTTCAAGAAAGGGGCTAACCTGCGCTTTGTAGAAAAACTCAAGCCCGCGTTCGTCATTCAACGTATCGTCCGTAGGATTGCCCCACCATCCGCCGACGCCAATCCGGTCGTAGGTAAACCCAAACGGTTTCTTGACCTGAAACCCGACCGCCAGGCGGCGATCAAAATCACGGAACGTCTGGTCAGCCCACGCATAGCGAAAAAAGGCGCCTATTCGATCACCAATGTCCTGATCAGCACTCAGCGACCATGTCTCCATCCTTGGAAGGGCGTCGTTTTCTTCATCGAGCGACCAAGTTAGGCGATATACACCATCCCCAAGGTTCGGGATCGTCGGGGTCAGCGCAAATTCAACCGCATACCCGCGGTTCCCGTCCTGCCACGCATCGGTCGACAGGCCGAGATCAGTATCAGGTGCACGGACCAGACCGGCAATTGACCAGGCGTCGGTCCGATATTGGCCGTATACCCCAAGCCCCAGAAGTGCAGTGTAGGGGACAACGGGATTGTTCCCGAGCATCGGCGAGAAAAACATTTCGCTGTCGCCGTTGGCGTAACGGTTCAGGTTGATCAACGTCCGCAAAGCCAGTTTGCCGGCCTGGATCCTCCAAGTTTCGTCAGGGTTTATATACTCAAAGGCGAACATCTGTAGAATTTGATTTGAAGTATCGGGCCCTGAGTTACCTCCATTCAGCGGAGACAAGATACCCAGTTCGCTTTGAAATTCGCCTGCCGTCGTTCCGCCAATAGAGTTGGCAAATTGACCCCAGATATTGAAGGACAAATCTCCGGGGCCGCCGCGAAACAGCTCTTGCCTCGCGATCACATTGAGCTCGTTGTCGTAGACATCGCTGCCGTCGGCCCATTGCATAATCAGCCGGTCTTCGATCAGAAACGACAGCCCGTGTTTTTCTGACAGCCGGTCTTTCCAATCCGAGTAACTCTGGTACGCTTCATCAAGCCCGCCAAAAGACCAGTAGCCGTCACGCTCACCATAGGGTTCAAAAACACCCGAAATCTCACCGTATTCGAAAGGCGGTTGTTCCTCGGTTACTCCGGGATTGGCAGAAAAAACCAATGTCGCACCAGCCCAGAACAGCCCTTTTGGTGAGAAAACACGCTGAGTTTTTGTTGGTGCCAGCATGTATGATTGATCCAGCGTTGCGTTGCGACATTTGTAGAGTTGTCGCTGGATCGGTATAAGTTACCCAAGGTTACCATTACTATGGATGATAGGGAGAATAACATTATCCATATACAATCTTAAGGCGTATTCATGAGTGACGGTCGTAAATTTGATCAACAAACCCGACAAGCGCTGGAACGCGAGCTAAACTTTGTTTTGTCGCATCCGCAATCGACGCTCAGCCCCATGAATCTCAGGCTGCTCACGTTTTTGGGCCGGGATGGCGACGTTGAGTGCACACAGGAAGCGATTGCGGAACATGTCCTTGGCCTTGGGACCGATTTTCAACCTGACGCTGACGCCCACGCCCGTATAGCGGTCAGCCGGCTTCGGAAAGCTCTGTCCGGTTTCTATGAGACATACGGCGCCTTCCGGGCAATGCGTTTGGTTATTCCCAAAGGATGTTATCGCATCGATATACGTCGAAATGACCCGATATTGGGCTCTGAGATTGCTGCAAAAAACACTACGCCTGCCTTCGCATGGACGCTAACAGAAGACCGCAACAAAGAGGTGCCCGCTTGGGGACACAAGCTCGAAAAAGAGTTAGTCTTGCAATTTTCGCAATCCGCTCTGGTTCATGATGGCGCACTAAAGGCGGACCGGTTGCCGGAATCTTCGCCAGAGCGCGCACTTGCGATGTGTCGGGAAACGGGCCTGCCGCTACATGCTCATATTCGGATCACCGGCAACAGCGTAAGACTTCTGGTGATAAATGCGCGCGATGGAGCGATATTGGCGAAGCGATTGTTTTCGGAAATGACTGAAAACAGTTTGGCAGTGTCCGCCCAGGACATTGTTGCTTCACTTACTGATCCGCTGCAAAGTGAGATCCCTTACATACTCGCAAAACAGCAACCGACCAGTCGACTTGCGCTTGCCATGACGTTTTTTCGGTTTATGACAACACAAAATCGCAGGCTCTTGCCATCAAGCCTTTCTGCATTCAGCGACGCTCGCAATTCAAGCTTTTCATCCCCTCTGATTGACGCCCTACACATTGATGCGCGTCGGGCAAGTTACGGTTTTGCGACCGATGAAAATATCATCTTGCACGAGGGTTTGGTTGAATCCGCAACCCGGGTCTTTGAACGCGATCCAATGCAGCCCTATGCTTGGCTTTCACTCGCCTACATCAGTAATGCGGTGGGAGCTGACCTGGCTGACACAACAGATCTTTCGATCCTTGCGGGGGCACAGGTGTTTGGCTCTCCGGCAGATGACTTGAATTTTCTGTGCTCACTGAGCCCGAATACTCCGCTTCAGATGCTATCCGGGAAATCACAGCGTATGACGGAAGGAGACAGTTTCATACTGCGTGCCGCCAATATCGTTCAGGCGATGAAAAGTAACGACAAGGATGAGTTACGGCGCTTGATCTCCGAGCCTGAACCCGCCGACAGTTTCTGGTTACCCATCTTTCAGTGCGCTATCGCCGCTGAGTTGGGACAAAAGACACTCGCACAAGAGGTTTATGGTCGCCTCAAAGCCGATCTACCCGAAGTTGGAGATTTTGCCGGTCGTGCAGTTGTCACGATGATACCTGACAGCGACATTCATGAAAGACTACTGCTTGAACTCAATCAACTCCGATAGTCCTTGAGCCTCAATCCGCGGCTATACTTGGTGCGACGGACACGTCAAGCCGGATCAGGACCTGATGCGTCACGTACCTTCTAACAGCGTTTTTTGCATATCAAAGATTGTTGCCCTGAGAGCCGTGTCATCAATTCGAACAAGACCTTCACTACTGCGCTGTGTATCCATTATGGTGGCCATCACTACAAGCAAGACGCCGGAAAAGACAAAGGTCCGCCAGGTTAATTTTCGACCCACAATGCCAGCCCTGTTTCCAAGCAGGAAAAGAGCAACCAGCGCCGCAGCCAACATCATCGTTTGGGTAACATCGGACACAGGAGTGGACAGTGTTTCCACGCGGTAAAGATGTGCATCAATCGTATCGTTTATTGCGCCACCTACAAAAACCTTGATAGGTGCGGGCACCGGGTCATCCGTCGCGCGCAAAGTAATGGGCCATAGTTTTGCCTGGGCATCAAGCGTTCGAGCAATGAAGTTCTGGGCGGCCTCTAGAGTATCTATGCTTCCATCGCCGGGCAGAATCCTTGTTTCGGCATATTCAAGTAGAGCACTTTGCAACTCCAAACGACCCGGTTCGGGCAAGAAATCAGCGCGCAGGAAGGCCGTGCCAATTGCTGCTGACTCATTGACGACGGCAGACTTCCTCATTTGAGAGAGAGTCAACGCATTGCCGAAACTGAAGGCAAGCAACAACCCAAGAAGCGCCAAAATTGCTCCAAGCGTAGTTTCTCCTACGACCTGATCGACAGGTTTACCGGCATCGACTAAAGCCTTTCTTCGCAAGGCGCCTGCAAAGTAACCGCAGATTGCAGCTGTGGGCAAAATTACTATGAGAACCAACATGGCAACTTCAATCGAAAGTAACGGCAAGCTGATCTGGTTGTACAACGCGGCGGTTCTATCGAATTCCAATGCTGGCTCCATGTTCAACATTTTCTGGAAACAGAAGGACTCCAAACGGCGTGCAATTTCAAGCACTGTAGATTAAGTTTCTCACAACGTTCACACGTGCTCTTCAACACCGATTGCCTACGCGGGTGTTGGAAACCGTTCTGGGATCAGTGTTAATAGCGGAGTGACAGACGGGCTATGCAGTGTAGGCAAGAAAGCAATTGTTGCGGCTACGTCGAAGGATCAATATCGGAAAAACCAAGAGCTAGCATTAAAAGCGAAACAGCCCCAAGCCATGCCGCCGCAACGCGGAAGGCGACTCCGACCCACGGTTTTCTGAAGCGTTCCCTGACAAAGACGAAAGCACCCAAAAGGTACAACAAGCCAACATTCGCGCCGACCATTGAACCGGACATCGTGAACAGCCTGTCTCGCATGGGCCCGTCGTTCGGAACGGATGCATCACCGATCAAAAACGCCCCAACACCGATCAGGGCAATGGTGAAGGGACTCCACATTCCAGGCAAAAGCGCGGCAACGGAACACGCGACAAAAGCGGCCGCAAACATTGTTGCGTCGAGTTCTTCAAATCCAAAGGCGATGATCAAACCGGCAAGGCTGGCCAAAAGAAAAGTGAATAGGAGCCATTGCGCCATTTTAGGTTGGAAACCGCCAGCAACCAGACCGAGGCCAAACATGAGAAGGGCCTGCGGAGGTGTGGAAAAGGGGTGGATCAGTCCGACATAGAATCCTTCAATGCCAGGCATGGCACTATGCGCCCGCGCGGGCTCAGCTGCGAACACCAAAGGAAGGTAGACAAGTCGCTTACACACGTCCACCCTTATGCAACACCAGTAAGAAATGCGATCCCTGCGAAGGCAATTAGCCCCCCAGCGCCGCGGACAGCAACTCGGCCGGCCGGCCATCGAACAAGTAATCCGAATGCGATACCAACCAGGTGAAGTAGCCCGGTCGAGATGACGAAACCGACTGCATATGCAAATGCATTCACCGTGGCCGGAAGTTCAGTGCCATGTGCATAACCATGGAAGATTGCAAAAGAGCCAACGACGACAGCACATATCCAGATCGGCGGTCTAATAGCAAATACAATCATTACTCCCAACACGACAGCAGACAGTGCGATGCCCGTTTCGATTGCAGGGATGGGAATACCGATTATGCCTGCAACGGCCCCTAAAGCCATGACAAGCGGGAACACAATCGGCAAAGTCCAGATTGCCGGTGCACCCAGAAACGCGCCCCAAAGGCCCACTGCAACCATGGCCGCGACGTGATCCCAACCAAGGATCGGATGAGTAAAGCCTGCAACGAACCCACCGCCATATCCGTCGCCGGAGTGGGCGTATGCAGCAAACGTTGTAGTGAAATAGGCGAATGAAATTGCGATTAGGCAGTTTGTGATACGGATTGGCAAAACGACCGCCCCTTTTTGATATTAGATTCCGATGACCATAGGTTACACATTCGAATAACTCAACTTGAGATGAGCAGCAAATGTGGGCACATTCAGTAGGAAAACTCCCCCTTGATCGACGCACGAACCGTTGGTTCAGTTGAGGCTATGGGTGTTCGAACCGGGCAGTGTCGGGAGCGGAGCGGATACATCCCTCATTATTTGACATAATTGCAATTACGCCGCATCAACGTGAGTTCACAGCCGTTAATCCAGGATGTCAGCTACTCCTTAGAACGTGTCTGCTTGCGCAAATTTCCGAGCAAGCGCAGATATAAGGTCTGTCCGAGTAGCGATACCAGTGATCTTTCCGTACTCAAATACAGGAACACCATCGATATCACCGTCCGCCATCATGGTCAGTAAGTCACCTACGAGAAAATGGGGCGTTGATCGAGGACCGGCAACCCTCATTACGTCGCGGGCGCGCATCGGCATTTCCATTGAATTCACGACGGACGGCAAAGACATGAACCGGTAATTTCAAAACCTCTTCGTGACCCGCAGCTACTAGATCATCTGGCACGAGAAACTGCGTGTTGTTCGGCGGGTATAGGCGGTGGTGAAATTTCTGAGTCAAATTGTCCGACAGGATCGTGACCTGCTCAACCAAGTTGCACGCTCAATCACTATGGTAGTGTCGATTGCGCAAATCGAGTCATCTGACCATTTAGGATCAACTATTCGCATCCGTTATGGCGACGCCACATTGCGGGGTCGTGGCCCGCTGGGACAGTTGCACAAGGGTTATCAGCGTAGCCACGAAGTACGTTGTATTTTTGGATTTGCTCGTCGGTCAAAAGGTCAGGTGTCACCAGATGGGCGGAAAGATGAATCATGCGGAGTTCCGTGCGCGCGGATTCGCTTTCCGAAAGCAGTCTGGCCAAGGCACTTCGATCCAATCGACCACCCGCGAATGCGGCATCCAAAGCGGTTTCCGCAGCAATCAGTCTTTCACCCGCCAAGATCGCTGCCGCGCGCATCCTGTGGAACTCTTCAGTAATAGCTGTAATCTGTTTAGCGTTCAGGTCGAGCTCTTTGCGCAATTCCAGAACGTGAGCGGGTCCGGGACGACCATTGAGTTCGGCCGGAAGTGCCAGCCCCCAACCACGACCTTCACGCAGGTCCACTATATCCTGCGCCGACAGGCTTTTAACCTCCCGCGTCTGCATTCCCGCATACGGCCTGCTAGTTCCATCTTGATGAACGTGCTGCGCAATCGCGCCGCTCGCCAATAGGATGAAACCAAGCCCCGCTAAGAACCGAAAAGAAAGTATCATGGTTGAGCCTCTTCTGCTTCGCAGATCGTTCATATCAGGCATCACGCTCCATGATCCACTCGACCTCAGGCGCGGGCACGAAGCGCCACTTGCGCAAGGGGCCGGCCATGACGTTAAGGTAATACATCTCGAACCCGTAGGGTGCACCGCATGGGTGGTGGCCGCGCGGGACGAGCACGACATCGCCGTCCGAGACCGCCATGGTTTCATCGAGGCCCCCGTCGTCTGTGTAAACGCGTTGGATCCCAAATCCAGATGCCGGATTCAGCCGGTGATAGTAGGTCTCCTCAAGATACGTTATCCGGGGATAATCGTCTTCATCGTGGCGGTGGCTCGGGTAGCTTGACCAGTGGCCAGCAGGGGTGAAGACCTCTGTAACCAGCAGACTGTCGCAGTAGTCTTCGTTTTCCATCGCGATGTTGTTGATGTGGCGGGTGTTGGTGCCCTTGCCTCGTTCGGTGAGAGTGATGCCATCGGGGCCGATGCGCCGTGCCTCATGCCCACCCTGCCCCGGTGCTGAACATACCGCCAGAACACAGTCCGTCTCGGCCTGCGCTTCCCACTCGGTGCCGTTCGGCAGATACAGGCAATGTGGTGGGGTCTTATCAAATACATCCATCCGCTCTCCCAGTACGCCCCAGTCCTGCCCAGCACCTGTAATCGCCGCTTTGCCCTCGACCATCACGAGGATGACCTCACGGTCGCCCGTTGCTTCTGCTGCAGTATCTCCCGCCTTCAGCTGATAAAGCGAGAAGCCAACATAGCGCCAGCCCGCGCTTTCTGGGGTGATCTGATGAACTTTGCCTCGTTTACCAAAGGGTCTGCAAAGGAGGTCGGTCATGTCTTTACCTTTCGATGGTCAGGCCAGAACGGCCGCTGAATTCGATGATGTGTTCATATCCAAGCCTGGAGTATTCGTAGGGTGGCGCCTTTGCCGGGTCCTGCTCGGCCTCGACGTCAATCCAGCCGCTGTAGCCGATGGCCTTGAGCCGGTCCGTGATTGCCTGAAGGTCAATGCAACCATCGGGGTCGCCGGGGCACCAAATAGACGCCCGCCTCAACTCCGTCGAAAAAGCCTCGGTCGTTAGCGCGCGATCCATCGGTATCAGTGGGCATGCGACGCCCCCGCTCAACGGCCACGTGGCCGTTGCGCGCGGCATCTTCCATCGCGTCTTCGGTGGTGAAAGCCGCGTCAGCTTCGGCAGGTCGTCGTTCTGCCACGCGATCAGAGAGATGCCGATCTTGGCGAGCATCAGTTTGCTCGCTGCTTTTTCTTGTTCTCAACATACCCGGCATATGCGGCGTTCACTTCGGGTCGGCCCGAAACTTCCGGCACGCCAACGTCCCACCATGTGCCTCCGGGTTCAGTCGAGGGATAGGGATCTGTGTCGATCACCACGACATAGGGGCCTTTGATCTCGCCTCGTTTGGCAAGCGCCTTTTCAAGTTCGGCAATAGAGCCCACTTTGACTGACGTGGCCCCCATCGCCTCGGCATGTTTGGCGAAGTCGATGTTGGAATTTTCGCCGCCAATCGCATGATCGAGCAGGTTGTTGAACTCGGCCCCACCGCAACCCATCTGCAATCGGTTGATACAGCCATAGCCCCGGTTGTCGGTGACCACGACAGTAAAGGCGATCCCTAGCATCGCCGCCGTCGCCATCTCGGAATTCGCCATCATGTAGGTGCCGTCGCCGGTGAAGCAGATCACGTCGCGCTCGGGCTCGGCCATCTTGATGCCCATTGCCCCGGCGATCTCGTAGCCCATGCAGGAAAAGCCGTATTCCATGTGGTAGGAGCCGGGACGCCTGGCTTTCCAGAGCTTGTGCAGCTCGCCCGGCATGGTGCCCGCGGCGCACATGGCGACAGTGTTTTCGTTCGACGCGCGCTGGACCGCTCCGATGACCTGCATATCGGTGGGCAGGGCATTGCCGTCGCCGGGCGCCTCCGTGAGCGGATCGACCTTGGCGAACCAGCCGGATTTGAGCGACGTCGCAGCGGTGTCGAAGCGTTGTCCCTCAAGCGCTGCCGACACGTCGGCAAGCCCCTCTTTCGCATCTGCCATCACTGGCATCGCGCCATGCTTTCTGGCGTCATAGGCCTGAACATTCAGGCTGATAATCCGGCGTGCCGGATTGGCAAAGAGCCCCCATGAGCCTGTTGTGAAATCCTGAAAACGTGTGCCGACGCCAAGGACCAAATCGGCCTCAGCGCAGACGGCATTGGCAGGTTCCCCACCCGTCACACCGATAGGCCCAAGGTTCAGCGGATGATCCCAGGGCAGTGCCGATTTGCCGGCCTGTGTCTCGGCCACGGGCACGTTATGCACCTCAGCAAAGGCCGCGAGCGCATCGGTCGCGCCGGAGTAATGCACGCCGCCACCCGCAACGATCACAGGACGTTTGGCCGCCTTGATCGCCTCTACCGCGCGCGCAAGCTCACACGAATCAGGGCGAATGCGGCGCTGATACCAGGTCGTCGGCTCGAAGAAGCTGACAGGATAATCACAGGCCTCGGCCTGCACGTCCTGACAGAAGGCCAGCGTCACCGGACCGCAATCGGCCGGATCGGTCATCGTCCGGAAGGCGCGAGGCAAAGCCGTGAGCAGTTGTTCCGGCCGGGTGATCCGGTCGAAGTAGCGGCTGACGGGCTTGAAGGCGTCGTTGGCGCTGACCGTCCCGTCTCCGAAATCCTCGATTTGCTGCAACACCGGATCGGGGCCGCGGTTCGCAAAGACATCGCCCGGCAGCAGCAGGACTGGCAAGCGGTTTACATGCGCCAGCGCCGCCGCCGTCACCATGTTCGTGGCCCCCGGCCCGATGGACGACGTCACCGCCATCGCCCGCTTGCGGCCTAGCTGCTTGGAATAGGCAATCGCAGCGTGGGCCATAGTTTGCTCGTTGTGGCCACGGTATGTCGGGAGCGCTCCGCGCGAGGCATAGAGTGCCTCACCCAGGCCAGCCACGTTGCCATGACCAAAGATCGCCCAGACCCCAGAGATGAAACTGTCGCCATCCTCGTTCAATTGCCCGGTCAGATAACGCACGAGCGCCTGCGCGGCGGTCAGTCGGATCGTCTGTGTCATGCCGCGTCCTCCGTGGCTTGGTTGCGGGCCTTGTCCCATAAGCCGCACAAGCGGGCGTAGTTTTCTGCCATCTCGCTGATGGCCTCATCGTCGGTCATCTCACCCGCCATCCAGCGCCGCGCGGCGTTGCCGAAGATCGTCCGGCCCACCGCGAAACCTTTGACCAGCGGCTGCTTGGCGGCCAGCGCGAAACTGGCGGCGAGTTCCGCCTCGGGGGCGTCGAGACCCAGAACGACGATCCCACGCGTGCGGGGGTCGTTGCGGGTGATGGCGGAGACGGCGTTGGCCCAGGCGGCTTCAGTCTTGAAAGGCTCCAGCTTCCACCAGTCGGGATAGATGCCAGCGTCATAGAACGTCTGGATAAGGGTCGCTGAGGTCGTGTCATCGACCGAGCCGACCTTCGACGGAATGATCTCCAGCAGGAATTCCAGCCCGTTGCGCCGCGCCGCCGTGAACAGCCGCTTCACGCGCGCCAACTGCATCTTCGCGGTCTTTTCGTCGTCATCGGGATGGCAGAAGACCAGCAGCTTGACCACGTTCTCCCGCGCCCATTCCCGCAGGCGACCGAAATCCTCGCCCAGTTCGGGTTCGAAGTCGATTGGTCGAGAGCCAGGCAGTTCTGTCGGACGCCCTATCCAAAGACCGGAGCCGGTTGCGTGGTGAAGCGCAGAGCGCCCGATGCGATTGTCGCAGAGAATGCCGAAACCCGGCCGACCGTTCTGCACCTTCAGAGCCGCATCAAGGCAAAGTTCCTTGAATGCCGCACCCTTCTCTTTGGTATATCCCGGCATTTCTTCCAGTTGCAGCCGGTGATCGAAGGCGAAGGTCTTGACCGATGACCAGTCGCCCGCGCGATTGGTGGCCCAATGCACCTGTTCCAGCTCAGCATCGTTGCGCAGGTCCGGGCGCTCGATTCCGCGCTCGAAGAAGAACTGAAGCTCCTCCCAACTTGGATACGCGGGCGTGCAGCCATGACGGCTGACTGCGAGAGCCCCACAAGCGTTGGCGTATTTCAACGCCGTGGGCCAGTCCTCGCCGTCAAGCCAGCCTTTGAGCAGTCCAGACATGAAGCCATCCCCTGCCCCAAGCACATTAAACACCTCGATCGGGAAACCAGGCCCAGCCTGACCGTCATCGAGATTTTCAGGAATGTCGCCTGTGAAAGCCACCGCGCCAGCTGCGCCGCGCTTGCAGACCAGCGTGGCCTTCGAGACCTGCCGGACCGCGCCCAGTGCCTCAATTGTGTCGGTCGATCCTCCCGCGATATGGAGTTCCTCTTCGGTGCCGACGATCAAATCGAACAGGTGCAATGTTGATTGCAACTTCGCTGTCACCGCTGCGCTTTCGACAAACCGGCTTTCGCCTTCTCCGTGCCCCGCAACGCCCCAGAGGTTCGGGCGGTAGTCGATGTCGAGTGCGGTCTGCACGCCCGCCTCGCGCGCAATCTCCAACGCTTTGATGGTCGCCGCTTCGACCTGTGGGTGGCTCAGATGCGTCCCAGTCGCCACGACAGCTCGGGCGCTTCTGATGAAGTCGGGATCGATGTCGTCGACCGTCAGCCCCATGTCGGCACAGTTTTCGCGGTAGAAGATCAACGGAAACTTCTCCTGATCTCGAATGCCCAACAGAACGAGCGCCGTCAGCCGGTCGGGGTCCGTCTTGACGCCATCGGTGTTCACGCCTTCGCGTTCCAGCTGCTCGCGGATAAACCGACCCATGTGTTCGTCACCCACGCCAGTGATGACCGCGGACTTCAATCCCAGCCGTGCCGTGCCGCAGGCGATGTTGGTGGGCGAGCCGCCGATATATTTATCGAATGAGCCCATATCCTCGAGCCGCCCGCCAATCTGCGCGCCGTAAAGGTCAACCGAGGATCGGCCGATCGTGATGAGATCAAGTTTCTTGGACATGTTTGCCTCCTATCCCATACGTTCCGAGGCGTAGGAGCCCGGCGATGGCGGGAAAACCACCGTCTTGTTTCCATTCAAGAAGACCCTTCCATTCACATGGGCATGGATGGCCCGCGCAAAGACCTGCGCTTCGACATCGCGCCCAAGCGACACGTAATCCTCTGGTGATTGAGCATGCGTGACACGGATCGTGTCCTGTTCGATGATCGGACCTTCGTCGAGATCGGCTGTGACGTAATGCGACGTCGCTCCAATTAGCTTCACACCCTTCTCAAAAGCCTGCTTATAGGGGTTAGCCCCCTTGAACGACGGCAGGAACGAGTGGTGGATATTGATGATCCGGCCGGACATCTTGCGGCACATCGCATCGGACAGGATCTGCATGTAGCGGGCCAGCACGATCAGTTCCGCGCCAGTGTCCTCGACAACCTGCATGATCCGCGCCTCGGCCTCGGCCTTGTTCTCTTTTGTGACCTTGATGCAGTGGAAAGGAATATCGTGGTTCACCACGACTTTCTGATAATCCATGTGGTTCGAGATCACCGCCACGATGTCGATCGGCAGCGCCCCGATCCGCCAGCGATAAAGCAGATCGTTCAGACAATGCCCGAAACGCGACACCATGATGACGACCTTGCGCTTTGCCGCTTCGTCAAAGAACTCTGCGTCCATGTCAAAGCTCTCGCAGACGGGTGCGAACGCCTCGGTAAGGTCATCGAGGCCCCTGCCCTCTTCTGACTGGAAGCTGATGCGCATGAAGAAAGATCCCGTTTCGGCATCGTCGAATTGCGCGCTGTCGGTGATGTTGCATCCCTGCTCCGCCAGAAAAGTCGAGATCGCCGAGACGATCCCGCGGCGGGATTTGCAGTGAACGCGAAGGGCGAGGCCTGTCTTCATGTCGTTTCGAGCTTTCATTGTCTTCAGTTTGAGGCTGCCAGATCAGAGATCGGCCAGGCTGACGGGTGCGCCGGTTTTGGCCGACCGTGTCGCGGCTTCAGCCATGGCAAGCGCGGCGACTCCGTCATCCAGTGTCACAGGCATGGCGTTCTTTTCGGTAACCGCGGCAACGAACGCCGCCCATTCAGCGGCATAGGCAGGCATGTAGCGTTCGAGAAAAAAGTAGGTCGGTTTGGCTCCGATAACGCCCGCGCTGGTCGATTTGACCACGGTGTTTTCCAGCGTATTCTGTGCCTGCAATAAGCCCTCGGACCCAAGGAGCTCGACCCGCTGGTCATACCCATAAACCGCACGGCGGGAGTTCTTGATGACCGCGATGCGGCCATCCGCGTAGGTGAGTGTGACCACGGCGGTATCCACATCACCGGCCTCACCTATCGCGGGATCTACGATGGAAGATGCAGTGGCCATGACGGCCAGCGGCGCTGTGCCCATGATGAAATTCGCCATGTCGAAATCATGGATCATCATGTCCCGGAACAGACCACCAGAGACCTTGATATAGGCCACAGGAGGGGGGGCCGGGTCGAAGGAGGTAATTGACAATATCTCGGCCTTACCGATCTCGCCCGCATCCAGTGCCACCTTAAGCGCTCCGAAGTTCGGATCGAAGCGGCGGTTGAAACCGATCATTACAGGTTGGTCATGGCCCGCGATGTTGGACTGGCAGGCTCGGGCGCGGTCCAGCGACAGATCTACAGGTTTTTCGCAGAGCACAGCCTTGCCCGCAGCCGTTGCGACTTCAATCAGGTCGGAGTGGGTGTCAGTCGACGTGGCGATCAACACGGCGTCAATTTTCGGATCGGCAATGATCTCTTCGGTTGCGCGCGCGTCACAACCATATTGCGTTGCCAGTTTCTCGGCGTTGGCCGCAACGTAGTCTGAAACAGCAACCAGCGTGCTGTCCGGGTGGCCCGAGATGGCGGTGGCGTGAACACCTGCAATCCGCCCTGCACCGAGTAGTCCTACTTTCAACATGTGGCTCGTCTTTCTTGCCCGTCAGAGTGAGATGGACCGACCCTCGGCGGCGCTCTTGCGCGCGGCATCGAGAATGGCCAAGGTGCGTGCGCCGGTTTCGGCTGTCACAGGAGGTGGGGTGCCATCACGCACAGCGGCAGCGAAGGCGATGTAATAGTCGTGATAGCGACCCTGCTCGGACGGCACGCGTACGGCACCTTCAGAGGTGCGCAGCATTCCCCAGTTTGCCTCGGGCTCGTAGCCCCACGATGCCGGATCATCAGCGGGCCGCTTGCCGGCAAAGATGTCCTGCGCCTGAATGTCGATGGACTTAGACACATAGCTGCCCTTGTCACCGATCACGCGCAATTCACGGTCGTCAATGAAGTTCAGTTTGCAGGCCGACACATGGCTGTGAGCGCCACTTTCGTGCCGCAGGGTAAGGGTAAAGCTCACATCGGTCGGGCCTTCGGGAAAATCCACGATGTCCAACTGCGCGTCGATGGCAATGACAGGCCCCAGAAGGTAGACCATCTGATCGACGACATGGCTGCCGAGATCGCGCAAAAGGCCGCCCGTCGGCCCCCGCTCTACGGTGAGGGGGCTGTCCTGATCCATCCGGCTTTCGATCCGCCAGACTTGGCCTATCCGGCCATCGTCGATCACCTTCTTCAACGTCTGAAGATCGGCATCGAAACGACGGTTCTGGTAGACGCCCAGTTTAACGCCCTTGGCCCTGGCCGCCGCATCGAGCTCCATTGCGCCCTCGTAGTTGGGCGCAAAAGGCTTGTCGGCAATGACGTGCAACCCGGCCTCGATGGCCTCGAGCACCAGTTCCCTTCGGGTCTGCGGCGGTGTTGTGATCGTCACCGCGTCACAAACGCCCGCCTCGATCATGGCGCTCAAGCTTGGGAAGATCGGCGTGTCGGGCCAATCGGCACGCACCTTGGCAATCGTTGCTTCCGCCCGCGCGACGATCCCGGCCAAAGCACAGCCGTCCGCCGCCGCGATGAACGGCGTATGGAAATGCTGTCCTCCGGTACCGTAGCCGACAACCCCGATTCTCAGCATCAGTTCTGCACCTTCGCCATGAACGCGTCGAACTCATCGTCCTCAATTGGAACTGTGTGTTCCGCAGCTGGGTAACCGCCTGCCTCCACATCGGCCTTGTACTCTTTGAACGCTGCGACGCGTTCGTTTTGCAGCCGCTCATATTCTGGTGCGAAATTCCGGTACCTCTTGCCGTGACGTGGCTTGTAGTTCTTGCCATAGCCGCAGACGTCCTCTGTAAAGAGATACTGCGCGTCGGCATATTTGCCCGCGCCCATGCCAAGCATGATGAGTGACGAGTTTTCAGTCAGGAATTTCGCTACGCGATCCGGCACGACCTCCAGTTCCGCCCCGAAGACACCGACCTTTTCCAGCATCTGCGTATGCCGCCAGAGCGCGGCGGCTTCATCCGCCGTCTTGCCGACGGCACGCCAACCAGTCCAGGTGATATAGGACGGGATCAGACCGATATGGCCGACGACGGGCAGGTGATTGTCACACAGAAGCTTCTGAATGTCATAGCTGGCCGAGCAATAGTAGGCATCGCCACCGATCCCGGCATAGTGGAAGGCCGCCCGCAAATAGTCTTCACCGGTGGCAATGGGGCGGCCCTCAAACCGACCCCAGCCGCCGTATGGCAGGCCCACCTGCACAAAGCAATCACCGGCAGCTTCGCGCATCTCGGCGTCGAAGAACTTTCCTTGAATCGACAGCATGTGAATGCCTGCGGCATTGGCAGCGGCAGCTTCCTCTGGCGTTGTGACGAAAAGCATGGAGATCTTATCGCCGCGCTTCTTCATGGCGCGGATGTCTTCGACGTGGGGGCGATTGTGATACATGGCTGTCTTCCTTGTCGTGCTAGATCGTTCAGGCCGCCCGAAGCAGCCGTTTGATGTTTTGTGACGGATCGGCCAGCAGGCCGGGATCAAGCGGTGCGCCCCGCTCGATGAGTTTCTCGAAAATCCGAATGTCCTTGGCGATGCTATTGCCCGGTCCAATGCCCGCCGCGGCCAGCAATTGCCCCTCTGCGTTGCATTGGAATACGATGCACTGACCTTCTTCGGACGGCCTCTCTTTCACGGTAAGCGCAGGATCGAACAGCCCTGCAACCTGCATGGTGAGATCGAACTGATCCGACCAGAACCACGGCACGCTTGTATAGCTGCCCCCGTTGCTCAACATCGCGCTCGCAGCAAAGGCACCTTGGTCTTGTGCTGCTTTCCAGCTTTCCAACCGCACCTGCGCGCCCTGCCAGACAAAGTTGCAGCAATCGCCTGCAGCAAAGATATGCGGGTCAGAGGTTCTGAAATTTTCGTCAACCCGGATGCCGTTTTCGACGTCTAGCCCGGCGGCCTCGGCCAGTTCGGTGTTCGGCACAGAGCCTACCCCCGCAACAACCTGATCAAAAGTTAGGCTCTCCCCGTCCGACAGGGAAACCGTCGTGCCAGTCGCTGCCGCCACATTAACACCTGTGCGGATCGTCACACCTTCGGCCTGATGCCGAGCGGCGGCCATGCCGGCGATTTCGGCAGGTACGGCACGGGCCAGCAAACGCTCGCCTGCCTCGAAAACGGTCACTTCCGCGCCCAGGCCGCGGGCCACCGCGGCCAATTCCAGCCCGATGAACCCGCCACCTATGATCCCCAGTGTCGAACCTGGCTTGACGCTCTGGAAAATCACATCGGCGTCCGCATCAGTTCGCAGCGTCAGGCAGCTTTCCATCGTCGGGAACAGCCGGGCTCGGGACCCGGTTGCAATCAGGAGCGCGTCATAGGACAGGCTCTCGCCCGACTTCAGGGAGACATTTTGTGCTGCAGGATCGATCCGATCCACGCGGGCGCTTCTATGAAGGTCAATCTCCGCACCGCCATAGGCCGCGCAAGGCCGGATCGGCTTCAATGCCCCATTCACACCTTTGGAGAGAGGCGGGCGTTCATAGGGCAGAGACGGTTCATCGCCTATCAGCGTTACGCTGCCCGCAAATCCCTGTTCACGCAGCGCAAAGGCGGCGCGGACGCCACATTCTCCTGCCCCAATGATGACGATCTTGTCCATACCCTACACCTTGAACGCCGCCCGGAACGCGGCCAGCGCGTCTTCGGGATTATTTTTTGCATAAGCTTCCATGCCGACCGGACCGTCGTAGCCCATTTCCGCCAAAGCGCACGCGATCATCGACCAGTTCATCTCACCTGTGCCGGGTTCAAACCGGCCCGGGTTGTCGGCGACCTGTATCTCTCCGATCCACGGAAGGCAGGCCTTGGCGTGGCGGATCACATCGCCCTCGCCGATCTGGGTGTGGTAAAGATCCAGATTAATGCGCAACTGCGGTCGGTCGACAGCGGCCACGAGGCTCAGCACATCCGCTGTCGAATTGAAAGGACAGCCGGGATGTTCGCGCAGGTTGAGGTTTTCCAGAGTGAAGATCACGCCCTCTTCCTCAGCCATGTCGCAGATGCGATGCAGGGTATCACGGGCGCGCAGCCACATACCCGGCGCCACATGAGACATTTTTGGGACAGGAATCCCCTGATCCCCCAACGCCGTGCCGTGAAGGTTCAACAGGCGCACACCCAGCCGCTTGCCGACTTGCGCTGTCTCGCGCGCGGAGGCGAGCAACATGTCGGCCCCATCCGCATCGGCCAGGCGCCCTTCAAGGTAACCGTTCATGATGGTAAATGTCGCGCCGGTCTTTTCCAATGCGCCCAGATCCCAGCTCGGCCAATTCCAGAGCCCCACACCGAAGCCCATTTCGTTCAGCCTTGCTGCGCGCCAGTGAATGGGTTTGTCCTGCCAGAGCATTTCCGCGCAGGCGGCGAGTTGGAACGGCATGAATCAGATCTCCACGAAAACCCGACCACCTTCGACCTTGGTGGGATAGGTGTGCAGGTTTTCGCAGGCCGGAGGGGTTTCGACCTCGCCTGTGGCGCAGTCGAAAATCGACGAATGCTTGGGGCATTCGATCGTGGCCTCGACAACGAGGCCGTCGCTGAGGTGAATTTCCTCGTGCGTGCACAGCCCGTCGGTGCAGTAGTAATTGTCCTCGTGGTCCCGCACGATGATGAAGGTGCGGGATCCATGATCAAAGCGGATCACATCTTCTTCATCGATTTCGTCTGCGGCGCAGGCATCTACCCATTCAGCCATCGGTTTGTCTCCTTCTAGTCTCAAGCGGCTTGGGCACGCGGCCCGTCGTGATAAGAGTTTGCGGTTTCGGGCAATGTGCGCCGAATGTGAAAATCGGGATCGGTCCGCTGAAGCCAGAGCACCGGAAGCATTTCGGAATAGCCGTCGAAGAACGAAGTGTTGGGTGCCGGGAAGTCGAACTTGCAAGCTTGGTGCAGGTCTGGAAGCCGGAAATACGGAACCAACGGGAACATGTGGTGTTCCACGTGATAATTCATGTTCCAGTAGAGGAACCGACTCACCGGGTTCATATAGACGGTCCGGCAATTCAGCCGGTGATCCAGAACGTTGTCCGCCAACCCGCCATGCTGAAGCCAGCCACAGATCACCATGTGCCAAGCGCCGAAGAGCCGCGGCAACCCGACTAGAAGTACTGGAATCCAGCTTTGGAAAATCAGCGCTGTGGCGATGGCGGCTGCGTAGATCACAAGCCAGATGCGCGCGGTCAAAATGGTCTTCGAATAGAACACCGGTTCCACGTAATCGGCCTCGTCCGCAAGGATCTTCCCTGACGCATGGGCGAGCATCCGTTTGATCCCGTCAATCATGTCAATGATGCCGAACAGGTTCGCGACCATCTTCAGCGCGACAACCGGGCGCATGATCGCGATCTCGGGATCGCGGCCCACGATGATCGTGTCCGAGTGGTGCCGCGCGTGGCTGAACTTCCAGCAAAAAGGATCGCGGATCATGCAAAAGCTGGCGATCTGATAAACGAGCTTGTTCATCCAGCGCGTCTTGAAGGCGGTGCCGTGCCCGCATTCATGCCAGCGGCTATCCATCGCCGACCCGTAGAGAACTCCATAAACCAACCAGAACGGCACCGACCACCAGGACGGCATAAGGGCGATGGCAATGCTCGCAGATAAGATCATGGAGCCGAAGAGGATGATTGTATCTCTGATCGCTGGCTGATCAGCGCGCTTCATCAGTGCCTTTATCGTCCTGCGGTCAAGCGGCGTCCGGTACCAATCCTCCGTGACCAGGCCATCGGTCACAGCGCGCTTGGCGTCATCTCCCAAAAGGCTGTAGTCACGAGGCACGGGTCAGATCTCCTGCGGTTTGAAATCAGCAGGAGCCGAAGGCATGACATTCTGCAAAAGAGCGACGGATTTCTCCAGACCTTCGAGCGAGTTGAGCAGAACATCCTCGTGCTCGATGGAAAGCCAGCCGTCATAGCCGGCCATTTTCAGTCGGTAGCAGAACTGCCGCCACCACTCTTCTCCATGTCCAAAACCCAGCGTGATATAGGACCAACTGCGTGCCGGTATGTCCATGAGTGAGCCGTTTTCTAGCAAGCTCGTCGTGGCCTGAACCGGCGCGTTCAGGAAAGTGTCCTTGGCGTGGACGTGGTAGACCGCTTCGCCCAAGGCTTCGGCGGCGATGAGCGGATCAGCCCCCATCCAGAAAAGGTGCGAGGGGTCGAGATTTGCTCCGATCACAGGCCCTACCACCTCTCGCAGTCGTCTCAGGGACGGAACGTTGTAGACGCATTGGTTACCGTGAAGTTCGAGCGCGATTTTCTCGACACCATTTTCCTTGGCGAGCGCTGTTATCTCGGTCCAGAACGGGATCAACTTCTCGTCCCACTGGTAGCGTAGGATCTCCTGTGTCTCCGGCGGCCAGGACGACACGACCCAGTTTGGCATGGTGTCTTTGGCCGACCCTGCCGGCAGGCCCGACATGGTGCAGACGGTTTTCACACCCATTTCTCCGGCAAGGCGGATGGTCTTTTTCAAGTCCTCACGCTGCCTAGAGTCCGTTGGATGCAACGGGTTGCCGTTGGCATTGAAGCTGATGATCTCAAGGCCGCGCCGGTCAAACTCGGCTTTGAAGGCCTTCTGTGCGTCAGACTTGCCAAGCAAATCGTCCATCTTGCAATGCGGCGCGGTGGACCAGCCGCAGGTGTTCACCTCGACACCAGAGACACCCATACGCTCGGCGTGATCCATCATGTCGGTGAACGTCATCGCCCCGAGGCTGTCGGTTACAAAGCCTAGTTTCACTTGTAGAACTCCGGTTTCGCGATCATCTCAACCGCCTGTTTGGTGCCTGTTTCCAGTGCCTTCACCCCCATCTCGGCAACGGCAGCAGCGCAATACCCGTCCCAGCAATCCGACCCGATTTCGGGAAAGACCCCGGTTTCAACAAAGCTCAGAAAATCGCGGTTCTGGCGCACATAGGCCTCGCGATAGCGTGTACGCCAATCGGCGTCATAGCGGGTGGCGTTGCTGAGTTTCATGTCTGTGCGCGTGTAGGCGACATTATTCATCGCCACGCTCCCCACCTCGCCAACAAGCTCGGCCCGCACGTCATAGCCATAGGCCGCATTGTTGTTGATCTCGATGGTGACAAGCTGGCCATCGGTCGTCTCGAGCACCATCACCACGGGGGCGACACGGTCGTCAGAACGCCTGGGCTGGTGAGCGGTGATGCTGGCGTATTCGGTGCCGAGCACATGGCGGACCACGTCGAACTCGTGGGGCGCCGAGTTGGTGATCGCCATGGCACCGGTGAAATCGGCGGCAGGCGTTTCCACGTTGCGGTGGAAATTGTGCATCATCAACGCGCGGCCAAGCGTGCCGTCTTGCAGCGCCGCGCGCATCTCGACGTAGGATTGATCGTAGCGCCGCATGAAACCCAGCATGACGTGGCGTGCGCCGGTCGCCTCTTCGGCCTGCATGACGTCAAGGCATTCGGCCAGGTTCTGCGATAGCGGCTTTTCACACAAAACTCGCTTGCCTGCGGCGATGCACGCTTTCGACAACGGTGCATGGGTAAAATCGGGAGAGGCGACAATCACGGCGTCCACGTCATTACGCGAGACGACCGCTTCGGGATCAGTGGCGATATCTACGGCCCCGTTCGCATCGGCGACAACGCGCGCGCGGTCCGCATCCATGTCGCACACCAGCTGAAGCGTCGCGCGGGGCATGTCCTGGGCCACGATCCCGGCATGATCGGCCCCCATTAGCCCCGCGCCGATTACAGCAATTCTCGTTGTCACGTCAGTCTCCACAGATCTCGGGTCAGTTACGATTCCGCCCGTCAGTTTGGTTGTTCTGCAACCGGACGCGTGAACGTCCGTTGGATATTCAATGTGCAGGCGCGGGGGGATGTCCGTCGTGGGTCTCCATGTAGCCTTCGATGTTCGCCTCGAGATCGGCCATGGACTCACCTCCGGCCATCAGGTCGGCGATTTCCTCGCGGGTTTTGTCGCCTTTGCGGAAGTCCGCCGCGATGGCACCGCGGATCAGAACCGCGAAGTGATCGCCCACGGCCATCGCGTGCATGACCTGGTGCGTGATGAAAATCACCGCCAGTCCGCGCCGCTTGGCCTCGTTCACGATCCGCAGCACGTGAGCGGCTTGCTTCACACCAAGGGCCGCCGTTGGCTCATCAAGAATCAGAACGCGCGCCCCGAAGTACACCGCGCGGGCAATGGCCAAAGACTGGCGTTCGCCGCCCGAGAGGCCCCCAACAAGACGGTCACCATCGGTAATCCGTGTAATGCCCATCTTCTGCACTTCTTCAACCGCGATCCGGTTGGCTTTGGCACGGTCGAATACCTTGAAGGGACCAAAACCCTTGGTGGGCTCAACCCCAGCAAAGAAGTTCCGGCCTATGGACATCAGCGGATAGGTACCGCCGAACTGGTGCACCGTCGCGATGCCCATTCCTTGAGCCTCGCGCGGATTAGCAAAACTGACCGGTTTGCCGTCCATGCGCAATTCACCGCGGGTCGGCTGATGCACACCAGACAACGTCTTAATCAGCGTGGACTTGCCCGCGCCATTGTCGCCGAGAAGGCAAAGGACTTCGCCCTCATTCACCTTGAGGCTGATTTCGTGTAGAACGTCGATGGGCCCAAAGCTCTTGTCGACGTTTCTCATTTCCAGAACGGGTGTTTTGTCAGACATTCTTTGGTTCCTTATTTTTTCTTAGAGGTCGACGCACTGGTCGCCAGGTTGCGGAAGGTGTCGTTCATCAGAACAGCGATCAGCAGCATGACACCGATGATCAAGCTTGAAAGATTGCGATCAAAAGTTGTGAAGTTGATACCCTGCTGGACAATGGCTAACGTAGCTGTGCCAAAAGCAATGCCCAGCACGTTGCCGAACCCACCGGTCAGCAACACGCCACCAACAACGACGGCGATAATCGTGTTGAATATCATCGTGAACTGCGTCGTTGTACTTGCCGAGTTCGACAAAATTGTCTCAGACATGCCCACAAGTGCGGCTGACATTGCCGTCAGCATGAAGAGCCCTATTTTCAAACGGTTGATTGGAATGCCCGCATTGCGTGCGCTCTCCTGGTCTCCGCCCAGTGCGAAAACCCAGTTCCCCCAGGGACTGACATGCAAGAAATAGTAGCACGCTGCGATCATCCCGAACCATATAAAGACCGAGCTCTGCAGGCCCTGCCAGATCGCTGTCTCGCCGATACGGAAGGTGTGATAAGTGCCGAACACGAACTCGGAAAGAGTGTCTGTCGTTGTGTCGGGCAGTCCGAGCTGTGTGGTGTCTGTAAGCAGAATCGATCCAAATAAAGTCAGCCCCGCGACAGCGAAGAGCGTCGCAAGGGTCACGATCAGAGACGGTACATTGGTGCGGGTGACCAGAATTCCGTTGATCCAGCCTATTGTCCCGGCCACACCAAGTGTGATCAAGATGCCGAGCCAAATATTCAGACCGTAAAAGCCGACAGCAATCGCAAGTACAATTTTTGAGGCAGGCACCATGGCACCCACAGAGATGTCCAGTTCTCCCGAGATCATCAAGAATCCCACCGGGATCGCAATTATACCAACCGTCGACGCAAAGTTGAGCCAGCTGGCGGCGCCGAGCGGGCTGAGAAAGTTCCGGTCCCAACCAAAATAGCTGAAGAACACGAAGATGATGAGCAGGCCTGCGAAAGCCCCGACTTCGGGACGGCGAAAGACACTGAGAAGGTCGGATAGTTTCCGCTCTGACGGCTCCGCCTGGTTTTGCGTTACTTCTGTCATTTTGTTCGCCTTTGCGTTTCTTCGGCCCAAAACTCGGTGCATGGTCTCGGCCAACCCCAGGTGGGCCGAGACCTTGTTTCAATCAGCGCGCGCCGAGTGCCACGCCCGCCAGCGCGGTTTCGACATTCGATGCATCCACGATCGCAGGGCCTGTCAGAACCGGGTCGGTCGAGATTTCAGTACCGAACTTCAGGTGGGCAAAGAGCATCGATGTGGCCAGGAAGCCCTGCAGATAGGGTTGCTGGTCGATCGCCATGGTTTGGGTGCCAGCCTGGATGCGTTCAAGAACGGCAGGATTCATATCGAACGTTCCGATCATCTGACTGCCGCCGATCTGGGCCACCGCGTTTGCCGAGGCGTCTGACGCCCAAGCAGCCAGGTTCATTACGGCATCGATAGATTGGTCACCGATCAGCTCAGCTTTGATTGCCTCAGCGGTACCCGTAACATCACCATCAAGGTTTGCCGGAACACGTAGCGTTGTCACTTTGGCACCGGCCTCAGCCGCGCCGTCGGTTACGCCTTCGCAGCGGGTCTCAAGGTTTACCGCACCTGGCACCTGGATGTGACAAAGAATATGCGTAGCGCCATTTTCTGCCATGTACTTGCCGCCACCAAAACCGGCCGCGTATTCGTCGGACCCGAAGTAGTTGACTGCAGCGAGGTCATCCTTGACGCCCTGACCAGCATTATACTGCATGATCACGATGCCCTGCTCGCGGGCGGCCTGTAAGGCGGGAACCTGTGCTTCTGGTACCCAGACCGGGATCGCAATTCCGTCGACACCCTGAGCGACCGCCTGATTGATAAGCGTCACGAGGTCGGGACCGAAG
Organism: Ruegeria sp. CF1; assembly: GCF_056537445.1. NCBI lineage: Bacteria > Pseudomonadati > Pseudomonadota > Alphaproteobacteria > Rhodobacterales > Roseobacteraceae > Ruegeria > Ruegeria sp. CF1. Next base: position 206,664 of record NZ_JBQFRN010000005.1, on the reverse strand, counting down.
TTGTCGTAATTCGGCACACGGAGATAGTTCACGGTGCCGCCATTAGCTTCGACCATCAGCGTGGCATCGTCCACGCCCTTCTTGATCAAGTTAAAAAAGCCATCCTCGATCGAGCCCGCAATCACGGCGATATCCTGCGCGAACGCGCCGGTCGCCATCACAGACGCGGTCACGGCTGTTGCAATGGTCTTGGTGAAGTTCATGTCGGTTTCCTCCCTTTTATGGCCCGCCCCGCTGGCGGTTCGACAAGTCATTGGGCACCTTGCCCGGTTGCTGCCCCTTGGGGCGCATTCTGTTTGGATTTCCCGCCTTTGCCGGTCACAGCACTTAAAGCGAGTTTGCGGAAGCTTTCGTTCATCGCGACGGCCACCAGCAGCATCACCCCGATGATCAGGTTCGACCAATTCCGGTCGATCGTTGTGAAATCGATGCCCTTATTGACGATGGCAAAAGTCAGCGTGCCGACGAATATTCCGGGGACGGAACCGAAGCCCCCTGTCAAAAGCACACCACCGACAACGACACTGACAATGATGTTGAAAATGTCGTTCATGCCCCCCGACACTTGAGCCGAATTAAACAGCATTGCGTGGCACATTCCGACGAATGACGCCGATGTTGCCGTGCCGATGAAGAGCAGGATGGTCATCCGGTCCACCGGTATACCTGCATTGCGCGCGCTCTCTCGGTCGCCGCCAATGGCGTAGACCCAGTTTCCGAAGCGGCTTTGGTGCAGGATGAACCAGAAGATAACTGCAAAGATCACCCACCAGATAATGATGACCTGGTGCGAACCGCCAAACATAAGCTGTCCAAAAATCGTTTTGGCCCAGTCGGGAGCGGTCAGAGGCACCGACGCACTACCCGTAAGCAGCTTTGAACCGGCAAGCACCACACCTTGCATGCCCACCAGCGTCGCCAACGTGATGATCAAAGTTGGAACATTTGTGCGTACTGCTAGTACGCCGTTGATGGTTCCGATGATCACACCGACCGAAAGCGCACCGAGAATGCCGAAGATGATCGGCAACTCGTAATGGCCCGAAATGATCGCCGTCGTCATGGCCCCCGCAGGGATCATGGCACCGATAGAGATGTCTATCTCGCCCGAGATCATCAAAAGGCCGACCGGCAAAGCGACAATACCGATGCGGGCAGCATAGTTGACCCAACTTGCCGCCCCCATCAATTTACCAAATTCAACGCCACCAATGGTGACATAGAACGCAAGCACCGCGATCAGACTCAAGACGGATGCGGCGGCAGGGCGGCGAAGAAGATTCGAAGCGTAGCTCATGTCTCTGCCCTCACGGTTTCTTTGCCGCGGCGCTCAATGCGAGCGCCCGGAAAGTGTCGTTGGACAAGACCGCAGCCAACAGCAGCGCTCCAACGATAATTGAACCAACGTTGGGATCGAGCGACGCAAAGAAGACGCCCTGATTGACGACCGCAAAAGTCATCGTGCCGAGAAGAATGCCGATGATAGACCCAGCCCCACCCGTCAACAGAACTCCTCCGATCACAACGCACATGATCGAATTGAAGATGAATGCCTGACCGCCTGCGACCTGCGCCTGCTGATAAGTCATGACCTGTGCCACGCCTACGAAAGCGGCGCAAAAACCTGAAGCCATGAAGAGGCCGATTGTGACACGGCTCGTAGGGATGCCGGCATTGCGGGCACTTTCGCGGTCGCCTCCAACGGCGAATATCCAATTCCCGATGGGTGAGATGTGCAGCAAGTAAAAGAACACTGCAGCGAATCCCAGCCACCAGAAGATCGTCACGCTAAACATGAAATTGATGAACTGGCCGAGCAACGCTTTGGCCAACGGCGCGGGCACATAAGATACACTCGTCGACCCTTTGATCAGGACGGCAAAGCCGAGCGTCAGACCCATCACCGCGAACATGACCCCAATAGTCACGATCAGCGACGGAATGGTTGTACGCGTGACCAGGATGCCGTTAATGAAACCGATCAGCAGCCCGACGCCGAGGCCACCGCAGATGGCAACCATCGCGGGCAGGTCGTAGTGGCCGGCCAGCATCGCGGTCATCATGGATGATGCCGGAACGACTGAACCGACGGAGATGTCGAACTCGCCCGCAATCATCAACAGCCCGACAGGTAAGGCGATGATCCCAACCTCGGCGGCGATGTTGAGCCAGCTTGACCAGCCGGCGGCACCCATAAAAACCGAACCGCCAAGGGATGCGAAAAAGACGAACACGACCACGAAACCGATCAACGATCCTGTCTCCGGGCGCCGGGCAAGGGCGCCAAGCGAAAAACGCGCTGCTCTGGTTTGTGTCTGAGAAGTCATCTGTTTGGATCCGCGATTGAAATTCAGGGAAACATGAATGGCCGCCCGGCCTTGACTGGGCGACCACTCGGGGAGGATCAGCGTGCGCCGGCTTCAACGCCCGCGATCACCAGATCGACGTTGCTGGCATCGACGATACCCGGTCCGGTAAGGATTTCACGGGTCGGAATCGTTGTGCCGTACTGAACGTGATTGATCAGGATCGACGTCGCAAAGAAGCCTTGCTGGTAACCTTGCTGGTCAATCGCGCAGGCCTGGGTGCCCTCTTTGATGTTGGCAAGGATCGAGTCGTTGAAGTTCATACCACAAATCTGGACCTGACCCGCTTTGCCAGCCTGCTGAATACCGCTGATTGCAGCGTTGGTGTCCTGATCGCCGATGGCGAACAGAGCGTTGATGTCGGGGTTCTGCAGCAGGTGTGCACGCACGGCCTGTGCCACTGCGGTGCTGTCGCCAAACGCAGTTGCGGGCAATTGCAGGACAGAACCAGAACCGCCGGCAGAGGCCATGCCATCATTGAAACCGTTGCAGAAGGCTTCGATATTGGCCGCGCCCGGCAACGTGTTCACACAGGCGCCATTCGTCTGGCCCGCTTCGGCCAGATAGATGCCAGCTGCTTCGCCCGATTTGTAGTCGACCGCGCCAACGTAGTTCATCGCGCCCAAACGATCTGCCGCCTCGATGCCACCGGCGTTGTAAATGACCAGCGGAATGCCGGCGTCAACAACAGCCTGAAAGGCGGGGTCCATCGCTTCCGGCACCCAATTCGGGCCAACCACGGCATCGGCGCCCTGGTCAATCGCCTGACGGATCAATTCTGCAGCATCCGGGCCGAGGTTGTCGTAGTTTTGCGGACCAAGCCAGGTGACGGAACCACCGTGCATCTCGGCGACCTTGCCCGCGTGCTCGGCACCGAGCTTGACGCGCGACCAGAACGGATCGTCAGGCTTGCCGCCTACGACGAAGATGTTCGGCCCACTCTCTTGTGCTACCGCGAAGGTCGCGCTCATGGCAACAGCGGCTGTAACTGCAAGGACTTTGGTCAGTTTCATTTGGGTCTCCTCCCCTTCGGTGCCGAAAATACGGCGGTTATCATCTGCCCGGGTCTGCCATCTGGGTTTGCCTCCTCCGCAAACTCAGGCACGCATTCACTCGGTCGTCGTTGTCTTTGCCTGCTTGGCTTTCATCCGTTCCTTTTTCTTGCGGAACCGTTCTTTCATCCGCTCGTCGGATTCCTTGGAGCCATCGTGCCAAGTGCCGAACCACTTATCGAGCGGGACCAAGCCCTCTCCGCCGTAGTTCACTTCGAAGTACTTGTGATGGAGGTAATGGGCGTAGGCATGGCTATCGAGCGCGGCTTCGCCACCCATTTCCAGTTTTTCAAAGCCAATGTGTCCGTTCACTGCGCCATATGCCGTGCTGTTGAGTTGAAACAACGCAACGATGGGGTTGGACGGGATCAGCAGATGCCACAGAATTTCCGAAAAGAAGAAGGTAGATTCAACCGGGTGCATGGACATCGAAGACCACGGGCTTGGGTTGATCGAGTTGTGATGAACCGAGTGGATCCATTTGTAGAGCACGCCTTGATGGATCACCCAGTGACCGCAGAAGAAGTGAACCTCGTGGATCGCAGGAGCCAGCAGGGTCAGCACCACAAGCCACACCCAGCTGTCTTGCCAGTTCAACCAGCCGAATGCGTGTATACCGTTGGTGAAGCACCACAGGAAGAACACCTGTATCACTGTCCAGATTGGGATTGAGATGAAGAAGCTGCGCAAAAAGTTGTCGAGGTTCTGAGACTTGAACCAGAACACGTCAGACGGATTCTCTGCTGGGAACTTTGCGTTGTATTTAAAGCGTGTACCTTGCTTGCGTTTGACGTAATAAAACAGCTCGATTGAGCCATACATCACAAAAATTCCTCCAGCGTTGATCGCGTAGAGGAGCAGAGTCCAGCTCAGAGAGAAACTCTTGAATGCCTCGAGGTTCGGTTGGATCAGCAAGAACCAATAAGCCAGCGTGACGACCATGTGAAAAGTGTTCCAGGGCCAGAAGTACTCCACAACGAAGTGTTTCATCTGGCTCCATTTGCCTTCCCAGAAGGGCGCAATCTGCAACGCGTTATTTGGACTCCAGTTCCCGCGCTTGTCACGTGTTCCGAACTGTAGATCGTCCATGTCGCCCTCCCCCCTTGGTCGCAGTACCGCTTCAAAAGAAGCATTTTTGGTGCGCTTTTTCTTGACAGGTTGAGGTGTATCCAGTCAAGTTTACCCAAAATGTATCTGCTTTTTCGTCTCATTTAGTATCACATGAGGCAAAAAATGAGATGAAATGAAATGGAGATTGCAGTGAAACGCCCGACCATCCCGGATCTTGCCAGTGCCGCCGGTGTTTCCGTCTCAACGGTGAATCGTGTGTTGAACCAACCAGAATCGGTGCGGCAACCAACACGTGAACGCGTGATGGGTGCAGCGGAAGAAATCGGTTTTTACGGGCTTGGAACAATCAAACATGCCGTCCAGACCGGACGGCAGAAACACAAGCTGGGTATCCTGTTGCAACAGAAGGGGCGGCGATTCTACCGGAACCTGGGCAAAGCGATGCTTGTCGAAGCCGATCGTTGGACTGATGAGACCGTCGAACTGTCCCTCGACTATCTTGATGATCTCTCTCCCGAACGCGTCGCTGAGCACCTTGTCGCTTTGGGCGAGACATGCGAGGCGATTGCACTTGTTGCCGCGCAGCACCCCCTTGTCGCCGACGCCATCGACGCCGTTATGGCAAAAGGTGTCCCCGTCGCCAGCCTCATCGCACCCCTTTCCGCCCAAGGCAATGTCAGCTTTGTCGGTCTGGACAACTGGAAGGTTGGGCGTACTGCCGCATGGGCCTTCGACAAGATCGTCCGCGATCCCGGCAAGATTGGCATTCTTCTGGGTAACTTTCGGTATCGAAACCAGGAAATGAACGAGAGCGGTTTCCGCTCGTATTTCCGCGAACACAACGCTCAGTTTACTCCGCTGGAGCCATTGGCCACATACGAATCCGCCGCGGCGGCCCGCGAACTGGTCGAAACGCTGCTTAAAGAGCACCCTGACCTTTGCGGCCTATTGATCTCAGGCGGGGGCATCACCGGGGCTCTGGCTGCCCTGCGAGAAACGCCGAAACGCAAAGATTTCGTCGCGGTCGGCTATGAACTGTTCGACGAAACACGCACGGCCCTGATCGACGGCACGCTTTCCATGGTCATTTCGCACCCGATGGAAACCTTCGCCCGTGAAACGATCAGCACGCTCGTCAAGGCCAAGAAAGCCGGGGCCGACGCAGGTGCACAGCGCGTGGCGCTTGGCTTTGAGATATACACCTCCGAGAACGTGTGAGGTGCAGACCATGGACGATCAGGACTGTGGAACACGAGACAAACGGGGAAACTGGAGGCCGGATGCTCCCCTTCAAGTCGGCCCGCTTCTCGACACGCCGTGGAGTTTTACGCGGGTTCTAAGGTGGATACCGGGATACTTCTTACCCTGGAATGCTGTGTTCTTTGCGCTGGCCTCGGTCTTCTGGGTTTGGCTCACCCCGAGCCGCGAAACACTACAGACCTTCGAGCCGGGTTGGATTGGTTTTCTCTTTCTGCGAAATGCCGCATTGATCTTGATGGTCTACGGCGCACTTGAACTACGCCTTTACTTCAGGCGCAGACAGGGCAATCACTTCAAATACAATGCGAGATTTCCGGCCGACCACCCAACAGATGTGTTCTGGTTTCGCTCTCAAAACATCGACAACGCGCTTCGGACCTTTCTGAGCGGCCTGCCCATTTGGACTGCATATGAGGTGATCCTGCTTTGGGCCTGGGCAAACAATATCGGCCCATGGTTGACCTGGGGCGCAGAGCCAATCTGGCTGGCAGCGTTTACCCTCCTCCTTCCCCTTTTGCACGAGGCACATTTTTACGCCATCCATCGTCTGATCCACACGCCGTTCCTCTACAAATGGGTCCACTCGGTTCACCACAACTCAGTCAACCCAAGCCCGTGGTCTTCGCTTTCAATGCACCCCGTCGAGCACCTGCTGTATTGGTCCGGAACACTCATCCATCTGATTTTTCCATCCCACCCGCTCTTGATCCTTTACCATCTCCAGATCAGCGGCACGGGGGCGGTGATCGGGCATATCGGGTTTGACAAGATCGAGCTTGGTGACGACGCGGCGATGAATACCCACGCCTACGCGCATTACCTGCACCACAAGTATTTCGAAGTGAATTATGCCGACGGCGCCCTGCCGTTCGATAAGTGGATGGGGACGTGGCATGATGGCACACCTGAAGGCGACAGACGCATGAAAGAGCGTCTCAGGAAGATGATCCAAGCCGCAAAGAACCAATCGTAGGAGTAAGAAAACTCCATACTAGCGAACCGCGTCAAAGCGCACCAGCAATGGATCTGTCGTAAGTTCTGGCGTTCATCGAAGCTATCGCTTTGCAGGCATCAAGGTGTTCCACCATATAGCCGATCATCTCTAAATTGCTGTCCGCCGAGACCGTCGAAAAGGCGATCAGGTCTTTCAGGATACGCTTGGCCTCGTCCAGCATAAGTTAGCCTTTCACAAAAAGCTTGCGATCGATGCTGCACATTGGCTCGGCCGCGCCGTTTTCGCGGATCAAAATGGTCTCGGTTGTCTCAAGCCCCCAGCTGTCCATCCAGAGCGCAGGCATAAAGTGGAAGACCATTCCGGGTTCAAGAATCGTTTCATCCTCGGTCCGGATCGAGGCGGTACGTTCCCCCCAATCCGGCGGATAGCTGAGACCGATGGGATAGCCTATGCGGCCCGACCGTTCGATCCCGTGTTTGGCAAGTACATCCATGAAGGCATTGGCGATGTCACACGTGCGATTGCCCGCACGCGCCGCGTTCAACCCGGCGTCGATGCCATCCAATTGGGCTTGTTCCGCGCGCAACATCTCGTCCGAGGGCTGGCCAAGGAATATAGTCCGGCAGAGTGGCGCGTGATAGCGGCGATAACAGCCCGACAGTTCGAAAAAGGTCGCTTCGCCTTCGCGCATCGGTTCGCCGTTCCATGTCAGGTGAGCGGCGGTGGCATCCAGGCCCGACGGGGTCAGAGGGACGATAGCCGGGTAATCCCCCCAATCGTCGCCGACCCCGGTGATGCCTGCATGCATGATATCGGCTACAAGATCGTTCTTGCGCACGCCCGGTGCTGCGCGGTCAATCGCGGTCTGGATCACCTTGTCGGAAATACTTGCCGCCTTGCGAATAAAGGCGATTTCGTCTTTTGATTTGACCAGCCGTTGCCAGTTGGTCAAGGCCGTCGCGTCCACAAGCGTGGCCTCAGGCATTTCTTCGGTCAGAACCGCATGGGCCTTGGCAGAGTAATAGTAATTCTCCATCTCGACGCCGATACGGACCTTGCTGAGCCCGCGTGCCTTGAGATGCGCGGCGAGGTCCTGCATCGGATGCATCACCGTCGACTGAACGAACTGATCGCCATAGCCAAGGATGTTTTTGTGATCCATCCAACAGGTTCGGCGCCCGCCCATCATGTCCATGTAGCGTCCCCACCAAATCGGCTCGCCCTCCATGGTCAGGATCACGCCCTGATGAACATAGAAGGACCAGCCGTCGTAGCCAGTCAGCCAGGCTTGGTTCGACGGGTCGGTGACAAAGATCACGTCCAGTCCAGCCTTCGCCATTGCAGAGCGGGTAAGGGCGATTCGGCGGTCGTATTCTGCTTGGGTGAAGGGTGCGTTGCTGTGTGTCATTGATGTCTCCTTAGCCCAATACCGCGTGAACAGTCCGCGCGGTGGCGGCCACGATCTGATCTGCTTCCTCTTTTGTCAGGCAGAACGGCGGGGCAAATCCCAAGATATCGCCTTGCGGCATGGCACGGGCGATGATGTTGTCTTGTTCCAGCAGTTGGGCCGCGACCTGCAGACCAATTTTGTCATGGGCATCAAAGAAGCTGCGACTGTCCTTGTCGGCCACGAACTCGACCGCGCAGAGCATCCCCTCGCCGCGCACTTCGCCGACATGGGCGTGCTGTCCCAGCGCGTCCTGCAGGGCCGCTTTCAGATAGGCTCCGACCGAACCTGCATTCGTGACCAGATCCAGATCGTCAATAAGCATTAGGTTCGCGACCCCTGCAGCTGCGCCGATGGGGTGAGCCGAGTAAGTCCAGCCGTGACCAATGGGACCATTTTCATCCGTCCCCTGTTCCAGAACCTTCCACATTTTGTCCGAGACAATGGTCCCCGACAGCGGCGCATAAGCTGACGTCAGGCCCTTGGCAATGGTGATCAGGTCCGGGCGAAGGCCATAATGCTCCGACCCGAACATCGTCCCCAAGCGACCAAATCCGGTGACAACTTCGTCTGCAACCAGCAGAATGTCATGTTTCTCAAGCACCACCTGGATCGCGTCCCAATAGCCAGTAGGGGGTGGCACGATCCCCCCTGTGCCCAGCACCGGTTCGCCGATAAATGCGGCGATGGTGTCGGCCCCTTCGCGTTCGATCAGCGTTTCAAGTTCAGCCACGCAATGGGCCACGAATGCGGACTCGCTTTGGGTCGGGTCAGGGCGGCGGAAATAATCGGGGGCCTCGGTGTGGATCACTTGCGTCAGGGGCAGATCAAACTGGTTGTGAAACAGCTCAAGCCCAGTCAGCGATCCCGTCATCAGCCCGGACCCGTGATATCCCCGCCAGCGCGAGATGATCTTCTTTTTCTTTGGCCGGCCAAGGATGTTGTTGTAGTACCAGATCAGCTTGATGTTGGTCTCATTTGCATCCGATCCGGACAGACCGAAATAGACCTTCGACATATGGCCCGGCGCCCGGTCGAGGATCATCTTGGACAGGGTGATCGACGCCTCGGTCCCGTGCCCGACATAGGAATGATAATAGGCCAGCTCACGCGCCTGATTTGCGATGGCTTCGGCGATCTCGGGGCGGCCATAGCCCACATTCACACAGTAAAGACCGGCAAAAGCATCCAGCAGGCGGTTTCCGTCACGGTCTTCGATATGGCAACCCGTACCGCCAGTGATGACACGATGGGGGACGTTTCCTCGCGCAAACTCGGCCAGATGCGTTGATGGGTGGAAGAAGTTTTCGCGATCCCAGTGTTCAAGTTGATCGTTGTGAAGCATCGAGTGCCCTTCAGGTTCGGGCGGCGCGCCGCCGGTTGTCATGAAAAGAGCTGAGTGCACGCATTAAACTGAATGAGTTCGCCTAAGCAGACGGGCTCAGCTCACCCCGACAGCAGCGCGCTATGCCTTTATTGTCTGGGCGCCCCAATAGATGCATATTGGTACTGGTTTCAGCAATGAAAATTACAGCGTGGTGACGATAAAGCGTAAAAGGTTGCCTTCATCCGTGTCGGATCGGGTTTGATGCCGGTGAACAGCTCGAACGCGCACACCGCCTGGAACACGGCCATGCCCGCGCCGGACATGGTCCGGCAGCCACGCGCACGAGCGCCGGTTAACAGGTCGGTATCCAGCGGGAAATAGACGACATCTGCCACCCAGTGATCGGTGCACAGGGCATTCAGGTCAAAAGGCGTGCCCGGGTGGGATACCATGCCCATGGGGCTGGCGTTCACGGCACCTTGCGCTACCGCAAGCGCCTGTTCCGCTGTGTTGGCAACCCGCGCCCGGCCATCGCCAATATTCGCAGCCAGAGCATGGGCCGCATCTATATTCACGTCGTATATCCAAAGCGTCTCGACATTGTTTTTCAGCAGGGCGTGGGCAACCGCCCCTCCCGCGCCACCAGCGCCAAGCAACAACACGTCCTTGTGGTCTGTGTCTGACAGAGTCTCCTGGAAAGCTAGGGAAAACCCCCAGAAATCCGTGTTGTGTCCCATGCGGCGGCCATTTTCAAAAACAACAGTGTTCACAGCGCCAACGGCCTGCGCCGTGTCCGACAGGACATCCAGAAAAGGCAGCGCGGCTTGTTTGAACGGATGGGTGACGTTCACACCCCGAAAACCCTCCGCCTCGGCCCGGTCAAGCAACGTGTCGATGGTGTCCGATGATTCCGAGGTGTCAACAAGTGAATAGCGGAAGTCCAGCCCGTGCGCCGCTCCTTCTTCGATGTGCATGCGTGGTGTTCGGGACGAATAGATGCCATGGCCGATCAGGCCAACTTGCACAGGCGCTGCTACAATGTGACCGCTCGCCAAAGTGCGGTTGACTGTCATAGCCACTCCTCCACATACATCTATGTACCGTTTGGTACAAATTCTCTGTACGATCTCTTTTGTGCGCGCACCTGTCAACAGCTTTGTACTGGACAGTTAAAACTATGTGCTCGTAAAATAACCCAAGAGAGCATTAAGGGCGAGGATGATAGGTTTGCCAAAAGATGGTGAAAAACAATCATCTAAAGGCAAACGTGACCCTGATGGAGTACGCCGCAACATCCTACGCGTCGCCACGAAGGAGTTTGCCCAAAAAGGCTTGTTCGGTTCCCGAATTGAAGAAATTACGGCCCGCACCAAGACCTCGAAACGAATGATCTATTACTATTTTGGCGACAAGGAAGGTTTGTACAAAGCCTGCCTTGAAAAGGCCTATGCGGATGTGCGCGAAGGTGAAAGCGCGTTGAGCCTAGATGGGCTGTCGCCCAAAGAAGCACTCGCCCGCCTAGTTGCCTTTTCTTTCGATCATCACCGGCGAAATCCCGATTTTATTCGCTTAGTGATGATCGAAAACATCCACAATGCCGCTTATTTGAAAACGTCGTCCATCATTCGCGAGATGAACGGCCCCGCGATCCGGAACTTGGCGGATATCATCACCCGTGGTCAAGCTATGGGCCTCTTCCGGCAGGATCTTGATGCAACCGAGCTGCACTGGCAAATCTCGGCACTAAGCGCTTTCAACGTATCGAACCGGGCAACTTTTGCAGAGCTCTATGGTGACGCAATCTTTGCGTCCGATGCACAAGATACTCTTCGCAATCATGTAGTGCAGATGATTGCTGGTTTCGTTCAACGCATAGAAGGAGATCCAAAATGAATAGCCATCAGAAACCTGAAAGCCGATGGCATCAAAATACTAAGACACGCTAAGACCCTTTCGAAAGCAAATTTACACCCACTGCCTATCTTTCTTCATTTACAAATTAAAGAATTCATTTTATTGATTGTGAATGGGTGGAGATGTATTTTCTCGACGTGCTTTCTTGCACAACGCCGCGTGTCTCGCGGCACTTGGTGTAAAGTCCAAAACCGCTTGGGCAGAACTACAACTCGGTTCTTCGGCTCGGATTGCGACCATTTCAGACGGGTACCTGTCATTGCCTCCGGAAATGGTCTTCGGCGCCATGCCGAAGGAAGAACTCAGGCAGCTTCTGGACCGCTACAAGGTGGACGCGAACAAGTACGAGCCAGAGTGCAATGTGGCACTTTATCGAGATGATCAAAACACGGTGCTGTTCGATGTGGGAGCTGGACCCGATTTCATGTCAACATCTGGCAAGCTTCTGGAATCTCTTGAAACTATCAACCTGTCGCCCGAAGACATTTCACACGTGATCTTCACCCATGCGCACCCGGATCACATCTGGGGCGTTTTGGATGATTTCGATGACCTTCTTTTCCCCAACGCCACGCATCACTTTGGCCGCGATGAGTGGGATTATTGGTGGAACCCCTCAACGGTGGATACCATTGGAGAAGATCGCGCTGCGTTCGCTGTAGGCGCGAAGCGGCGTATGGCGGCAATTGAGGATCAGGTCGCGTTTTTTGACGACGGACAAGAGATTCTTCCCGGTGTTGCAGCACGCGCAACCTTTGGACACACGCCCGGCCACATGGCGTTTGAAATTCGCAGCGGTGGTGAATCCGTGATGGTTGTCGGCGACGCGTTGGGAAATCCACACGTAGCTTTTGAACGCCCCGACTGGCACAGCGGCACGGATCAGGATCCACAGGCGGCCGCAGCAGCTCGGAACTCACTGCTGGATCAGATTTCCCACGAGCAAATGAAAATGATTGGGTTCCACCTGCCAAATGGTGGGATCGGCCGGGTCGAGAAGACTGGCTCTGCTTATAAGTTCATTGGAGAACCATAATGATGCGATCGCTGGCGATTGTCTTGGCCCTGGCCACACCAGCTTGGGCAAGCGAGGATATTGCAGACCAATACCCGCAAAGTGTTCTGTATTCCAAACCGGTCGAATACATACCCGGCGTCTATTCCGCCATTGGCGCAACTGCACCGCCGACCTATGAAAACTCTGGTCACAACAACAACCTCAGCTTCATAGTTACCGGGGAGGGCGTGGTCGTCATAAACGGCGGTGCGGCATACGTGCTTGCCGAAGCGCTGCACCAGGAAATTCAGGCGATCACGGAACAGCCGGTTAAGCTTGTCTTCAACGAGAATGGTCAGGGGCATGCGATGCTTGGCAACGCCTACTGGTCAGAGCTCGACGTTCCAATTATCGCCCATTCGGATGCTGCGGCTGAATTTGAGGAATACGGCCCTCAGATCCTTGAAGGAATGCAACGTTACAATCAGGACAAGGCGGAAAGAACCTTTATGGCTGGCCCAACCGAGACATTCGAGGATGAATACGTTGTTGAAATGGGTGATTTCCGGATTGAGGCCAAATATCTCGGGCCGGCCCATAGTCCCGGCGACATCTCAATTTGGCTGCCGAACCAAAGCCTTGTTATCGCGGGTGACATGGCGTTTCACGAGCGTATGCTGCCTATATTTCAGGAAACCTATACGGCGGAATGGCTTGAGACTTGGGACAACGAGTTCGAAGCTTTGGGAGCCACATATGTCATCCCCGGGCACGGTCATCCGACAAACATGGATCAGGTGCGCCGCTATACACGCGATTACCTGACCTATCTGCGCGGCAAGATCCAAGAGCATATGGATGCTGGCGGCGATCTGGCAGAGGCATACTATGTCGATCAGTCACCATATGCCCATTTGGACACGTTTGAGGAACTAGCGACAAAAAATGCCGGGCGCGTATTTGAGCAGATGGAATTCGAATAGCTCAGGACGTTTGTGGAACAGGCATTCGCCTCAATAATCTATGCGTGCTGATCGCTCCAACCCACATGAAGAAAACGGCAAGCCACGCTGTCAATGACAGGGCGGACCCTCCCGAAAGCCCTGCACCCACGGCGCAACCTCCGGCCAGCATGGCTCCAAACCCCATGAAGACAGCTCCAACAAGGTATCGTTCCATCGGAGTATCCGGGCCAAAACGTTCGATCTTCCACTCCCCTGCAGTTAAGGCCGCGCCTGCGGCACCAATTGCTACGCCTGGAACGAGGCCGATACCGAAGGACAACACAACGCTCCTCTCCGCAACTAACGCCATCAGTGTATCCGTGGCCGGTCCGGTAAATGTGATTGACGACACGGGCACTACGTCAAAAGATGCTTGCGCGATCGCATATGTCATCAACCAGCCAAGCGCCACAGCCACACCAACGCCTGCGGCTGTTACGATCCTGACAGGCGCGACCCTCCGGTGAAATGCAAAGGCAATTGCCGACACCAATCCCAACGCTGCAACGGCTGTGTAAGCCACTGGCGAAAATCCAAGTATTTCTGAAAGGTCTCTCGAGGCGCCTCCTGAGACAGTCCAGATCACGGAAAGCAATTCTCGGACAGGACTAAGAACGCCCGTGTAAGCAGCCTGAGCCACTAAGGTTAAAACCAATCCTGTAATCAGGGCGCGAAGATTACCGCAGGAGGCTAATACCAACAGGCGAGATGCACACCCACGCGCCAAAACCATGCCAACGCCGAACATCGCCCCGCCAATTATTGCGCCGCTAAGGCTGCCCCTCGACGCGATCGCGCGTGTCTCGGAAAGGTCTAAAAACTCAAACGAGACAAGCGCCTGTACTAAGGTGAGCGCCGCAGCGAAGGCGATCAGCCAAACCGCCAGGCGGGGACCAAGCTCGCCTTCGGCAACTTCGATGGTCGATGCCCGCAAACAAAAATGAGACTTCTGCGCCGTTACGCCGAACAAGATACCTACAAGCACGCCGACAAATGCCAATGCGCCCGGGTCCCCAAACAGATCGATGAGCCTCTCCATGAACAGAAACTCTCACTTCGTTGCGTGTGCGTCCTTGTCTTCGGTCAAGCTGTCATTGTGCGGCCATTGGCCTGCGCGCCAGTTGGCATTGCGTCCATAACTCACCCAAGGCAGATACCAGTCGATCCACGTCTTCTGAAGAATGCACAGGGGAAGGCGTAATCCGCAGACGTTCCGTTCCCTTGGGGACGGTTGGATAGTTGATCGGCTGGATGTAAATCCCATAGTCACGCATCAGCACGTCAGAGATGAAGCGACACTTGACCGGATCGCCGACCATGACCGGAATGATGTGACTTGGGTTTGGTGTATGCGGAATGCCCAAATCGTCCAGCCTGTCCCGAACCTCGCGCACGCGCTGCTGGTGCAAATGTCGTTCCGAATTGCTTTGCTTCAGGTGCCGAACCGAAGCGGCAGCTCCTGCGGCCACGGCAGGAGGCAATGCAGTGGTAAAGATAAACCCACTGGCAAAGGATCGGACAAAATCGACAAGCTCTGTCGACGCGGCGATGTATCCGCCAACTACACCGAATGCTTTGCCCAACGTCCCCTCGATGACGGTTAGCCGATCCATCAGGCCTTCGCGCTCAGCTATGCCTCCGCCGCGTGGTCCGTAAAGCCCCACGGCGTGAACCTCATCCAAATAGGTCATCGCACCATAGCGATCCGCCAGATCGCAGATCTCGGCAATTGGTGCGATGTCGCCATCCATGGAATAGACGCTTTCGAACGCTACAAGCTTAGGTGCATTGGCGGGCAGTTCAGCAAGGTGCTTTTCAAGGTCCGCGAGGTCGTTGTGTTTCCAGATCCGCTTTTGACAGTGACTGTGGCGAATACCCTCGATCATTGAGGCATGGTTCAATTCATCAGACAGAACGGTGATGCCGGGAATGCGGGACGCCAAAGTACCCAGCGCGGCCCAGTTTGACACATAGCCTGACGTAAACAGCAAGGCCGCATCTTTGCCGTGCAGGTCTGCAAGCTCTTGCTCCAGCAATACATGCTCGTGGGTTGTCCCCGAGATATTCCGAGTACCGCCGGCACCTGCCCCGGATTTATCAATCGCCTGGTGCATGGCTGCGAGCACCTTGGGATGCTGACCCATTCCGAGATAGTCGTTGGAGCACCAGACCGTGACTTTTTCAGGATTTCCATCTGAATAACTGCGCGCCGATGGGAAAGCTCCGCACTGCCGTTCAAGTTCGGCAAAGACCCTGTAGTTTCCCTCTTCGCGCAGCTGCTCCAACTGATCTCGGAAAAAATGCTGATAGTTCATTTCAGTTCCCAACGGCTTCTTCTACGATCCCGGACAACAGGGTCTGAACCTTTTGCATTGGTCCATCAGGATAGCTTCGGTATCCAACCATCACGCCGTCGTCGTCTTCGGCTACAAAAACCCCATAGGGGCAGAAGCCAATATTCATCGGGTCTGCTTCCATCACTTCACGCGAGATTTTTGCCGAGCAGAAGATGAAGATGTCTGCGGCTGCAAATATCTGTTTGTCGCTGCCGACATCAGCGCCTGTTCGATTCAACATGTCGCCGACGTGGCTTACATAGTCGATGACCAGTCCCTGTCCCACAATCGCAGACTCGACTGCGAATGTTGCATCATCAAAACTGCCGTCGAAGGGTATAGTGATGATCTCTTCTGCAAGCCCTTGGCTCACCAGAACAGTGGAAAACGCGGCTGCGGCGATAAAGTGTTTCATGGTTTTAGTCCTCCTCCTGAACCGCATTTTCTCAGATTGATCTTTGGGGTCTTTGACACCGGTCAAAGCCCCCGAATGCCTCACCCGAACATGTCAGACGTGATACCAGCGTACCAACCCAGTGACTCTTCGTAGGTTGCTTTTCTCAAATCGGCATCTTCACCGGTTTGACTGATAAAGCCATCGACTTTGGCAATCTTTTCTGGCGTCGCCTCATAGGTTGCGCCAACCTTCACGCCATCATCGGTATCGATGAGCGACCAGCATGTGTTCGAGAACTTGGCCGGGAATACTTTAGACCCGGTCAACGCACCTCGAACGGCATTCGCGCAGACCTTTGCCTGGCTGTTTGCCGAAAATCCGGATTTCGGCATGTCACCCTGCTGGCTGGCATCACCGAGAACATATATGTCCGGATCGGCTTTGGAGGACATGTCCGCAGCGTTTACTGGTGCCCAGTTGCCGTCGGTTACTCCTGCCATTTCCGCAATGCGACCTGCTTTCATCGCTGGGATCACATTGCAGACATCGACTTTTGTCTCTTCGCCGTCGATAGTCACCGTCATTGCATCCGGATTGACGGATACAATGCCACCGCCGAAATCTTCGCCGATCCAGTCGACCATTCCTTCGTAGTTGTTTCCCCAGCCTTCTTGGAACAACGCCATTTTTGAGAATTTTGGCTTCGGGTCGGCCACAATGATCTTTGCTGTCGGATTATTCTTCTTCAAAACATGCGCAACCATCGAAATCCGCTCATATGGCCCAGGCGGGCAACGGAAGGGGTTAGGAGGAGCGACCATCGCGAAGGTGCCACCTTCAGGCATTGCCATGATTTGCGCTTTCAAGAGCTCTGTCTGAGAACCAGCTTTGTAAGCATGCGGCATCTTATTCTGGGCCGACAGATCCCAGCCCTCGACCGCGCCATCAACAAAGTCGATACCCGGGCTGAGGATCAGTTTGTCATAAGGAACTGACCCACCACCTGCCAAGGACACCGTCTTTGCGTCGCGGTCGACCCCAGTGGCCCAATCATGCACGACGTTGATACCGTAGTTCGCGGCAAGCGTGCCGTAGCTGTGGGCGATGTCCGATAGCTCCTGAAAACCTCCCAAATAAAGGTTTGAGAAGAAACAGGTGTAGTAGGTCCGAGACGGCTCAATCAGCGTCACGTCAATCTCACCTTTACTGTCCTTTGCAATGTACCGCGCGGCAGTTGCACCGCCTGCACCGCCACCAACAACCACTACACGGGGCTTGCCTTGAGCCAGCACCATCGGAGCGGATAGCCCGGCGGCCACTACCCCGGCGGCTCCAAGAAATACTCGTCTATTGAGTGTCATCGCGTTTCCTCCCCTTGGGCACTTTCATTCTGGATTATTGAAGTAGGCGGCCAATGCCGCGATCTCGTCATTGCTCAGCCGTCCAGCGATCATTTGCATGACCGGATGTGGCCGCTGTTTGTCCTTGTAAGCGTGCATGGCGACCACGAAGTCTTCGTCAGGCCAGTACACAATCGAAGGAATGCCCTCATCGCCCCCTTCGATCTGGTGACACGTTGTGCATTCGCTGCTGAGATATGCGCCGTACTCAGGATCTCCTTGTATCGCCAGGATCGCGGGATCGACCGAATGATCCGTGCCTTTCGCCGTTGGGTCCGCTTCTGGGATGTCCTGAGGATTATCCGAAAATGCCCGCAAATAGGCGATCACGTTGGCTCGGTCTTCCGGGTCTTTCAAACCGGGAAAACTCATCCGCGTGCCTGACGCAAATGCGCGTGGGTTTTCGATGTAGGCGGACAGAGTATCAGCGTGCCATTCCAGACCCGAGTTGCCCGCACGCTCTAGGCTCTTTGAGTAATTGAAACCATCCAGACCAGCAGCCTTGCGCCCAAAGACACCATTCAAATGCGGCCCGATTTTGTTTTTGGCTCCATCTCCAACCTGATGACAGCCTTTGCATTTGGCGAACACTTTTTTACCAGCTTCGGCGTCGCCGAGGCCTTCGGTGGCGTGGGTCGATGGGGCAACAGCAACTAAGGCCGCTGCGCACTTCAAAATGTTCGACCAGCGCATGATCAGCTTCCGAACGACTTGAGGTAAACGATCACGGCTTCAATATCGTCTGGTTTCTTGAGCCCAGCAAAGGACATGCGTGTACCCTTCATGTAGTCCTTGGGTTTTGCCAGGAAGGCCGCCATTTCTTCTTCGGTCCAAACAAGACCAGCCTCGGCAGCCGTTTTCATAGCTTTGGAGTATTTGAACCCTTCAACCGACCCTGCGTTGGCCCCTATTACCCCGTTCAGCGCCGGACCCGTACTGTCCTTTGCACCGTCACCAACCTGATGGCAGGCTTTACATTTCTTGAAGACCTTCTCACCGGCTGCGAACAGTTCCGTAGTCTGATCAGCCTCGTCGGTTTCCTGAACAGCCGGTGTTGCGGCGGCTTCTTCCTCAGGCTTTGGCGCTGCGGCCGGAATGAACGAGGGTCCTTCCACCGTAAACGTCGGCAACTCGTCCGCGCTGGCTTCGTTCATGACCGAATTCGAACCGCCTTCTGGTGGCGTCTCAACCAGAAATACAGAGCGCATAGTAACAGAGGCTTCTGTTTTGCAATTCTCCATACAGGGCTCTTTTTGCCATTCTGCGTACTCAGTCTCAGGTCGCGTATCGACGACAAACCCATCCTTGTTGTGCATCTCGAATTCGGCGAAGTTTTCATTGCTGAGAACGAAATCGTCATCCACCAGGTCATTGGAATAAAGGATATAGGCGACGATTGCGTATGTCTCGTCCGCTGTCAGCGTGCCCGCTTCACCAAACGGCATCGACCGAGAAATGTAATCCCAGGCGGTGGACAAATGCGGCCAATAGGACCCAACGGTTTTTACAGGATCTTCGTCGGCAAGCGTGTCGAATCCACCGGCCAGAACAGGCCAATTGTCGGCGCCTTCGGCAAACTCGCCGTGACAGGACGCACACCGGTCGACAAACACTTCTTCTCCAGTCCAGACATCGCCTGATCCAACCGGCAAGCCACGCCCGTCGGGCAAGATGTCAACGTCCCAGGCAGCGATCTCTTCCTCCAATGCAGGACGTCCAAGCCCAATAGTACCGTCGCGACTGGGCGCCGGTGCAGTTAGGTTCGCACCATTTGCAACCCGTTCCGCGGCGGCCGCTTGGATTTCTTCGACTTTAGTCTCGAGTTCAGCTGCTCGGCTGGCCTCCGCTTGCGCATTTTCTTGGGCTGCGGCTGCATGCGCCTCAACCTGACCTATCCGGGTTTCCAAACTGTCTATCTTCGACTGGCCGTAGTTCCGATTGGCAAATACCAACGCTGCCGCAAGCACCAAGGCTGTGCCACCAAATACGGGCAGGAAAACATGACTAAGAGACTTCGACATTCTCAGCGATCCCTTCTGCGCTCACGTACCAAGTCTGGATACAGTTGTTGTGGTAGACCGAGTTCTCTCCGCGCTTTTCGCGCAGTTGGTCTTTGGTCGGCTGCACATAGCCAGTCTCGTCTATCGCCCGGGCCTGCAAAAGCATTGGAGCTCCGTCCCAGTTCGTATCGAGATAGAAGCGCGTCAAAGCCTTGCTGTCGCCCTGCTTGCCAAGACGCGCAGTCTCCCAGGTGATCCCACCGTCCTTGGACACATCGACCCGCGTAATTTGCCCGTGGCCTGACCAGGCAAGTCCGGAAATGACCAAAGGTCCCGGTCCATGTTTGATGGGCATTTGAGGGCTGGGTGAAGTAATGACGGACTTAGCATCCATGACCCACGTCCATTTCTGGGCCGTGCCATCGGCGTAAACATCAGTGTATTTTGATGTTTCTTCGCGGCTTTCGACCGCCATATCGACAACCTCAATGCGGCGCAGCCACTTGACCCACATGTTGCCTTCCCACCCGGGAACAACCAGTCGCACGGGGTAACCATGTTCCATGCGCAGTGCTTCACCATTTGCCTTGAAAGCCACCAACACGTCATCCAGTGCTTTTTCCATCGGGATGGAGCGGCCATTGGATGACGCATCTGCGCCCTCAACATAGACCCATTTGTCGGGTGAGATATCGGCGCCTGCTTCCTGCAACAGCGTACGCAGCGGAACACCGGTGTATTCCATGTTGTGAATCATGCCGTGCGTAAATTGGACGCCGTTGAGTTGCGCACCCGCCCACTCCATACCGGTATTTGCCGCACATTCGCAGAAATACACATGGTTTTCGCGCGGGAACCGCTCAATGTCTTCATAAGTAAACACAAGCGGGCGATCGACCAGCCCGTTGATCATCAGGCGATAATCCTCCTTGCGCAGTTCAATCGCACCTGAATGATGACGCTCAAAGGCGCATCCTTGCGGAGTGATCGTGCCTTCAAGCGCGTGGATCGGCGTGAAGTTAATCGACGAAATCGGAGAGGCGGTCAGCCATTCCACATTGCGGCGCACAACATGGGATTCAAAACTGATCGGCATGCCATAAGGTGACTCATCAACACCGGCACCCGTGTAAGACGCCCAATCCTGAAGCTCTGTTATCAGTGGGTCGGGCGTGTCTGCCGCTGCCGCACCCGCAACTGATCCTGCGGCGACCGCAGCACTGCCTTTCAAGAAGGCCCGGCGGGACGGTTTGAACGCGTCATCCATATCTCTTAGGTCTCCATCTGTTTCTTAAGCGCCGACAACATCGACACTGGTGTTCTCTTGCACCGTGACGGTGCCAAGGTTGCGAATGTGGTTTTCGACGACATCCCAGATCGGCGGGCCCTCGGTGCCTTCGTTGACACTGGCCCAACCAGCCACGACGTAGGTTTTCGATGGATCAATCGCTTCACCCGTTTTGAGCAAAGTCATTTCGCTGATCCGTTGCCCTTGTGGCTTGTTCACATCGATGCGGTAGCCAAGCCCACCGACGCGGACCATATCGCCGCCTTGCTGGTAATAAGGGTCGGGGTTGAACAGGTTGTCGCCGACATCCTCGAGAATGACGTGGATGAATTCGCCTGTCATTTCTGTGCGATAGGCATTGGGATACGACATCGATGTGACGTTCCAGATGTCCTCGCGCGTGATATCTTGTCCCGGCAGGATTGAGGGTCCCCAACGGACGCCAGGCGACATCGCGATGTCTGCCTCACGCTCATTGATCAGGGCATCGCAAATCAGGTCATCCCAGGTGCCGTTAAAGTTGCCGCGGCGGTAGAGCAACGAATCCGTTTTGCCAATCACCTCACTCAGCGCAGCCTCGTACGGCGCGCGCTGACCATCTATCAGAGCGGTGATCTTAGGATCAGGAGCGATGACGTCAGAGAAGATCGGGATCAGCTTGTGCTGCAGCCCCATCATCTGCCCGTCCCTCACGTCGAGATCGACGCGGCTGACGAATTTGCCGTTCGAGCCAGACGCAATGATATGAGTTTTACCGACCAGAACCGGCTCGGGTAGCGCGTCATGGGTGTGACCGCTAAGGATCACGTCGATCCCTTGCACCCGACCTGCCATCTTCTTGTCCACGTCAAAGCCGTTGTGGCTGAGGACGACAACGACATCAGCGCCGGCATCGCGAACCTCGTCGACCATGGCCTGCATGTTTTCATCCCGGATACCGAACGAATATTCTGGGAACATCCAGCCTGGGTTCGCGATTGGCATGTAAGGAAACGCTTGCCCGATAACAGCAACCTTTGCGCCGCCCCGATCAAAGAACTTATAGGGCTGGAACAATTCCGCAGGTTCGTCCCACTCGGCATCAAAGATGTTTTGACCTAAGGCCGCAAAGGGCAAACCTTCGACGATTTCGTTAACCCTGTCGCTGCCCAACGTGAACTCCCAATGGAAGGTCATAGCATCGGGATTCAGAGCGTTCATGACATTGACCATGTCCTGACCCGCTGTCTGGTAACAGGTGTAAGAGCCATGCCAGGTATCGCCACCATCCAGAAGCAGGGCATCAGGACGGTCAGCACGAATGGCGTTGATGACAGTTGAGACCCGGTCCAATCCACCAACCCGACCGTAGGTCTTGGCCAGCGAAGAGAAATCATTGTAGGTCAGGGCATAGGCCGACGGGCTTCCATCTTCGATCCCGTAGGCCTTACGGAACGCCGCCCCTGTGACATGCGGCATCTGCCCTCGTGCATCGCCAATACCAAGGTTTATCTCGGGTTCGCGGAAATAGATCGGTTTGAGTTGCGCGTGAATATCGGTGACATGTATCAGGCTGATGTTTCCGAAGGTCTCGAACTCCAACAATTGATCCTGTGTTAGGCTTTGCTGCGCGGCAAGTCTGGCCCAGTTTCCGAACCCGGACGCCCCGTACAAAGCTGATGCAGCCATTGAAACCTGCAAGAAGTCACGTCGAGAAATCATCTATCAGCTTTCCTGTAACACATATAAATGTGTGCATGTTATATGTATGAAAAACCCGCGCAGGACAACGCCCGCGCGGCTTGTTCGTTATTGGCGTACTGCAGGAGTTTCGACTGAAAGCCCGTTGCCACGTGAGGCCACATAAAGCTCAAGCGCACGAAACTCGTCCGATCCTTCCGCAAAAGTTTCCGCCCGCGTATCGCGAATACAGCCGCGGAAACGATTGTGGCGCGAGATCAGCTTGGCCTGTTTCAGACGATAAGTCGGGAACCCGTTGATCATACCTTGGCTCAGGTGGTCAGCACGGATCATGTTGCCCCAGTTGTCTTCATGACAATTGGCACAGCTCAACTCGAGCTGACCATAGCGGGTATAATACATCTCCTTGCCTTGCTCCCAGTACGGGGCGGCATCGCCATCAATCGCGACATTCATTGGCAACCCACGTGATTGCAGACCGATCAAAGCGACCATGCCTTGCATGTCGCCCCCGGACCATTTCCAGGCATCCGCTTCCATACGGTCCGTACGACACTTGTTGATCAGATCTTCCATGACGACCAGCTTACCAGTTTCGGCATCCACCTTCGGCATGGACGCCTGCAATCCCTTGAAGCTTTCCACCCCATCGTGGCATGAGGCACAGCTCTCGCCCGCGGTACCATCGACGGTCTCGAAGAGATCGGCGGCCTGATCGACGAAGATCATTGCAGGATTGTCGAAGTCATCAATTTGAAGCGCTTGCGTTTCATCCGTGCGGAAATGCCAACCCGAATAGATCGTGTCCAAATTTTCCAGATGTGCCGGAGCTTCAGTGACCGAGGTCATGTCCAGCTCATCATTGATCACAAGATTCTCTTCGTCAGGACCAGCCATTGCTGCAGCCGGGAAAACCAGAACTGCCGCGATCGCCGTAAGTACCTTGGTATTCATTGCGTTCCTCCCTTGGTGGACCAGCGCCAGTTCCTCCGACCAGCACTGATCTGCCTTAGTCGTCGAGCCGTCAGGCGATCTCGATCGTTTTCTTCTCATCGTAGACAGAGCCGTCATCATCGTACCAAGTGAAGACAAACTCACCGGCCTCGGGCACAGTTGCTTCGAACTGGAAGTACGGGTTTGTCGAAATCGCCGGCTCCATCGTCACATCAACTACCATTTCTCCATTAAACTCGCAGGTGAAACGGTTGATGATCGAGCGCGGGATGACGTTGCCTTCTTTGTCTTTACGCTGGCCGCTTTCCATCTTGTGGCTGATCAGTGTCTTGATCGTTATGGTTTCACCAGCAGCGGCTGTCTTTGGAACCTTGACGCGGGGTTTTACACCGGATGCCATTGGTTAATCTCCTGTTCTTCAGGGCGCGTGGCGATCAGCCGCCGCAGCCGCCGATTGTCACTTTTACGGTCGCGGACGCTTTGGCAAAGCTGCCATCTGCCATCTTCGCCACGGCAACGACGTCCTGCGTTCCGGCAAGACGGATGCGGGTTGATGCGGCTTGTTCAGCCGCCAATGGACCGAAATTGAATGTCGCGACGCCCGGTTCGGGGTTGCCTGCAGCCACGATCAGAATTGCAGCGGCACCCGGAGCACTCACTTCGATAGGTACAGTATTTCCGTTTTCTGCGATTTCCGGTGCAGTCAACGTAACACCGCCATCAGCCATATCTGCCCCGCCTGTAAATGCCGCGATGGCATCTTCAGCAGCTGCATTTGCCCGAAGCGGCATAATTGTCAGGAACGCGGCGCCCAGCCCAAGGGCCAGTGTCTCGCGGCGAGAGAGTTCCATTTTCAATCTCCTTTGATTCTTCGAAAACCCGCGCCTGGAAGCGCATCTATTCTTCTTTCAGGGTCGCGAGAAACGCGACCACGTCCTCGATTTCCTGTGCTGTAAGGATCGACGTCAAAGGCGCGGTTGGGGCTTTGCCGGTATAGGCGTCGCCCGGGCGGATATAGCCGTCATCCTTGTAGAAAGCTGGCATCACCGTGCCTTCAAATGTCATCTTTGCGTTTGCGACCAACCCTCGAAGCTCTGCTTCGGTCCAACGATCACCGGCACCATCCAGCATCGGGCCGACTTCACCGTGGAACGGGATGTCTGCCAAAACCGTGACCGCGTGGCACGCGACGCAGTTGCCTTTTGACTTGTCGCCAACGATGAGTGCGCCATTAGCCGCATCACCAGCAGTGCCGGACAGAGAAACCTCGATCGCACCATAGTCGTCATAGGTTACGTCTTTCGGATCTGTATCTGCCGCAAATGCGGCAACGCCTGTCATTGCGCAGACCGATGTTAAGAGTCTCAGCTTCATGATCCCTCCCATTTGCTAACGCGCCGACGGCGCCTTGCGACCCAAAGCCTTTGTGTACCGTAGTCGACGAGTACCGCTTGTCGCAACATTAAATTCATTATGGTGAATTTTTTTATTTATAACGGTAACGCTTAATCTTGAGAAACATTGTTTCGCTCCTGAATGCGACGGGCATGATATCGTTGAAAATCTTCACCATTATCAAGTTCATACCGTTTTTCATCGACCCAGGTGAACAGATCCAAGGTTGTTCCTTTAGAGAACGCCCCCGGCATTACAGCAACCGCGGCATCGATGGCTGAGGCGTTCTCGGGCACCTCTTCCGGCAGAAAAACAAGCGTTGGGGTAAACAGAATCCCCCATTTGCGCATCAGCGCTCTTTGCTCGTTTTCTTCCCCGTCAAAGTCAGTGGCCGTGGTACTGCCATGCAAATCCAGTTGGACGACAAAGAAGTTTTCTTCGATAAATGCCGCCAGATCAGGCTGGGGGAACACCTCTTCATGCATCTTTTTGCAATAGATACAGCCCTGCTGTTCAATGAATAACACCAGCCGTTTGTCCTCGCTCGAGGCCTCTTCAAGATCCTCGCGGAGGTCCTTGAACGTGTCGCGCATCCAAGGTGTTTTATGCAAACCGTCGTCGCCCAGTTCAGCAGCGGAAACTGCCCCGCCGATCAGACACGCGATCAATACTGACAAAACTCGTTTCATGTCTTCCTCCCGAATTAACCTATGGCTGCGAGCCAGGGCATGTGGTCGAGCATCCATTGTGCGATGTGATTGATGGAGTTGGTTGCAATCAGGACACCGAAAAGAATCAGCAAACTTCCCATTGCCTTTTCGATCAATGGCAAATGCTTTCTGAACCGCGCCATCCATTGCATGAAGGGGCGGACCAAAAAGGCCGCCAGCACAAACGGAGCGGTCATTCCAACCCCATAGACGAATAACAGAAGCGCTCCACGCCAAGCCGTATCGGTTCCGGCCGCCGTAAACAGGATCGCAGCGAGCACCGGCCCGACGCAGGGTGTCCAGCCAAAAGCAAACGCCAATCCCAGAACATAAGCCCCAAGCAGGCTTACATTTGATGTCTCACCGACGTCCGCACGAAACTGGCGATACAGGAACCCAACACGAATAACCCCCAGGAAATGCAGGCCCATGGCAATAATGATGGCTGCTGCGATCCAACGCAGAATGTCGAAATACTCTCGAACCAACTGTCCGAATATCGAAGCCGTCGCACCCAGCGCCATGAAGATCGTTACGATCCCCGCTGCAAATGCAATTGCCGAAAGCGTTGCCTTACGACGAACGTCGCCGGATAATGTAGACCCTGCGGCTATTTGCTCCATCCCGACCCCTGCCAGATAGCTAAGGTAAAACGGCACAATGGGTAAGACGCAGGGCGACAGGAAAGACAACAGTCCTGCGACCAAAGCCCCTGCATATGTAATGTCGAGCATGGTCAAACCCGTCCTGACGCGCTATCATTCACACATTCAAAATAATAAGAATATATCACTGCGGTCAATCGGAGCGTGAGATGCGCCACCTACTTCTGCCTTTGTTTGCGATCACGTTGCTTGTTTCTCCCGTGGCTTCCCGGGCAGAGATGACACTATTGATGGCAGAAGAAGACGGCTGTATGTGGTGCGCGCGTTGGGACTCGGAAATCTCGGAGATCTACCCCAAGACACCCGAAGGACAAGCCGCTCCACTTAAGCGCATCGATATCCACAAAGTCATACCTGATGGCATCGCATTGGATCGGCCCCTCTACTACACGCCAACCTTTGTTCTGCTGGAGAATGGCGAAGAGGTCGGTCGGATCGAAGGCTATCCCGGTGAAGATTTTTTCTGGGGGGTGCTGGGCGTTTTGCTGCGTGACGCTGGTGTATCGATTGAGACCTCTGGATAAACTGTGGCGCATTCCATAAACTGTTATGAATGCGTGAAGCTATGAAAGCGAGGCGATCTTGTTGGACAAATCTTCGAAACTGCCTGTGTTCTCCCCGGACATGTGCGCCGAAGACCTGGACAGAATGATGGAGAATGCTCAGACGGCGTCGAGTTTCCTTAAGGCGATCAGCCATGAAGGGCGCTTGATGATCTTGTGCTATCTGTCCTCGGGGGAAAAATCTGTCACGCAAATGGAGGAAATGCTCTCGGCACGTCAGGCTGCGGTGTCTCAACAACTGTCCCGCTTGCGCTTTGAGGGCTTGGTGAAAACACGGCGCGAGGGGAAAACGATCTACTACAGACTGGCGGATGATCGATCGACACAGATTCTGGAAGTCGTCTACGATCTATTCTGCAGGGAGAAGTAGAAGTCGCCAAAAGTAACCGCCAGCTTTGGGAGGAGACTGGCAATGTTCGAAGCATTGGGAGACGCCAACACCGTTGCCCTGATCGGTTTGATCGGCGGCATTGTGTTGGGCTTGGCCGCACGCATTGGCCGTTTCTGCACGTTGGGTGCAATCGAAGATTACCTTTACGCAGATGATGACCGGCGGCTGCGCATGTGGGCAATTGCGATCGGCGTAGCAATTGTCGGCAGCCACACAGCTATGGCTTTAGGGTGGCTGGACCCTGTTGGAACAAGGTATTTTGCACAGACCTGGAACCCACTTGGGTCGATCGTAGGTGGTCTCATGTTTGGTTACGGAATGGCCATCAGCGGAAACTGCGGCTATGGCGCGCTGGCAAGGCTTGGGGGCGGCGACCTTCGATCCTTCGTCATCGTATTGATTATGGGGCTATCTGCTTACGTTGTCATGTCCGGGCCCCTTGCGTATTTGCGCGTTTGGGTCTTCCCCGAGGAAATGGGTCTTAATGGCCCGCAGAGCATGAGCTTCCTGGCCGAACAACTGACCTCTATCCCAGCTTGGCTCATTGGCTCTGTCATCGGCGTTGCGTTGGTGATTTTCGCCTTGGCAAACCAGCGCTTCCGCCGCACTCCCGCACAGGTGTTCTGGGGATCTATAGTTGGACTGGCGATCGTATCAGGTTGGCTCGGCACGAATTGGGTTGCGACGCACGGTTTCGATGGTGAGCCAGTTCAAACCCATACCTTCGCGGCACCTCTTGGCGACACAATATTCTACCTTATGACAGCCTCCGGAAACACTTTGTCCTTTGCGGTCGGATCAGTCTCCGGCGTTCTCATTGGTGCATTTTTGGGGTCCTGGTCCAAAGGTCATTTCCGATGGGAAGCATGCGAGGATCCACGTGAACTCAAGCGTCAAATGCTCGGCGCGGCGATTATGGGGCCAGGCGCGATCATCGCGGTTGGTTGCAGCGTCGGACAAGGTATATCTGCCTTCTCACTATTGACCTACAGCGCGCCTGTAACATTCGCTGCCATCTTCGCCGGTGCGGCGCTTGGCTTGAAACAACTCGTGTCTGGGCTGTCCTTCATAACTGAACGCTGACTTGACAGTTCAAACAAGAATTCACCTGTGAAGGACGGTTTCGACGGTTCTCCTTTATTCAGAAAGCGATTGCCTTTGATGGCACATATGGGCACGAGGCGTTCATTCAACAAATACGCTCATAGGTTCGCTATGCGGACCAAAGCGCTCGTTCAGATCACGTGAACAAACCAATCTGATCTTTGTCACTCGCTCGCTTCTGCTATGAGCGTTGTCCACGCATCGTGCTGGGACAAGAAAACCCTGCCGTTCAGACCGTCGACAAGATGAGACCGTTTGAGTCTGTCCATAACAGGACCCTTAACTTCGGACAGATGTAGGCCAACACCAAGCTCTCTAAGGCGGTGATTGATCGCCTCGAGAGTTTCCAGCGCTGAGTAGTCCACTTCGTTAACGGCGGAGAACATCAAAACAACATGTTTGACCATTGTCCGCTCGGCAAGGCGACTGAAGATCAGTTCTTCCAGAAAGCCGGCGTTTACAAAATAAAGGCTCTCGTCGATGCGCAGCGTCAACACCGTAGGTGCGGTTTCGACATCGTGGCGCAGGACATTTCGAAAGTGCTCTGTCCCGGGCACACGGCCCACTTCCGCAACATGCGGTCGAGACGTCTTGTATAGATGCAGAAGAACTGAAATCGCCACTCCAGACGCGACGCCGACTTCGACACCCAAACCGAGCGTCAGAAAAACCGTTGCAGATACCGCGATGAAGTCCGCTCGGGAATAGTCCCATGTTCTGCGCAATATTGAAAAATCTACGAGGCTCAGAACCGCCACAATGATTGTGGCGGCCAACGTAGCGTTTGGCAAGAAGTACACCAATGGCGTCAACGCCAAGGCGGCGATCGCGAGGCCAAGCGCCGTGTAGGCGCCCGCAGCAGGAGTTTCGGCGCCGGCATCGAAATTGACGACTGATCGCGCAAATCCCCCCGTGACTGGATAGCCTCCGGTGAACGCTGCGCCTATATTGGCTGCGCCCAGCCCAATGAGTTCCTGGTCCGGATCAATCCGTTGACGTTTCTTGGCAGCCAATGTTTGCGCGACTGAGACGGATTCGACAAAGCCAATCACTGAAATCAGGACCGCCGGAACCAACAGCGCCGCAAGCAAGTCGAGCGCAAATACTGGCAATGTGAGCGGCGGCAGGCTTTGCGGGACTTCCCCAACGATTTCCACACCCATTTCGACAAGATCTAATGCCCAAACCGCAACCGTAGTAGCAACTACGGCGGCAACAGGTCCCGCCTTCGTCAGAATGTCAGCAAGCGCCGCCGGGGCGCCTAGCCTCAATAATCCGGGTTTTAACCAACGGCGGGCCCAAAAAAGGAAGGCCGTCGCACCAAGGCCGATAACGAGCGTAACCCAATTCACCTCATGCAAGTGCGCAGCAATCGATGCGAGGATCTCGAGCAATGTATGTCCGTGAGCATTCACACCGAAAATGTGCTTGAGTTGGCTGGCGGCGATCAAGATCCCAGATGCTGTGATAAACCCCGCAATCACCGGGTGGCTCAAAAAATTAGCCAGGAAGCCTAGCCGCAAGAACCCCAAAAGCAACAGGAAACCGCCAGAAAGAAATGCGAGGGTTAGTGCCGCAACCGCGTAACCTGCCGTGCCTTGTTCAGCAACCTGACCGACCGCTGACGCAGTTAACAGTGAGACAACGGCAACCGGGCCAACCGCTAAGGCGCGACTGGTTCCAAATATTGCGTAAAGAAGAATTGGCGCGATGGATGCATACAGCCCCGCTTCTGGAGGCAATCCAGCCAGGAGCGCGTAGGCCAAGGATTGGGGTATCAGCATGATGGTGACGATCACCGCTGCCATCAGATCGTTAGAAAGCTCTGCCCGTCCATAGCTGCGAGCCCAACTCAGAACCGGCAGATATTGCGCCACCCGCATCCTTACCTCCCGCTACGCCGCAGTATGTCGTCGTGCGTGCCACAGCATTGCAGCGCGCTGACCGCTTCGGCAGTAGCCAAGGACAGGCTCGGGCAGCTCTGCCAACGCCTTAGAAAATGCAATGTGGTTCGCTTCTGTTGCGCCGGAGGGTTTGACCGGCACATAACGAGCTTGAAGACCTTGCGCATTGGCGCAGTCTTGGATCTTGCCAAAAGTAGGCTGATCCTTTTGTTCGCCGTCTGGGCGCACACAGATTAGCGAGCGAAATCCATGCGTTTTGACTTCCGACAAGTCATCGGTCTCCAA
Source organism: Ruegeria sp. CF1 (assembly GCF_056537445.1). NCBI lineage: Bacteria > Pseudomonadati > Pseudomonadota > Alphaproteobacteria > Rhodobacterales > Roseobacteraceae > Ruegeria > Ruegeria sp. CF1. The sequence continues at coordinate 176,199 of NZ_JBQFRN010000005.1, read as the reverse complement.
TTGACCGCAAGTACTGAAGTCGTCGGAAATTTGGGTGATTTCCATCGCTCTCATCCTTTCAAAATCAGAGTTTGTTGACCGGAACCTTGAGCATCGGGTTGCCGTCCATGTCCGTTGGCACCTCACCCGCACGCATATTCACCTGAAGTGATGGGATGATCAGCTTCGGCACTGCCAGCTGAGCATCTCGTTCTGTGCGAAACTTAACGAACTCTTCTTTTGATTTGCCACCACCAACGTGGATATTGTGGGCTTTCTCATCGCCGACAGTTGTTTCCCAGGCGATGTCCCGCCCGTTTGGTCCGTAGTCATGACACATGAAAAGTCGTGTTTCGTCCGGCAAGCTCAGGACTTTTTGAATGCTATCGTAAAGCGTTGCTGCATCGCCGCCGGGAAAATCTGCGCGCGCCGATCCCCCATCCGGCATGAACAAAGTATCGCCCACAAAAGCCGCATCCCCTGCGACATGTACCATGCAAGCCGGCGTATGGCCGGGGGTGTACATTGTGAACACCTTCATATTGCCAACCATGTACGTATCGCCGTCTTCGAAAAGCTGATCGAACTGGCTGCCATCACGCTGGAACTCGGTACCTTCGTTGAAGACCTTTCCAAACGTGTCCTGCACGATCATGATTTTTGAACCAATGCCGATTTTTCCCCCAAGCTTTTCTTGGATATACGGCGCCGCACTCAAATGATCGGCGTGAACATGGGTCTCAATGATCCATTCCAAATTCAGATCTTGGCTTACGATCTGGCGGATGAGCTCGTCTGCGTGATCGTAAGTGATGCGCCCCGCCGCGTAGTCAATGTCCATTACGCTATCGACAATGGCACATGAGTTTGAGGTTGGGTCCTTCACAATATAGCTGATGGTGTTCGTCGCCTCATCGAAGAAGGCCTGAACGTCCGGCTTGATGTTCATGTTTACGGGATACGTCATCTGATTGTACTCATGGGAGGTTGAGGGAAGTCGGAGACTAAGCCGCCGACCGAACAGGACGCGGGAAAAGGAGCCTGCGCAGTACAAACCCGGCAAGAACGGCAACCAGAAAGAGAGCGACTTCCCAACGCCCGGTGCCAAGTGCCGGTATAGCAGCGCCGGGGCAAAAGCCTGCAATTCCCCAACCGATGCCAAAGAGCGCCGAACCACCAACCAGTCGCTTGTCTACGGCCGTCGCGCTTGGAATCTGAAAACGCCCGCCAAAGAGCGGCGTTGTTTGCCGCCAGGCAAGTCTGTAGCCGAAGAAAGTGACCAGGAGCGCACCACCCATAACAAAGGCGAGGCTAGGATCCCACGTCCCGGCAATATCGAAGAAATTCAGAACTTTGGCCGGGTCCATCATGCCCGACACAGCGATGCCAATGCCAAAGATCAGGCCAGTAAACAAAGCAAAAACAAGCTTCATTGCATTATACTCCAAAGACATGACGGATCAGGAAGACTGTGATTGCAGCTGTGACCATGAAGGTCGGCACTGCCACCAAAGAGCGAACAGACAGCCGAGACAGTCCGCAAACACCATGCCCTGAAGTGCAGCCAGACCCGAGACTGGCGCCCAGGCCTACGATCACGCCGCCGATCACGATCATAGTCGGGCTGACAGGTACCGTAAGTTCAGGCATCGCACCGGTTGCAGCATAGATCAGGCCCGGTGCGAGGATCATTCCCACAACCAAAGCTGTTCGCCAGGCGAATTCCTCGCGGTTTTCTGGGAATGCCAAGCCGGACAATATGCCCGTTGCACCCATGATGCGTCCCAGTCCAAGCATCAAAAGCACGGATCCAAATCCAATTGCGAGCCCGCCTCCAAATGAGGCGATCGGTGTAAACGCTGTTTCCATCAGGCGTCTCCGGTTGTTCATGCTGCAACTTGATTACCGGCCGGCACCTTACTCTTCAGTGACAATGTCACTTAACGCAAAGAATTCATGCGCTGTCGGCCAAACGCTCCAATTGAGGTTTGTTCTGGAGAGTAATCCGCCCTCTCGTCTGAAGGATAAGTCCGCGCTTTTGAAAATCGTTCAGGATGCGTGAAACGACCTCACGCGCTGTGCCTAACTCGTTTGCCAAAGCCTGATGAGTCGCCTGGATTTCGGAATGGCCTTCTCCCAGCACCAAAAGGCGCTCTGCCAGTCGAACGTCCATTCTGCCAAAGGCGACATCGTCGACCACACGCAAAAGATCAATCAACCGACGAGAATAAGCCGAGAAAACGAAACCGCGAAAACTGTCTTCTTCAGCAGCCAGCCTATCAAAAGAGGTTTTTGGTAATGTGATGGCCGTAACGTCGGTCTCGGCAATACCCTCAGCATTATAAGCTTCCTCTGACAACATGCAGGCGGTGGTCAGCACACAGCTCTCTCCAGCCTCAACGCGATACAGCACGATTTCTCGCCCGGCATCAGAGCTTTGGGAAACGCGTATGCGGCCGGCATGCAAAAACATCAGACTGTCCGGGATGTTGTCGGGTCCGAAAACTTGCTGGCCCTGCTTGTATGAAACCACGCGTGCTTCATGTAGAAGCTTATCCCTGACCCGCCGAGGTAGGTTTCTCGTGCCAAGAAAGCTTTCGGTCCAATCTCCCTTCAATTTATGTCCTATGCTCTGTGCGTTCGGTTCACTGGTTCCCTAAAAAGATGCGGTGGCACGCGATCTGGATCAATGGCTCTCTTCGTTTTTCTAACCAGCTAGATCCGAGCACCGCCCAACATTGGCCAGCCCGACTGGCTATTCATGCTCGGCTCAGCTCTTTGGCCGCTTTGGGGCTCGCAGTCGTCATCCGACAGTTTTGGTCAGGCTTGTTCATCCGACGGATGCGTTTCAACGTCGGCATGGCCGGCAACCCAGACATTCGACTGACAACACCTAATGTCTGGGTCAGGGTAGCTGGCGTCACTCGCGCCCAGACGTGTCCCACCAATGCGGTTGCATGAACTGTGGGATTGCCTTCGTCTTGCCGCTTAGTTTCTCGACCGCTCCAGCCGTCAACTCAAGGGCCATCCACGCTTCATGTGCAGTCAGCAAATCCGGATAGGGCGTCTGTTTGTCAGTCGGGGCAAAACCGTATCGAGGATAGAAGGTCGGGACGCCCAATACGAACACAGCGTCCGTTCCAATGGACTTTAGGTGTTCGATGCTGGTTTCCATCAACTCTTTGCCTACACCACGGCCTTGATAGTCTGGCGACACGCCGCAAGGCGCAAGCAGGTAGCATTTTGTATCTAATTGATCCTCGAAAAAAAACGGGGTGAACAACACGTTGCCTGCTATCCGACCGTCACGTCTGACACTGATCGAAATCGTTTCTGGGTGATCGAGGAAGTCTTTGGCAAGTTGAGCGGTTTCTTCACCTTCCGCTTCGCCAAACGCCAGTCTGTGGACTTCCAAAATGGCGTCGATTTCTGATTGGTTCATGGTTTAGTCCTATCTTTGGAAAATTTGTCCGCGCACCAAATGCCCCCATAGTCGTGGGCTCATGTTCCAGTGCGCGAAGCAGGGTTGCGTTTTCTGGTTTTCAGAACTCGGCTCTAAACTTGCTCGCTTGGATGACCCCACATGAGCGGCGCAGCATATGGGCCGGTCACGCTGGACGTGCTTTCTCCGATGCCATCCAAAGCGCCCGGTGTAAGTTCGCGCGCAAACCAACACTCAAGCGGAGCCTGCGTTCTAACAGGCGGCAGGACTTTGTGCGGAGTGTTGTATCGGTTCCCATAGTGGAACTGTTCCCCCATCACAAAGATCACATCTGCATCAAGTTGTCGTTCCGCCTCTTCCATCAGGCGTGTGGCATAGCCCATTCTTTGAAACTCGGGCAGCACAGCTAATGGAGCGAGCACAAAGCACTTCAAGTGCGCTGCCCTGTCGATTGCGAGCGGGGTATAGCAAGCATGTGCAACCCCCTCACAAACGATAGAAAAGCTGCCATCTGCGATCAGGTCATCCGTAAAATCGGCATACAGTTTCGCATGTCGTTCATCGTATAAGCCTCCGGCCGCAGCGAAAGCCTCGTATTGGATTTGATGAGGTGTTTTCAAAGAAAACTCTCCTTCTTGATTTGATTATCGTTGGTTCATTTGCGCGCGAACGGACTGGTTCCCTAAATGGGTGATCCGATAGGGGCGGCCATTTTTTGATTTGATGAAGCGCTTGTCTTTGAGGCGTGTGAATACGTCCATCGTGCATGCGGGGAAGGTGAAACCGTCGCGTGTATAGCATTCGACGGATCGCACCTTTCCGTTGTCGGCGCGCACGTATTGTATCTCACCACCTAAGGCGAGTTCATGCAAAACACGTTGCTCGTGCTTTGAGATGTTCATTGGGATGTCTCGATTTTACGAAAGTACAGAAACAGGACACTCAGCGTCGCGCGTGAGTGTGCCTATCAATGTTGGTGTTCCTGAATTTGCTTCGCCAGGAACGGGCGTTAGCCCCGATTCTCTTTCATAAAATCTCCATAACAAGAGGCGATCTGCCTCTAGCGTGCGACGCAATTAGTCTTCGATTCAAGAGCCGTCAATACTTGTGTGCTAAAATTAGTACACGAAAAATGTGGCTGAACCGACATTCGTCCGAGTTCCAGCATTCGACATATTGGGCTCTGTGCTGCCATTCTCTGCGACAAGCTCGGACTGAGAACGGCGGTGAGAGAGAGGGCCACGGTTGGGCCGTTTCGACATCGCGGGCGGAGGAACTAGTCAATGAAATAGCCAACGCTCGCATGGGAAAAAAACGCCGAATGCGTGGTCCCCAAAAAGGCGCACATCGAGTGGCAACGGTCCGAGCCGCGGTCCTGGATGGAAGGCTTGGAGCAGGACAGCTACACACCGCTTGATCCCCGGAGTCTTTCCACTCTCTAGTAACAGGCATAACGATCGGGCTTGTGATTAGTGTTGCACCGCTGAACAAGCGGCCAAGCAGTTGCTGCATTCGTTCCGGTGGTTGAAACTGGTCACGTTATTCCGACAGAAACCGGCGCTGCACTTCGGCTTCCTGCTGGCGCATTAGGGTCCAGGCAATCTCCATATGGCCGGCCATAATGGACCGCGCCAGCTCTGATTCGCCGTCCCGCAACGCTGCGACAAGCCGCTGCTGATGATCACGGCCCTGCTTCCAAAGTTCGGTATTTGGCGGCGAGTAAAGTCGGCGATAAACCGTCAGGTCCGCCAAAAGATTGACCATGAAATCAATGATGAAACCAAGCAGTGGATTTTGCGCTTGTTCTGCCAAAATGGCGTGAAATCGAAGTGACGCAACATGTTGTTCACGTTCCTCATCAGCGCTGGTTGCCGGTTCGCGATACTCCGCGATGTTGTCTTCAAGCTGGCGCAAGACGTCCTCAGACAAATTTCCTGCAAGCGTTGCTGCAAGCTCTGGCTCCAAGGTCAAACGCAACTGGTAAATGTCGCCGATCGTGAGATCCTTGAAGTAGAAATAATTCCCCAACAAGGCCTTGGCACGCTGTTGGCTGACTTCGTGCACAAAGCTGCCACCGCCCGGTCCGGTGCGGGTCTTGATCAGGCCCTGCGCCTCCAGCACCCGCATCGCTTCGCGGATCGTGCCTTTGGCCATTCCGAAACGTTCGATCAGATCTGCCTCGCCGGGCAATCGATCACCGGCTTGCAGCCCCTGCTCTACCACCCAGTCCTTAATCGCCTCAGCGACCTGGACCGGTCTGCTGAGCCTGGGTTCAGTCTTGGATCGGATGGTGGCAGGCGGCAAGTTGGTCTTCTCCCACAGGTTCAAGTTCTGGCTCCTGCGTCCGGCACAGATCGGTCGCATTCGGACACCGTCCCGCAAAGGCGCAGCCCGGTGGTGGATTCAGCGGGTCCGGAAGCTCAGTTCCCTTTTGCTCGGGTGCGGTGAGCGGACGGCCAACAACTGGCGCGCTTTCAGCCAGCAGTTTTGTATAGGGATGACGAGGATTTGCAAAGATGCGCCTGGCATCTCCGATCTCGACCACCGAACCAAAATACAGCACCATGATCCGGTCACTGACTGCCTCAACCACGGCAAGGTCATGTGTGATAAAAAGGTAGGTCAGGCCAAACTCTGTTTTGAGGTCAGCCAGCAGATTCAAAACCTGCGCCTGCACAGACACGTCCAGCGCTGAAACGGGCTCGTCCAGCACGAAGATCCGGGGGTTGGCGGCCAAAGCCCGCGCGATTCCAATCCTCTGCGCCTGCCCGCCCGAAAATTCATGAGGATAGCGTTCGAGGAACTCTTGCCGCAAATTGACCGATGCGAAAATTTGGGAAACGCGTGTTTCACGCTCGGATCTTGGCATCCCGTACAGGCGTTTCAGCGGCGCTTCCATGACCTGCCGAATGGTTTTCCGCGGGTTGAGGCTGCTGTTCGGGTCCTGAAACACATATTGTATCAGTTTGCCGAATTTGGCAGGGTCCGCGTTGTCGAGCGCTTTCCCTTCAATTTCGATTGTCCCTTCGCTGGCGTCCAGAAGCCCGACCAGCATTCGCGCCAATGTGGATTTACCACACCCGGATTCCCCGACAACACCCAGTGTTTCCCCGGTTTCGACCTGAAACGACATCGGTCGCACCGCGCGCACTCCTGCCGGCGCAGCGCCAAATAGCGGTTTTTTCAACGCAAAGGTCTTTGCCAGATTGTCCACTTTGAGCGCGGGCATCAGATCGCCTCCTCGGGATAGTGGCAACGGACCGCGCGGGAGGCATCACCTTTCAACATCACTTCGCTCGTTCTGCACGTGTCTTGCGCCTTTTCGCACCGCGGGGCAAAGGCGCAGCCCGGCGGAAGGTCGTCGACAAGTGGGGGCAATCCGGGGATAGCTGCCAATGCGCGCTGTCCACCACCCAATTCCGGAACGCAGGCGATCAGACGCTTGGTATAGGGGTGGGCTGGCGCGTCCAATACAAATGGCGTCGGACCCTCCTCAACGATACGTCCGGCATACATGACAGCAATTCGATCGCAAAGCTGTGCGACTACGCCAAAGTCATGCGTGATGAAGATGATCGCCAACCCACGCTCGCGCCGCAAATCGTCAAGGAGAGAGAGGATTTGAGCCTGAACGGTAACGTCAAGGGCGGTCGTTGGTTCATCGGCGATAATGACATCCGGTTCATTCGCCAGCGCCATCGCAATGCCAACGCGCTGTCGCATTCCGCCCGACAATTCGTGCGGGTAATTGTCCACCCGCGCCTCGGCGTTCGGTATACGCACGTCCCTGAGAAGCTGTACTGCCCGGGCCCGTGCCTCGGATTTCGGGATATCGTGATGCGACTGAATGGCCTCGGCCAGTTGTCGTCCGATGCGATAGAGTGGATGCAAGGTGGATAGCGGATCCTGAAAGATATAGGCGACGCGATCCCCGCGCTTTTGACGCAGGCTTTCGTAAGACGCGCCAATCAGGTCTTCGCCCTGAAACCGCACCGCGCCGCCGGTAATCACGCCGGGTGGGGACGCCACCAGCCCCATCACGCTTAGAGCCGTGACCGATTTTCCCGATCCACTCTCCCCGATGACACCCAGGCATTCCCCCGCTTTGACGGATAAAGAGACACCACCGACGGCTCGATACACGCGGTCGCCAACGTGAAACTGGGTCTGCAAATCCTGAATTGCGAGTAGATCGTCGGTTGGTGCCGGGACTTCCCCCTTGCGCTCAACCAACGTCATGGCACGTGGACGGGACAGTGCCCCAGACCGCAGGCGCGGGTCGAGTGCATCGCGCACTCCGTCGCCGAGCAGGTTTATCGACATAACAATCAGAAAGATCATTATCCCCGGAACGACCGAGGTATGCGGATGTGAAATAAGGGCAGAGCGCGCCTCGCCCAGCATTGATCCCAGATCGGCTTGCGGCGGCTGGCTGCCAAGGCCGAGAAAGCTGAGACCGGCGGTTTCCAGGATCATCCAGCCGACAGTCGTCGACATGGCAATGATTATGACCGGTAGCACGTTAGGCAGAAGTTCCGTCAGGATGATACGAATGTGCCCCATTCCTGCAAGCCGCGCAGCATCAATGAATTCACGCCCAGCCAGCCCGACCGTGATCCCGCGAATGTTTCTGGCAAAGAACGGAACGTTCACGGCCGCAACCGCAATCAGCGCATTCATGAGGCCCGGGCCCAAGGCAGCAACAATTGCCAGCGCGAGCAATATATACGGAAAGGCCATCAACATATCGACGCCCCGCATGATGATGTTGTCGGCACGACCGCCAAAATATCCTGCGACAATGCCAATGGCCGAACCAATCGTGGCCGCTATCAGGGCTGCGGCTAGACCAACCGCAAGGCTTAGGCGCGTGCCATGTAAAAGGCGGCTGAGCAAATCCCGTCCCAAATGGTCGGTACCAAGCAGATGGGCTTCGGTGAACGGCTTTTGAAAACGATCCGCAGTGGCTGTGATATCCGGGTTTTGTAGTGGCAGGACCGGCGTCAGCAACACCAGGATCAGGATCGCGCTCAGGACAACCGCGCCCAACGCCGCCAACCGGTTGCGAAACAACAACTTGAGAAAAGCTGTCATGTCTTGATCCTTGGATCCAGCAGGCTCTGCGCAACATCGACCGCGATGTTAAACAGCACATAACAGGCGGCCACAAACACCACGCCGCCCTGGACCAGCAGAAGGTCGCGCTTGAGGATCGCGTCGACCAGCATTCGACCAACTCCGGGCCACTGAAAGACGATCTCGATGTAAACGGCACCAGACAGAACGAACCCTGCCTGAATGCCCAGTACCGGGATGATCGACACCATGGCCGCGCGCAATGCGTGGCCCATGATGACGCGACGCTCTGGAACTCCCTTCGCGCGAGCCGTTCGTATAAAATCCTGACGCAATACCTCCAACATGGCCGAGCGCGAGAGGCGCGCAATAACTCCGGTTGCCACAGCGGCCAACGCCAGCGCAGGCATAATCAGATGACGCAGCAGGTCAGGCAGATCACCACCGCCATAGATGGCATACATGCCCGACACAGGCAGCCAGCGCAGGTTCACCGCAAACAGCAGGATCATCATCATGCCGAGGAAAAATGAAGGCACCGAAATGCCGATCAAAACTACAAATGTAATGATCTTGTCTGCGGCGCCGTACTGGCGAGCAGCGGAGACCACCCCTGCGAGAATGCCCAGCACCGAACACAGAACAAAGGCCGTGCCCGCCAGTATCAGCGTCGCGTTGAACCGTTCCAGCACTTCGTCGATTACAGGCCGGTTCAGCGAATAGGACCGGCCGAAATCACCAGACAGCATGTTGGTGATCCAGATGAAGTATCTTGTGATTACGGGCTTGTCCAAGCCAAGGTCGCGGTTCAGTTTTTCCACGTTCTCCGGCGTCGCATAGGAGCCAAGGATAGCCGTGGCCGGATCGCCAGGAATCAGGGACATGATCAAGAAAACAATGATCGTGATCCCCAAAAGGACAGGGACAGCCGATACCAGACGTTTGACGATGTAACCGCCCATTCTGCCCTCATTCGCAGACGCAGAGGGCCGGAAAACTCCGGCCCCTGACTTTAAGGTTTAGTTTTTTACAACACCTTGCAGGTGCAACAGGAATGACGGCTCCAGACCAAAATTCTCAACCCGGTCATTTGTGACGGCATTCTGCTTCCAGTTGGCAACAAAGACCCATGGGGCATCGTCCTGCACTATTGCCTGCATTTCGCGGTACAGTCTGGCACGCTCATCCTGATCGGTGGCGGTACGCGCAGCCTCCAGCAATTCGTCAACCTTTTCGTTGGCGTAATAGCCCGAGTTGAACCCACCCTTGTCAGGCCAGGCTTCCGAGCGCAGCGCCAGATATGGTAGCGTGTCCGGATCGTTGGTCATCCACGCCATTTCGGCCATATCCGCTTTGCCTTCCAAGCCGGGATTCACCTCTCCCAGGAATGTATTCCATTCATAGGTCTCGATGTTGACGTCGAAGCCCACCGCCTCCAGATCGGCCTGAATGGCGGTTCCCATCGGTACCGGATCCAACATGCCCGAACCACCTTCGGTGACATAGAAAGTCAATTCCGCTCCATCCGCGCCGGCCTCGGCGATCAGAGCCTTGGCCTTTTCGGGATCATAAGCGTAGGGGTCCAGTTCTTCGTTGTATGCCCAGGCAAATGCCGGAGGAGTTGGACCAGCCGCAACCGTGGCTGTACCTTCCAGCACGTCATTGACGATCGCTTCCTTGTTGATCGCGTAGTTTGCAGCCTGACGCACGCGTTTGTCGGCGAATGGACCTTCCTTGGCGTTCAGGATCAGGAACCAGACATGTGGTCCGGCCTGTTCAGCCACCGAAAACGCGTCACCTTCGAATTGGCCCAATGATGTGGGCGGAACTTCGACCATCAGGTCGATGCCCCCTGCCAGCATTTCGGCCACGCGTGTATTGGCATCGGTGATCGGGCGGAAGACGACAGCCTCGGTTCCCGCGGGCTCGCCCCAGTAACCATCGTTACGCTCAACAACAACTGCCTCGTTCGAACGCCATTCCGCAAACTTGAACGGACCAGTGCCGACAGGGTTGCGGCCAAACTCTTTACCGTTCGCCTCAACCGCAGCAGGCGATACGATCAATCCGGTCGGATAAGCAAGGTTCGACAGGAAGGGCGCATAAGGCGCGTTCAGTGTGAACTTCACCGTCATGTCATCTACGACCTCGGTCGATTCCACCGCTCCAAAGAAAAAGCTGAGCGGGAATGGACCAGTGTCATGATAGGGATGGTTCTCATCCAGCATCCGGTCGAAATTGAATTTCACAGCCTCGGCGTTGAACGGTGTCCCGTCGTGGAACGTAATACCGTCGCGCAGAGTAAACGTGTACTCCGTACCATCTTCGCTGATGTCCCATTCCGTCGCCAGCGCAGGCTCTACTTCCAGCGTGCCGGATTTGTACCGGGTCAGTCCTTCGTAAACGTTCACCAGAATTCGGAAATCGTTGACTGCGGTCACAGCCGCCGGATCAAGCGATTTGGGTTCTGCAATCTGACCGACGATCAGAACATTCGGCGGTGTTTGAGCAATTGCGGGGGACGTGACAGCGCCGACAACCAGCGCCGTGCTTGCGGCAGCAGCCATCAGACCCCGTCGGGTCCAGGTCTTGAAAAACATTATCATTCTCCCAGTTGGCATGGCACGCCTTATTTATCATGATAAATTGCACCGGTCAATTTTTCATGATAAATAGCGAAGGATGTGAATACGGGAGCGATATGACTTTTTCGATTCTTGCACGTGATCCTGTGTCTGGCGCCATTGGTGGCGCAGCTGCGACCGGCTCGTTATGTGTTGGCGGCTGGGTTCTGCGCGGCCACGTTTCAGCTGGAATGTCAGCCAGCCAGGGTGCCGCGCCGTCAACAATCTGGGGCGAAGACGTCCTGACAGCAATGCACAACGGGGCCTGTGCCGCGGATGCTGTGGAACACATCTCCGCTGCGGATAACGGCAGAGCTTATCGTCAATTAACTGCACTCGATCTGTTTGGGCAGACTGGTGAATTCACCGGGGCTTCCAACGAGCCAGAGAAAGGCAGCTTTGCTTTTCACCATGGAGTAGTCGCCGGGAACCTACTGGCCAGCACTGATGTTTTGGACGCGATGGTCGATCGGTTTGCTGAAACCGAGGGGGGGCTCAGCGACAAGCTTCTCGCGTCCTTGAGGGCGGCCACTCAAATGGGCGGCGACAGCCGGGGACTTTTATCCGCGGCGTTATTGGTACTGCACCCCGACAAACCGCCTCTGTCATTGCGGATTGACTATGACCCTTCCAACCCGATTGCAGCGCTTGAAGACTTGTATGGGAAAGCAACAACAGGCGCGTATTCCAGATGGACAGAACAAGTACCAACCCCCAACGACCGGGAGCGCATCCTTGATTGATTGGGGTGCACGCGCCGAAGCTTTGCTGAACGAACTTGCGGCTTGTTCGGAACCTGGCCCCGGGGTGACCCGCCTGCCTTTTACCGCCGAGCATGATGCGGCTCTCGAATTACTGAAGGCCGAAATGTTCAAGACCGGTTTGACTGTACGCCTCGACGACGCGGGAACACTGGTGGGACGGCAAGACGGGCCACCTGGCTGCAAGACATTGTTGCTGGGATCTCACCAGGATTCAGTTCGTGAAGGTGGCGCATATGATGGGATCATGGGCGTTGTCCTGCCAATCCTCGCCCTACAAAAACTTCAAAGCGAATGCACCGAACTGTCATTTGGCGTAGAGGTTCTTGCCTTTGCAGATGAAGAAGGGGTGCGGTTTCCGACCGCCCTCATCGGATCACGCGCGCTGTCCGGAACCTTTGACCCGTCAACTCTGGAAATGCGCGACCTGCAAGGCACGACACTGATGCAGGCAATGCGTTCGTTTGAATTGAACCCCGAGAAGATCAACGCACTCGCCCGAGATCCAGAAGACATCATTGGATTTCTCGAAACGCACATTGAACAGGGCCCGGTTCTGGAACGCGAAGATGAGGCTGTTGGTGTCGTCACAGCTATTTGCGGCATCGAACGGCATCAGATCATCCTGACCGGACAAACCGGACACGCGGGTACCCTGCCAATGCAGGGACGGAAGGATGCCCTTGTCGGCGCAGCAGAGATAGTTTCAGAGGTGAACAGAATGGGGCGCGAAACGGCTGATCTGCGCGCCACTGTCGGTTCACTCACGGTGGAACCAAATGTCGTCAATGCGGTACCACGGATTGTACAGATGACGGTCGAAATTCGCTCTCCGCTGGACGAAATCCGCCTGCAAGCAGGTCAGGACTTGCATCAATTCGCTCAATCCATAGCTGCGAGTATGGGTTTGGCCATCGAGTGCTCGGTAACATATTCCCAGCAAGCCCAGCCCTGCGATGCCAGATTGTCATGTGTCTTGACCAATGCAGCCAGATCCAAGGGCGCCAAGGGGTTGTTATTGCCCTCGGGCGCTACGCATGATGCTTCGGCAATGGCGGATCTGTGCCCTGTCGCGATGCTGTTCGTTCGCTGTCGTGATGGTGTGAGCCACAGGCCGGAGGAGTTTGCATCCGCAGCAGATATGGGCGTCGCCGTCGACGTTCTCGCCGAGTTTCTCAGATCTGTTCACTAACAACGGTTAGCGCGCTGCCACGGTCAAAAACCGAGCCGAAGAACTGCTGCTACAGGAAATCCTGACTGCTATTGAGGCAACGCCAATGGACATGCGCACTTACCGCTGAGCGCCGTACTCAACTGTGTTGCCGCAGCTGCACCACCGTTTCTTTCGGATGAGCATCCAGCAGCGCGAGGAGCTTGTATGCTGGTCCTCCGGGGCGGCGGGCGCCGCTCTCCCACAGTTTGTAACCAAATTCGCTCATCCCGATAAGTTCGGCCATTTCTGCCACGGTCAAACCGGCCTTTTCGCGAACCTCAAGCGGTGTAGCGACGGGCTCGGAATTGGTGTCCGAACGGTTGCTTTGCGCCGGATCAACGGGCACAAGGCAGGGATCCGGTCCTGTCATCATCTGCTCCTTTTTGTTGTCATTTGTGCCATGGCCATAGGTCATGCCTGAAATTCGCATTTGCGTAGATGTCAAAGTCTGGCGCGCAGGCGCTTCTCGACAGTGCTCAGCTTTTGGGTCGCCTGAGTGATATCTGTCCGCAGGCTACGGATTTCATCAAGGATGCCTTGAATATCCTCCGATCCGGAGTTGGTATCGGTCGGTTCAAGCACACCTTCTCCTTCACCGCTCAGAAGCCAAACTAGAGAGACGCCAAGAATGCCGGACATCATCTGCGCCTTGTTTGCACGCGGCTCGGTGCGATCTTCTTCCCATCCCTGTACGGTCTTCAGTTTGACGCCCAGGCGGCTCGCAAGCTTCTTTTGCGAATATCCCACCGCTTCGCGCGCGGCGACGATCCGGTCACCCAAGGTTGCTGCTTCATCACCGTAATATGAGGTGTCGTTCGATATAGTCGTGGCTACGTTCATTCTGCTCTCTCACTTTGATTGAAAATTGTCATGGTGTGATCAGGCCGCGAGTTTGATGCGATCCTTAAGACGGATCGTGACAAGATTGCTGTTTTCATGGCGGCGATATGGGGTCAGCGCCTGCGTGATGAAGGGCTGGATATCCATGCGGGACCGCTGCCACTGCGCAAACCGGCGGAACAACGCCCAAGTGCACTCGTCGTTGGACGTAATCACAGTCTGAACACGGGTGACATCGGTGCAGACTTCCCGACGCATCACCTGGCCCAGCATCAGGGACGCAAGACCCTTGTCCGCTTCACGCTCTGAAACGCCGACTTGCCAGATGAACAGGGTTTCCGGGTCATATGGCAGTACATAAGCCAGCATCGCGCCAACCAGATCTCCATCCAGTTCCGCAATGATCGAGAATTCTTTGTAGTCATCAAACGCCGCCAGTTCGCCAAGAAGGTCGCCCATAGCTTCCTGACCTTCGGTTTTGGCCAGCGAAGACACCGCTGTACCGTCTTCCGGCAAAGGGGGACGCAAAACCGGAATAGGTTGTTCCAACAACTCCAAAGAATGCTGCATGTACCGCTCCAACAATAAACTTTGATTAGCTAAGTACCACAGGAAGACCAAAACTTCAAAACTCTAAGGTTAGTTTTGCTAAAACGTCATAAACTCATCTCTTTTAACAATATTTTAATTTGTAAGACTAATTATTCATTTTCGGTTAACGCTTGAGCAATCAATGCAATTTTGACAATCTCACTCCAATCGAATGCGGAGTAGAGACATGGATCGTATCGACAGCAGCCTTGTCGCCCTGCGCCGAATCCTTCGCGCGACCGAGATGTCCGGCCGGGAACTGGCGCAAGCCGCGGGGCTGACCGCGGTCCAACTTCGTGTATTGCAGGTGGTTGGCGAAACCGGGCAAACCACCGCCAAGGCAATTTCAATGCGCATGCATGTCAGCCAGGCCACGGTCACTGCACTTGTGGACAAGCTGGTCTCGGGCGGCATGGTCGTGCGTGAGAAATCCATGACCGACCGACGGCAGACCAATATACTGATCACGGATCGCGGGCGGCAAACCCTGGCGGACGCCCCAGATCCGCTGCAACAGCTCTATGTGCAGCGGTTCAAGCAAATGGAGGACTGGGAGCAAGCGATGCTTGTTGCCGCGCTCGAAAGGGTTGCGACGATGCTCGACGCCGAAGACCTTCAGGCCGGCGCGATCCTGACAACCGGCGATTTGAACAAGGCGGAGTAACCCAGATTGCCTGTCGCCAAGACGATGAATTAGCACATTAACCTAAATCACTGCCGCTCAGCTTTGTCTCTATTGTTTTTCTTGTCCGCCAACGCAATCGCAGCTTCTATCTCTTCGCAAACCTGCTCAATTTCGCTGTCAAGCATGCCGCTGCTCTTTGTTTCATCCGCAATGGCTGTAAGTTCGAAGGTGATAGCATCCAAATCATCGTCGGGAGCCGCGTTGGCCATGCGTGTCAGCGCCCTGATGATTGCCTCAGTTACCAGCCCATTGCCTCGGGCTGCACGCCTCAGCGGTGGAAACGAGTCTCGAAACAAAGACCTTGCCGTGATGGACGGATAGACAAGCCGAACAGCACCAGCGTCATCTCTGTAAACACCGGTGCACAGGTCAGACGACCAGGCGCGTGCCAAAGAAGCTGACAACCTGTCAATACAAACAATAGCGGTAAAAGTGTCGTTGACGCCGGGCGACAAAGCCCGAAGTGCAATTTCGACAAGCAGGTGTACAGAAAACCGAATGTCACCATTTGGATCCCGTGCGGCCGCGAGTGGAGCCGCCGCCAGCACCAGATCGGAGATTTCTTCGCCGGCGTCACCGTGGACAGTCGCCAGAGTATCGGTCGGCACCAGAAAGTCGCCGGGCTGGACCTCGAAAACAACAACAGAGTTTGCGCCCTGGGCTGCTTTCACCAATCCAGTTGCATTTATGAAGTCTACGTAACCCGTGCCAGACGACGAAATTTGATATGACGCTCCCTCCCAGGGGACAACGTTGGATGCGTGCAAATCCGCGCTGTCTTTAAGTGCTTCATCGATTTGGAGGTCCAGAGCCTTTGATATCCTGGCGGCCTCCTGATCAATCGTCACCCGTGTGGAAACTGTATGAACAAACAGCAGCAGCATCAAAACTGAAACGATTGCGTAAAGAAGACCAACACTGGCGGCCAAATTGACCAAAGTGTCGTCGCGCATCAACCACAGCATCAGAATACTGTACAGAAACGTGGCTCCAAGTGAGCCGACTGCAGTTTGGTTCACACGATCTTCACTGAAACGCTGCAAGAGCCTTGGCCCGATGGATCCAGCCGCCAAAGTATAGACCAACAGCACAATGGAATAGACCATGACCAAGGCTGACATTGAAGCGGTGGCAATTACCCCTAGAACGTTGTTTGCGGTATTTTGAGGAACGGCAAACAAGGACGGTACAACCCATCCCCAGCGAACGAGCGCCTGCTCAAGGAGAAAAACAACCCACGCCACCGCAAGCCCTGAAAGACTTATGACGGCGGGGATTGTCAGAAACCCGCGAAAATACTTCAAGATTTCTCCAGATGTCCGCATGGTGACCTCCGCTTTTTTGTACTTTCGCTGGAATTTGAGGCAAACATATTTTGCGATCCTCGCACCGCACAACAAAGCAACTCAATCGTCACAGGCCGTTGTTCTCGAGCAGGTGGTCGCCTTATTCCGAAGAGAAAAATTCATCGACTTCTCGCCGGACCTCTTCTTTTGATTTTCCGTACTTCTCCTGAAGTATGCCTTCCAGTTTTTCCCGGTCACCTTTGACCTTTTCCAGATCGTCGTCGGTGAGTTCAGCCCATTTAGCTTGAACATTACCTTTTAGTTGTTTCCATTGACCTCTGATTTGGTCCCAGTTCATTTCAATTCTCCAAATCGTTCTTTGAACAAGTGCATCGTTTATGAAACCAATCGCCTTCGTCGAGCTGCCGTATCTTGCCCTCCAAGATTGAGAAAGCTGGCACTGTCATCTTCGGCGCTCGGTAGACCAGCGGCGCATTCGGTAGATACCAAAAACTACGAAAAACGGCTGGCCGCTTTCTTCAGCGCAGATTGCATGTCGTCCCATGCTTTTTCGTAGCCGTCACGCACATCCTCCCAGGCCTCATCGCTGGTTGTTCTTAGCTCCTCCAGCTTGGCTTCTGCTTCACCTTTTGCTGAGTAAAGCGCATTAAGGTGATCCTGATACTCTTTCTTTGCATCCACTTCCGCCACTTCCAGCTTTGCCTTCAGCACGTCAATTTGGGCGTTCCAGGCATCCAGTTGCAATTTTGCTTTTTTCTCATAACCCACTCGCGTCATATCGATTCCTTTCCTTCTTTCCGATCAACCTGACTTTTGGCGACGAGCGGTCAGGTCGCTACAATGGCTTTGAGCATCCAAACAGCCTCTTCGTGTTTCGCCATTCTCGTGTTCATCAGATCTTCGGTTGCTCCGTCACCGTGGCGCGATGCGAGCGTTGCCGTTTCGCGCAGTTTGCGTGCAACGGTTTCGTTGTCGGTGATCAATTGGTTGATCATCCCGTGAGCGTCCTTAACGGTCTCTTCTTCGGTCAATTTGGCCTGGCTGATCATGTCAGTGAAGGAGATTGGCGCTACATGCCCCAGTGCACGGATACGTTCCGCCAAAGTATCAATTGCTTCGAACAGGTCGCGATACAGCCGTTCAGTTAACTCGTGGATCGGCAGAAAAAGGGGGCCAACAACGTTCCAGTGGCACCCTTGTGTCTTCACCATCAACAACATGCTGTCGGACAGGATTTCCGTCACTTCATTTGCGATCCAGGCATTCTTGTCGATACCTGTGTCATGCGTTTCATCTTGCGCTTCGGGTCTCAGGACTTGCTGTGTCATATTTCACCTCTTCCGCTTTTCTCTTGATACAAAGATAGGCGGTATACGGATTATAGCAAATAAAAACATATACTTAACATACGCAAAAGACCTTCCCCGTGGTTCTTCCATCGCTTGATTGACCGACGCTCCCAACAGTGCCTGCAATGTTTGCTGTAGACATGGAAGTGCATTGGCTTACATCATTGGAGTAAGTGACGTAAGTTAAGGCTCAAGAAATTGACTGACCAACCCCGACCTCCGAAGCGGACCGAAAAGCTCCAATTGATGCTTGATCAGGAAGAACTAAAGGCAATCGACGATTGGCGGTTCGAAAACCGCCTGCCATCGAGAGCTGCTGCCATTCGCGAACTCATTCGCAGAGGTCTGAACTCAGACGAATTCGGAGAACCTCCAACAGATGCCGCCTCAGGTGAATTCCGCGTGACCGACGAATGATATTGGTGTTGTCACGCTAATTTACGCCCGTGCGCGCGCTATATTGACAGCTTTTCGCCGTGCTCCCATACTACTCAGTAGTACATACGAGGCCCGATATGAGTGTCAAAGCATCAATATCCCTAACCGAGTCACAAGATGCCTACGCGCGAAATCTTGTCGACCAGGGCCACTATGCTAGCCTGTCCGCCGTCCTTCAACATGGGCTTGAACTGATGCGTGAGCAATCGCGAAACACTGATGCACTGCGAGAGCTGCTGGATCAACGTCGTAACGGAACCTTCGTTACTCTCAAAGAGGGCAAAAAGCGCACCGAAGACATGATCGCACGCAAGCGGGCCGCGCGTGGTCTATAAGGTCGTTCGCGCCGAAGAAGTCACCGCAGATCTTGATCTCATATTTGACTATCTTGTCGAAACCGCTGAGCACTTTGGCGACGATCTGGAGAGTGCTTTTCTGCGCGCTGAGAAGCGCGTAATGGAGATTCAGGAGAGCCTCGAAAGCCTGGTGAACGTTCCACACCAGGGCACCTTACGACCGCATCTCGGCAACAGCGTTCGGAATGTAACCAAGAACAAGGCGATCATCTATTTTGAAGTCGACGATGACGAACAGGTCGTTCAAGTGCTCGCCGTCTTCTACAGTGGCCAAAACCACGATGCACATATTCTTCTGCGCCTTTTGTCGTAACCCCAACGCGCCCATTGGGCGTGCAATAAGATCGCACGTTAGGCCTAGAGTATTCACGAGTTGGTCATCAATGAAGAGGGTCGAACTGTGCGGAGTTTTGATAACTTCCACATGGTTCTAGTCCAGGACTTGGCCAATAACATCATTCTGGGTGCCAACAAGATCCTGAAGGAAGTTGGGCGCGCCGGGGGCTAATGCCTATGGATCAGGCATCTCCGAACTCGGCTAATGTTCCCCGCTCCGTCTTCTAAATTGCGCGGAGGCGCATGTTTCACATATTCGCTGTTAAGGAAGGTTGGATAGGCTTTCCTCGACGCGGAAATGTTGGGATACCAAAAAAGAAGGGGGCCAAAGCCCCCTTCTCCATCTACTTGGCTTACATCATGCCGCCCACGTCGGGCATGCCGCCTGCAGGTGCTGCGCCTTCTTTGGCAGGCTTGTCGGCAACCATAGCTTCGGTAGTGACCAGCAGGCCAGCAACCGATGCCGCGTCTTCCAGAGCGGTACGAACAACTTTGGCCGGGTCGATCACGCCGAACGAGAACATGTCGCCATATTCTTCGGTCTGAGCGTTGAAGCCGAATGCAGCGTCTTCGTTTTCACGAACCTTGCCAGCAACAACCGCACCGTCGACACCCGCGTTCTCGGCGATCTGGCGCAGCAGCGCTTCGGCACGGGCGGGTCTCGCAGGTATCCTTCGGGTTATGAACGCGATGGGCATGGTCGCCAAGCGTGGCATCGCCACCGTGCGTGAGGCGCCGGTTCACGCAAGGACAAGTTCCTGGGTACGCGCTCCGGTCGGTGGTTTGTTGAGAACGTTCAAGGCAGCGGGCGAATATGTGAAGGTTGGCGACTTGCTCGGCCGGATCTCGGACCCGTTTGGTGAAATTAGAATGGATGTTCTTGGAGAGTCTGACGGCATCATTGTGGGCCGCACCAACTTGCCATTTGTGCACGAGGGCGACGCCTTGTTTCATATCGCCAAAACGACGAGCGCAGATGTTGAAATGCGGGTCGACATGATCGCCAATCAGCTCGACGGCGATCCAATGTTCGATGAAGACGAGATCATTTAGATAGTCTGAATGTAAAAACGCGGGGCAGTTGCCCGCCCCGCGCCAGTTTACGAGACCGCTCGCAATCCGCGGCTCACCATTACCTCCCATACGGCGAGCGCGATCAGCGCCGATCCCGTTAGCCAAGCATTGGCCGTTGCCACAATGTGGCCCGTGAAGTTCAGCGCTGCAGGTGCGGCGATCAGAGAAAACCCAAGTGCCGATACCGGAGCCACCCGTGCGAGAAGGTGGCTCCGGCCGTCAGCGCCGGACATGACCAGGGCACCAATGCCAACGGCCATGAAGGCGAGAGCTTCAAGTTCAGCCATGCCCTGCAACAGAGTTTCCTCACGAAACAGGACAAACGGGGACAGAACCAACCAGATACCCATCGCGGCAAGCAGCCATTTATGGGGTGGGATGGGCTTCCTCATAACCGTGGCGACCTTTGCTTACTGATCCCCTGCGGGACCGGGGAGAAGCTCTGCATCAACGGCGGCAACCAATTCGTCGTCATTGATGAAACCATCTGCATTTGCGTCGATCTCGAGGAAAAGATCATCTGAGACTTCAGGATACTTGGTCTGAAGCTCCGCCAGCGACGCCAGGCCATCACCGTCCATGTCATGATCAGCGGGCATGGCGAATGCCGGAACAGCAAACAACGAAGAGAGCAGAGCAACAAAGGAAACTCGACTCATTTTTGTTCTCCATAAGAAAATGGGCGGCTCGCCCATAGTGGGGTTGGTGTAGCGCTCCGGTGTCGGTGGCAATTCAACTGGTTTCATATTGCAACGGCTCCTCAGGTCGGGATCTCCACTACAAAATGAGAACTGATGATTAGCGTTCCGATCTGGTGGGGGCACTTTCGCGCTACAATCGGAATATGGCACAAAGGTATCGTGTTGAATAACGAATTTTTCTCGCAGATAATATCGGAAATTCCAATAGGTAACCCATGGACATTGAACTTGCCCGAACTTTTCTGGCCGTTGTTGAAACCGGTACCTTCTTCGATGCTGCGAACAAGGTTCATGTCACGCAATCGACAGTGAGCATGCGGATTCGTACGCTTGAGCAGCAACTTGGCCAGTCTGTGTTCGAACGAGGAAAATCCGGCGCGACCCTGACACCAGCAGGGCGGCATTTTCTAAAACATGCACAAGTTCTTGTGCGCACCTGGACACAGGCAAAGTTGGACGCGAGCCTTCCAACCTCAATGACGGCCGCGCTGGAAATCGGCGCGGCTCCAAGCCTTTGGGACGGGTACCTGACCAACGCGTTACCGGGGCTAATGACATCGCTGCCAGATGTCGCATTCAGGGCGTCAGCCGCTTCTTCCGAGGCCCTGACTCGTGAGATTGAGGAGGGAAACCTCGATATTGCAGTCTTGTACCGGCCGCGAAGCGTGTCGGGCTTATCTGCGCTACAACTCTTTGAAGATGAGTTTGTCCTGGTCACCAGCGGCCCTGACGCCCTTCCAACTGTTCAGGATGACAGTTACGTTTTGATTGATTGGGGCCCTGAATTCCGGGCCGACCATCTATTGAACTTTCCAGAGCTCGACACGCCGCGCCTTCAGCTTGGTATCGGAACCCTGGGTCTTCAGTACCTGAAGTCAGTTCCCGCAGCCGGGTACTTTCCCAAGCGCGTGATCAAACGAGAGCTTGAGGAAGGGTGGCTCGCTTTGGCCGAGGCTGCGCCCCGTTTTGCATATGCCGCCTATGCGGTGTTCGATGAGAGCGAGGCAGACGGGTTACCAGGCCAGGCCGCGCAACAGCTTCGTAGTCTCGCGGAATCCTTTAGTTGAATGCTCGCTAGACTAAATCCGCGGCAAAAACGCAGCTCATAGGATTAGCTGGGCCAAAACCGCAAGCCACCTTAATCACATCGCCGAACCTTGAAATCTAACACCACCGAGATATGATTGAGTACGTTGAGTGGGGTTTTGGAAGGATATGAGTAAGAGTAAGTGCAACTTTCAGAAAACTGTGGATTTGCCCGATCTCAAAGCCGCTCTCGCAAATGGGTTCTGTGATCACTGCGGCGCCACCGTATCGGAACTGATCCAACGCGGAGAGATTCTCGAACTCTGTGGACAGGAACATTGCTTTGACTACGAGACCGGCGAGAGCATTGAGATCGCGATTGCGCTTTGCCCTACCTGCCACCAAGCCAATCATCTAGATGCACAGCGACAGCATAACCCTTGCCACGTTTCCGCACGGCGAAGCCGGGATCATCACGACTAATTTCCCAGGCCCTAGCGCGGAAGAGTTTTTCTTTAGAGGAAAGTCGTACACTCAAAATAGGCATCGTGTTTTACGGCAGGCATCAGGCTTCAAGCCAGTTGTCGCGGGTAGACAACCTTCACACTGTCCGCATTAAACTGATCGAAGCTTTTTTGCCATCTCCTGCCTGGCCAGAGGAGTTCGGCGGACAGATTATGGGGGTGATAAGCTGCGGTGTACAGCGTTCCAAAACCTCGATCAAAGGCAGACGAGTAAAGTGGCGGTTTGAGAAAGGCCCGGACGAAAAGCTCTTTCGTCTCAGGATGCAAAGTCAGGCGGTGCAGAAGGTATCGTTCTCGCTCGACCGTCGCTGTGAGACGCGCGTGGCTCTTCCATTCCACGCGCTCTTGGTGGTTGGTTGAAACAGCTGCGCGGGTAATGAGTGTCGGTCGGTCCGGAGCAAGATAGGCTGTGAAAAAGTTCCGCTCCCGGTCCAGAACCGTGACGTTGTAACTCATATGGCACGGGACGCGAAATAGAACACTCTTTGCCTCATCTACTGTCGAACAGGTCTGCAATAGGTACCGTAGGATCAGGGGAACCCCAAAGCCTTCGCCAACCTCACGGCGACCGCCGAATGTCAGGGAGACAGTAAGCCCTGCATCATTCATGCCGTCCAGCAATCCAAATAGCCCATCCGACGTGCCCATTACCTGGCGACCGGACCAAGCGGTCGTCAGGAAAATCCCGTCAAAGGCAGCCAAATCGTAGTCATAGTTCCGCACCATCAGCGGTTCTGATCCCTGCCAGATCGCTTGGCTGCACCCGGCCAGATTGCGCGGCGGGCAATAGAAACTCAGAAACCGTGCCTCCAAGTCGCCTGCGCCAAAGGCAGCGCAGAGCATGTCGTACGGTTCGAGCATTTCCGGCATGTATGTTTTCACCGCATGGCGGCATTCAGAGTATGTTGGACGCGACGATAATCCTTCGCTTGCCCACCATTGAATGTAGGCATTTCGATATTCCGAAAAAATTGCCGACAGCTTCTGCCCGGGTTTTTTTCTTCCACGGCACGAAAAGTAAGTTTCATTCGGCCTACATAATCTTAAACGCCGGATCCTCAAATGCCTGAGCCGAGGGCAGCGGACGGGCCGAAAATGCGTTCTTGATGCCTGCGATCCAGTTCTTCGACTTGGCTTTGAGCTGGAACCCCTTGGTCATCGATCTACCCCTGGTGACAAGGATGCCCAGATCTGCCCCTTCATAGCGGTAATCGCCGACATTCGAAATGCGTAAGAAGAAAGCTTCGTCTTCGCTTTCGACCGCGCGGCGATGATACGCGCCTGCGTCCCCGGCCGAATGCAGCGCAAGACGCCCGTCAAATACGACAAACGCCGATACAAGCGGCGAAACCGCATAGAGATCATGTTTGGCAGGCTCAAGGATTGGAGGCGCGTGGCAACACGCTACGACCGTTGCCCCAAGGTCTTCCTATCAGCCATCGCACTCGCGGCAACCGTCATATACTGGTTATGAATCCTGACCCTAGGCGGCCCGGTGCTTGTAGTAGGTGTCTTTGCGGACGATCAGGCCGTCGCGGTAGGTCAGGATGTCGACGCTGTGGTAATCCTCAGTGGAGCCGTCTTTGTGAGTTACCCGCTTGCGGTATTCGCAATAGGCCTTATCGCCCGCGATGCGGCAGTCCAGCGTTTCCCAATGCACATTCTCGACCTTCTCGAACAGGCCGGCAAACAGACCGCGCAGGGTCTCCGCCCCTTCGAACCGGCTGCCAAATACCTCCGGCCCGGTGGCGTGATCGAACACAGCGTCCGGGGCAAAGTACTTCATTACGGCATCGATGTCGTTTGCGTTAAATGCATCGCCAACGGCATCCACGAGGTCACGGGTAAGTTCAGTCATGTTTCACTCTTTCTGTTGAGGCCAAGCATGGCACAGGTTTTCTTGAAGAATTCGCTAGATGGATCCGTCAGCACATTCAGCTCGTCAAAGTGGTCCACACCGGGGACCACGTAAAAACCGATTGACCGGCTTCCGGTCTGATACTTTTCGACATACATCCGGCCCTGCCGGTGGAACTCATCCGTCTCCTTGCCCCCCACCACAACAAGTTGCGGCGCGTCGGTGACGGGCGGATGATTTGTCATCGGGCTTTCGCGCTCGGCCTCGGCGGCATCCATGCGGATACCGGAGTTCAACGCTTCGGTCAGGCGCACGGGCTCCAGATAACTGAGCGGCGATACCGGGATGCCTGCTTTGATCAGATCCGCAGGCAAGTCTTCGGCATAGGCGGGCCAGTCCGTCGCCATCATCATCTGGGTGATATGCCCGCCGGCCGAATGCCCCATGAAAGTGATCCGGTCGCGGCTGATGCCGAGATCCGGTGCGTTGCGCCAGAGATAGGCCATCGCTTCACGCGCCTCCTCCGAAATCCGCGTGATCGAGACTGTGGGGCAGAGGTCGTACCCCAGCAGGACGACATTCACCCCGGCGGCGGCAAAGGGTTCGGCAATGAAGCTGTAAACAGACTTGTCGCCGCGCTGCCAGTATCCGCCGTGGAAAAACACCAGTACCGGTGCGGAAGCATCGCCGCCTTTGAACACATCAAACTTTTGCTTGGGGCCGTCGCCATACCGGACGTCCAGCGTGCAGTCGAGCGTCTCCCGCACCGTTTCACTGCGCTGGATCCAGGCTGGAACCACGGTTTCCTCGTAGTCCGGACGCCCGGCACGCAGATTGTACTGCGCGTCGAATTCCTGTGGCGAGAACCGGGTGTGGTATGTCAGTGCATCATTCATGCCGTTACCTCCGGCAGCGCGGCCGGGAAAAAGACGCCCCGGCAGAAGGTCAGCGGCGGATTGGGGCAGTGATCATAGTAGACGACCCGGCCCAGCAGGATTTCATGGTCGCCCGCATCGACCCGCTCATGCACGACGCAATCCAGCCGCGCCGAGGCATTGGGGAACAATGGCGCGCCATCGGGCTGTGCTTCCCACGGCGTTCCGGTAAATCGGTTTTCGGTGTTGCTGGCAAAGTGCATTGCCAGATCGCGCTGCTGATCCGACAGGATGTTAACGGCAAACCTGGTCGAGGTCTTGAGGGTGGGGAATACCCGTCCGGATTTTGCGACACATACAGAGATCACGGGAGGTTCCAGCGAGACCGAGGTGAAGGAATTGGCTGTTAGGCCCCAAGGTTCGCCTTTCTCATCAAAAACCGTGACAATGGTTACCCCTGTCGGGAACGATCCGAGCGCACGGCGATAGTCTTTTTTATCCATGTCACAACACTCCTTCTGTGGCGCTGGCTTTTTCCAGGGCCTGCCATTCATCGGGGTTGGTGCCGAAAAAACGCATGACGTGATCCTGATAGGCCGGGCGTTCGCACAGGCGCCTATACCAGGCTTCAAGATGCGGCAGCGGCGGCCGGTCAACCTCGACATTGAAATAGCGGTACGCCACGCACCCCAGAGGAATGTCGCCCATGGTGAAGGCATCCCCCGCAACATACGGCTGCTGCGACAGATGCGCGTCCAGCAGAGCCAGGGCCTTGCTTGCGTCATCCCTAAGGGTCGCAATCCGTGCCGGATCGCGCTGATCGGGCTGGGTGCGCACGGTGGCAAAGAACAGCTGGATCACCGGAGGGAAGGCAATGGATGCGCTCCATTCCATCCATTGATCCGCAACCGCGCGGGTTTGCTGATCGGAAGGGCACAAAGACCCCTCCCCATAACGGCCGCTGAGGTAGCGGACGATGGCGAGGCTTTCCCAAAGCGCGAAATCCCCATCCCGGATGGCCGGGATCATTCGGTTGGGGTTGACGCGGGCATAGGCCTCCGTGTCCAGCTTGCCGAAACTGCCGCCAGCCAGTTGCAGCGTATAGTCAAGCTTCAGCTCATTTGCCGTCCAGATGACCGGGATCACATTGGACGAATAAGGGCGGCCCCAGATCTCAAGCACGTTCCAGCTCCCGTTTCTGAGTGATCGACTGGGTGCCGAACTGGGGGACGACATGTTCGAACAGCCGGTGCCAGCTGGCGAGGATCTTCTCGTACGGGACGCCTGTGTACTGCTGCATCAGCATAAGGTGGTCCAGGCCGATGGTTTCCTGCTTTTCGGCGAATTTTTCCGCAACATACTGCGCGTCCCCAACCACGATGATGCCACGCTTGTTGAGGAAGTCGAACCAGTCCATGGCCTCGTCCTCTGGCGCCATCTCCTCTCCGATATCCAGGTAGCCGTGTTTGGTCCATTCGCCGGCTGGGCGCGCACCGCCGAGGAATTCGTAATAGGCATTGATCGGGCCGCGGATGGTGTTCACGGCTTCTTCCATACTCTCTCCGACATAGAACGCCGTGCAGACCCCGACACCTTTGCCCCGCGGAACATCGCGGCCTTCGCGCTCGGACCGCGCCGCGCGATAGGCATCCCAGCAGGCAAGCGTGCTTTTAGGGCCCGCCGACATCGAGATCACACCCCAGCCCTTTTCGCCCGCCAGCTTGAAGGTCGGCGGTGCATTCGACATCAGCCAGACCGGCGGGTGGCCGGGCTGATAGGGGCGCGGATGCACATACATCGCCTTATACTCGCCGTCCTCGTCGTGATAACGCGGGTCAAGCGGCTCGAAGAACCGGTTCTTCTCCTTCCAGCCGGGAACCGGGAACTGGTAGAATTCGCCCTTATGGGTAAAAGCCTCATTGGTCCAAGCCTTCAGGATTATCTCCAGCGACTCTTGATAGAGCCTCATCACCTTGGCGTTGTCACGCCGGTCAGCGTCGATATTGAACTGGATGGTGGACCGCTCGTTGATCCCTTTGGCCACGCCGAAATCGACACGCCCTAAGGTCATGTTGTCCAGCATCGCAACATCTTCCGCGACACGCAGGGGGTGCCAGTCCGGCAGGATGATGGGCGCCGTGCCAACTCGTAGTTTCTTACAATGTGCCGCCACATGCGTACACATCTGGATCGGGTTTGGCGGCGCGTTCATGAAACCGTTGTGGGCAAAGTGATGTTCGGTGAACCAGGCTGTGGTGAAGCCGGCATCTTCTGCCAGCGAACATTGCTCGAGGATCATTTCGAGCGCTCTGGTCCAGGGGATGGTTTCGCCGGGGCTGAAATTGGCAATGAGATCGAAACGCATCTTTCCTCCACTGAAGTTGAATTTTTGAGTTATTTTCAACTTAGTTGATTCTTTGCCGAAAAATCAACTATTCACAGGAGTAAGTTTGTCATCCTGTCAGTGAATTTTTTGCCCGTGAAATCTGAAACTTGCATTCAGCCTTCAGCATCAAGAACTGCAGCCGCCGACGGCTGTTTCATCGCTGTCCGGTCTTCCTGTGCCGCGATAACCGCGACTCAGGTTGCTCCTGTTTTGTCTGCCTGGAATGCGGCAGACGGTTCTGCGGACAGTATGGGAAGTCTGTCCCGGTCCAGCTGATGCGCGCGTCTGCAGCGGCAAGCCGCAGGGCAATAACCTGTCCGGGGGCGTCCCCTTTTTCGCGGCGCCAGTGCATGGTTGGGCAACTTGAGCAGTTGAAACTTTCGGATGAGTTCAACAAAACTAACGTATGGACGATTCAAACCCAGAAACTGATGCTGAGCTCCTCGGCTCTGAAATCCGCGAAGTGCGCAAAGCGCGGGGGATGACGCTTAAAGAGCTGAGCCGCCAGATATCCTGTTCAATGGCTTACCTCAGCAGGATCGAGCTTGGTTCTGCACGTGTGTCCGAACCGCTCCTGTCGGAAATCAGCGCCGCTTTGCAAGTCGATCCGGACTGGTTTTTCCCTAAGCGGTCCGGTGCCGGCCCGCTGGAGATCCGCCATGTGGTGCGGGCCGAAAACCGCAGGCCCTTGTCGGGCATGTATACCCGGTCCAAAGAAGAACTCGGCTTTGAAGATGAACTTCTCTCCAGCACCTTGTCGGGCCAATGCTATCTGATCCTGTCGCGGTTTGCGCCGGGCGCCGGGAACCCGCCTGAACCGCTGGAGGGTTACGTCTTCGAGGGTGAGCAGCACGCAATGGTGCTTACCGGTGAAGTCGAATTGCGCTTGGAAGATGAGGTCATCGTTCTAAGCGCCGGTGACAGCTTCTCCTACCCTTCGATGATTGCGCACCGCTTCCGGAACCGGCGTGCAGAAGAGGCGACGATGATCTGGGCTATGTCGCCGGTGCGGATCAGCTGGTAGCGGTTTGGGCAAGCGTGAAAAACGTAGCGCCAAAATGTTCCTTTGAAAAACGAATGTCTTTTCGGTTTTATTGCAGCAAAGCCGAACTGAAAGCCCGCTATAAACATCGTCTATCTGCAGACCTCCGTCAGTATTGTTGAATCAGGAAGCCTGGCAACCGAATTTGTCATGAGATCCGAGCGTTCCACATTTACCGCGATTGGCACTGCGCGTTCGCGACCGGCTTTTTTCGAGAATGGGCCAAGCAGAGCGATCTAGACCACAACCTCAACCACTTTGGGGGCAGCTTCGGTCTTTGATATCAATCGTAGAGCGGTCGCTTTCGCTAACGTGTTATTACGCCCTATTCCGAAGTCGACCCCAGATTCAAAGTCCCGAACTCCACCAGATGGCCGAGCTCAACATTGAGCTGCTTGGTACAACTGCGGATTAAAAGGTCGTATGCTCGATGGCATCAAAATCGCTTGCTGATTGGTTTTCTCGATCACGACGAAACGCATCTTCGGTCATGAGCTCTGGGTCCTGATCAAACGGTGGATTTCGGGGTGTACGGACAATCGCTGCCGTTTTCGTAACGTTTTGCGAAACTCGGATGGTGTGACATCGAATTGCTGGCGAAAGGCACGCGAAAACGCCGCCGGATAGGAAAATCCGCAGGCTGTCGCGATGTCCTTGATACTATGTTCCTCATAAAACAAGTAATTCCGCGCCGCCTGAAGCCTTATTCTGAGATAAAGGCGCATGGGCGAAACCTGGAAAGTCTCTTCGCTTGTCCGAGCAAGAGTACGCTTTGAGGTATCAAGCGCGTCGGCCATTTCGTCCAGGGACAGGGGAAAGTCCAGGTTTTGCTCCATCAGGCGCACCATGGCATTGGCAAGATGGCTGGAGTTGAACGCGCGCTGGTGATCCGTGCGCTGCCTGTCCGACTGCGGGCGGCGCGAATGTATCATCGCGTTGGCGACTTCGTTGGCCATTGCCTCGTCAGAAAACCGCGCAATCAGGTCCAGCATTAAATCGAAAGACGCAATCCCACCTGCTGAGTGCACCACATTGCCATCGGAAAGGTTGATGCAGTTCTGGGGCGATGATGCTGGAAATCGCTCGACAAAAGCCGGGACCGCCTCCCAATGCAGCGTCACTTCTGGATTGCCATCGGTTGCCGCCAACCCCGCCTGTGCCAGCGCAAATGCGCCGGTATCTACACCACCAACTGTTTTACCAAAACGGGCGGCGCTTCGCAAAAACCCCAAAAGCCGCCGCGAAACGTGCTGCGTGGGCAGGTTGCCTTCAAACAACAGAACCACATCAGCCGGTATCGCATCTTCGAAACGACAATCTGTCTGCAGCCACATTCCGTTGCTGGCCCGGACCATCTGCCCTTCTTCACTGACGAATTGCCAGGCAAAACATTCGATGCCCGAATTCTGGTTGACGATACGCAAAGCCTCGCTGGCCAGAATCACCGCAGAGATCGGAAATTCCGGTTCGAGCACGAAAGCGAATCGAGTCAGAGCGTGTGGTGAGTTCATCAATTTCGGCCTTTGATTTTCTGAGTTCTGGCAATAAATGTTTTTTCTTTGGCACTTTTTGTCAATTAGTTCTCGCAGAACTGTTAAAAACTGGTTCGAGACGGAACTGCGAAAAAGTCAGTTCAACAAACTTCTGGAACGTTGTGGCGCCGAAAAGGCAGCGCAGAGGACGAGCTTCTCTGCCGTGGCGAGGCTGTGCCTGAACAAAGGGGAAAAGGTTTGGATCAACTTAAAAAGAGGCTCGAAGGCTGTTATGTCACCATTCCGACGCCCTTCCAGGACAATGCGGATATGGCAGTCAACGAACAGGCGCTGCGCCAATATGTACGATTCCTGATCGATGCCGGGTTGAATGAAGAATACGCGACTTTGTTGGCTGGCGGTGCGGCCGGCGACTTCTCGACCATGACATTCGACGAACGGCTGAATGTAGCCGAAATCGTCATCGACGAAGCGGCCGGTGCCGTACCGATCGCCATGGGGGCACAAACAACCAGCACCCTTGAACTTGTCAAACTCGCCCAGTCCGCAGCGCGGATCGGAGCTGACTTTATTCAGGTATCCTGCCCCTATTACTTCGCCCACACCGAACGCGACTTCGAGGAGTATATCCGTGCGGCCGCGGACGCGGCGCCCGAGGTTGGGATCATCATCTACAATACCTTCTGGACCAGCCAAAACCTCAGTTTCTCGATGGTCGAAAGGCTAGCTGAAATACCGAACATCGTGGGTCTGAAATGGGCCGCCCCCAGAAGTGACGCAATGGAATTCGAGGATGTCTGCTCGCATTTCTCGGACCGGTTCACGATCATCGACAACAACCTGTTTTTTGGCATGAGCGCGATGCCGTCACTCGGTGCGAAGGCTTTTGAGGTGCATCATTGCAATTTCTGGCCGGAATGGGGGATCAAGCTGATCAACGAGGTTCGCGCCGAGAACTATCCCGAAATCACCAGGATGCTGGTCCAAGAGGGTATGCCTTTCTACAAGCTATGGGTCGAGATCGAGCGCGAGTTCACCAGTGGTGATGGATATCTGGATAAACTCTGCATGGAGTTGATCGGACTTCCGTCCAGCCGTTGCCGCCCTCCTACCCGCGATATCCGTCCAGTCTACCGGGAACAGACACAATCCATGATGCACGCAATCGGCGTTCCCAGACTGACCCCGCAATCAAACTAAGCCGCGAGAGAACGGCAATTCAAGCAGACCAATCCAAGAAAGGGAGACACAACAATGACACCAAGAACAATCAAGGCAACCGCGGTCGCCATTGCAGCGACTTTGCTGGCAACGGATGCCGCCATGGCCGAAGACGATGTACGGCTGCGCCTCAATTGGATGTATTATGGCAGCCATGCGGGCTTTGCGCTCGGCAAGGATGCCGGGATTTATGATGAGGCCGGTATCGATATCGATATCCGCTCGGGCAACGGTTCAAGTTCCGCGCACCGCCTGGTTGCCAATGGGGACAGCGATTTTGCCTATGGTTCATGCGGGGCGCTGATCAGCCTTGCCTCGCAGGGGGCAGAAATCATCTCGGTCGCCGTCATCGACGCCATGGGGGCCGAAGCTGTGATCGTGCGTCCCGACAGCGGGGTGAAGTCCATTGAAGACCTGAAAGGCAAAACGATCCTGACAACCGCCAATGCTGGTGTGAATACCTTCTTTCCGATCGTTCTTGCCAATGCGGGCCTGAGCGAGGAAGACGTCAACGTGACCAACGTACCAGACGGAGCGCTGGTGTCAGCTTATCTGCAAGGATCCGGTGACGCCGTGGGTATTCTGGGCGGCCTTGATGACAAACCGGCTGAAATCCGGGCCAATGGCGGGGAAGATCCGATCCTGTTCCCCTACTCCGATTACGGTGTTGATCAGGTGGGCTACTGCATTTCGACGCGCAAAGAATTGGTCGAAAGCAATCCCGATCTGGTCAACCGCTTTGTCGATGCAACGGTCAAATCCTATTCGGAAACCGAAGCCGACCCGGATCGCGCAGTTGCGGCCATTGCCGATATCGTCGGTGGCACGATGGCCGAGGATGAAGGAAAAGCGCAATCGCGTTCGGTCCTCGATGTGACCCTGGGACTGCTCTACTCCGGCGCCAATGCTGACAAAAAGCTCGGTTACAACGTGCCTTCGGACTGGGAAAGCATGGTCAACCTGATGAAGGAATATAACGACCTCGATCCCAACGCCGATCCGGCCTCATTCTATACCAATGAGTTTGTCGACTAACATCTCGTCAAAGCCGACACCAAACCACGCGCAGGCGGGCGATTGCCTATGGTCGCCCGCCACATTTTTGGAAAGCACTGGATCATGAGCCACCGGATAGAATTCTCGGGCGTAAAAAAGGTCTTCGGATCGGGAGCCGACGCCGTCCATGCCTTCGGGCCAGTTGATATGACAGTTGAAGAGGGCGAATTCATATCGCTGCTGGGTCCGTCAGGATGCGGCAAGTCCACATTGATGCTCATGACATCAGGGTTGTTGGAACCCACTGAAGGAACCGTCAGTATCGGTGGCAAGCTTGTCAAAGGCCCGCAAACCGACATCGGTATTATGTTTCAGGACAACACGTTGGTGCCCTGGCGAACGGTGCGCGGCAATATAGAATTGCAGCTTGAGATGCGCGGGCTGGACCCCGCGAAACACAGAGACAAGGTCGAAAGCCTGCTGAAGTCTGTCCATATGGAGGATTTCTCGGATCGGCACCCATATGAGCTGTCCGGCGGAATGCAGCAACGCGCCGCGTTCTGTCAGGCAATGGTCCACGCGCCCAGCACAATGCTGTTGGACGAACCACTGGGAAAGCTCGACGCGATGACACGCGAGAGCATCCGCCAGGATCTGCAAAGCCTGTGGATGCAGGAAAAACCCACGGTGCTGTTTGTCACGCATTCGATCGAAGAGGCGATCCAGCTTTCCAGCCGCGTGGCCGTCATCACGCCGCGCCCGGGCCGGATCGAACGCATCATCGAGATTGATCTGCCCTATCCGCGCGACTTCGATGTAAAAACCTCGCCCGAATTCACCGCCTATGTGCGCGAAACACAGGAGATCTTCAGGGGCTATGGCGTTATTTAGGAAACAACCATATTTCGCGGCACTGAAGCTTCGGCTGATGAACTCCTGGATGTTCATCGCCTTCTTCATCGCTTTCTTTCTGTTCTGGGAATATGCGGTCCTCTGGTTCGACATCCCCCGTTACGTCCTGACACCTCCATCGGTGATCATTGAAAAGGGCGCCGCCGATCTCGACCGTTTGCTGTATTATACCTATGTCACCGGGCTCGAGGTTATTCTGGGATACGGGATCGCCATCACCCTGGCGCTGCCGCTCGGCCTTGCGATTGCGTTTTCATCGATCCTGAAGCGCACCATCTATCCCTTTATCGTCTGCATCGAGATGGTGCCCAAGATCGCCTTTGCGCCGCTTTTCATCTCGTGGCTCGGCTTCGGTCTGCTGCCAAAAGTGATCATTGTTTTCCTGGTCTGTTTTTTCCCCATCGTTCTGAACGCCATTCTGGCCTTCAATTCGCTCAGCGAGGAACTGACGCTGTTCTCACGTTCGACCGGTGCGGGTGTCCGGCGCACATTCTTCAAGATCCGACTGCCGGCTGCCCTGCCCCAGTGCTTCGTTGGCTTCAAATACGCGGCGATCAACGCCACGGTCGGAGCCGCCATTGCAGAGTTCATCGGCTCGGATGAGGGGCTCGGGTTCTATATCCAGATCGTCACGGGGAACATGCGCCCGGACCTCGCCTTCGCCGGTATCTTCTTCCTGACGCTTCTGGGTCTGTGCCTCTTCGGCCTTGTGACACTCGCAGAGCGATTGCTTATCCCCTGGCACATTTCTGTCCGGCGCAACTGACACCCGTTGGCTTTCGAGAAAGGGCTTGATCATGACGATGACGTTGGAACACACCACAGCACGCGCTGAAAAACTGAACCTGCCACACAAAGCCTTCATCGACGGCGCATTCTGCGCATCGTCAGACGGGGCAACCTTTCCGACACTCAACCCCGCTACGGGTGAGGAAATCGCGTCGGTCGCCCATTGTTCAGGGGACGATGTGGATCGGACCGTCAAAGCTGCGCGTCGTGCCTTCAATGACGGGTCCTGGTCGCGCGCTGCACCCGAGGATCGCAAAGAGGTCCTGTTGCGCCTTGCGGAACTGGTTCGGGAAAACGCCG
This sequence comes from Ruegeria sp. CF1, assembly GCF_056537445.1. Classification (NCBI taxonomy): domain Bacteria; kingdom Pseudomonadati; phylum Pseudomonadota; class Alphaproteobacteria; order Rhodobacterales; family Roseobacteraceae; genus Ruegeria; species Ruegeria sp. CF1. The sequence continues at coordinate 142,005 of NZ_JBQFRN010000005.1, read as the reverse complement.
AAGACCTGGCCGTTCTGGAAAGCCTCGACAGCGGCAAAACGATCACCGACTGCCTGCACGAAATCGGCACGGAAGTTGCCAGTTTCTTCCAATGGTATGGCGAGCTGACGGATAAGTCCTTTGGTAAAGTTGCGCCCACCGGCGAGGATGCGCTGGCGCTTGTCGTCAAGGAACCGGCGGGGGTGGTCGGGCTTGTGCTGCCCTGGAACTTTCCCCTTCTTATGGCAGCTTGGAAACTTGCACCCGCATTGGCTGCGGGATGCTCCTGCATTGTCAAACCAGCGGAACAAACGCCACTTACAGCGCTTCGGCTTGCCGAACTGGCACAGCAAGCAGGCGTGCCGGACGGTGTCCTGAACGTGCTGCCCGGATTGGGCGAAACAACCGGACAAGCCATTGGGCGTCACACCGACATAGATATCGTTTCATTCACCGGTTCCACCGAGGTCGGCGGCTATTTCCTCCGATATGCGGGTGAAAGCAATCTCAAGGTTGTCGGCCTTGAAATGGGTGGCAAGAGCCCGTTCATTGTGCTGGACGACGCCGACTTGAACGATGACCTGATCGAGCACGCCGCGACATCCGCATTCTGGAACGGTGGTCAGAACTGCTCTGCCAACATGCGTCAACTTGTGGACGCGCGGATAGCGGATGAGTTCCTGGACCGCGTTGTGGCACGGGCGAAGTCTTATAAGGTCGGCAACCCGCTTGATCCGGAAACGGATATTGGCGCGATGGTGACCCAGGACCACATGGCCCGCGTGACCGGGTATATTGACAAGGGACGCGCTGAAGGCGCCCGTCTTTTGACCGGATCTGTGCCGGATGGCCCCGGCTTTTTCGTCGAACCCACGGTGTTTGGTGGCGTCACGCCAGAAATGGTGATTGCGCGCGAGGAAATCTTTGGCCCGGTGCTTGGCGTTCTGCCCGTGAACGGCATGAAAGAGGCTTTGGAAATTGCCTCGGATTCGATCTATGGCCTCCACGCAACCGTGTTCACCCGCGATATTGACCGCGCATTGCACATGGCGCAGCGGCTGCCCTGCGGCACGGTGTCGATCAACGGTTTTTCCGAAGGTGACATCAAGACGCCTTTTGGCGGTTATCGCCAGTCGGGATCCCTGTCACGCGACAATGGTGTCGAGGCGATGGATCAGTATCTGCAGACCAAAACGATCTGGATTTCACGAGGGGCCTGCGGGTGACCGAGATTTCAGTACAGCTTGAGTTGACCCCAGCGCAGCAGACACGGCTGGAAGTTGCTGTCGACGGTGCCCGTCTGAGTTACGGCGACGCAATCGGCACCGCAGAAATCGTGTTTGGCAATCCGGATCCCGCGCAGATCACAAGCGCGGAACACCTGCGGTGGGTTCAGCTTGAATCCGTTGGATTTGGCGAATATCTCGAGCTGGATTGGGGTTCCATCAACGAAAAGATCGCGCTGACCAATCTTGCCGGTTTTTTTGCCGAACCCGTGGCTGAAAGCGCGCTGGCCGGCATTCTGGCACTGATGCGCGGTGTCAACGAACTGGTCACGCTTCAGGATCGTCGGGAATGGATCGGTGATCCCTTGCGCGCCAAGCTGCGAGTGCTGGGCGGTGCGCGTGTCACGATGCTGGGTCGCGGCGCCATCAATCGCCGTCTTGGCGAATTACTGGCGCCCTTCGGATGTTCCATAACGCAATTGGGGACCGATCTGGCCCCCGATCAGCTCAACCGGGAGCTTCCCGCCACCGAGGTTTTTGTGGCGGCTGTTCCCGATACACCAGAGACCCGCGGCATGATGGATGAACGGCGGATCGGTCTTCTCCCCTCCTCCGCGTTCTTCGTCAATTTGGGCCGCGGGTCTCTGGTCGTCGAGCCTGCTTTGGTCAAGGCGCTAAACTCAGGACGCCTGGCGGGGGCCTTGCTCGATGTGACAGAGCACGAGCCCCTCGACCCGGAAGACCCGCTCTGGACCTGCCCCAACACCATTCTGACCCAACACACGGGCGGCGGCACCCGGGACGAGGTTGACCGCAAGATTGATCATTTTCTGGCCAATCTCGCCCGCTACCGGCGGGGTGACGCGTTGATTGGAACCGTTGATATGAGACGAGGATACTGATGCCCAAGATTGAAAACATCCGTTGCGTGCTGCTGAGCTCACCTTATGCCGACGCGGATAACCCGGAGATCAAAGAGTGCTTTCCCAATGGTCCCAAGCGGACGATCGGCATGGTCGAGGTGACCCTGGACAACGGCGTAACCGGATTGGGCGAAGGTTATCTCGCTGTGTTTGCCCCTTTCGTGTTCAAGTCTATCGTTGATCTGTGTACACCGCAGGTGGTGGGCAAGGATGGGTTCGACATTGCCGGTCGCGTTCGCGATCTGCGGTCGCTCTGCGACTACTGGTCGCTTCAGGGTGCGGCGCGTCACGTGATCGCGGCTTTTGAAATCGCGCTTCAGGATGCAAAAGGCAAATCTCTCGGCATACCGGTCTACGATCTTCTGGGCGGCACCGACCTGACGGAAATACCAATCTACGGGTCAGGCGGGTGTTGCGATGCAAAAGAGCAGTTCCAACGTGAACTGGATCTTCTCGAAAACCTCGGGATCAAAACCTACAAGATGCGCTCGATCAAAAGTGATATCCTGCGAACCGCCTGGGTGTTGGAAGAGGCCGGTCGGCGCGGGATCGAAGTGGGCGTTGACATGTGCCAGAACCTCGCCGACCCGCCGCAGGACGTCGACGATGTGGTGACATTTGTCGAGAGCGTTCACGCCATCACCGACCGGCGGATGATCTTTGTCGAAGAAGCGATTGGACCGGACGCGCCGGAAGGGTTCAGGGAACTGCGGTCGCACATTGATGTCGATGTATGCGGCGGTGAGATCATCACAACACCAAAAGAAATGATCGATCGCATCAATGACGATGTTTACGATTTTGTTCAGCCTGACGCCTCGGTCATGGGGGGTATCTCTGCCGTCATGGATGTTTTCGAAGCAGCCAAGGCCAAAGACACCCCGGTCGTCGTTCACGCCTGGGGCGGTGCTGCCGCGATCATGGCAAGCTATCACGCCGCTTTTGCTGCAGGTGGCAAACTGGTCGAGTTTCCCATGCTGGATTTCCCCTTGGGGCGTGAGATGATGGGCGATCAGGGCCGGATCGTTGATGGCAAACTCATGCGGCCCACCGCGCCGGGTCTGGGTTTGACCCTGACACCGGCAATCGAGGCGCGATACCCGTTTGATGAAACCGCCGTCTATTCCTGCGCCCTGATTGATTTCGGCCCACCCCCTGACAGCTATTGGGCACGGGATTGAGAATGGGAGAGATCGAATGCTGAAAACCACGCATCTGATTGCAGGCGAATGGATCGGGGGTGAGGCGCTATTCACCAACGAACCGGTCAATGGCAAGGCTGACAGCTTTGCTGTCGGAACTCCGGACCTTGTTGATCGTGCCTGCCAGGCGGCCGAGGACGCGTTTTGGTCCTATGGTTATTCCGACCGCGACACACGGGCTGGTTTCCTGCGCCGGATTGCCGACGAGATCGATGCGCGGGGTGATGACATCACCGATATGGGGATCAAGGAAACGGGTCTTCCAGAGGCCCGTCTTGTTGGTGAACGTGCGCGCACCACGGGGCAGCTCAGGATATTTGCCGAACATATCGAGGCCGGGGACTATCTGGACCGACGTCATGACAAGGCATTGCGCGACCGTGCCCCCCTGCCGCGGCCCGATCTGCGCATGATGCAACGCCCCATCGGACCTGTTGCCATCTTTGGTGCATCGAACTTCCCGCTGGCCTTTTCGACGGCGGGCGGCGATACCGCCGCCGCGCTTGCCGCCGGTTGCCCCGTTGTGGTCAAGGCCCATTCAGCGCATCCTGGCGTCAGTGACCTGGTGGCTCAGGCCATCAACGCCGCCATAAAAGCCCTGGTCCTGCACCCTGGCGTCTTCAGCCAGATCCAGGGCGGCAACCGCGCGGTCGGAACCGCACTGGTTCAACATCCTTCTATAATGGCTGTCGGGTTCACGGGTTCGCTGGCCGGAGGGCGCGCGCTGTTCGATCTCTGCGCATCAAGACCAGATCCAATCCCGTTTTTTGGCGAACTGGGCTCGATCAACCCGATGTTCATCCTGCCACAAGCGTTGTCGAACCGTGGCCCCCAGATTGCCGAGGGGTGGGTCGGGTCGCTGACCATGGGGGCGGGGCAGTTCTGCACCAATCCCGGGGTCGCAATGATGCTGGAAGGACCAGAGGCCGAAGCCTTCACACAAGACGTTTCGACCGCTTTGGGTCAGGTGGGGAGCCAAACCATGTTGACCCGGGGGATCGCCGAGGCGTTTCAAAGCGGGCGCGACCGGCTAGCCGCCGCACCAGGTGTGCACTCAGTCATGACTTCGGGCTGTGATCTCCGGCAGGCCACGCCCAGCCTGTTTGCAACAACCGCAGCCGAATGGCTGGCGAACAAGGAATTGGGTGAGGAAGTATTTGGCCCGGTCGGAATGATCGTCAAGGCACGTTCGCGCGACGAGATGCTTGCAGTTGCGCAATCGTTGCACGGTCAATTGACCTGCACCTTGCATATCGATGCGGATGACGCACAGCTTGCCCAAGACCTGCTTCCGGTTCTGGAGCGCAAAGCCGGGCGGATGCTGGCCAATGGCTTCCCCACCGGGGTGGAAGTCTGTGACAGCATGGTTCACGGCGGCCCCTACCCGGCCAGCACCAATTTTGGGGCAACCTCGGTTGGAACCCTTTCAATACGCAGGTTCCTTCGACCGGTTTGTTACCAGAACATGCCGGAAGACCTTCTGCCGCACGACCTACGGTGACACTGCCGATCGAGTGAAGCCAGTTAGGTGCAGGCGTTTATGGGCGCCATCCTTGAGCGTATGCGGTGGACGCAGGAACTGCACCAACCAAGCACTCACAGCGCCGAAAACCAAACGTCTCTACGGCAAATCAAACCGCTTACCGACCGCACCCTCGATACTGCGATAGGTCCGGAACCCCATTGCATCGTAATAGCCAAGTGCATCCGAATGCTGCGCGCCAATCGTTGCATCAATCGAACGGATACCGGCATCCGAAGCGGCGTTAAGGGTGCTGCGGAACAGAGCAGACCCGACGCCTTGACGCAATGCGGCACTGCTGACGTAGGTCCCAATGACCCCCCATCCAGACGGGACCTCGTAGTCATTCCCGGATCGCGCAATCTTCAGTGACTGGAACCCGACCACCCTGCCCTGTTCATCAGATGCAACAGAGCATTTAATGCTGTCAGGATGGTCTATATAGAAGCCACGGACATGCTCCTCCGAACCGGGCCTGGTGCTGTTCCACTTGTCGAGAATATCGATAAGGACTCGGCTCATCTCGGCGGCATCAGCTCCTACGGCTTGTCTGATCTGAAGCATTGCGACCTCATTTTGTCTAACGGCTTTGTGCCAGCTCTCTACCGGTTCGTTACATTTTCTGGAAGGATGTGTCGCAAACATTTGGAACGGCCAAAGTCAGCGACTTACTGGATACACCTATCCTGCGATCTCGGCTAGTAGCTGAAAGCCGGAAGTCGTATCGCTTGGGAATTGCCGCTTCCGGATCATATCGGCGACTTCGATGCCGTCCAAAGTGGCTGATGCGGATCTGAACGATTTGAACCGACACATGTGCCGTACGCGACGCTTGATAAATCGATGATCCTGTTCGATCAGGTTATTCAGATACTTGGACCTGACCGTTTGGATCTTGGCTGGGCAGCCAAACCGATTAAGGATTTTGTTCACTTCTGGAACGCCCGCCGCGTTGGCGCCACTTTTTTCGATGACGATCTTGCTCGCGATTCCATTTGAAGACAGCGCTTTGGCAAAAAACCTGGCTGCTGCTGGACGGTTCCTGCGCTCGGACAGCATGAAATCAAGAGTATTCCCAGCTTTGTCGACGGCCCGATAGAGGTACATCCATTTGCTGCGAACACGAATATAGGTCTCGTCCATGCGCCATGAACTCAGCGTTGGACGCTTCTTTGACTGCGCACGAGCTGCGACGATCGGCGACGAGCTTGAAGCCCTCGCTGTCGATCTCGTAACTCAGCGACTGGCTTTCGGGCACGGCAGCGCCCATGTCGCGTGCGCGGTCTTCGAATTCGCGTCCGATACCGCCGGCCTCGACGGTCGCTTCGTGGCGATACCAGGCGAAACCTTCGACACCAACGACGGTGATGTTGCCGCCGAGGATCTGTTGCAAACTTTTGACTGTTGCCTCTCACTAGTGCTTCGAGTGAATGGAAATCGAAATATTGAAGTCGAAAGTTTGTTTATGATCTCTTTCAAAGGCGCACAGTATCCGAAAGATGTGATCCTCTTCGCAGTGTTCTTCTATGTCCGATACGGTGTGTCATATCGCGATCTGGAAGAGATCATGCATGAGCGAGGCGTTGCAGTGGATCACACTACACTGAACCGCTGGGTGACGCGGTATGCAGGCGCAATCGCTGAAGCGGCGCGTCGTCGAAAGGGACCGTGCGACCGCTCCTGGAGAATGGACGAGACTTACATCAAGGTGAGAGGCAACTGGGTCTATCTCTATCGAGCTGTCGACAAGCACGGGAAAACGCTTGATTTTATGCTTTCGCAGCGTCGAAACAAACCCGCGGCCACCAAATTCTTCGCCCGAATGCTGGAATGCAACGGACTTCCACGAAAGATTGTCATCGACAAGAGCGGTGCGAATACCGCTGGTATCAAAGCAATCAACAAGATGCTTAAAGGCTTTGGTTGTCCGATCCCAATCGAGATGGTCAGACGGAAATACCTGAACAACATCGTGGAACAGGATCATCGTTTCATTAAGAAACGCACTCGGCCAATGCTGGGGTTCAAGGCATTCTCTTCAGCGGCGGCAACGCTCGATGGGATCGAAGTGGCTCACATGATCCGCAAAGGCCAAATTACACCCGGACTCTCTCCATTTCGCCAGTTCGCGCAACTCGCCTCTTAAACCCATTGCCACAGCGCGTTCTTGTCATCCAACCAAAACTTCGCAACAGAACCGGCTTCGCTCAAACCGCCTCTGGCGATTGGATGAGGTGAACGTCGCGTTGCGGGAACGGGATAGAGATGCCTTCTGCATCGAAGCGATCCTTGGCCTGACCGGTCAGGTCCCAGTAGACGTCCCAATAATCCTCCGACTTGACCCAAGGTCGGCAAAAGATGTTGACCGAGCTTTCGCCTAATTCACCAACGAAGATTTCCGGCGGTGGATCGGCAAGACAAGCCTGGTGGCTCTCTACGAGCATTTGCAATACTTCGATGGCTCGTGCTGCGGAATCGGAATAGCCGATCCCGAATACTAGATCGACGCGCCGCTCCTCTGCAGCGCTCACATTGGTTATGGTGTCGCCCCATATCTTATTGTTGGGCACGATGATGATTTGGTTGTCGAATGTTCGGATCTTGGTCGAAACAACGGACATTTCATCCACCGTACCGGATGCTCCGCCCACTTGGATGTAGTCGCCGGTGTCAAAAGGTTTCAGAACCATGATCATCAGGCCACTGGCAAGGTTGCCCAGCGTTTCCTGAAGCGCGAAGCCGAGGATGAAGGAAAGACCGCCGAAAACCGCAAAAAGCGGGGTGACATTCACGCCAAACAGTCCGAGCACGACCAGCACACCCAGAACCAGCGTCGCCCAATAAACCAAACCGATGACGAAGGATTTCAGCAGACGGGACATGGTCGGCACGCGATCAAGACCACGGTGTGCCATGTTGCGCACGATGCGAGACACTATCATCATGACCCAGATTGCCGCGACAACGCCCAGTATTCCGAACACCACACCCAGACCGCCATCGCTGGACGTCAACCAGCCCCACGCCTTCGCCAAAAGGGTCTTTATGTCCGTCGTCTTCAGGGTGCCAGCGATCACAGCTGTAACATAGCTACGATGCGCCGCGACATCCTCATCGGCGCCACCCTTGGCCGACCAGGCGTCCAGAACCATCTGATACTTTTCCATGGTGACTGTGATTGCTTCGCTTTCCTCGGCAAAACGCGCGCGAAGCGCTTTTTCCTGGGCGCCTGTTGCCTGCCTGAGGGCAAGGTTTGTCGCAGACAAACCTTCGAGTAAGTTTCTTGTATGACTTTGCCAGGTTTCAGCGACAAGGGCGAGATCGGCGCCGGTTAACGGTAAGAGGAAAATGCTTAGGTCATCCGCGGGCACGGAAGCATTTTGAGCTGCTTCTAAAGATCCAGTCGAAGTGATCGGTGCGTCAGCGGTCTGGGCGTTTGCCGGATTGCCAATTGCCAGGAACGCCAGAATTGAAAGAATGAGGCCGATGCGACCAAACCACGTTTTTTGCATCATGTCACGCTCCAGTCGCGCCATTTGAAATGAAGGGAGAGCGGCATACTCGAGGGCAGCAACCGCTCTCCGATACTCTTGAAACAGTCACTCGCTATTTTGTATGGCTCATTGGGAGCGGAACCGGACGAGAGATCAACTCTGGTCAGAGATGTCGCCATTGTTCTCTTTGGTTCACTTGAGAAGGTTTCCAACAACTCCGACAGCATCCACAACGGTTGAAAGATCTTGAGTGACCTCGAGGATTTCGTCACCAACCCGAATGAACCGCTTCTCCATTTCCAGATCGGGCAGGCGCCGGGAACAGCATAATTGAGCAAAATTCCAGCCACCGCAGTGAACCCGGTTGGCCGGTTCATCAGGACGGTTCTGTGCGCTCGCAGAGTGGCGGCGATTGTATCGGGCCTCCATTGCAACGCCCGGGCTCCTCATTCGGAACCCAGATGCTCTTCGAAAAACTCGGCGACACGACGGACAGCTTCGGCGGCTTCTGGTGTACCCCAGTGACCGTGGAAGCAGTGTTGCATCGCGTCGTGGGCATCGAGGACCGCCTCGTGTCCGGCGCTGCGCAGAACGCCATACATGCGGATACCATCGCTCATCTGAATTTCTTTGGTACCCACCTGGACCATTGTCGGAGGGAAGTCCCGCCCATCAAAGTTGTCGTAGACGGTCGAGTATCGTGGATCTTGTGCCTTTTCCTCGGTGATCCCGAGCATTGGCCAGACTGAATCAATGAGGTTGTCCACCAGTGTCCGAGGATCGTGGTAGCGCAGCGTCCAGGTCGAGTCGCTGTTAAAGGAAAAATCGGTCTGCGGGCTCTGCATGACAGCGGCGCCAGGAAGCGGTCCGCCACGATGTGACATCTCGTTGGTGGACATAGCGACCAGCCCGCCACCAGCAGAACAGCCATAAATCCCCACATCCTCCGGAGCGTAGTCACCACCTTCGCCGGTAAGAGCATCGAAGACAGCAATCACCTGATCGCGCTGGTCCAGAATGTCCCAGTCAGGCGCGGGCATCAGTTTGTAGTCGACGGAAACAATATCGATGCCCATGTGATCGGCAAGCGGAGCTGTCCGGTCGAAGGTTGTCTCCGGGGTGTTTCCGTAAAAGGCGCCGCCGTGGACATGGATCAACGCCTTACCCGGGTGGCGGTTCTCGCTTGGGCTGACCGTAACGGTCCTAACGCCACCGATTTCCCGTTCCTCGGTTGTGAGGTTCATTGTCGTGAGAAGCTTCTTCCCGGCTTCCATCATCGGGTCGATCTGAGCGTCATGCAGCGATTGCCACGCGCCATAGTCGTCTGGCTCCGGATAACCCTCCCACGTCGCGCCCAGCCAGCCTGGTGTCCAATTCACCATGATTTCGCGCATCTCGGGGCTAACAAAATCCGGGATGTGTGACGGGAAACTGTCGTTACGGTTCGGATCTTCAGGGTCGGCCATGAATTGTGAAATCGACATCAGACGGCGAACATCTTCGTGGCACGAAGCGCGCTCAAAATGTACATTCAGCGTGTCACACTTGGCCTTCAGTTCGGACAACGCCTGATCCAGCTGCGCCAACTTTCCAACAGTGTCGCCCTCGCCGCCAAGGATTGCGTCGACGCTGGCATAGGCGTCAGAAACCAGCGCCCAACGCGAGTCAAATTCGTCAGCGTTGGCCGAAACCGTGCCAGACAGGATCACAGTTGCCGTAAGTGCGGTGAGGCTGAAGGGTGGAATTTTCATTTTTTCGCGTTTCCTTTCTCTAAGATAGTGTTTTGGCCTGGCGTACCGGAAGCAGGTTATTGGTCAGTCGACACATGGGCCCGCAGCCGCGTCCAAGTGGATCATTTTTGCTTGGCTTCGGCTTCCTTGACTTCTGAGACACGAGAAAGGGCCTCGGCCATGTCGGCGGAGCTCATGAGTTCGATCATCTGATAGCCATTGAGAAGCCCGTCACCGAGGCGCGTGAGATAGAACGCCTGGATGAAAGTTGGATCATCCGGCAACTCGACGAGGATGTAATTCTTTCCATTGCCGAGCCCCCAGAAATACGCGAGCAAGTCACCGCCAAGGGCTTCGATAGGTCCTCGAACGCTTGCCTCTCGATCGCCGGGGGCATCGATCATGGATTTCCAAGCGGCAGCATTTGGAGTGCCTACAAACAGGAAGTGCCGTGTTTGGCTATGACTGTCCGCGAAGACGGGTGAGGCCAGGAGGGCGGCCGACACAACCGGGTAAAACCACTTCATTTTTTTCTCCTTGAAACTGCAGAGAAGGTCATTGGCCTGCTTTTTCGAAGGAAGTCACCCGGACCTTCATTCCGGGACGCAACAGGAGTTCGGGATTTGGGAATTCGGCGATGCTGTAGCCAATCCCTGTCTCCGGATCGAACTCGAACGGCGTTGATATCAGGCGTCCCTGGTGTGGGAACTCACCACCTTCCGGCAGTTCCAACACTAGTGTCAGGCTGCGCATTACACTCTCGTGGCTTTCGCCCGCTAGGATGCGTTCCTGATGCTTTTCGTACGTGCCCGCCACGCGAACGTGGATCGGATCAAGTTGATACAGCGTTCCGATTTCGGGCGAGTCGGCGACGACGTTTGCATTATCTCGAAAACGCGGCGCGCTCATCTGGCCGTCGAACGGTGCGTGGATGAGCTGGAGATCTGAGATAGCCTTGGCCTTTTCCGCATTGAGCCTCTTTGTCTCAACGGTTGCTTCGGCGATTTCGACGCGCGCTTCAGCTTGTGCAATCTCAACTTCAGAAACTGAATTGGCGCCCAACTGCTTCTTTCTGGACAAGTCAGCCTGGGCCAGCTCCAGTTCAGCCACGGCCTGCTGGTGAGCCAACTCGGCTATTTTGGCATCCCATTGCTTGAAGACCTGATCGAAGGTTACCAGCAGATCACCTTCCTTAACGAATTGGCCCTCAATAAAGTGGACAGTGTCGATCTGGTTTTCGGCGGCTGCCGATACATCCCAGCTTTTTGCCGGGACCACAATGCCAGCGCCGGTTGCACTTTCCGCACCGAGGGCATGGGAAGCTTCATCAGCGGACAGCGACAATGTGCTCGCCGCAAGCAGAAACATTCCCAATGCGGCGGATGCTAAGGTTAGAGTGTTTTGCTTGGTCATGTGAACTCTTTATTTGGATGAGCGTTGCGGGAAATTGGACGCTCAGGCTGCGGTTGAAATCGGTGACTTAGTACGTGCGTTTCCCGTTCATCCAAGTCTCGAGCACCTCAATCTCACCAATCTGATCGAGACCCACGGTCCTTGGATCATCAGCCAAGACCACAAGGTCCGCCAGTTTGCCAACCTCAATGCTTCCGATCTCGTCCTCCGAAAGCAACTGGAACGCCGGAACGCTGGTCACGGCGCGGAGGGCCATGTCAATCGAAGCTCGCTCTTCTTCGCCCAGAACGTAGTCAGGATCAGTGAAGAGTGTCCGGTTAACTGCTACTTCAACCATCTCCAGAGGCGTGAGTGTGGAAACAGAGTAATCCGTGTGCAGTGAGTAGGGTATTCCCGCCCGCTCGAAGCTGCCTGTACGGTCGAGCTTCTCAGCTTTGGCTTCGCCGAACACAACATCGCGGAAAGCCTCCCCCCAGAAGAGCACGTGAGCGATCAGAAAAGAGCACGAGATGTCGAGTTCCTTTAGTCTTGCGATCTGATCGTCTTCTGTAATCGAGCAATGTTCGATCCTCGGGCGCACCATGTCGATCCCGTCGGAACGTGCCTTTTCGACAGCCGCGATAATGTTATCGATGGACGCGTTTCCGTTGCCATGCATAGCCATCTGTCCACCGCGGACGGTTCCGTCGGCTACTGCGAAATTGATGTCGTTCTGAATCATGTAGGCTAGGCCCAGATTATCGGAGTTCAGGTACGGTTCTCGCTGTAACCCGGTAAATGCCTGGTTCGATCCGTCAGCGGAGATTTTCCATCCGATCACGCGAGCCTTGGCATTGCCATCGCCCGGCGCGACCCCGGCAGCGTCCCAAGCATCCAGTTCAGCCCATTGAAGGTAACTGCGTGTCCGAATGGGAAAGTCATCGTCGGACGCCAGTAACTCGAATGTACTCCAGTCGTCGGGATTTGCCACACCCGCGACACCGACCGCCGTGACCCCACTGGATGCCCAACCCTGCGCTATGGTCTTTGTGCCGTTTACGCGGTCATAGTTCTGGTAGGGTTCAATCTCCGCGAGGGCAGCAAACAACAATGCGCCGCCAGACAAGTTCCCGTCCGGGCGGCCGCCTTCCATCCGGCCATACTGCGCCCCGTCCGGGTCAGGAGTATTATCGCTTACACCCATAAGTTCGAGCATCTTGGAGTTAACAGTCATTTTATGACCACCCGCGTGCCAAACCACCGCCGGTGATTGGGGCGCGATTTCATCGAGGTGTTCGCGCGTTAGCGCGGGCTCAGAAAAACTTTGCGTTGCAAGATCAAGGTTGACGAACAATGCCCAGTCATCGTTATCCTGCCCCTCGAACACACTTTTCATGTGCGCGAGAGCCTCCTCTACGGTACCGAAGCGATCGACCCCGACATTTTCAAAGACCGAAGACCCTCCGCCCCCAATCGGGTGTGTATGTGCGTCAATGAAACCCGGCATCACAGTCTTGCCACCCAGGTCGACGATCTGTGCGTTTTCCCCTGCGACCTGTCGCACATCCGCGTCGCTTCCTACAGCGACGATTTCGTTTCCACGGATGACCAAAGCTTCAACAATCGAGAAGTTTTGATCAATCGTCAGGATGTTGCCACCGGTCATCACAGTGGTCTGTTGAGCAAGGACTGGTGCAGATACCAATAGGGCAAACGCAGTTGCGATTTCGATCTTCATTTTTCTTACCAAATGTTTCTCTCCTGTTTCCGTGCTTTTGTTCATCTGCTGGTTTTCACAAACGGGCGGGATGGACGAGGTGAACCATCCCGCCCATCGCTCAGTTCAGCGTGTTCTTGTAGATCACGCCGTCCTTCATGATGATCTTCAGACTGGTGTCAGGGTCCATAAGGATCTCGATGTTTTCGAGGGGATCTCCGTCTACCAGCAGCAGGTCAGCGTAGGCACCTTCTTGAATGACGCCCAAGGGCCCCTCAGGGTACGGGTTCATCTGACCGGTCAGAGAATTCAGTTCTCCGGCGGTCGAAGTAAACGCCCTGAGTGTTCTGAAGTTGCCGATGGCTTCCGAAAAATACTTGAACTCGTCCAGCGCCTTTTCGTCGTATGCGCGCCCCGTGTTCCATTGTGGAATATGATCGGAAGCAACGACCACTTTCAGTTCCGGGTTGTTGGCGATCACGTTCAGAGCATTCTCGGCGGCATTGCGAATGACCCACCATTTCTCAAAGCTCTCGGGCGGGTATGCCTTTCTTGCCTGTTCCTCGGATATCGAGAAGACCGGGGAAAACGCGGTCGAAACAAACATGCCCTTCTCGATCATCGTTTTGGCCTGTTCTTCGGTCAGATAGGGAGCGTGCTCGATCGACATCACACCGTTGTCTATGGCCTGCTGAATTGCCACTGCCGTATGTGCATGTGACGCGACGTAGGTATCCCAACGCTCCGCCACCTCGACAACGGCCTGGACCTCTTCGTCAAGAGGGCCCGAATGCAGCGGATCGAATAGACTTGTCACACCGCCGCCAGTGAACAGCTTGAGCTGAGTCGCGCCGCGGCGGAATGCTTCACGCGCCGCGCGCAGGCTTTCTTCCCGTCCGTCGGCGATAATCGTAACGTAGTCTTCGTAGAAGTGTTGCCGTCCCCCAGCGATATTCGGGTGAGGGTCATTCAATTCACGGAAATCGCCATGGCCGGACGTTGTGGTTATCCAGTTTTCCGTTGGATAGATGCGGGGCCCTACCATGACGCCTTCATCTATGATGAGGCGAAGGAAATTCGCTGGACCGCCCAGGTCTCGCACTGTGGTAAAACCGTTCATCAGCATCCCCTCTGCACGGTCAGCCGCCAGCGCACCATGGGCATAGGGATGAAGCCCATCGCGCGACTGCGTTTGAACGGGCCCGAAGGTGGCGAGGTGTACGTGCATATCCAACATGCCCGGCATCAAGGTCCGCCCGCCGCCATCGACAATGTTGACCGCAACCTCAATCGTCTCCGAGCTGCCCTCGGAATCCTCAACGAGTAAGGTATATCCGCCCGTATAGTCGCCCAGTGGTGGGTCGATAACCCGTGTCCCTTGCCTGGTATCGGCGTCAATTTCCCATGTGCCAGTTTCAGGAATGTCGGCCTCGACCCTGTGGATCTTATTCTTGACGACCAGGACATCGACGTCTTGGAGACCGTCGTCGACCCCATTGAAGACCTTCACATTCTTGAACAGCGTGACGGCGGATGGAATATCGGCGACTTCCTGCGCGGATACCGGCGCGGTCGCCAGCGCAAGCGCAAGGGTCACGGCGGCTATCTGTTGCTTCATTCTACTGTCTCCGGCTAGAGGGCAAAGCTCTTGCCCGTTGGTTGGTTTGCTGCACCTGGGCGAGGCAGGCATCAGAGCCCGACGCCCTCGTCATGTGACCAGCAACATTTCTGTTTTTCCTTATTGGTTCCCCCAGATGTCGGAGCTCGTTTCCGCGGAGGCAGGTGGGCTGCCGCGCTGCTCAACTCCGCCGGTCTTGCGGTTGTCAAAGTTCGTTTCTGAGGAGGCGCGAAGGCTTTCACGTAACACGTCTGCCCATCTGTTTGTGGCAGTACCCTTTGCGGGCGCTGCAAATGCCGTTACGGCGTCTTCCACATCCAGAGTCCAGGTGGCCTGCATCGGCACAGTTCCATCCACCAGCCAGAGCGACTGTGTGGTCGGATCGAGGTGCAGTCTGCCCGATAGGCGTACCGGTTCGTGGAAGTACTTTGGCGCCCAGTCTTCGCCAAGGCGAACCCGGATCAACTGGTTCGGGTCTGGTGGCGGAAGGTGGCTACACATGCCGGGAGTCGGAACAAGATAGGCGATCCGGGTGCCGTCCGTTTCAATTGAAGTGGGGATGGCAAAACCAGCAATGCTGATCGTTTGTCCATCGAGAGACGGGTTACCGGCCGCAGCAGCAGCCTCGCGTCGCTCGGTAACCACCCAACGCTGCGAAATCAGCCAGTCAAAGTCGATCTCCTGGGCTGAAAGTTCAGTGCTGACCTCCGACAAACGCGCCTCATAGCCCTCTCGCGTGTCGGTTGACAGATCATCCCGAGCCAACTTCTCGCGCATCTGCACAAGGGTCAACAGGGCGGTCATCTGGGATGTGGAGAGGTCGAGGAAAGGATCCTCATAGACCTGCGCCAAAGGATCCGGCAGCTCATCCCACTCAAGCGGAACCATAGCCCGCTGATCCGCGAAAGCTGCTGAGGCAAGGCTTGCGAAGGCCAAAACAATTGCGCCGGTACGCATCGTTCAGTCGTCCAGCGTGTTCTTGTAGATCACGCCGTCTTTCATGATGAGGTTGATAGTCTCGATGCCACGCGGACGCGGTTCTGCGTTGAACCATGAAGGATTTCCACCCAGAACCGTGATGTCCTCCAGCGGATTGCCGTCGATCAACAGGATGTCGGCATATGCCCCTTCCTCGATGACCCCTAGAGGAGCGGGATAAGGGTTGCTGCCTCCGGTCAACGCTGCAAGCTTGCCGCCGGTAGAAGTCATTGCTTTCAGAGTTTCATAGTTGCCGAAAGTGTCCGCGAAGATCCATTTTTCGTGGTCCCTGTGATGCCGCGCCGCCATACCGTTGGTGCTGACGATGTCGATGGAAAATACGATATTCGGCTGCACTTTCTTGATGACTTCGGCGAAGTTGGCGGTCCCTTCTTTCATCATGAGCGTCCGCTCATATTCGAAGGTTGCCGGGTTTCCGTAGACCGGATGGGTCAGAATATCCTCGCTCATAACGGCCGCAATATACGGAGAAATGAAGGCGCCCTTTTCCTTCATCAACATGGCTGTGTCTTCTTGCAGGAATTGACCGTGTTCAATCGACATGACACCCAAATCGAGCGCACGGCGTATAGCTTCATCGAGATAAAGGTGGGCCGCTACGTAGGTTCCGCGCGTCGCGGCTTCTTCCACCGCCGCAGTGATTTCAGCGTCGGTGTACTGAGATGCTTCAAAGGGACCCTTGTTGCTGGCCACACCGCCCGCCATCATGATTTTCATGTGGGTTGCGCCCGCATTGAAATTCTCGCGAACCGCTGTGCGGACTTCATTGGGACTGTTGGCAATGTGATAGATACCATTTCGCCACGTGCTGCTTTGGAGGGGGTTGGTCTGGCTTTTAAACCTGAGATCCCCATGACCGGCACTTTGACTGATCATCCCGGCGGCGCTGTAGATGCGAGGTCCTTCCATGAGGCCTTTGTCTATGACCCGTCGCAATCCATCGGCCATGCCCCCCATATCACGCACTGTCGTGAAGCCATCGTAAAACCACTCCAGTGCTGCAGAGGAGGCGTGTCCCGCCATATAATCCCACCGCGCCATTTCCATGCCCGGACGCCCGCCATCCATCGAGAGGTTAAAGTGGGTATGGCTATCAATCATGCCCGGCATCAAGGTTCGTCCCCCGCCGTCGATGACATTGGGCGACAGCTTGACGGTTTTGGTGCCCTCTTCGCCTTCCACGACAAAGGTATACCCAGTGCCACCGCTATGTATTTGAGAATACAGGGGGCCATCTTGGCCAGCTTCAACTTCCCATGTGCCTGATTCCGGTATGTCTTCCGCGACGGTGTGGATTTTGTTTCCAACAACAAGCACGTCGAGATCCTGAAGCCCGTCCGTGGTTCCATCAAAGATCATAACGTTCTTGAACAAGGTGACCGACGGCGGTTCCTGCTGTGCAAGAGCGACACTTGCGGAAAGCGTCATCGCACCCAATGTGACGGCGGTACAGGCTCGTGTGATATCTGTGATCATGACATCTCCGTGAAATTGCAAGCGATGTGGATTCGCCACTTCACTTGCCGAGTATGGCGAGTTTTCTCGGCGCATGCCTGACCATGCCCTAAGGGGAAAATTTTTTTGGTTAGGGTCTGGTCAGGTTCTTGCGCATTTTTCTGGAAACCTCACCGTGACGATGTCACGATTCCGGCCGAAGGGAGTAAACATGTTCGGAAATCGAAAAACGCCCAGACAATCTGATCTTCCGTTGGTTCGGGCGACCGTGCTGTCCCCGGTCACTACCGCGTTGAGAAACCTGGGGTCGGATCCCGAAGAAGTCTTTCAGGATTTGGGTTTTGAAGCGGCCAAAACGATCACACCTGAACATTTCCTGTCGCATGAGACCGTGTATGCAGCGTTCAGTGCCGCGGCTGCAGCCGAAGGATCGGACTTTTGCGCTCGGGTTGGCCAGTCTGTTGACCTTAAGCGATTCCTCCCGAAAGGGCGGGATCTGGCAGAAGCATTGACGCTGGGAGATTTTTTCACGCGCTTCACTCAGATCGTCTCAAAAGAGTCAAATGCAGTCACTCAATCTCTGATCGTTGAAGACGAACATGCCTACTTTGCGGCCCGGCGGCATTTTCGCTCGTCAGTATCACCAGCTCAAGCTGACGGGTTCATGATTGGTATTTGGATTTCCCTGCTGCACCGGGTGCTCGATTTCCGTTGGGATCCGCACAAAGTGATACTACAGCTTGCCGACCCCGACGTCTTGCCGAGGCATTTTTTTGGAGTAACAGGCGTCCCGTCTGACGAGCGTGGCTTTTCCATTCGCTTCCCGTCCACCTGGTTGAACCACCGCCTCCCAGACGAGGTTCTGGAGAATGTATCCGATTATCACCCGAATGATGTTGAGCTTGCTGCACCAATCGACTTTCTGACCGGCTTCGAAGACATCGTGCGATCACGGCTGTCTGAACCGACCTTCACAGCAGAGCAGGCGGCACGGCTAGTGGGGTTACACCCCAACACATTGAATGCGCGCCTGTCCGAACGTGGCGAAACAACCTCCAAGGTCATTGCACGCCTGAAGCGGGAGAAAGCCATTGAACTGTTGGGTGTGGAAGCCTGCTCGGTCAGAGACGCCGCCCAGCAACTGGGGTTTTCCGATCCGACTGCATTCTCACGGGCTTTCCGCAGATGGACAGGTCAATCCCCACAGGCCTTCAAACGCTCACACAAAGACCCAGAACAATGACCTTAACGATAGTCATTGCGCTCCTGTCGGCGTTCTTCCTTCTGGCAAGTTCAATCAAACTGACAGGCTGGCAGACGAAAGTGTTCGAAACACAACTCGCCATGTTCGAAAGCTACGGCCTCAACCGGCAGGTCATGTTCATGGTGGGCCTTATCGAATTATTCGGCGCTGTCTGCATCTGGATTCAGGGGCCTTGGCTGGGTCCACTTGGGGCGGCAGCGCTCTTGGCAACATCCGTCGGCGCCATTCTCTGCCATCTGATATTCGACACCTGGAGAGATGGAGTGCCGGCGATGATAACAGCAGCGCTTTCAGTATTTGTACTCTGGCAGGGTTGGAACGGTATCGGCTCGGTGCTCACGTGAGTTTCTAGTCCCAAATGGGCCTTCCCAAAGGCACTGTTCAAATTGTTTTGATGAGGAACGCTGCCATTCATTTTTGTCCGTCGAAATGGCAACGGAGGGCGTTCTCGACGGTCGAAAACCCTGCTGCGCTTGCGACACTGTGGGCTCCTGAGCGGCGGCAATGCGCAAAGAGCGGACCCTTCGCCATCGATTTCGATCGGCGGTAAAGTCCGCATACCGGAAGTTGGCCCAATTTTGCCGAACGTCCGGTCTCGTTGAAAACAGACATCTTACACAGAAGAACCGATTTCGTGGACTTGAATGTCAGCTTATGCCGAAAGCGGTCGCTCCGTAATACTTGTGCAAGTTCCGCTTTGCGGGACAAGGACGAAGCCGCTCGCGCGGCATGGGCGCTTGCGGCGAGGGGGGCGCTGTAATCTGAGCGTCGGGATTTTGGGAATGGACGTGTCTGTCTGACGATTGGGGCTCTCAATCAACAGACAGGAGGGTCCCATGACGGACACCAAGACCACACCGCTGCGCGCGCGAATGATCGAAGATATGCGGATCAAAGGACTGGGCGATGGCTCGCAGAAGGCCCACATCCGAGCGGTTCGATATCTTGCGGAGTTCCTTGGGCGATCGCCGGACACTGCGACGCCCGAAGACTTGCGCGCCTATCAACTGCACATGGTTGACACGAACGTCACGCCATCAACTTACAATGCGCGGCTTGTCGGGTTGAGGCCGTGGCTTAACTAATTGTTCCATTAGCCGACACTCATGCGCATCGCTGCATCCGGCACTATGGGCCCAGAGCCGCCTTTGACGATAGTCTTCAATTGCCGCGCGTGCAGCCCAAATTGCGGACGTTCGTCGTGGCTACAAATGCCGTTCGACATCCATGCTTTGATGCAGAATTCTGATGATTGCGATCACTTCCCCTCGGACTTGAAAATAGATCGCATGGCGACCGACCAGCGCCTTTAGATAGCGCTCTCGGACTTCGACTGCTCTGCCTTTCTTTTGGCCTTCTGCGAGTTCCTCAAACACATTGATTATATCGTTGGTGTAGATCTCAGCCTGATCGGCGGACCATGTTTCCGCAGTGTAGGCCCAAATGTCTTCGAGGTCTGCTTCCGCCATCGGCGACAGCATATAAGTCAGCGACATCAGTTGCTGTTCTTCTGACGCATTCGAGCTTGAAATGCCTCACGGTCAAACGATCGGGGTTTCCCCGAATTTTCGCCGGCAATCAAGGCTTCCTTTAGGGCCTGAACCTTGGCCTCGTGCTCCTCGAGAAGCCTCAGTCCAGCCCGGACGACATCGCTGGCCGATCCGTAGCGTCCATTGCTCACCTGAGTTTCGATAAACCCCGCAAAGTGGTCCCCGAGGGACATCGAAGTGTTTTTGGCCATCAGTTACCTCCTACCAGCCATCTATACCAATATTCGGTATTTTTCAATATCCCCGCATGTGGTATTCTTTCACGTCAGCGGACTGACGATTTGGTGGCGTGTGGCGGATAAGAGGATCAGCCATGGAACCAACACCCAACTTACCTGCTATTCGTGCGCTTCGCCCGGCCTGGAACAAGGGCCGCATCGTCGGACAGAAGCGCCCATTGAAACCCAAGCATGTATGGGCCATTCGGGTCAGGCTTGAGCTTGCGGAAAATCACCGCGATCTAGCCTTGTTCAACATGGCCATCGATAGCAAGCTGCGCGGTTGTGATCTGGTCAAGATGAAAGTTGTCGATGTCATGTCATCCGGCCAGATCAAGGAGCGGGCGTCGGTACTGCAAAGCAAAACGCAAAAGCCAGTGCGCTTTGAAATTTCTGAGGGCACCCGCGCATCTGTCGAGAAATGGATGGAAGACAAACTTATGATCGGTTCAGAGTATCTTTGGCCGGGTCGCTTTCATGAGCGCTTGCATATCTCGACCCGCCAGTATGCCCGGATAGTTCGCGACTGGGTCACGTCGATTGGTCTGGAGGCCAGTGCCTATGGTACGCATTCGATGCGGCGGACGAAGGTGACGCAAATCTACAAAAAAACAGGCAACCTGCGCGCTTTTCAACTGTTGCTGGGCCACACGAAGATGGACAGCACAGTTCGTTACCTCGGCGTCGAACTCGAGGATGCTCTAGCGATCGCAGAAGCGGTTGAAATCTGAAAAGTTCGGGCCGCCTTCACTGGCGGCCCACAGCCGACATTCGATATCTCTCACAGTTCACCCATCGGCTTTCCGAGAACTGCCGTTCGTTCAAAGCGCAGCAATTTCAACGAGCGGATGGCCGTGACGCAAACAAACCTGCCATCGTTGAGAAGCGCTGTTAAGCAAACTTGATTGCTTTCAGAGACCCGACTAACGTTTTTGCAACCATGTATTTTCGCGATTTTTAGGACATGTAGATATAGATGACACCTGATGTACAAACCGCCCGCCGCATAGCTCAAGATCATTGCGCTGCTTGGACAAACCGGGCGCCTGGCGATGTCGCCGGAAGATATGCTGAAGATACAATCATGATAATGAACGGTGGCGACCCAATGGAGAGCCGGACGGAGATTGGCGACATGGCGGCGGGATTTATGGCTGACTTCCCTGACCTCGTTCTTAACCTCGACACGGTTCTCGTCGCCGATCACCACATGGTCTATGCGTGGACTTTCGAAGGCCATCATAAAGAGACCGGTAACCATGTTCGTTTCTCGGGCTGGGAAGAGTGGGACTTAGACGACAACCTGAACGTCACCAAATCGCTCGGTTGGTATGATGATGTGGATTATGAACGCCAAGTTGCGGGAACATGACCATATCCGGCGCCAATTCGCGCACTGTACGCACAGTCATATACGGCAAGTCAGACCCAATTTAACTCTAATCGGTGCTCTTTACTGCCTACAGCAAGTGAGAGGGCATCCATCGGAAAAGGCTTTTCTCATATTCGGTAATTGATTTCGAGAGCCACTGCATGAACAGATTTGCCGCTGGTCGAACCGGGCCCGACAAAGTGACAAGGTAGTAGCCGATCTGAGGTATTGGATCATCGAACAGTGCCACGAGTTGTCCCGACTTCAATTCGTCAGAAACAAAAGCCGGTACCGTCGCCCCGATACCATCACCGCGACGGATGCCATCCAGCAGCATGTTGCCCGGCATGCGGACGACCCTCCGGTCTGTTTCGGGGGGGATTCCGACCTTTTCCATCCAAAGATCAAACTCGACCGATGCCTGTTCCTGAAGAAGAGTGAATTCAAGCAATTCCGCAGGTTTTGTGAGCACCCGGTTTCCAATCAGTTCGCGGGACGCGACGACCGTCAGACAGCCGGGTAGCAGCATCTGCGAGACAAGCCCAGGCCAGCGACCTGTTCCGTATCGGATGGCCATATCAATTCCGCCCGGCTTGAGGTCGACAGCCTGGATCGTTGAATCAATCCTCAATTCGATATTGGAGAATTCGTCAATAAACATCGACAGTCGCGGCATGAGGAACGCGGAGACAGAGGCTCGACCCTGCTCTGTCCCGGGAACAGCCAGCCCTGCGGGCGGGCCTCGCGCCAATAGTCGCGCAGCAGCGCCAACAACGACGGTGACAGCATCACGTCACGATCCTTGCCGCCTTTGCCACGTTCGACATGGATCAGCATCCGATTGCTGTCGATGTCCCGAACCTTCAGATTGGTGACCTCGGAGGCGCGCAATCCCGCACCGTAACCAATGCCGAGCGCCGCCCGGTATTTGAGACCTGGCCCCGGGGCCGACGCCAGAACCGCCGCAACCTCCTCGAAGCTCAGCACAATCGGCAGCTTCCGCGGTTCGGTGCGGAACTGGATATACTTCTTCATATCCTCCCGATCGCAGGTCTTGCCGAAAAAGAACCGAAGCGCAGCGACCCGGGCGTTGTAGACCGACGGCGTGACCTCGGTATCTGTCATGTGAAGCTGATAGCCGCGCAAATCGTCCGGCGTCGCCGTGTCCGGTGAGCGCCCGAGAAAGGCTGTGAAGTGCTTGAGTGCACGGATGTGCGCTTTCTGCGTTGTTTCCGCCAACCCGCGAATACGCATGTCCTCGATCATCCGCGCACGCAGCCGGCTCATATTCTCCTGTGTCATGGAAACCTCCTGTCCAATTGAGAAAACTCAATCGTCAGGCAGATCCGTCACATCGCAAAACGCGCTCCCTGTAGGTCAGATCGATACAGCAGCCACAAGCGCAAATGCCGCGAGAGCGGCTTAGTCCCCGAGCCCAATGCAGACCATTGCGGGATACCCGGCGCGAGACTGGGTGGACTGGCTAGTCAGCCATCTGATGAATGCTAGGGCGCCGTTTTGATTGCCATGCAAACACACAGATTGTACTGCAAATATCACTACCGATTCAGGGAGCATTTGCCATGTTAAATTGGCCGGAACCTTTTTCAATCGAGGGGCTGCATGTTACGGTCGAACCTCTCTCACAGCTTCATCATGATGACCTCGCTGAAGCCGCAGCCGATGGGCAACTTCATCGCCTTTGGTATACCATGATCCCCAAGCCGGAGGGTATTCACGCAGAAATCGAACGCCGTCTATCTTTACGTGAAAACGGCTCGATGCTTCCTTTTGCGGTAATCGAGAACTCTACAGGTCGCGCCGTTGGCATGACGACCTACATGAATATTGATGCCTCAAATCGTAGGCTTGAAATTGGTTCAACTTGGTATCGACAGTCGGCACAAAGAACTCCGCTGAATACGGAATGTAAGTTACTGCTATTGCAGCAAGCATTTGAGGAACTTGACTGTATTTGTGTCGAGTTCAGAACCCACTTCATCAATTCTAAAAGCCGCAGAGCCATCGAAAGGCTTGGAGCAAAACTTGATGGTATCCTCAGGTCAAACATGATCATGGCAAACGGAACAATCCGGGACACCGCTGTGTATTCCATTATTAAGTCCGAGTGGGCGACGGTAAAAGCTAATCTCATCTGGAAGTTGGAAAAACCAAATCCCTAACATCAACTTGGAACGTCCATCGGCTTTTTGATATTTCGATGTCCGCCTTTTGTTTCTCTGTAAAATAGATCCGACGTCGATACGCCATTCCAACACTCCATCTTTACTCTCAAAGTGAAGTGTTGCGTCGATCCATTGAGACCGCCGGACAAAGCGGTTATTTTAAAGAGTTGAGTTTGGCGCTTGCAGCGAAGAAATCAAGCACGTGCAGAAATAACGCGATGAACGCGCACCGGCATATTGATTACTGCGTTAAAACGATGCCCGTCTCAGCTTCAAGTTTTTCTGCGTCGACGGTAATTATGCGTCCCGTTGCGTCGGTGCTGATGACTCCGCCTCCAGACTGATGCAGTGACTTGAGGAATTTCAATATTTCCGGAGATGAGCCGATCTTGAAATGCTTCAGCGGGTCACTGGACTTAATGTTGGTCAAGTCAAATACGGCAACCTTCAGACCACCAAGCTCAGACACGGATTTGATATCACCGACCCTATCTCCCTGACGCCGAAGTTTTGCTGAGAGGCTAAGCGCCAGATCATCATTTGTTGTCAGCAAGATGATGGGTATACCTTGCGCCAGGACAGGTTGTGCCTGCGTGCGGAAAACATCTATGTCGAGGTCCGCAGATATCAGGATAAGAGCCCGGATTTTCCGCAAAACCGATATTTGATTTTGCTGAGCCAATTCACGCATGGAGTCCATGGCCACGAAATTTCCCATGGAGTGGGCAACCACCAGATAGTTCGTTAGACGCGACTCTGACATGGCGGCGAGGGTCTCCTTGAATGATCCACGGGCAAACAATGCGCTTTTACGGTCATCAAGGTATTTCAACACGCGGCCAGCAGACGGCCACGAATACACGATTTCGACCCCTTCGCGTCCGGTATCTTCTGCGAGGGCGGTTGCGCGTATGACAGCTTCGGCTGAATTGGTATTGAACCCATGGACGAAAACAAATCCTTGACGGTCATCGACGACGCGTTTGCCGACCTCTTCATTTATGGCCCGCACAAATGCCTGTTTGCCTTTCAACCGCACGGCAGAAGAGACCAGGAACTGCGTGTGCGGATCAACATCTTGTCCTTTAGGGTACCTCACTTCCCCGATTTCCCGCGCTGGCGGTATCGAGATGACAAGTTTGGAATAATTGGTCTGATCGGAACGGGTTTCAGTAAAGAAATCTGGCGCGGGTGCATGCGCCCGGGAGGCCGCGACAAGGATCGTCCTTTCGCGTGCCGGCGTTGCAGCATTTGGCAACAGGGCCAATGTTCCGCGTTCACCGCAGCCGCTGATCATTGCGGCGGCAACGACAACCAATACAGTCAAACTGCGCATGGCCATGTCCTTTTTTGAAGCGCTAAAAACAATTGATTAGTCGCGCCAGTACGTCAGCCGTCAGCCAGAGGCCGATACACGCGGTGCCTCGGTGTCGTCCGCGGTGGCAATAACATCGTCTGAACGATCCACTTTTACAGTACGTTCAGCAAACTCGATACCGTTGTTTGCAAAGCCTTGCTGAACCAGCCTGTAGACTTCGCGGCGGATGAGAAACTGTTCGCCAGGCAGGGTTGTGAATTTGACACGTACGGTCAGCCCGTAGAGATCGACGCCGTAGATACCTTGAAACTTAACAGGAGAGAGCATTTGCGGACCAAAATACTCATCCTCTTCGATTTGCCTGGACAGCGCCTTGATGACTTTCTTAACTTTGAGGATGTCCGTGTCATGCGGGACCTGAAACTCAAGCTTTGAGATGACCCAGTCCCGGCTGAGGTTCTTGACCGATTGAATGGTGCCGTAGGGGAGCGTTTGCAGCGCCCCCCGGTGGTGCCTGATTTGCATCGATCTCAGAGAAATCTTTTCGACGGTGCCGCGTGTCTCGCCGATCTCTACATATTCTCCCAGCCGAAAGGCATCGTCTATCACAAAGAAAATGCCCGCTAGAATATCCTTCAGGAGGCTCTGTGCCCCCATTCCCAATACGATCCCGACAATGCCTGCCCCTGCCAACATCGGTGCAATTTTGACCCCAAGCTCTGCAAGGGCGACAAGGATCGCAATGATGACGGTAAAGGTGATAAGGATTGCCCGCACTAAGGGGATAACACTGAGACCGCGTGACAAAGGCGCATGATCAGGGTCGGTGGTTTCCTGCCGGGCATTGCTGGTCAACAGGTAGTGGCGCAGCACAGCGAGCATGGCGAGCGACAACAAGCTGCCGCTCAGCAGGAACAAAAGAACGCGGGTTGTCGAGGTGATCTGCTTTGTTTCGCCATGAAGCAGGATGCCGCCAAACACGACCTCTGCCACTACGAGGACGGCCGAGCCAAACCCAACCAGCCACCAGTACAAGGTGCTTGGTTTTGCCAATTCAGTATCCCCCTCTCTTCAAAAAATGCAGCAAGCGCTGCGTCGCTAGTACATCATTGCACGCCGGTAAGTGCGCTGCCTTTCGCGGGCTAAATACGTCATGCCCCTGGCTTTCTGGAGAAATAGAAAATCTGCCTCGCCGTCTGAGGTGTGTTCTGCTTTTATTGGAGAGCGACCGTGGCGGCCAGCAGCGGTGCCTCACCAATGCAAAGCTGGCGTCGGGTTGTGATGGTCTCATGTTTTTTCGGGTGATCCTGCATAACATCCTCCACGGAATTCATCATTGACAGGACCCCGTCGGAAACAGAGCCCTGTTAAGGGGTTAGTCGCTCGCGCGATGCATTGCGTCTTCCAACCGTTTCTTATCGGCGTCCGAGAGTTCCGGCCGTTCGATTTTCAACGTCAGTTTGTCCAGCTTTGCAGTCAGGTTGAACGGCGGTTTGTAGTCGTTGTCGTAGACACCTGTTAGCGTATCCTGCCCGATGTCGAACGATTCATCCCATTGCAGAATGACCGGGATGGTGTTTTTCATCTTCTTGGTTGAAACTACCTTGCCATCCACGCTCAGGGTGCCGGTTCCACTCTGTCCGATGCCACTGGCGTCGCCATAGGCCAGCGTTCCGTCACCCAATCCGTCATATTTGAAATCGAACTCGACGGTATGTTTACCTGGTGTCAAAGCGTCGTTACCCTGCCACTGGATGCGCTTAAGATTGAGCATGTTCCAAGTGAAGGTCGGTTTGCCGTCCTTGAGGTAGAACCCGTAGCCCGCGAACCTGCCGCCAGAAGTCACGATCATACCCTCCGCGCCGCCTTCAGGCACCTCGATCTCGGCCGTGAACGTATAAGACGAATTCAAGATACTGGGAGAGTCGCCCTGAGGCACACCGATCATGGGTTGCGTATAGACAAACTCGGTGCGGCCTGCGGTGATGCTGGGTCGCGGCTTGGCGAGGCGCGACGTCACAGAGGCATCCAGCGGGAAAACCTGGTATTTTTTGGCTTCCTCGATGAAGATCGCTTTCAGTTCTTCCACCTTCTCCGGATGATCCTTGGCCACGTTCTTTTGCTGGTTCATGTCCGTTCTGAGATCATAGAGTTCGAACTCCTGATTGTTCAGCGGGTCGGGGTTGGGTGTCTTGGGGGTTTCCCATGGCATCCGGTTGACCTTGGTGCTCAGGAACCAGCCTTCGTGATACAGCGCCCATTGGCCCATCATCTCAAAGTACTGCGTACGGTGACGACTTGGCGCGTCCGCATTCGCCTTGTCGAAGGTATAGGCAAAGCTTGTGCCTTCAATTGGTGACTGAACGATGCCGTCCACCTCGAGCGGTTCAGCGATACCGGTCACTTCGAGAAGGGTCGGGACGACATCGATCACGTGCAGGAACTGATCGCGCATCCCGCCTTTGTCGGTAATCCCTTTGGGCCATGATACGACCATGTTCTGACGCACGCCACCCAGCCGGTTGGCATTTTGCTTGAAGTAATCGAACGGCGTGTCAAAAGCCCATGACCAGCCTGCGGACATGTGGTTGTACGTCTCTTCAGTGCCCCAAACATCATACCATTGAAGTTGGGTCTTGGCAGGCATGGCCGAGATACCGTTGAACCAGGCAACCTCGTTCGGCGTTCCCATGGGACCACCCTCGGCGGATGTCCCGTTGTCACCGTTGATGTAAATGACCAGCGTGTTCTCCAACCGTCCCAGATCGTCGATAGCATCGACAACGCGGCCAATCTCATGGTCAGTGTAGGCCGCATAGGCGGCAAAGACCTCAACCTGCTTGACGAACAGTTTTTTCTCGTCATCGCTCAGTTGATCCCATGGCTTGATCTTGTCAGCGGGCCATGGAGTCAAGGTCGCATCCTGAGGGACAAGCCCCAGCTTCTTCTGGTTTTCGAATATCGTCTGGCGCAGCGCCTCATAGCCGTCGTCAAAGAGGTTCATCGCCTCAATCTTCTCCACCCATTCCTTGGTCGGGTGGTGCGGGGCGTGCGTTGCACCAGGCGCGTATTTCACGAAGAACGGCTTATTGGGTTCGATTTGGGTCAGACGTGAAATATGCTGGATCGCATCATCCGCCATACCCGTGATCATGTTCCATTCCGGATTTCCGTCATAGGGGTAAATCTGGGTCGTGTTGCGGAAGAGATTTGGTTGCCATTGGTTCGCGTCTCCGCCAACAAAGCCATAGAAATACTCAAACCCGAGGCCTGTGGGCCATTTGTCGAATGGTCCCGCCTGGCTGGCGGCGAAAGACGGCGTGTTGTGATCTTTACCAAACCACGAAGTTGCGTAGCCGTTGTCTGATAGTATCCGGCCGATGGTAGCCTTATTTTCAGGTATGATGCTGTTATAACCGGGGTAGCCGGTGGACTGTTCGGAAATGACACCAAAGCCGACTGAATGGTGATTGCGACCTGTGATCAAAGCCGCTCGTGTGGGCGAGCACAAAGCGGTCGAGTGGATATTGGTGAAGCTCAGCCCTGCTGCAGCAAGTTCGTCCATCGTATCCGTCGGGATTACCCCACCGAAGGTGCTTGGAACGCCAAACCCTGCGTCATCAAGGATGATAAGCAGAACGTTGGGTGCCCCCTCCGGCGGTACCACGCGCGGTGGCCAGTACTCGGTTGACTTGAGCGCTTGAGGTTCAATTTTGCCGCCAAACTCAGACGGTGGCGGAGGTAGTTGTCTGCCGTCAATTGTGGTTGTGGCACCCGGCGATCCTAGCGGGGCTTCGGTCTGTGCATGGGCACTCAGGCTCACGCAAGACATAGAAGCTATTGCTACAGCCAGTGCTAGATTTCGATGTGTCATACTCTGTTTCTTCCCTTCGATCTGCTGCGCATCCTGAAAGTCGGAAAAATCTTGGCGGCAGGTAGCGTCCCCACCGGATTTTGCCGAGCTTGGGTATTGAACAAGCATCCTGAAGCGGAGTGATCCTATATTGATTTGGATCAAAATACTGGTCTAAATTTGACTTCAGTGGCCAAAATTCGACGAGAAGCTGGAGACTACTCTTATGCCATCATCCATTCCACTCATTCGCGCCGCGTCCATTTATCCAATGCGGCGATGGGCGCATGACAATCATCTTGACGTTGACGGTTTGCTGGCGAAGGCGGGGCTGGAGTGGGTTCCAGATAATGACCCTTACCTGCCAATTCCACTGCGCGGCACCGTTCGTTTTTTGGTGGAACTTTCGAGGCAGGAAGGTGCTGACACCCCACGAAGGATCGTAGACGGGCGCGGCGGATTCGAGATCGGCTTGATTGGTGCCGCGGCCTTCGCTGGGCCAACTGTACGCCATGGGTTTCGCCGGGTATCGCAAAAGATGCAAACCCATTCCACACATGAAATCTTCATGGTTGTTGATGGGCCGAATTCAATTCAAATCACGGATGGCTGGATCTTGGAGGTGGGCGAGCAGGAAGTTCTGCACTACGTCCAGCAATATGTGGCGGCGTTGGTTGACATGATTTGCTCTGTGGCGACAAACAATACACCAGCTGTTTCGCGTGTCGAACTTGTACCCCACCCAGACGAAGGTTTGTCTCATTTGAAACCTTGGCTCGGGGATCGAGTGATGCCCGCGAAAAACCGCACGCTGAATGTAAAAATTGATCAGGACGTGGCCGAGGCCGAGTTCCCGGAAGAAGTACGCAGCCTGGCCGTCAAAAAAGACGATACAAACCTGCGTGTATTGCGCGAGAGCCAGTCGCTGGCCGATCAGGCTGGTGCGCTTGTCGAAAGCATGCTTGGAAAGGCGCCGCCAAGCTTGGACAGCTTGGCCGCTGCTGCAGGTACCAGCGCACGCAGCTTCAGACGTCTACTTTCTGAGGAAAACACAAATCTTGAGCAGATTGTAGATAGGGTTCGCGCTGAGACTTCTCTTAGTCGCCTGCTTGAAGAGCCAAGCGTTTCTCTGAATCAGTTATCGCGCGAGCTTGGCTATGCAAATCAGGAAACTCTTTCCCGCGCAGTCAAACGATGGACAGGTCAAACGCCGAGCGGCTATCGACGGCAACACTCCTCGCCGTGACGGTGTTAGTTTCCTTTCATACGCACGGATCAGTCGCGCCTAAGAGCATGATGGCATGAGGATTTTCTTGCACTTGCGAAAGTCCGCACTGCCCGCTCCTTGTTAGTTCAGGCAATGTGCCGCGAGGGCTGGTTTTTTAACACATCCCATTTAAGAAAGCTGCAATGCAGTAACTCAAAGTGCGATGGATGTCGCCTTTGGGGGGACCGCGCAGGGTATCAGGACGGAGGTGTTGTGGATGCGGCACCGCAGCCGAGGTCGGCCTCTCGAACCCAAACCTAGCTTTGGTAGGGGACTAATGGACCGCTCTTGGTGCACTTACGTTCGCGTAATCTCCAACGTGGAAATTCGACCCATTTGAGTGCAAGGTAACTGAAGGGCTGCATTTGGAGGAATGTGTTTTGATGGAATCGAATTCTGACTCTGGTACTCCTCGAGACTATTCCAAAGCGGTGGAAAACTTTGATCTGAACATCGCAAAGTCTGTCTTTTCCGGTAGTTTCAGCGACGGGATCAATGCATGCGTCGAATGTTGTGACGCCCATTTGCAGGGCAATCCCCTGGCTTTGAACTGGATTGCATTGGACGGGCATTATGAGACTCGCAACTTTATGGAGTTGCGCGATGAAGCCGCGCGTTTCGCCAACTTGCTGAAGGAACAAGGCATCCAACCCGGCGACATCGTGGCGGGTCTATTGCCACGCACCCCGGATCTCGTGACAGTTGTTCTCGGCGCCCTCCGGGCTGGCGCGGCCTATCAGCCATTGTTCACAGCCTTTGGGCCCAAGGCTATTCAGGACCGTCTGACCATGAGCGGTGCGAAGCTGGTTGTGACCTGCGCAAAGGCCTCTGTTTCTTCGAGCAATTTTCCTATGCGTACCAAAATTGTTCGATCTGGGCATCGAAGGCCGGATTGCCAGACATGGGCGGCTGCATTTGTTTGAAAACATCCAAAAGTGACGTCGGAATATTTGTGTTAGATTCCTTTGTCGGCATCGAAAGTTTCTCTTCATTTCCTGAATGAGTTATTGTTTCAAGTGCAGCGCGCTTTCGCCTTAATACAGATCAATATCCCTTTTTTTAGGGATCTTTGGCCTAAGCTGCGACGGGACACTCGCATTTTCTCCGTCATCGGTTCCTAGCAGGCAGGGTTGGGGTTAGAGTAGTCTAGACAAGAACTTAACGCTTGGTTTTCTATGCACATTGCCGGCTTTCTGATTACCCTTGGTGTGCTCTTCCTTGCCGGATTGGCGGCCGACCAACTCGGCCGGGCCACGCATCTTCCTCGTGTTACCACCTTGCTTTTCCTTGGCTTGATCGCAGGGAATGCCGGAATGGGGTTGATCCCACTCGACGTTGCAATGTGGTTCGATGAGGTATCCATCGTGGCATTGACGATGGTCGCATTTCTTCTTGGAGGATCATTGACCCGCGAGAATCTGGTTCGGCATGGCCGAGCCATTCTGACGATTTCGATTTCAATCGTGGTTGCAACCCTTGTTATTGTTTCTGCTGGACTGGCCGCTATTGGCGTGCCCTTCGGGTTGGCGCTGGTGCTGGCGGCAATTGCTACGGCTACAGCTCCGGCCGCCATGACAGACGTGATAAAACAATCTGGGGTGTCCAACAGCTTCACCGAGACATTAAAGGGCATAGTCGCAATTGATGACGCTTGGGGACTGATCGTTTTCAGCGTCGCATTGGTTCTGGCCGGTCATTCGGACGGTTGGGCTACCATCACGACCACAGCGATGTGGGATTTCGGAGGGGCTATTTTGTTGGGTTCTGCACTAGGCGTGCCATCCGCTTACCTGACCGGTCGCTTGAAACCGGGAGAGCCAATGCAGGCAGAAGCAGTGGGCATAGTCTTTCTTACAGCGGGCCTCGCGCTTTGGCTGGAGGTTTCATTCTTGGTAGCAGGCATGGTTGCGGGCGCAGTTATCGGGAATCTTGCCCGCCATCACGAGCGTGCTTTCCATGAGATCGAGCACATTCAGTGGCCATTCATGATCCTGTTCTTCCTGTTGGCTGGCGCCACGTTGGATATTGAAGCCTTCGGCTTGATGGGCTGGGCTGGTGCTCTTTTCCTATTCTTGCGCGCTGTCGCCCGCCTCGTCGGGGGTTATTGCGGAGCGAGACTTGGCGGCCTGCCTAGCCGTCAGACCTGCTGGTACGGTCCAGCTTTGTTACCACAGGCCGGTGTCGCGGTGGGAATGGCCCTTGTCGCCGGAGAGCAATTTCCACATTGGGCCGCGTCGATCATGGCTTTTACTCTAGTCAGTACTGTGGCCTTCGAGGTGTTGGGGCCGCCGTTGACTCTCATGTCAATCAGACGAACGGCTGACACGGATGAGCAGATTGGTCAGTGACTATTCAGACTGGATCGATTCAAGAAAGGTGAGCAAATTCGCCAACGGCAGGCCTACCATCATTCGTTGCCCATTGGGCAAAGCCACCGCGATTTGTTGGTCTGTCTCAAACACCGCGCCAAAGATTGGATTCGATCAGTTGTTCGACGATCAAGTCTTTACTTGCGACGATACCCAAGCCTTTGGCAGGGTCGTCGACAAAAAGAGTGACCTCACTCCAGTCGAACTTCAAATCATGTCCCTCAATCCGGTCGGGTAGTTCGCTTTCCTCGATTGCTTTCTGATAACCTGCGCCGATGGCAGTCTGGCGCGCCGCATCAGCTTTAGCCTGTAGGCTTTTTTCTGCGGGAAGGTCTAAGAAGAGAACGGCATCATACGAAGAAGCGCTATTCCAATATGTATCGAAGGACTGCGAAACCTCTTCCACAATAGGACCGATGGCTATCGCGTCTACGTCAAGATAGTGAGTTCCTGCCCCGTAGTCGAAATATATGTGGCCGATATTGCGGCCACCGACAATTGTGGCCACCCCATCCACTGTCATTGACTTGTTGTGCATCCGCCGGTTCAGGCGGCTGAAGTCAAAGGCGTACGACAATAGTTTGGGACTTCTCAGTGTGAACGGATTAAAAATGCGAACATTTGCAGTGGGCAAAGCATCCAGTTCGGCAAGCAAACCATCCAATCCTGAGATGCCGTTATCGTCGACCAGCAACCTAACCCGCACACCACGCTCGGCGGCTGCCCTAAGCTCGTCAAGTAGCATCAGGCCGGTCACGTCATCCTGCCAGATGTAATACTGAGCATCGATTGAAGATGTCGCTTCCCTCGCGAGGATGGCGCGGGCTGCAAATGCCGCGCGACCGCTTCCTAACGGGCGCACCCCGTCGAATCCGGAATTGCTCTCCAAAGCGCTCTTGATGGTCGTCCCAAGTGGTCCAGTCCAATCGGAACCTTGCATCACAGTCTGTTCGGCGAAGTTTTCTCGCGGGAGTGGAAACGCCAGCCTTAGTCCGACGACGGCCATTGCGATCATCGCTGCTACAATTAAACAAATCCTGATCAGTCGCACTTGAGGCCTCGTGTCTGGCAGATAATAAGAGCTTTGCAGATATGCTTGGCTTATCAACCTCCTTTTATTCATGCGATTAGATTGGGTCGCTACGGATCTTCGAATTCGAACCGAAGCGTGTACGATTATCTTCAATCATGTGTATGTTGGCCGAGGCGAACAGCCTGAGTCAGGAAGCTCTAACGGACTGGAAGGTGGCGAGTTGGTCGCGCGGACTCCTTCGACTAGCTGAACGTCTGCTGACTCAACTTGGTGAATACAGATCAAGCACCGAAAGAACGCGCGAACGAGTTGCAGAGTCATTCACGAAAAACCGAGCTATAACTTCATGGGCAGGAAAGTCCGGCCAAGTGTCCAACATTTCGACGATTGCCTTCTCCGCCCCTGCAGGATTACCTGTTTCGTGAAAGGCGGTCGCGAGCAAAAAGAGGCTTGGAGGACTTACGGGATGGCCTCGCTCTGCTGCTTTGGAGAAGGCCTCAATGACTTCGTCATAGTTCTCCAGCATTAGTTGTGAAGCGCCGTAGATATTGTTGTATGCGAAACGGCCGACGCCCAGTCGAGACCGTTGTGGGTGAGACACTTCGGCCATAAACACTGGATCATCTACCACTAGGGCCGTGATGCCTATTAGATCCAAAGTGTGGCCGTCTTGAGGGCTAAGGTCCAAGGCAATTCTGGCACGGCTAAGCGCTCCTTCAATGTCTCCCGTCACGGCAAGGGTCCAACCATGAGCTGCTTGGGACCAACCATCCAAAGGGTCTAGCGTGGTAGCGTGCTCTGCCATTTCCAAAGCTTCACCAATTAAAGTGGTAGATGCGTCGGCATTGCTTGTAAGCAGTGACTTAAGTGTGAGTACCTGGGCCGAACCCGCATAGCCTGCAGCAAGGTTCGGATCGAGTTCAATCACATACCGAAACGTTTCCAGGTTAATGGCTTGCCGTCGGAGGTCGAACAAAGGAAAAAACAATCCCCGTGTTTGCTCGGCTAAGTTTACAGCCTGAACACTGGTAATTGACCTCTCCCGAAGTGCGGCCAGTTCTGCGGAGCTTTTAACGGTTGCGAACTCCGTTTTCGATTGGGAACCGCGTAGACCAAAATACCACAGAACAAATATCAACAAAAGCGTTGTTCCGATCAGGGGCAGCAGGAGTTTATGACGCCATAAACCGTCAGAATGCGAAGATTCCGACTGGCTTTGTCCGACACTTGGCTTCGTCGCGATGAATCGTTCAAACTGTGGTCGATACCCTCCGGTTTGCATATTTATGCGCAAAGGGTCCGATCTGCCCGCGCCACTGTAATAATCCTCCAAACCACGCCGTAGGCGACGGGCTTCAACCCGCACGAGGTTTAGTGCCCCTCCGTTCTCGTCAAGTTCCTTATCGTAGACATCGGTCGCAATAACTTTGCCCTTTATAGAACTCCCATGACCGTCAAGTTCCTGCTCGACAATGTATCTCAGGAAGGACTGCAGTCTGGGTGAACCAGCAAACTCTGCAGATGTCAGGACGCGCTCAAGTGCTTGTCTAATTTCTTCAGCCGTTACCATTTTCTTAGAAAGAACCTGATTTAAGCAGTTTTTTCAATATATTAATAACCATCCTGCTCCTCTGAATTTAAGCTGAACTTACCCCTAGCTCACTGTAACTCACTTTCCTTTCGCTTCATCCACCTTCTAACATATTGGCTAAAGTGAATACAAAAGGGTCACATTCTGCCATGAACTGCAGGGAACTCCACACCCTCATACCCGAGTATTCCGAGGCAGCTCTGTCCCGAGCGCTAAGGAACGAAAACGTACGTGAAGCGGTGGAAGACCTTGATGAAGCCCTTAAGTATTTAGCCCTCTCACCAGAAAAGTCTCCTGTTCGAAGAGAATGGGAGACTGTTCGAGACGAGCTGCTGTCTGAAATACGAAGGCACACTCAGAGGCTCACCAATGTCGATTGACCTCGACGATGTCACCGAACTGCGGGGCCTGATCTTCAGGAACCAAGAAGAAGTCAAAACACTGAGCACCAAAACCATATCCGGAGGAATCTAGAATGAGCCAACCACGCAACCCTTACGGGCAACGCCCCGGCGGTGGCATTACGCTGCCGGAATATTTCCGGCCAACACCCGGCTGTACAAGCAACAACTTTTTCCCGCCCAACGAGCTTTTGCCAAAAGGCGAGATGCGGATTTGTTTTCCGGGTAGCACGCCTTGGCCTCCGACGATGGTACAGTCCGGCACATGCATTATCTTGGAGTTGGGGAATGGTACTCCATTCCCGCGCCGCCTGTTCTTTGATTTCGGCAATGGCTGCGTAAGGAATATTATTCAGCTTGGCATTTTGCCGCCGATGGTGCGCGACATCTTCATCAGCCACTTGCACGTCGACCACTATGCAGACCTGCCCTACTTTATGCCGTTCCGCGCATGGTCGGGTGGCTGGCGTAACGGTTTGCGCATTTTCGGCCCATCGGGTGACCGGCCAGAGACGGGCACTCAATATATGGTCGACAAGATGCATGAGATGATGACATGGCATCTTGAAAACTTTGACCACTGCCCGATTGGCGCAGGCTACGACACCGAAGTTGTCGAGTTCGACTACAAAGACGAAGGCGGTGTGGTTCTGGAAGAACCCGGATTGAAAGTCACGCATTGGGCGCGAAGCCACGTGAAAAGCGGTGCGTCAGCATATCGCGTGGATTGGGAAGAAGCCGGATTGTCCTTTGTCTGGACAGGCGACGGGCGCCCTGATGAAAGCACGATCGAGTTTGCGAAAGGCTGCGACATTTTCGTGACCGAAGGACAAGCCGATCTACCGCAACTGCTCAATTACAAATACGGCACGCCCAAAGAAGTTCTGGAATTCACTCTGGATACCTACCACACGCCTTACTATGCGGCGGGATATCTGATGAATGAAATTCAACCTCGGGCCGGTGTGATCTGCCACTACACCGAGGAATCGGCGGGCGAAGCCATCGCGGAAATTCGCGCGCATTGGGATGGTCTATTCCTCTTTGGTGGACCAGACACCAAGGTAATCAACGTCACCAAGGATCGTATCTGGGAACGCATGGCCCTGCGTCCGGAAATGCCGGCGATGCAGCCACCAGATCCCAGAACGATACCGTTCCCGGATGGCGAGATGCCGGATTACATTCAGATCCCGAAACCGCGTTTGCCGCGTGAGGAACAACAGGATGCCTTCCTCCGGGAACGGGAACTAGATCCGGCCCTCTACATGCCTGAGGACGTACTCCGTCCACTGACGCAGCACTACGACGAAGAAACGTTCCGCTTCGACCTCCACGCCCTGATTGCTGCACGCGATCATACGGATTGATCTGATTGTTGACTAAAAATACGCGCCGCGTTTCTGAGCCACGCGGCGCGATCACAGTTCTTGCCAAGGATGCAGCCATGAATAATGCCCCAAAAGAACCTGTCCCGCTGACGATCCTAACAGGGTTTCTGGGTGCGGGAAAAACCACTCTGCTGAACCGGATTTTGGAGGGTGATCATGGGTTGAAAGTCGGCATTCTCGTGAATGATTTCGGTTCGATCAATGTCGATGCAGAATTGGTTGTTGACGTCGAAGATGGGATGATCAGCCTCGCGAACGGCTGCGTCTGCTGTCAAATCCGAGATGATCTCGTTGAGTCTGTCGCCGCATTGATCGAACGTGATGATCCCATCGAATACATACTGCTTGAAGCCAGCGGGGTGGCAGACCCAGCAAGCATTTATATGACCTTCGTTGATTCAGCCTATCGCGACCTGATACGGCTTGACAGTGTGACGTGTGTCGTCGACGCCGATCAAGTCTTCACTTATGACGACCCGGACCTTGCCAAGCTCAAGCTGCAGCAGATCGGATTTGCGGATCTTGTAATCCTAAACAAAGTTGATCTGGCGGGTGTCGAGGAAACTGCAAAGGTAAAGAGGTGGATAGACGGCTTCTTCTCGAGGGTCCGCATTGTGCCTGCGGTCAAGTGTGGCGTTCCCCTCGAAATCCTGCTGTCCGTTGGGCGGTTCGATGTTTCTCGCGCGATGGCTGATCAAGAACACAGCCATGACCATGATCATAGGCACAATCACGGTTCATTCTTCAGTACATGGAGCTATACGCACAATGCTCCGTTACAGCGCAAAGCACTGGAACGAATGATCAAGAGAGAACTGCCTTCTAATATCTATCGCTGCAAAGGCTTTGTGCACCTGGATGACGATCGGGATTACCGATATGTGCTGCAAGTTGTTGGACGGCGCGTTGAGCTGACAAAGGACCGTGCTTGGGGTGCTGAGAATCGGGCCAACCGCATCGTTGCCATCGCCCATAAATCAACGCTCGATCCAGATCACTTGGGTGAGTTGTTCAATGCTTGCGCAGTGTCGTCTGTCGGTCGAACTGAAAGTCAAGATGAACCTGTCGCAACAGGATAGTTACCATGCATGCGTTGGAAATACTGATCGTTCAAGCGGCAAGCTATATCCAGATCCTTTTCGAAGCGGCGAGCGTCATTGTTGTTGCAGCAGGAGGTGTTGCCTTCCTTAGAGCGCTCATATTGCACAGAAACTCCGATGCAGAGCCAATCGCGCGGCGCATCCTCGGAAAGTACCTGATTGTTGCGCTCGAATTGCAGTTAGGCGCGGACATTATCGCAACTGCGACAGACCCGACAATTGAAGAACTCGCGAAGCTGACGGCGATCGCCTTTGTCCGAACTTTTCTCGATTATTTTCTTGTTCGGGAAATTCGTGAAGAGCGGGTCGCAGACAAACCAAATGAGACCTAGAATTATCACTGAGGCATACCATGGATTTTGACGATGAGGATGAACCGCAGCGTTCTACCAATCAGTTGGCTGGAGAGCGCACGGATCTTGCATTCGAGCGTTCCCGGCTTGCATCGGACAGGACGACGATGGGATATATGAGAACGGCCACGTCACTCATTGGGTTCGGCTTCTCCATACCAGCACTTTTCCGAATTCTAACTGACGTGCCTGGGTTAGAAGACGCACCGGTGGAACGCGCACGTTTTGTTGGTTTGTTCATGCTGGTACTGGCGGTGCTGATGCTGTCAGTTGCTATCATACAACAGATAACTTTTCTTAAGCGACTGTCTGATATCTCCGGAAAGCCTTTTCCGATTTCACCTGCCTTGATCTCAGCCGGGTTGGTTTTCGCGGTTGCGATTTACGCTACAATTAGCATCCTTTGGAATGTGGAACCACTGTGATGGACTCCCCCCTTCCCTTCGAAGAATCCGTCACGCTATTTATCCATATTTTTCTCTGCCTCGCGATGCTCTGCATCGGGATGAGTGCAACTTTCCGCGAAATGGGCTCCTCCATTCTCGAACGAGAAAAACTTGCGCGAGTACTTGCCGCGAATGTGTTCGTTCCGCCTATCATCGCGATTCTCATCATCGGTTTCTTTCCCCTCCCACGACCAGTGAGCGTCGTGTTGTTTTTGTTGGCGGTAGCTCCTGGCGGTATCAACGCAGTCCAGTTTTCAACCAAAGCACCGGGACAAGTCGGTGCTGCTGGAGCGTTGCTGTTCTTGCTGTCAATCATTGGCTTAATACTCGCCCCTGCGGCAGCTCAGATTGTCCTTCCAACCGATGCGCTTGAACGCGTCGCCTGGGATCAATTGCTAATCCGTATCGTGGCTGTCATTGGGATTCCACTGTTGTTGGGTATGTTGATCCGTCGTTTCTTCCCTACAGTGGCCGAGCACATTTACAAACCGGCGATGCTCATATCGACAGTTTCTTTTATTGCATCTGTCGTAGCGAGTCTCGGGACCAGGCAAGAAGCGGCTGTAGGTCTTGGGCCGATGAGCCTGATCGCCATGTTGATCTTCATTCTCTCGCTCATGGCGGTCGGTTGGTTTTTAGGCGGCAGCAATCGGGAATATAGGCAGGTACTGGCCATCTGTACAAACCTACGCAATGTCGGCCTCGTATACCTTCTTGTGGATGCGTGCTGCTTCAACCCGGCCTATTCGGCAAGTGTCTTGGCATTCATGGCGCTGATGGTTCCAATCAACCTGGTATTCACCATTATCTGCGCGGTAGCGCGGAAACGGCAAGACCAAGCCACGAAAGATGGTGAGGATACCGGAGCATGACCAGATGGCGAATGATATCCCGTGCTTTTTTAGGGGCATTCTTCGCTGTGGCGGCTTCCACGTCTTGGGCGCAGACCGTTCCAGATGAAAAACTCTCGGATGATCCGACAAAAATTGTTACAAAAATCGGCGTCCGGTACAGCGATTTTGGCACCCTATTCGTGTCAGTAGCATTCGGACCTGTCACTAAGATCAACGTATCAATCTCGGAGGACGATCAGTGGCGCATAGGCGGATCTTACCTCTTCGATTTTGGCATCGTGAATATCTCGGTCTCAGAGCAGGAACTCGAAGGCGGTGTCATGCAAACGCAATACGCCATCGGAACGTTCGTACCTCTTGCTGCATTTGGCATCCGACCGAAAGGGTGGCTTTTGTTCCCGGCTCTCGGAGCAAACTACACCGATGGTCGGATCAGCAATAGCAATTTCGAGTTTGCCGATGCCTTTCCCACCGAAATCGCCAGCAAAGGTGGATATGTCGGATTGTTGGGTCTCAAACCTATTTCTGAACGCTGGACGATAAAGACCGCGGGTGTCCTATCCGCCGGCTCAAACGACTACACAGGGTTCAGCATCGGTGCCGGTGTTACCTTCAATGCGTCGCCAGACGACAGCATCAGTGTGTTTGGTAGCTACATCGACAACACTTTCGGACAACGTAACCTACTTGGCATCAGCTATACGCGCGAGTTTTGACGGCAGCGGACGTAAAAGAAACACAGTGAGGGCTATTAACGATGCTCATTATCCTTGGTCTTTATTTCGGCATTGTCTGGCTGGTTTTTGCGAAGCTCAAAGTCCTGCCTTGGAACGGGTTCTTCAAGACAGTCGTATATGGTGGAGCATTGGTCATAGCGCTGGTTGTAATCGGAGCTTTGAACCACACGACACCTTCCGGGTCAGTGTCTGTGCAAGGTGCTGTCATCAATATTGCACCCAACGTGTCTGGTCCCGTCACCGAAGTGGCCGTTGAAGCAAACCAACCGGTCGCAAAGGGTGATGTGTTGTTTCGTATCGATGATACCACCTATGCGGCTGAAGTTGCCCGGCTTCAAGCATCACTTGCAGCCGCACAGTCAGCCGCAGATCAGTTGAAAACAGATCATCAGGCGGCGCTTGCAGAGATTGAATCTCTCGAAGCGCAACTTGCTTTCGGTGTGCAGCGCCGCAACGACATAGTCCAACTTACCGGACGCGGTGCTGCCGCTGAATTCCAACTTCAGGAAGCAGTTTCCACGATTGAACAACTCGAAGCCGGACTGCGCGCTGCACAGGCGCGCAAGCGTAGTCTTGAACGACGAATTGCGGCCCAAGTGGACGGCGTTGATGTTGGAGTTGTCGAAGTTCAGGAGGCACTGGCACAGGCTGAGTGGGCTTTGCAACAGACAGTTGTGCGCGCGCCTGATAACGGTATCGTCACTGCCCTCTCGCTGCGTCCCGGAAATCGCGTAACGACTCTTCAAGGTGCCATGAACTTTTCGCTTCCTGCAGACCGGTTGCTCATCGCGCAGTTGCCGCAAAGTAGTTATCCCAACGTGTCAGTAGGCGATACGATCCGGATTGCTTTGGGAACAATGCCGGGCCGCGAGTTTGAGACAACAATCCGCGCAATTCCGCCGGGAACGCGAGAAGGCGCGGTGGATGCGAGAGGCGGGTTGCCAAGCCTGCGCGAACTAACTGGTGCGTCCAGCTACATCGTCACTATGGATATCCCAGAAGGCCTTCCTGCAGAT
This sequence comes from Ruegeria sp. CF1, assembly GCF_056537445.1. Lineage (NCBI taxonomy): Bacteria > Pseudomonadati > Pseudomonadota > Alphaproteobacteria > Rhodobacterales > Roseobacteraceae > Ruegeria > Ruegeria sp. CF1. The sequence goes on along the minus strand of NZ_JBQFRN010000005.1, from coordinate 100,429 downwards.
AGCGCACAGCTTGGTACATCTGGAACAGCCCTGATAATCACGGAAGAGGCCGGCGCGATCTCAGCGCTGGCGGAAATCCTTTTTTGGATAAGCAAGAAGCTCAACTACATTTGATCGGCAGGTGGAAGATATGATTTTCAATAGACTACTGAAAGACCTCGCACCACTGGTCGCAGTGTATATGCTTGCGGCGAATGCGGTCTCAGCGCAGCAAAATGACTGGTCCTACGAGGCTTCGATCTATTTGTTCACACCAGAGACCAAAACCTCTCAAGCAACACCCATAGGTACTATTGAGGGTACGCTGAGTTTTTCAGATGCGCTTGAGAATCTGGATCTAGCATTCATGGGGGCGTTTGCCGCAACCAATGGTCGTTGGAGCATTCTAGCGGACTACAATTACGTCGATTTAAGCTTCAGCAACACATTGTCAGGTCCTGCAAATGCCGATCTGGATACTTCGGTCAAAACCCAGTTTTTCAGTGGTTATCTGGGATACAGGGTTTATGAGGACCCATCCGTCAAATTGGACTTGGCCGGCGGGTTTAGATGGTACAGAACAAAAACAGACCTGCAATTTACGCCGGGAATGATGCCCGGGAGATCGAGTATTGCCGATGAAAGCTGGACCGATCCGGTTGTCGCCGCAAGAGCACGTATTGCCTTTTCGGATAAATGGTCTGGTACCGGTTTTTTTGATTATGGAGGCTTTAGAAGCGGAAGCGAAACCTGGCAGGTTCTGATGACCGCAGACTACGCTATTAGCGACAGATGGCTTATCAGGGGAGGCTACCGATACATCTCATTCGATCACGAGATTGATGGAAGCGACTACACGTTCAGTCAGTCCGGGCCGCTCATTGGGGCAACTTATCGGTTTTGACGAAGAGGTGACCGGTTCATCGAGAAACGGAGCATCAATATCCAAGGGGTTGTCTCGTAAACGAAGGCCATTGGAGAAACGAAGGTTTTGAAACCGTTAGATTTTCGTTTCTCCGTCCTTCAATGAGTCCGGCATCGCTGCATCATTCTATTTTTGCGGAGGAACAACGCCGCGTTTGACGCCAATTCTCATCAAAAGTTTCGGCCCAATAACCGTAATGACACCACCAAGGATCATCGGAACCCACCGATATATGGCCGAGAGCTCTTGCCAGTTTGCAAAAGCGAACCAAGCAAAGATTAGCATCCACATAACTGAGAACATCATGTTGGACTTGATGAAGGCCGGATGCTGAGCAAATTCACCGACATCGGCCGCAGATAGTTCTGCTGTCCACGGCCTGCCTTGGCGGATACTCACGAATGCCCCAACTGCGAGAAACGAGAATACAATGGCGAGCGCGTCGGTCTCCCGAATCCCTGGCCCGAGCAGAAGAACCAGCGTCACGGTCAGAACTCCCAGAACCTGGGCGGCCATAAATGCCGGAGGAAATTGAGCGCCATACCGCACGGCACAGCCAACAATACCGATAACTGCACCTAAGACCGCACCAGCGAGTGGAAAACCAAACGGTGCGAGGACAGTGAAGGTGAGAAATGGCAGCAATAGAATATGCGCAACGAGATAGGCTTTCATTGTGCCCTCCAAAATCCCAGCGACAAGTCACGCTCGCCGAGAACGGTTAGAACATCCAAGAAGTTCAGGCGCTACAAATTGTTGGTCGACCAATCAACCAGAACTGCGCTCGCCAAGGTAGTGTCTTTTGCCGCAATTCCGGTCGGATCCGCAACAGTGATTTGTGCGGAAACCATACGAATTCTGTAGGAGTAGAAGCCTGTCGTCATTGGTAACTTATTGAGAAGTCATGTGTTTGCTTTATCCCGGTGTGGACTACCAGCCAACACTAGTAGACAATACCGTGTGTGGGACAAAGGATGAATTCGCGACGGTCTCAAAAGAACACCTCCTTGGAGTAAAGCAATCCGCAGATGGGTGAATTTCAGGCCTTCGCCGCATGTTTGGAAAGATCGGTCGTGCTCCATCCAATCGGCCGTTCGGCTAGTGAAACCCAACTACACGTGCCGAAACACAACGTCACGATCGAAAGATTGTTCTCATTGTGTGATGAGCCGCCTTTGGTGGGATGGCCAGCGCACACCATTGATAGTCGGGATACCTCTGGTTCCAGTTATTCCGACATGACATAGTCGGATCTTTTGTGGCGCCAACGATGACATCGCGCTCTTGACGGCGTACCGCAGGCTGTCATTCGGCAGAACACTAGGCTGCCCCCAACAAAAGAACACGGACATGAACAAGATACTTGAGAATTGCAAAGCAGTTAACGAAATCTACAAGGATTTATTTGAGTCAAAGAGGTAAAGGCTTTTTCGACGTTTTAGCAAAGCTCGTGAGTGCACATTTATGCAGGTGATGCATTTAGCGTATGCTAACTATGAATTGGATTAATTAACTGTGCATTTCTAGCCTACCTCTGAGTACTATCTCGGGAGGAACCCATGCTCAAATCTCTGAACAAGCCTGTTGCAGTTGCTGCACTAGCCGTAGTCGCAACCGTTGCCTCAGCTGGCGACATCCCCGTCACCGATGCTGTCAAAGACAGTGGCAAACTTGCTATTGCAAACTCGCTTTCTTATGCGCCGTTCGAATACACGGACGAGAATGGCAAGCCCGCTGGTGTTGATATTGAACTGGCTACTGCGGCCGCCAATCTCTTGGGAGCGGAGTTGGACATCGACGTGGTGCCATTTGCCTCGCAGATTCCCGGCCTGGCAGCCGACCGGTTCCAAATCGCCTGGTCGACGTTCACAGTGACGGCAGAACGCCTCGAGCAAGTTGACTTCGTGTCATTCTTGCAGACCGGTGTGGTTATTGTGACAACACCAGACGCAGCGGCGTCGTTTGAAGGTGAACACGGTGCCTGCGGTCGCAAGATCGCTGTTCTGACCGGGTCTTCGGGTGACTTTGTAGCCGACAAGCTGACCGAAGCCTGCGAGGCGGCTGGCAAGCCTGCTGTCGAAAAGCAGATCTACCCCGAGCAAAAAGACGCAATCCAGGCGATCATAGCAGGTCGCTCAGAGGCGCGGCTCGAAGACTCGACCTCGGCTGGGTATTATCAAGTCACCAGCGAAGGCGCGCAGGTTGTTGTTGGTGATCCAATGTTTCCGTTGCCGTTGGGCGTAGCCGTTCGAAAAGGCGATACCGCTACGGCTGAGATGATGCAGGCAGTCTTTAACGCGATGATCAGCGACGGGAGCTACGAGCGGATTCTGTCAGGGTATAAGCTGAACGCGTCCGGACTATCGGAGTCGACGGTATACACCGAAGCGTCCCAATTGCCGAACTAAACGGCCCCGGCCCTGCCATAGTCTCCCGTGGTGGGGCCAGCAATCACCTGTTCCTTTTGACCTCTCCACTTTTGTCCCGCGCTAAGGGGACGCCTATCCCATGAGGGGGATTCTGCCATGAGTTCATCAGCCGAAAACCAATCCGTTAGCGTGTACCTTGACCCTGAAAAACTCAAGGTTATCCCTTTGCGTCACCCCGGTCGCGTCATAGCTGCGACCCTTGTAGTCATTGGCGTCTTATTCCTCGTCAATGGAGCAGTGACAAATCAAGCACTTCAATGGCACATCGTAGGCAAATACCTGTTCCATCCTTTGATCATGAAAGGACTTTGGACCACCATTTGGCTCACGATTGTGGTGATGGCTCTAGCTACGGCGATGGGCATGGTTGCTGCGCTCATGATGATGTCGACGAGCAAGCTACTAGCCATTCCCGCCCGCGTGTTTGTCTGGTTTTTCCGAGGAACACCGGCGTTGGTTCAGCTGATCCTATGGTACAACCTTGCTATCCTGGTGAAAAATATCGGCATTGGGATTCCCGGCGTTGTCATGCTCGTCTCGGTTCCAACCAATGATGTCATGACACCCTTTGTGGCGGCCACGATCGCTCTGTCGCTACATGAGTCTGGCTACATGGCGGAAATCATCCGTGGTGGCTTGATGTCCGTGAACAAGGGCCAGACCGAGGCCGCTGCCTGCCTCGGTATGAAACCGAGCCTTCTGACACGCCGGATCATCATTCCGCAAGCGATGCGCATGATCATCCCACCAACCGGCAACGAAACCATCAACCTCTTGAAAACCACGTCATTGGTTTCGATCATTGCCGTGGGTGACCTTCTATATTCGGCCCAGGCAATCTATGCCCGGACGTTTGAAACCATCCCGCTCTTGATTGTGGTGACATTTTGGTACCTCGTCGTTGTTTCGATCATGTCGGTCGGGCAGGGCTATCTCGAGCGCTACTATGGCAAGGAAGACCATGGCGACGCTGAAGGATTCCTAAAATCTCTCTTTAAATTCAACCGGAGGAAATAAGCATGGCTGCGCCACTTAATCACCGTGAGAAGTTTGGTGTTCCGTCTGAAGCCATGGTCCACGCCGCAGGAGTGCACAAATCCTACGGCCACTTGGAAGTACTGAAGGGCGTGAATGTGACGGTGCCTGCCGGAACCTGCACCTGCATTATTGGTCCATCGGGATCGGGCAAGAGCACCTTCCTGCGTTGCATCAATCACCTCGAAGAGATCAATGCGGGGCTGTTGCTGGTTGATGGTGATTTTGTCGGCTACCGGCTGGACGGCAACAAGTTGCACGAGCTGCCTGACTCGGCCATCTGCCAGCGTCGCGCCGAGATCGGAATGGTCTTCCAGCACTTCAACCTGTTCCCCCACATGACCGTGTTGGAAAACTTGATCGAAGCCCCCATCCGGGTGCGCGGAGAATCTTCGAAAGACGCCATCGCCTATGCCGAAGAGCTGTTGGAGCGTGTGGGCTTGGCGGCCAAGCGGGACAACTACCCGCGACAGTTGTCAGGTGGCCAGCAACAGCGTGTGGCCATTGCCCGGGCGTTGGCCATGCGCCCTAAGGTCCTGTTGTTCGACGAGCCGACCTCGGCGCTTGATCCCGAACTGGTCGGCGAAGTGCTCGACGTGATGAAAGGCCTCGTCAAAGAGGGCATCACGATGGTGGTTGTGACCCACGAAATCGGCTTTGCACGCGAAGTGGCTGACAAGCTGATCTTCATGGATGGCGGTATCGTTGAAGAAGAAGGCGACCCAAAGGAAGTCATTGCCAACCCGAAGTCGCCGCGAACCAAAGAGTTTCTGGCGCGTGTTCTATGAAAGACTAGACAGCACACGACGAAAACGAGCAAGAACAGGAAACCCCATGCTTCAATCTCCTTCCATGGCCATTCAGGAAACGACCGACAGCACGAATTTCGGCTTTGAAATTCCGCTCGATCGCACGGGTCTGAGCACAAAAAAATGGGAGCTTGAACAAGCCAACAGGAAAGATCCCTCCTGGCTGTGCTTTGGCACGGCCGAGATGGATTTCAAGGCCGCCCCCGCCGTTCAGGACGCTATCAACCGCGTCGCGCAGGGTGGGCATTTTGGATATCCGCAGAAGCGGGAAAGCTATTTCGATGCGATCATCGGACACTTTGAACGCAACCACGGCTGGACGATTGATCGAGACTCCATCTACAGCCACGTCGCAATCTATCCGTCGATGCAGCCATTCTTTGAGGAACTGACCCAGACGGGTGACGAGGTCGTATACCAGTCGCCCGTGCATCACTGCTTTGAAGAGATCATCAGGGAAAGCGGCTGTGTTCCGCTGGCCAACCCGCTCAAGGTAGAAAATGGCCGCTATGTCATGGATCTGGACGGGCTGGCCCAAGTAGTGACAGAGCGCACCAAGATGCTGCTCCTTTGCAACCCGCACAATCCCGTTGGGCGTGCCTGGACCCACGACGAGCTAAGTGCGCTGAACGAGTTCTGCCTGAACAGGGGCATTTTTGTTCTCAGTGATGAAGTTTACTTTGGCCTCGTCAAAGCAGATCACAAGTATACTCCGTTCGCCTCGATTTCCGAGGCCGCGGCAATTAATTCAGCGACGCTGACATCGGCCAGCAAGAGTTTCAATCTGACCGGCACCAAGCATTCCTTGGTGATCATCGATAATCCCAAGTACCGCCAGGCATTCGAGCGCGGGTTGGCCAAAAACAACCTCTATTTCGGAGGGTGCATGTTTGGGCAGGCCGCGACCGAGGCCGCCCTACGCGGCGGGGACTCGTGGCGCAGGGCGTTGATGGGCTATATCGAAGGCAATCACGCCCTTCTGCGCAACACGCTCGAGAATGCATTGCCACAAATCACGGTTTTTGACTCGGACGCCACCTATTTTGCTTGGCTGGATATGCGTGGGCTGGGCCTCTCGGACGACCAAATCAATGCCATCATCGAAGAGGCGCGGATCTCGGTCACACCCGGCAAGCCGCTTGGCCCCGGTGGCGAAGGCCATATCCGTCTTAACTTGGCAACGGCCCGGATAACGCTTCAAAGCGGGCTGGACCGGTTTGTTGCGGCCTTTCAAAACCATCAGAAAACCGCCTGACAATATTTAAGGACACAAAAATGACAACAAATGCAGAAGCGCGGATCTCGGAATTGGGCCTTATGCTCCCTGAGCCCCCGAAATCTGTGGCCAACTATGTGGCCACCAAGATCTCCGGCAATCAATTGTACATCTCAGGTCAACTGTGTCTGGATATCGAGGGCACGCTTGTATCGAAAGGTGCCGTCAGTACAGGGGCAACTATCGAAGATGCCGTTGCGGCCTCGAGAGCTTGTGCAATGAACGTATTGGCCCAGGCAAGAGCCGCACTGGGATCGCTTGATCGTGTCACGGGTGTATCTCAGCTGCGTGGCTACATCGCCGCGCATGCCGATTTTGCGGATCACGCACCAATCATGAACGGGGCATCGGACCTTATGGTCGACGTCTTTGGTGATGCCGGTCGTCACACGCGCGCCACTGTGAGTGTGTCCTCGCTGCCGCTTCAGGCCAGTGTTGAAGTCGAGGCAATCTTTGAAATCGAGTGATGGCAATTCAGATTTAGCATTTTGCCAGATGATGCCAGCAGAACGCTACATTAGTTTGCTAAATCACCGTTAGCATCTTTTTGTAAAGCGCCTTTTTGCGGCTGTCCTGTTGCCCCACGACTTCGCGAATGACGTTCATTAACCATTCTCGCCCCGGATCCGGCGACACCGAGTTTTCGTACAGCAATTCGACCCTGAGGTCAGGTAGTTCTACGGGCGGAGGAAAGATTGTGAGGTCACTGTCGGGCGGCAATGCCAGCAACGTGCCTTCGCCAAACACGGTCATGATATCTGTGCCCGCCAGAACATAGGGTATCCCCATATAATAGGGCGTCACAGCAATCGTAGTGCGGCTTAATCCGATATCTTTCAACGCCCGATCCATCATGCCTGATGAGCGACCATCAGATGAAATCTGGAGATGTTGTGCATCAAGGTACCGCTGAAGGGTCATATCCTTGAGCTTGGTGTTGCCGGACCAGGCGGCGCAAACCATTCGGTCCTTGGACACAAGCTCCTGTTCAATCAACGGATCGTTCCCGGAGTAATCCCCGACGATCGCGCAATCGATCTCGCGCTTACGCAACTTCAAGGCCACTTCGAAGTTTTGTGCATGCACGACGTTCAATTTGGCCTTCGGGGCTTGGGTAATAAATTTCTGAATTAGGGCCTGCAGAACCACAACAGCGGTATAATCTGACACGCACAGCCGAAAGGTTCGCGTCGTGTACTTGGGCTCAAAATGCAGATGTTGTTCAATCGCGAGGCTTACGTCTGACAGTGCTTTGCTGATCGTCACCGATAAATCTTTTGCGCGGGGCGTTGGCGCCATTTGCCCGTCAACGCGCAGGAATAGCTCATCGCCCAAGATGTCGCGCAACCTATTCAGCGCGTGGCTGACCGATGGTTGCGTTCTACCCAGGCGCATTGCCGCTCGGGTTATACTTCGCTCGCGCATGATCGCATCGAAAACACGAAGCAGGTTGAGATCCAGTTGGTTGAGGGAAAACCCGGAAGCTGCGTTGGAATGCGTCATGCCCTGACCGTAATAGATTCTACGAATACTATATGACGCTACATGCACAGAATCTATTTTTCGAGTTGAGTGTCAATCCCGATCAGGCATCGAAAATGAAGTAGTTCATTGCGTCTGCACGGCTTTGTCGCAATCTTTTGGCCAGGAGATCTCTGTGTAAATGCCATCACGGATTTCGATCGAGGCAGGATGTCACTGTGCCCTTAATTTCTGGAAGCAGAAACGGTATTCGTGACGAATGAACCGATCGACATTCTTGCGTTTCGTTTTAACGAACAATTGCGGAATATCGCCAAGGTCTCTGAAATAGAGTACTGCAACAAACAACGAAACGATTGTCATTACGTAGAATAGAATATCCAGCAAGGCATTCGCCCCCTTAGTCGGTCGGATTGGTGAGGACACCAAACATATTGCAATTTTAGAATACCGTCTTGATCCGTAGCAACAAGTAGTCCCATGTTTCGACTGGTCTTGGGCACAAAAACTTTTGATTTCTTGGAAGGTTGAATAGTCTCAAGCGCTGGTTGCAGACAACTTAAAACCGAAGACCCAGACCTATCGAAAATCCCGAAAGTCCTTCAGCAACAACTCCGTTCAGCATGATACGCCCTGCTTGAATCGCCGGTATGCCAGTTGACGTAGTATCAATTTCAATTCCGATACCCGCAGTAGCCAGCCAATCAGTGCCCAGCACGATCGCGCTATCCCCATGATAGAGAACGACCCCAGCGTCCAAAACGAGGTGTAACGGCAGTTCGAAGACTTTGCGTCCCTCCAGCGGATATCGATGACGTGAGAACAAGGTCGTTTGATTGGAGTTTGCCTTCGCATCCCCGGCCTGCGCCTCGTTTATTGGGTGAAACTCCAAAAAGGTCTGGCGGAATCGATACTCTGCGTTCCATTTGCCAATCTGCGTCTCCTTAAAAATACCAAGCGAAGCACCGACACCAAAGGCGTTCAAATCACCATCAACAGCATCAGCCGAACCTGAGCGGGAAGAAGGCAATTGGAAACCATTCAAAATAGCATCCGTGGTGACACGCCCAAGCGAAAAATGACCCGTCGGACGGATGTACCAACCATTGTTCAGAGGAAACTCCCAGCCGGCACCAACTGTCGCCGCGACACTTGACCAGGTCACATCCAATTCTGCCCCGGAAGCGATCTCGGGAAAAATGAGCACAGGGTTGTAGTTTTGATACGCAATGAGGCCCTCTAGATACAGACCGTTATCGTACGGGTTGAACCCTCCGCGCAACTGTGTAGAACGCAGATTTCTTGTATCTCCGGATGTCTTCAAGAATGAGAATGAAGACAGAGTTTCATTTGGAGTGGCCGCGATACTCAAAACAGACAGCGCTGCACGTGCAGTAGAGTCAGAAGCATCAGGGTCTAGGTCTTGACCAAAAGAAGGAAGAGCCAAAACTCCAGCAAAAAACGGTACGAATACTAAGATTGGTCTCAACAAATTTTTCCCGACGATCAAATCTGTTCGGATCCGCCCTCTGCCGCAGATTTAGACAACCAAGCCCTTGGTTGCCGCCCTTTTTTAGATATCTTCGAGCAGGTAAGGGCAAGGTTTCGTTTCGTGGCCTCATTCTCTAACCAAAAAGTAAGCAGAGCGGAACTCGCTTGGATCGTCCATTCTAGCCGCTCCAGTCATCCAACGCAGAGCAATCATAGAAATGGCGTTCTCCAATCAGGCTCTAACGCCACGAAGGTCAGGGGTCAAAAGATTGCAACAGAACCCCCGTCGCCTGCGTGATTTCTGTTGCACAGCATGACCTACGTCTTCTTTACGCGCAAAATGTCACTGGGGAGTGGAAAGAATGTGGGGATCAAGCCGCTCGGAGTAGACCTTCGCCAAGCCTTCCATCCAAAACTGCGGCCCTTACCGTTGCCACCCGATGCGCGCCTTGCGGGGACCAACGCATCCGGCGCTTCTTGCCCATCCGGGCGTTCGCGACATCATTGACCAGTCCTTCTGCTCGTGATGTCGAGATTGCCTTCTCGTTACGACGCCGACGACCATAATCGACGAGTACAGCACGATTGTATTCCAGGTAGGTGCGCAGCTCCATTGCTCGTGCAACCGCTGAAAAGGCCGCTTCATTCGTTCGGCCAATTGTTTCGCGGCGCACGCGCATACCAAATCTGAGCAGGGTTTCAATCGCATCAAGTGCCCGTTCCGCTTGCCCGTGCCATATGCGCCATCGAAGGCTTTGTGCCAATGGCTCAAGTCCTGGAACTTCGACCCCTTCCAGTAAAGAAAGCAGAGTTTGAAAAGTTGTTTCCACATGTCTGATGCGGATCGAAACATGCCACCAGTCCAGGACGTGACTGACATCCGCACTTGTCGCGTCCCTCACCAATCGGGGCAATGCGGGGTCACCATCAGACAGAACCGTTACGGTGGTGCCATCACGCCATCCGGCCGCTTCCAGATTTCGTCGCAGATATTCGCGCGCATTGTTCGAACCAATCACGCTCAATCCAAATCGGCGTTTTTCGCATCCTTTGCTCTCGATGGAACCAACAATGACTTCAAAGTTCCGGCGTTGATACTCCGGTCTTGATCGGACATATGCGCTATCCAGAAATACCGTAATCTCAGATGACTCGGTGCGTTGATTGGCTTCTGTGGCCAAAAGAAGTTCGCTGCCGGAAAGGTCATCAGCGATGGTCGCGACTCGGTTTCGGATCGTTACGTGGTTCTGTTTAGCACAAGGTGTCAGTTCATTCAGAAGCCTCGCAGCTTCCCGAAAACTATGGCGCGCTCCCAGTTCTGCCTGTAGTCGTCGAAGCTCTGGCGTTGCATTGTCCGGCAAAAGGTGCGTCAGAGGAGAATGCGCTACTTTCAACGTTGGAAATCCCGGGAGACCGCACATGCATATTCGAACCCGTGGCGCTTCGACGATGACCCGACCGAAAAGCGTGTCAATGCGGCGTCGGCGGCGGTCATGAACCGGTAGATAGGTGCCACAAAAACGGCAGACACGAGCGATTTCGCCGATCTCTTCAACCTGATCCTGCAGCAGCGCGCGCTGGATCTCATTAAGTATTGATTTCGCCTCGACCAGACACAGTCCAAGGTCTTCCTCGGACGCATCAACCGACCGGCGTTCCAGGGTGCAAATCTCGTGTGATCGCTTCTCGCCCCAACCAAACTCTGTCTCTATACTGATCTTGAATTTCATCGCTATGCCTCCCGCAAAAACAACGAGACATTAGATCAGAATCTGCGGGTATCCCCATATTCTTTCCACTCCCCAGTGACACCAGGGATCGGTTCCTGTTCTCTTACGCGAACGCCACATAACAACGCTGTTGGCACCGATGATCAGTAATCGCCTGAGCGAACGTTCTCCCATCTTCGTTGTCGCCCCGAGGCGCTGCTTGCCCCCTGTTGAATGCTGTCTTGGAACCAGCCCGAGCCAGGCGGCGAAATCCCGTCCTCGACGGAACGTTTCAGGCGGTGGCGCAAGGGCAACCAGCGCAGTTGCAATGAGCGGGCCAATTCCAGGCACCGTCATAAGGCGGCGTGCCGTTTCGTTTGACCGCGCGCGGCGGGCAATCTCGGCATCCAGTTCTTTGATCTGACCGTCCAGCTGGTCCAGCAAGCTGATCAGCCTTTCTAAGCACTCCCGGGCCAAATCCGGGATCGCGCTATCGCCAGAGTCCACCAAAGCAACCAGCTTGCGAATATTGGCCGCGCTCTCCAAGGTGACCTCGCACGGCATTGATCAATTGCGTGCGCTGCCGAACCAACAGCTCGCGAGCCCGAAGAACCATCGCTGACGCCTGGGTCTCTTCACTCTTCACGGCAACAAAGCGCATCGTTGGTCGGCTTGCAGCTTCACAGATCGCTTCCGCATCGACCAAATCGTTCTTCTGACGTTTGACGAATGGTTTCACGTAGGCCGGATGGATCAGCCTGACTTTGTGACCCAAACAACCGATCTCGCGCGCCCAATAATGCGCACTGGCGCAGGCCTCCATCGCCACCACGCAATGCGGTAACTTGGCAAAATACTCGAGGACCTGACCTCTACGCAGTTTCTTCCGAAGAACGGGATGACCTGTTCTATCCGCTCCGTGCACCTGGAACACATTCTTCGCCAAATCCAGGCCAATCATGCTAATCTCTTCCATAGACGCCTCCATTCAGGTTGTTTGCAAACCCACAATGGCACATCGAGGCCAGCGGGGGCGTCTACACCTTCAGAGCCGCTTGCGGCACTCTGTACTTTGGGTTTCATTTTTTTTGTCGCTAAACGCTCCAATGTCATCGAAACACAACCGAGCCGATAGCGTCACTTGTCCCTGTCCCGCCATCGACCCCAACAGAGTTGGACGCCGCACTATGATCTTAAGGTGACGTGCGACCAAGCGGTTAGCCATCGCGTTCGATTGCGTTATCCAACTGGTGGATCAATACTTCCAAATCTTGCTGTTTCAATTTGAACTCATCCAAACACCGTTCCAAGAACACATCTGTGCGGCCATCAAACAAGGTTCGGCACATCTGTCTAAGTGCGATCAACTGGTATTCGCCCAAGGCAATTTTCGGACAATAGACTAGGCTGCGTTCGTGTTTGTGCGATGTCACAAACCCTTTGGTCTCGAGGATTTTCAGAAACGTTGCAACCGTTGTGACTTTTCTGCCCTCGCCCTCAGGCAAGGCCGCCACCACTTCCTTGACCGTCACGCCTTGATGCAGCCAGACCACGTTCATGATCACCAACTCGACTTCGGTCAGGGTTGGAGCGTCCGAACTGTGTGATCTAAGGCGTCTCGCTGCCAAGGGCTTTCCCACTCCTAAGCATGTCTATGCGCGAACCTGGAAGCCGCGCGCGATGTAGTTCCGCACAAAATATATTAGCAACACGCCCGGCAAAACGGAGAACATCGTCATAGCCATTACGAGACCGATATCGGTTGTGAAGCCAAACAGACCTTCAATCGCCATAGCAATTGGTTTGCCACCAGTCGATGTCAAAACCCGAGCAAAGACGACTTCGACCCAGGAAAAGATGAAGCAGAAGAAACATGCGACCCCAATGCCCGGCGCTATGACTGGCACAAGAAATCGCACAAAGAAGGCGGGGCGCGAGTGCCCGTCAAGAAAAGCGGTTTCGTCGAACTCTTTTGGAACAGCTGAAATGAAGCCCGCCAAGATCCACGTGGCGATCGGAATATTGAACAGGCAGTGCACGAGAGCGATACCAAGCGGGTTGTTCAGCAGGTTGATCTGCGCGAACAGCAAAAACACCGGAAGCGACAAAACAACCTGAGGCGTGATGCGAAACGCCAATAGCATCAACATGACATGACGATCGCCTACAAAGGCGAAACGCGATAAAGCATAGGCCGCAGGGAGCGAAACCAGGATCGTGACGACAACATTTGCCACGACGTAAGTGAGCGAATTCCCAAGTGCAGCGACTAGATCAGGATCGCGAAAAATGTTTGCGTAATTTAGGATTGATCGCTGCCCAACAACAAATCCCTCGCGGGGCAATGTCACAGTAAAACTGATGATGATAGATTGAAGCAACGGGGCGAGAATAAACGCTGCAAGCAATCCAAAGACGACAAACCGACCAACCAAAGGCCAAGGGTTCGAAATGCTGCTCTTGTAGGTCATGCTGACTACCACCTATCAACCGCTTGATCACGCTGCATCTGAATACGAAACACCCAAGCCACAGTCAGGACAAACAAGAAATAGATCACTGACCGTGCAGCCGCTGGCCCATAGTTGAACGCTGCGATCTCTTCTCCAAGCTCAAGAGACAAGAATGCTGTCGCATTGTTTGGGCCGCCCGCATTGATCACAAAGGCTTCCGTGTAGATCATAAGGCTATCCAAAGTGCGCAGTAAAAGGGCCATCAAAAGGACGCCGCGCATCTTCGGCAACTCAATGAATCGAAAAATTGCCCACCTCGACGCTCCGTCGATTTCGGCAGCTTGATAAAACGAAGGCTGAATGCTCGATAGGCCCGAGAAAGCAAGGATCACGACGAGCCCAAGCCAATGCCAAGTGTCAACGACAACAAGGAGAAGATACGTGTGGGCCGCGTTGAACTTGTAGTCGAAGTCCCATCCAATCTCCTCAAAGACAGTCGTTACGACCCCAAACTCAGGATGCAGCAAGTTCAACCAAATGATTGGGATCATGTTCCATGGAATGACCAGTGGAATGGCGACGAGCATGAGGGCCATGCCGCTGAGAACCGAGTTCTTTGGAAGCAACAACGCGATGCCAATCCCGATGGGAAACTGGATCAGGATGACAAGACTTGAAAAGAAAAAACTACGCAACAGCGACTTGTAGATCCCTGGCTCGGAAACCAGTGCAGCAAACCACTCGGGTCCAACCCAGAACCGATCTCTTAATGTGAAAATATCAAAAAAAGCGTAGTTGAACACGGCTACCAGCGGAACTAGGCCAACGGTCGCGAGTAGCGATATAGCCGGCAATATCATCAACCATGCTGTGTTGTTTTGCTCTTTGATGGACATTTCCTACTGCATCTCTAATTGGGCCGTTGTCGTAAGCCTTCGTCAAATTCTCGGTGCATGTCTTCAAGGAGGACGACTTCTTGACGCGGCCCGAGTATTGCATCCATGAAGTCGCCCAGCACTTCGGTGGCTGGAATGACGGGCACATCTGCCGCGATGGCCACGCGCCGCGCGCTGGCCTTGTCATCCAGGGCGCGCATGGTTCCGGCTTTGGGGCCAATGAAGGTGATGCCATTCTTGACGCAGGCGTCGACGAAACCCGGTTTCTCGGACAACAGGCCATAGCCTGGGTGGATCGCATCCGCGCCGCATTGCTTGGCCACGCGGATGACCTCGTCTATCGACAGATAGGCCGCGACCGGCCTCATGCCCTCGCCGATCTGATACGCCTCATCCGCCTTGAACCGGTGCAGACCCAGCTTATCTTCTGCGGCGTAAACGGCGACGGTGCGTTTGCCCATCTCGTTTGCTGCGCGCATAACGCGGATGGCAATCTCGCCGCGGTTGGCGATCAGGATCTTGTTGAAGTCTGTCCTTGTTCGACGTTTAGGACATGAGCCAACGTTCAACTACTCACCTCCAACATCGCCAGGCCGGGCAAGTATTTGCCTTCAAGCCACTCCAAAAATGCACCTCCGCCTGTGCTGCAAAAGGTGAAGTCGTCAGCGACACCAGCTTTGGCAAGCAACGCCAAGGTATCCCCGCCCCCGGCCATAGCTGTCAGTCCTCCGGTTCTACAGAGGCGCGCAACTTCCGTTGCAAGCTCAACCGATGCAATATCAAACGGTGTTAGCTCGAAGGCCCCAAGAGGGCCATTCCAAAGAACCGTCCGTGCCGCCTGAACAGTTTGCTTGATCGTTTCGACGCTAGCCGGACCAAAATCGAGGATCATCTGGTTTCTGCCGACATCTTTAACGTCACAGACCAAAGCCGCGTTCGTGGACGCGAAGCTGTCGTTGGTTGCAACATCTAGAGGCAAGACAAGGCTGCACCCGGACGCGTCAGCCATCTTCATCAACTCAGTGGCCGTGGAGATTTGCTCATCTTCGACCAGCGAGATGCCAATTTCATGCCCCAGAGCTTTCAAAAACGTATTTGCCATCCCACCGCCAACAACAATGGTGTCGGTTTTTGGGATCAGGTTTTCTAGAACACCTATCTTGGTTGACACCTTCGCCCCACCAACAATCGCAACTGAGGGTCGCGCAACGGTGTTCAGCGACGCGTTGAGGTTTTTTAGTTCACTTGCCAATGAAAGCCCGGCAAACGCCGGCAAATAACGCGCAAGCCCGGTCACACTCGCGTGGTCCCTATGGGCGATCGAAAACGCATCCAAACAGAAGTAATCACCGAAGGCCGCAAATTCTTTTGCCAGCTCAGCGTCACCGCTGGTTTCGCCTTCAAAGAACCGCGTGTTGTCAATCAGCAGTACGTCGGCAACCTCTTTCGGCAAGTCAAGTTTGGCAAGCGGCAGCTTCCCCTTATGATCGAGCATCTCACAGCGAAAGCGAAGCTTTTCCCGGAGTTGCTTGAACAGCAGATCAAAAGAATACTCAGGGGCGTAAGCGCCTTTCGGACGACCAAAATGAGACAGAATAACTGCTTGCCCCCCTTGTTCAACGATGTGTCTTATCGTCGGTTCGGAGCGTTCAAGACGGGTCCAGTCTGTCACCAAACCGCCCTGAACGGGTAGGTTCAGATCCAGCCGGATGATGACGCGTTTGTCAGACAGATTAACATCAGTGATCGAGTTGAAAGGCATCGTTTTACCCCCGAAGCGAGCTCAGAGCGGCCGCTGAAAGATCAGCGATGCTATCAAAGGAAAGAGGGTTCAAAGACGCCCCGCCGATCAGAAAGCCGTCAACGTGATCAAGCGAGGCAAGACCGGCGGCCGTTTCCGGCTTGACCGAGCCACCGTATAGGACGGGTGCAGGTTGGCGGTTTTCACGAAGCCAATTGGCAATCGCCTCATGCGCTTCAAGCACCTGATCCTCAGAGGCGCTTATGCCGCTCCCAATGGCCCAAATCGGTTCATAGGCGATTGCCAGCAACCAACCGGGTTCCGCCAAAGGAGTCGACGCCTCCAACTGCGCAAGGATAACACCGAGATGCCGTCCAGCATCGCGGTCTTCCAAGCTTTCCCCAATGCAAATGATTGGAATGAGGCCCACGCTGAGGGCCGTAACAGCCTTTGAGCGCACCAACGCATCCGTTTCTCCAAAACCTTCGCGCCGCTCAGAGTGACCCAAAATGACCCATTTGGCGCCGGCGTCCGCCAGCATTGATGCCGATATCTCACCGGTGAAAGCGCCCGATGCGCTTTCATGACAATTTTGCCCGCCGAACTCGATCGAAGTTTGGGAAAACGTACTCACGCCGTGAGGCAAAAGAACCGATGGCAAGCACAACACGCGTTTGCACCCTTCCGGATCCTGAGGTGCGCTGGAATGCGCAAATTCACACAGCTGCGCGCGCGTGCCGTTCATTTTCCAGTTCCCAATAACCAGAAATGGTGTGCTTTCAGTCACATCTTTCATGGCTTTAGACCTTCAAGATGGAGCGTCCGGCATATTCGGCCGTGTCTCCCAAGGCTTCTTCAATGCGGATCAATTGGTTGTACTTTGCCAGACGATCAGAACGCGACAGCGAGCCGGTTTTGATCTGGCCACAGTTGGTCGCGACCGCCAGATCGGCGATTGTGGCATCTTCGGTTTCGCCGGATCGATGCGACATCACATTGGTGTAGCGCGCGCGATGTGCCATATCGACGGCTTGCAAGGTCTCGGTCAGGGACCCGATCTGGTTCACCTTTACGAGCATGGAATTGGCCACGCCTTGTGCAATGCCGTCCGCAAGACGCACGGGGTTCGTCACAAAAAGATCGTCTCCAACGAGTTGGACTTTGTCGCCGATCTTATCAGTGAGAAGCTTCCAGCCTTCCCAATCATCTTCGGCCATACCGTCTTCGATCGAAATGATCGGGTAATCGTCACAAAGAGCCGCGAGGTAGTCTGCATTCTCCGCAGAGCTCAGCGAGGCGCCCTCGCCTTTCATCTCGTACTTGCCGTCGGCGAAATACTCAGTGGAGGCGCAATCGAGGGCGAGAAAAATATCTTCGCCCAACGTGTAGCCCGCTTTTTCGACAGCCGTTTTGATAAAATCGAGCGCAACCCGCGTGCTTTCCAGGTTCGGGGCAAAACCGCCTTCGTCGCCGATCCCTGTGTTGTGACCAGCTGCCGAGAGCTCTTTCTTCAGCGTGTGAAAAACCTCAGATCCCATACGAACAGCGTCTTTGATGTTCGATGCGGAAACCGGCATGATCATGAATTCCTGAATATCGATCGGGTTGTCCGCATGTTCACCCCCATTGATGATGTTCATCATCGGCACGGGTAAGACGCGGGCAGAGGTCCCTCCGACATAGCGGAACAGCGGTAGCGAGGTGCCGTCCGCAGCCGCTTTTGCGACCGCCAAGGAGACGCCCAGAATGGCGTTTGCGCCCAATCGACCTTTATTCGCCGTGCCGTCCAGCGCGATCATCGCTTGGTCTATAGCAACTTGTTCGGTCGCCTCCATGCCGATGAGCGTCTCGGCAATCTCTTCATTGACAGCGCGGACGGCGCCCAGAACGCCTTTGCCCAAGTAACGCGACGTGTCCCCGTCGCGTTTTTCAGCCGCTTCATGTGCCCCAGTCGATGCACCCGAAGGGACTGCCGCGCGGCCAAGCATGCCGTCTTCCAAAATGACGTCAACTTCGACAGTGGGGTTGCCGCGACTATCCAGTATCTCACGGGCACTAATCTTTGAAATTTTGCTCATGTTCCTGTCCTCAAATAAGCTTGCCCATCGCGACAGCAGTATCTGCCATGCGGTTCGAAAAGCCCCATTCGTTGTCGTACCAACTCAAAACTCGGCACATATTACCGTCCAAGATTTTCGTCTGGTCGGTGGCGAAGATGGATGAACGCGGATCATGGTTGAAATCTTGGCTCACTAGCTTCTCGTCGGTGACTCCAAGAATACCCTTCAATGAGCCGTTCGCCGCAGATCGAATGGCTTCGTTGATTTCTTCAACACTTGTCTCACGCACAGCTTCAAAAGTCAGATCGACCACTGACACGTTTGGTGTGGGTACACGGATTGCTACGCCATCGAGCTTTCCATTCAGATCGGGCAAGACTAAGCCAACGGCCTTAGCGGCGCCGGTTGAGGTTGGGATCATGCTCATGGCCGCCGCACGAGCGCGATAGAAGTCCTTGTGCATCGTGTCGAGGGTCGGTTGGTCACCTGTGTAGCTGTGAATGGTCGTCATAAAGCCTTTGGCGATGCCAACGGTCTCATTCAGTACCTTTGCGACTGGTGACAAGCAGTTTGTGGTGCACGACGCATTCGAAACAACGACGTCCTCTGATGTGAGAGTGTCGTGGTTGACCCCGAACACAATTGTTTTATCGGCGTCCTTTCCGGGAGCAGAGATCAACACACGTTTTGATCCATTGTCGAGGTGAGCTTGGCACACTTGCTTCGACGTGAAAATTCCAGTGCATTCGAGCACAACATCGACCCCGCTCCACGGCAGTTCAGCCGGATTCCGGATGGCGGTCACGTCCATGGGCCCGCGCCCAACGTCGATCGTGGAATCGGTGGCTTTGACCTCTCCATTGAAGCGGCCGTGCACACTATCATATTTCATCAAGTGTGCATTGGTTTCGACGGGACCAAGGTCATTGATTGCAACGACCTCTAAGTCCGTCCGGCCAGATTCGACAATGGCCCGAAGAACATTTCGTCCGATCCGGCCAAAGCCGTTGATTGCTACCGTAGTCATGGTGTTCTCCTTTTAGCGCTAACATTTTCGCGCAAATCAAACTCTCCAAACTCGGAGAATGTTGGTGGTTCCGGCGTCCTCAATTGGAACACCCGCGGTGAAAACGATCTCGTCGCCTGTTGCAGCCAGACCATGCGAAAGACATTGCTCGCATGCGAAAATACCTGCTTCTTTGAAGCGCGATGCTTGAGGGACGACGATGCTTTGAAGCCCCCAGACCAAACAGAGTTGCCGAGCGGTTTGTTCACTTGGGGTTAGTGCAAGAACGGGTTTTCTAGGCTTCTCGCGTGCCACGAGGAACGCAGTCGTGCCAGATTGGGTAAAGCAGCAAATTGCCGAGATACGCGCGCGATCTGAAATCTCACGGGCCGCAGCTGCAATCGCATGAGACGTATCTATCTCGATTTCGTCCGGCTGACGCACTGCCATGAGCTCTGCATACTTAGGGTCGGATTCGGTTTCTCTAGCTACTGCTGACATGACGCTTACGGCTTCGCGAGGAAACTGCCCCGCTGCCGTTTCCGCTGACAGCATAACTGCGTCCGCCCCGTCATAGATTGCGGTTGCCACGTCGGAGACCTCAGCTCGCGTCGGGACAGGTGCATCAATCATGCTCTCAAGCATTTGTGTCGCTACGATAACGGGTTTACCCGCCGCCCGAGCCTTGGCAACGAGATTTCTCTGAACCCGAGGTACTTCTTGGACAGGGAGTTCAACACCGAGATCCCCTCTCGCGACCATAATGCCATCCGAAATTTCAAGGATCTCATCAAAATTTTCGACTGCGAGCGGTTTCTCGATTTTTGCGACGGTCCGTGCCCTGCCCTTCACGAGCGCTGCAGCTTCTTCCACGTCTGCAGCTTTCTGGACAAAGGACAAAGCCAACCAATCCACACCGAGATTACAAACGAAGTCTAGATCGCTCCGGTCTTTGGTGCTCAAAGCGCTTAGCGGAAGCAATACATCGGGAAGGTTTACGCCCTTCCGATCTGAGATCTGCCCACCAACCAATACCTCGCACTGAGCAGATGTGCTGGTACATTCGCGGACAATCAACCGAAGCTTCCCGTCATTCACAAGAACGGTTGAGCCGGGTTTCAACGCTTCAAGAACCTCAGGATGGGGAAGCTGGACCCGCATTGAGTCTCCTGGCTTTGGATCATTGTCAAAAGTAAAAATGCTACCAACGGTTAGCTCGTAGGGACCTTCGTCAAACACACCACAACGAATTTTTGGCCCTTGAAGGTCCGCTAGAATTCCGATGGGACGGCCGAGTTCGTTCTCGACTTCGCGGATAGTTGCATGGGTCTTTTTGATGGTTTCCTGGTCACCATGGCTCATGTTCAGTCGAAAAACATTCGCTCCGTGCTCAACCAGCGATTTGATTACTTCTTTGTCTCGCGAAGCTGGGCCTAAGGTCGCGACAATCTTTGTGTTTGTACGATTGTTAGTCATCTCTCTCTCGCTTTAGTAAGCTGCTTCTAGAATTTCTCGGAAATCCGTTTTTCTAAGCGGCACAGCATTCTTTGTGCTTGACGAAGCAAAGACTGCCGCCTCTGCGAAATCATCGAAGTTTGCTTTGTCGTTTGAATAGTCTCTCAGCCGTGGGACGCGATTTTGATCCAACCAAGACCCAAATCCAGAAAGCTCGTTGGTGCCAAGTTTTTCAGGAAAAACCTCAGCCAAAGCTTCGATGCTCGTCTCTATCTTTCGAAGCGTCTCGGAACCGATCTGCGCAACAGCACGATTCTGGATCAGAACAGGGCCCAATAGTCGCCCACAAAGCAGTCCATGTGGTGCATCGAGCCTGCTCCCTAAAACAGCAGCTAACCCGTGCGCGGCACCAAGTCCGCCATTCGCAAGAGCTATACCACTACTTAGGCTCACCCAACCCAACTGAATCCAAGCGTCTTGGTCATTGCGTTCGACAACTCTGCGGAGAGCCTGGGCGCCCAATCGAATGTTTGGTTCTGTGATTGCCGCAGTGAACGGAGACGATAAACGGGAGGTGTAAGCCTCGATCGTTTGGGTGACGGCATCAAGACCGGCTCCAATCGCTACGGCTTTGGGAGCGGAAGATAGCAGCGCTGGATCTACGAAAGCAAACGATGGGAAGAGTCGCCTACCTCTAAGGCTCGCCTTTGAAGCTGGCATTCCCAGCACTGCATTGCTTGTTACTTCCGCTCCAGTTCCTGCGGTCGTTGGAATGGCCACTAAAACGATCGAGGCTTCAGCTTGTAAATCCGCTTGATCGACTGTCCCAATATCTTCTGGAAGTTTCGCTCCAAGTTCCAGACAGAATCGAAGCGCCTTTGCGGTGTCCAAAACGGAGCCTCCGCCACAGGCGATGATCGCAGAGCATTTCTTTCCAGCCGCCTCGTCAAAAGCTAAATTGACTGCTGCAACGGTAGGTTCTGATGAGACGGATATCTGGTGGACGACAATTCCGTGTTGTTCAAGGTCCTCTCTGATTGAGAGAGAGTTGGTCTCAGACTTTCCACGCACCATCAACACGGCATCAGTGTGCTTCGGCAATACCGATTTCAGCGCCCGTGAAGCACCTTTGCCAAAGTGTACCAAAGTTGGCGTATCGATATGAAAGTGCGGCGCCATCTAGAACGCCAAGGTGCACTCGACTGCGCGTTTCCACGCACCGTACTTTCTTGCGCGTGTCTTCTGATCCATCAAAGGCACAAACTCGCGTTCAAGTGCCCAGAGTTTGGCGAATTCTTCCCTCTCAGGCATCGCGCCGACTTGCATGCCCGCAAGCCACGCAACTCCAAGAGCAGTTGTCTCGAGTATCTGCGGCCTGTCTACCGGTCCATCGATGATATCTGCTAAAAACTGCATCGCCCAATCAGACGCGCTCATGCCGCCGTCAACGCGAAGCACCGCATTGTCTGCCTTATCTCCAATGTCAGAAGTCATCGCTTCAAGCAGATCACGTGTTTGAAATGCCACGCTCTCCAACGCGGCTTTTGCCAACTCGTTGGGCCCAGAGCTACGAGTGAGTCCGAATACAGACCCGCGGCAATCAGGCTTCCAGTAAGGTGCGCCTAGCCCTGTGAATGCCGGCACCAGAACGACATTCTGGGTCGGATCTGCTTTCTCGGCCAAAGCCTGTGTTTCCCTGGCTTCATGAATGATCCGAAGACCGTCCCTTAGCCATTGGACAACCGCACCAGCGATGAAAATTGAACCCTCCAGCGCATATGTTGGTTTTCCGTTCAGCTGATACGCGATTGTGGTCAGTAGCCGGTTTTTCGATTGCACCGGCGTATCCCCGGTGTTCAGCAATGCAAAGCAGCCTGTGCCATATGTGGCTTTCAGCATACCTGGTTCGAAGCAAGCTTGACCCAGTGTGGCAGCTTGTTGATCACCAGCTACACCACAAATCGGGATTTCCCGACCGAATAGATCGGCACGGCTCATACCAAAATCTGCAGCGCTATCCTTGACTTCAGGGAGCATCTCCATCGGTATATCGAACAGCTCACATATTGTGCTGCTCCAACGGCCTTTGCGGATGTCATAGAGCATGGTGCGGGCAGCATTTGTCGCGTCGGTTGCATGCACTTTTCCACCGGTCAGTTTCCAGATTAGAAATGTATCCACTGTTCCGAACAGCAACTCGCCCTTACGCGCCCGCTCGCGGGCGCCATCGACATGATCGAGAATCCATTTCAATTTCGTCGAAGAAAAGTAAGGATCAATCAGAAGACCAGTCCGGTCAGCAAACATATCGCTGTGACCAGCTTCTCGTAGTTGCTCGCAGTAGTTTGAAGTTCGGCGATCTTGCCAAACAATAGCATTGTAGATCGGTTGACCAGTCGCTTTATCCCAAACGATGGTGGTTTCGCGCTGGTTAGTGATACCGATTGAAACAATGTCTTTTGGATCAATACTGGCACGCTCAATAACCGCGCGGCACGTTCCAGCGGATGAGGCCCACAAATCGTCAGGCACATGTTCAACCCAACCCGACTGCGGGAAGTGCTGATCAAACTCATCTTGCGAAGTAGCTACTACTTTCAATGCTTCGTCAAAGATGATTGCGCGGGTTGAGGTTGTCCCTTGGTCAACTGCGAGTACGTATTTCATTGGACATTTGCCTTGGTCAATTGGCCGCAAAAAAGGGGAGCGGTGGTTAAACCGCCCGAGTTGGGCTCGGGGAGAGCCATCAGGAGTATGGAAGAGTAATTTGGTGGCACGAGGCGCCTTCGCGCCCCGCACCGGGGAGGAACCCTGAGCTTACTGCCAGGACTTGATCAGTTCGTCATAAGAGACGGTTTTCGGATCTTCGTCCTCGTTTTCGATCATCGGATAAGGAGCGCCCGGTTGGGAGAACCAGTACTCCGGATCCTGTTCGTCATTCATGACAGGTCCGAGATCGCCTTGGACGCCGGCGCGCTCCAAACGCTCAAGAACGCGTTCCTGATCAGAACACAATGCATCCAAGGCTTCCTGAGGCGTTTTGGCGCCCGACATCGCGTCACCAATGTTCTGCCACCACAGCTGTGCCAGCTTGGGGTAGTCAGGAACGTTGGTGCCAGTCGGCGACCACTGAACGCGGGCTGGCGAACGGTAGAATTCGATCAACCCGCCCAGCTTGTCAGCACGGTCCGTGAAGTGCTGGCTTTCAATGGTGCTTTCACGAATGAACGTCAGACCAACATCGGATTTTTTCAGATCGACGGTTTTCGACACAACGAACTGAGCGTACAGCCACGCAGCCTTGGCGCGATCTTCCGGGGTCGACTTCATCAGCGTCCAGGAACCGGCGTCCTGATAGCCGATCTTCTGACCTTCTTTCCAGTACACGCCATGCGGAGACGGCGCCATACGCCATTTCGGCGTGCCATCTTCGTTCATGACCGGCAGGTCAGGCTCGACGGTGGCTGCGGTGAAGGCTGTGTACCAGAACATCTGCTGGGCAATGTTACCCTGCGCTGGGATCGGTCCGGCCTCGGAGAAGGTCATGCCTGCCGCCGCGGGGGGCGAGTATTTCTCCAGCCATTCAATCGCCTTGGCCACAGCATAAACAGCCGCCGGAGAGTTCGTCGCGCCACCGCGGGCAACACAGGATCCGACCGGCTGCGAGTTTTCGTTGACACGAATGCCCCATTCGTCGACCGGCAGACCGTTGGGTTCACCAACGTCACCCACGCCAGCCATCGACAGCCAGGCATCGGTATAACGCCAGCCCAGCGACGGGTCTTTCTTGCCGTAGTCCATGTTACCAAAGACTTCGCCGTCAACACCCAGATGGCTCAGATCGCGACCGGTGAAGAACTCGGCGATGTCCTCATACGCCGACCAGTTGACCGGAACGCCCAGATCATAGCCATAGGCTTCTTTAAAGTCGGCCTTGTTCTTTTCGTCGTTGAACCAGTCATAGCGGAACCAATAAAGGTTCGCGAATTGCTGTGTCGGCAGCTGATAGAGTTTTCCGTCAGGTCCGGTGGTAAAGCTGGTTCCGATGAAATCCTCAACGTCCAGGGTAGGCAGCGTCACGTCTGCACCTTCGAACGCCATCCAGTCGGTCAGGTTACGCACCTGCTGATAGCGCCAATGGGTGCCGATCAGGTCGGAGTCGTTGATGTAGGCGTCATAGATATTTTCGCCCGACTGCATTTGCGTCTGCAGCTTCTCCACAACGTCACCTTCACCGATCAGGTCATGTGTTACCTTGATGCCGGTGATGGCCTCAAAGGCAGGCGCCAGAACTTCGCTTTCGTACTGGTGCGTCGCAATGGTCTCTGAAACCACCTTGATATCCATGCCTGCAAAAGGTTTTGCGGCATCGACGAAGAACTGCATCTCGGCTTCTTGTTCTTCACGCGACAGGACAGACAGATCGCCAATCTCCGCGTCCAGGAACGCCTTTGCGGCGTCCATATCGGCGAAGGCAGGGGCACTTGTCAGTCCAAGTGCTAGCGCCACCGCTGTGCTTGATTTAAGCATGTAGTTCATTATTTCCTCCCTGTTGTGGAAACTTCAATTAAAGGCTGAAGGCCGAAAACCGCATAGTTTCAGGCCCTCCTACAACGTTCACACCCAGCGGAAGACCGCGGTCGCGTAAACGAGGCAGACGATAAGCGCATACGGTTGATTTGCGCCGACAAGCCCCAGCCAGGCCAAATTGATAAAGGCCGAGCCAAGGAGTGTGATGAAAAGACGATCCCCTCGTGTCGTCTCCATTCCCAGAACGCCTTTGCGGGGCGTTTCGGGAAATTTGATTGCCAGTATCGTGAAGATCACCAGCGTGGTTGCAATGAAGCCAAAGAACAGCGCAGTAGGTACAGTCCAAGCCATCCAGTCCATATCTCGAGTCCTCCGGTCTGAGTTAAACGCGGCCCAGGGCAAAACCCTTGGCGATGTAGTTGCGCACGAAGTAGATGACCAATGCGCCGGGAACGAGCGTCAGCACACCCGCCGCCGCCAGAACGCCCCAGTCGATCCCCGCTGCACCCTGGGTACGTGTCATGATTGCAGCGATCGGCTTCGCGTCTACGGTCGTCAATGTCCGGCTGAGCAGCAGTTCCACCCACGAGAACATGAAGCAGAAGAAGGCTGCGACACCGATACCTGAGGAAATGAGCGGCATGAAGATCTTCACAAAGAACTTCCCAAACGAATACCCGTCGATATAGGCCGTTTCATCGATCTCTTTCGGAACACCCCGCATGAAGCCTTCGAGGATCCAGACAGCCAGCGGGACATTGAACAGACAATGCGCTAGGGCTACCGCGATGTGTGTGTCAAACAGGCCCACCGAAGAATACAGCTGGAAGAACGGCAGTGCGAAAACTGCAGGTGGCGCCATCCGGTTGGTCAACAACCAGAAGAACAGGTGCTTGTCTCCCATAAACGTGTACCGGCTGAACGCATAAGCTGCGGGCAATGCGACGGTCAGGCTGATCACGGTGTTCAGCATGACGTAGATCATCGAGTTGATGTAGCCTGAATACCAGGCTGGATCGGTCAGGATCGTTGCGTAATTGGCGAAGGTCAGGTCGTTCGGCCACAACGTGAACGTGTTCAGGATTTCGGTGTTCGACTTGAAGCTCATGTTGATCAGCCAATAGATCGGCAGCATCAGAAAGAGCAGGTACAAGGTCATGACAATCGTCGATCCCTTGACGCGCACCTTGGGTGTTTTTCGCGCCGAAACGGTCAACGGAGTTGTGTTTGCCGATATATCAGCCATGGATCAAACTCCCTTTTTGTCCATGGTGGTCATGACGGTGTAGAACACATATGCCAACGTCAGGATCACAAGGTTGTACATGATTGAGAATGCTGCCGCCGGACCAAGGTCAAACTGTCCAAGAGCCATCTTCACAAGGTCAATCGAAAGCAATGTGGTCGCGTTACCGGGTCCACCGCCTGTGACCACGAATGGTTCGGTGTAGATCATGAAGCTGTCCATGAACCGCAACAGCACCGCGATCATCAGCACGCCCATCATCTTCGGAAGCTCGATGTAGCGGAATACATTCCAGCGCGATGCCTGGTCGATTTTAGCGGCCTGATAATACGCATCCGGGATGGATTTCAGACCCGCGAAGGCAAGCAGCGCCACCAGTGAGGTCCAGTGCCAGACATCCATGACGATGATCGTGGCCCATGCTGCAAAAATATTCTGCGTGTAGTTGTAGTTGATGCCGAGCGCGTCAAGTGTATAGCCCAGCAGGCCGATATCAACGCGTCCGAAAATCTGCCAGATGGTGCCAACCACGTTCCATGGGATCAGCAATGGCAGCGACATCAGAACCAGACAGAAGCTAGACCAGAACCCGCTTTTGGGCATATTCAGAGCTACAAAGATCCCTAGCGGTATCTCGATCGCCAGAATGATCCCCGAGAACATTAACTGGCGCCAGAACGCGGCCCAAAGGCGGTCCGAGCTCAACATTTCTTCGAACCAGTCGAGACCAGCCCAGAAGAATTCGTTGTTCCCAAAGGTATCCTGTACCGAGTAGTTGACCACGGTCATCAGCGGGATAACCGCGGAGAAAGCGACCAGTACCAGAACCGGAAGAACCAGAAACCAAGCCTTGTGATTGACTGTCTTTTCCATCAGGCGGCCTCCCCTTCCTTTAACCAGTCGTTTTCGTAAACATTCACTTTCGCGGGGTCGAAGATCACCCTGTTCATATCCGGCGAAATCGAGGTGTCTTCGTTCGCGACGATGTTGATGTCATTTCCGAATAGGTCGGCGCGCACGATTTTGTGCCGGCCTACATCCTCAACGCGCCTAACCCGGACGGGTAGCCCCTCGCCTTCGGTTAGCGTCACGAATTCCGGCCGAACCCCGATCTCGACCTTCCCTTGCATTGACGAATAGGAACGGCCCAACCCAAGCGATACTCCGTGGATGTTGGCCATGTTGCCGTCCACCTCTGCTGAGATCACATTCATACCAGGGGACCCAATGAAGTACCCTACAAAAGTATGCTGCGGCTTTTCGAACAGTTCTTCGGGCGTTCCGATCTGCACCACACGGCCGTCATACATGACAACCACTTTGTCTGCGAAGGTCAGGGCCTCAGTTTGGTCATGGGTCACGTAGATCATTGTGTGACCAAACTCGTGGTGCAAGGATTTCAGTTGGGTGCGCAGTTCCCACTTCATATGAGGATCAATCACAGTCAACGGCTCATCAAAGAGAAGCGCGTTAACATCTTCGCGCACCATCCCACGACCCAAAGAGATCTTCTGCTTTGCATCTGCCGTAAGCCCGCGAGCGCGGCGGTCCAACTCGTGCTCCATCCCGATCATCGTGCCGATCTGTTGCACACGCTCCGCGATATACTGTGGGCTTTCACCGCGGTTTTTCAGCGGAAAGGCCAGGTTATCGCGCACCGTCATCGTGTCGTAGACAACCGGGAACTGGAAAACCTGTGCAATGTTGCGTTCCGCTGTAGTTGCGGCCGTTACGTCCACATCGTCAAACAGGATGCGCCCCTGGCTGGGATGCAAAAGGCCCGAGATAATATTCAAAAGGGTCGACTTGCCGCAACCCGAAGACCCAAGCAGGGCATATGCCTCACCATCGGCCCAAACGTGGTTCAGTTCTTTTAGCGCAAAGTCATCTTCGGAATTTGGCTTCGGAAAATATGAATGCGCCAAGTTATCGAGTGTTATTTTAGCCATCGTCCCCCTCCTTAAGCGGCCAGCGCGTACGATGCGGGAGAAACCAGATCGCCGTTTTCGCTGAAGATATAAACATGGCTTGGGTCCAGATAGACCGTGAGTGGTGCGCCAATTTCTAGGTCGTGCACGCCATGCACCAGCCCGACCCATTTTTCGCCGTGATGATCCAGATGCACAAAGGTCTCAGAGCCGGTAAGTTCGGTCACCATAAGCCGCGTCTCAAAGGTCATGGCACTTGCCGTGTGCGACAGGATTTCAACGTGGTTGGGACGGAAACCCGCGATGTAGCGACCATCCGACAATTCTGCCATCGGACCCACTGCTGGCGCAGATTGTCCATCACCGAACATGATACGCTGTCCGGTTTTGCTGACGTTTAGGAAATTCATAGGTGGATCGCTGAACACTCGCGCAGTAGTTGCGTCGACAGGCTGCCTGTAAACAGTCGGTGTCAGACCAAATTGAGTTACGCGACCTTCCCAAAGCGCCGCGGTATTGCCACCCAACAAAAGTGCTTCTTCTGGCTCGGTGGTGGCATACACAAAGATAGCCCCAGATTCTTCAAATATTTTGGGAATCTCAACGCGCAGTTCTTCGCGAAGTTTGTAGTCAAGGTTCGCGAGAGGTTCATCCAACAACACAAGGCCCGCATCTTTGACCAGAGCTCTGGCCAATGCACATCTTTGTTGCTGGCCCCCTGAAAGCTCAAGTGGTTTGCGGTCAAGCATTGGAGTAAGCTGCATTAGCTCTGCAGACTTTTGAACTGCTCGATCAATCTCACCTTTGTTCTTGCCCATCAGTTTGAGTGGTGAAGCGATATTGTCGTAAACAGTCATCGAAGGATAATTGATGAACTGTTGATAGACCATCGCGACATGCCGGTCTTGAACCTTCATGTCGGTAACGTCCTCGCCTTCCCAGAAAATTCTTCCAGTGGCAGGTTTATCGAGCCCCGCCATAAGGCGCATTAGTGATGTTTTGCCAGACAAAGTGGGCCCCAACAAAACGTTCATGGTGCCTTTTTCTAGAGTAAGATCAGTTTCGTATATGTGCGTTTGGCCGTTCACGACCTTGGAAACGCCTTTCAGTTCGAGCGACATTTGCTAAAACCCCTCCCCTATTCTGCAGCTGCCGTGGGCGCCGCTAATGCGCGCGCGGTCATCCATTTATCGAGTTCTTTGATTTGCTCGGACGTCATTCGAAGCCCGAGTTTACTTCTGCGCCAAACGACATCCGCTGCGCGTTGCGCGAATTCTTTGTCCATGAGCCATACGACCTCGGCTTCGGTCAACGAAGCGCCAAAGTCCCGCCCAAGGTCCTCATACACTTTGGCATCGCTCAATATTTTCTTTGCATCGGTGCCATACGCTCGTACCAACCGAAGTGCCCAGCGTTGGTCGATGAAATCTAACTGGTCGCGAAGTTCTTTGACTAAAGTTTGCACCCCATCGACCGGGAAGTCGCCACCAGGCATCGATACACCCGCTGTCCAAGGCTCGCCTTCAAAAGCAAGCTCCCTTTCGATTTCTTCCATCGCGCTTTCGGCGAGGCAGCGGTATGTCGTGATTTTGCCGCCGAAAACGTTCAGTGCAGGAGCGCCACGGGACTTATCGACCTTTAGTACATAGTCTCTTGTCGCCGCGGTCGCGCTGTCTGCACCGTCATCATAGAGAGGGCGAACTCCTGAGTAGTTCCAGACGACATCTTCTGTCGTGATCGGTTTAGAAATGTACTGGTTGATGAATTGTATCAAATAATCGCGTTCTTCATCAGTGCATTCAGGCTTCTCAGACGGATCGGTGTGTTCGACATCCGTTGTTCCGATAAGCGTAAAATCTGTTTCGTAGGGGATGGCGAAAATAATCCGACCATCGGTACCTTGAAAAAAGTAGCACTTGTCGTGGTCAAATAGCTTCTTTGTCACGATGTGACTGCCGCGCACCAAACGAACGCCCGCCGAACTGTTGCTCTTTAATGTGCCGCGAAGGACGTCTCCAACCCAAGGCCCCGCAGCATTCACTACCATCTTTGCAGTGCGCAAAGTTTTACTGCCAGTGTTTGAGTTCTTAAGGGTGACCTTCCAACGGCCATTGGAAACATCCGTTGATACGACTTTCTCCCGCGTGAGGATATCCGCACCTCTGTTTTCGGCGTCACGCGCATTGAGCACAACAAGACGCGAGTCTTCAACCCAACAATCGGAGTATTCAAATGCTTTTTTGAACTTGTCGTTGAGTGGAGACCCTTCGGGTGCCGAACTCAGGTCTAGGCTGACCGTGCCCGGTAGGATTTCGCGTCCACCGAGATTGTCGTACAGAAACAAGCCCAAGCGGATAAGCCAAGCTGGGCGACGGCCCTTCATCCACGGTAATACTGTGCTGAGCAACTTAGACGTTGGAGTCGTAGAGTCGAACCGCATATCCCCGTGATATGGAAGGACAAACCGCATTGGCCATGAAATATGTGGCATCGCCTTTAGCAATACTTCTCTTTCGATCAGAGCCTCGCGCACCAGCCGAAATTCGAAGTACTCAAGATAGCGGAGTCCGCCATGGAATAGTTTGGTCGAAGACGCCGAAGTCGCGCCGCCGAGGTCGTTCATTTCCACGAGGCAAACCTTTAGCCCTCGGCCAGCGGCGTCGCGAGCAATCCCGCATCCGTTAATACCTCCGCCGATGACCAACAGGTCATAGTCTGTTTGCATGGTAATCCTCCCAGTGCGGCTCTCCAGACCGCCAATACTTTTGACCAGAAAACGCACGCAAATGGAAGGATTTTCTTTTCGTTTTCTTTCCTTTTATGCCAACTACCGGAAAAATAAGTAATTTTTTTGACCAACATCTATCCGAAGGCAACTGTGAACCCCTTTATCGCCGATTCGAAGCTAAAACGAACGCTGATATTTGCGAAACGAAGCAAACAAACTATGTTCGACGAAGAATAGGGAGGCATAATGGTTCAGACATTGCGAAAGCCTGAAATAATCGAGATCGCTAGGCGTGAAGGCAGAGTTACCGTTGACCGGTTGGTTGAGTACTTTGGCGTAACGCCGCAAACTATTAGAAAAGACCTGACAGAACTGGCAGACTCGGGCCAACTCGAACGCGTGCACGGAGGTGCCATACTCCCATCGACCACAATGAACATTGGGTATATGGAACGGCAGGAGCTGAACCAGCCTTCCAAGGTTGATATCGCTAGAGAATGTGTGAAACACATTCCGAACGATTGTTCATTATTCTTGAACATTGGAACAACCACTGAAGCGGTAGCCACAGAGTTGCGACGGCATACTGGGTTGCTAGTTGTGACTAACAATCTCAATATCGCAAACAAGCTGTCTCATGACTCAAGCGTTGATGTTGTGGTGACTGGTGGTGACTTACGAAAGTCTGATGGAGGTCTTGTGGGTGCAGTTGCGCGAGAAACGATTTCAAGATTTCGCTTTGACTTCGCAATTGTAGGATGCTCCGCTCTCCACCCGGAGGGCGATATATTGGATTTTGATACCCGTGAAGTAGGCGTAAGCCAAACAATCATAGGGCGAAGCGACAAGGTTTTCCTAGTCGCAGACATCTCAAAATTCGAACGAAAAGCGCCGATCAAGATAGCTGGATTGCCTGAAATCGACATGTTCGTAACAGATGACTACCCACCTGCAAAGTTTTCGGAAGCATGCAGGAACTTCGATACTCAGTTAGTAGTAGCCAAGGATTGCTGATTCATCACGCGTATTGATTTGAACGTCAATGGCCGCATATTTTAGAAGGCCAACCTGTTTGGGGTCGAGTGTGGCAGAGTGCTAATTGCCCCTTTAAGCAGAATTCTGGTGAAGCAGACTCTGGTCAATGCGCGGCGAATACAACGAGAGAGCCCACTTCGCTCTATGCTGCGCAATGACCCAATGTCGGCGATGCGTTGGAAAGGTCAATTCAGACCCGAACTCTTTGCATTTCAGCAGTTTGCTCAACTGGCAAGGTAATATACCCGCCTGAGCCATTTTGTCACTGGGGAGTGGAAAAGCTTTGGGGACCTAAATTGATCTCGGTCTATCCTGTTGGCTTTGTTACAGGAGGATTTGGTGTGAAAGTTCGGATCAGGATTGAAACGGAGTTTGGGTGGGGCGAGTGCCGGTCCCATGATATTGGCGTCATTGAGCGGTGTTCTATCGATCCGTCGGAAGACGGCCTTGGTATCAGCCTCGCTGAAGGCAAATCGATCTTGAAAGAAGCCCAGCGTGCTGTTCTCCAGGATCAAGTGGAAGAAATCAGCGAAGTCGCGCGGGTATGCCGTCACTGCGATTCGTATTTGCCTGTGCATGATCGTCGTAAGCGACGTGTCGATACTCATTTCGGTCGTGTGACTGTCGAAGCGCCTCGGGGCCGGATGTGTATGTGCGGCTTTCCGGGCTTTCCTGCGTTCAAGGCAGCGTATTCTCCGCTCACGCGGATATTGAAAGACAATGCCACACCCGAATTTAGGAGGCTTCAAGCCGAGCTGGGTGCCTGGCATAGTTTTCGGGAAGCCGCGCGACTGTTGAACGAGCTCACACGTTGCGCCACCCAGAACCACGCAACGATCCGAAACCGGCTTGCGTCGGTTGCCAAGGCCCTGGAAGATCGCTGTTGCGAGAAACCCACGGATACGGCCATTCAAGCAAAACCTACCGAGGTGACGGTCTTTCTGGACAGCGCATATGTTCGTTCACGCCTCGAATATCAAAGGCGAAATTTCGAAGTTATTGTGGGGTCGATTGAAAGCGAAACAGCTGAAAAACGGCGGTTTGGATTGAGCCAGATGGGTGCCGATCACCCGATTGAACACCTGCGGTCCAGCCTGAAAGCCGCTGGTTGGGAGGATGGCGTTCCAGTCACTGTTCTTTCTGATGGGGATCCCGCGCTGCCTCGCTTGGTCAGAAATGCAACCGGTGCCGATGTTCGTCACATACTAGATTGGTGGCATATATCGGCGCGCATCCGACATGTGGAGACAACATTTCAAACGCTGACATCACACATCGGAACCGAAAGTAGTGCAGAGATTGCTGCCCTTGTTGGGACACTTCGCTGGCGCATATGGCATGGCCAGACAGACCGAGCACGCGATACGCTTGATGTCTTGTTCCGCTTCGCGATGCGTGTGCGCGAACACACCCATGGTCAGTCAAACGATGCGGCGCTCTCGGTCGCCTCACCCGCAATGGATCTGAGAACATACTTGAGCCACAACCTGTCAGCCATCGCGAACTACGGGCGAAGACGTCAGCAAGGGAAAGCGGTCTCAACGTCAAGGGCAGAAGGCCTCGTAAATGAAATCGCCAATGTGCGCATGGGAAAGAAACAACGCATGAGATGGTCCCCAAGAGGCGCGCACCGTGTTGCGGTTTTCAGGGCTGCCGTCTTGGATGGAAGGCTTTCTCTAGGGCTACTTAGAGCGGCATAATCCCCAAAGCTTTTCCACTCCCCAGTGACAGCAACAGAACCGAACCCTGATGGAATGGACGTCCCCTACTTTTTCAATGCTGCTGGCTCTCTTTTTGTTACATGAGCATAAATTGGCATTTTTGCTCATCACTTTCAGTATTCTCAATTTTTCTTATTATTAATGATAAGTAGCGCTTATCAGGTTTAATTGATTTTGCCCCGAAACTGATGCAAAATGGGGGCCATGACGCCCTCTATCGGTTTTCCTTAATCCCCGGACTCGCGATGGCTTGGTCCAAAACCCGTAGACCCCTGCCCCGCTCCGGCAGAAAACTTAAGTAGATGCAGCACTGTAACCTGCAATTTTGTAAACAAATACCGGCACAATTCTGGTCCGCGTCTACACTTAAAGGAACAACTTAGCATAAGGCCAACCATGAAACATGGTGAAAACAAGTAAGAGAAGTCTACAGGTTAGGGGAAATCGACAATGAAGCCCCCTGCCCCATACCTCCCCGCCGCCGCCACTGCCCTCTCGGACACAGATCAGGAGGCGCTCACTGATCTTTATGTGCGCGGCACACCGGAAAACACGCTGCGGGCATATGAACGGGATTTGCTCTACATCACCGCCTGGAAGTCCGCGCGGTTCGCAGCAACGCTGGACTGGCCGGAATCTGAGGCCACTGCGCTCGCCTTCATTCTCGATCACGCACGAAATCTGAATGATGCACCAGAAACGGATGTCGCGCGCGAAACCGCAGAAGCGCTGATTGCTCAGGGGCTGCGCAAGTCCCTCGCCTGCCCTGCCCCTTCGACGCTGGACCGGCGCATCGCCTCCTGGCTGGCGTTTCATCGAATGAAGAACCTGACCAGCCCTTTCGGTGCGCCGCAGGTGAAGCAGGCCCGTGCCAAGGCGCGCCGGGCTGCAGCCCGGCCCCCTGCCCCAAAATCGCAGCACCCGATTACACGAGATGTGCTGGAGCAACTGCTGTCCACCTGTCGGGGGTCCCGGCGGGATTGCCGCGACCGCGCCATCTTGATGCTGGGTTGGGCTTCTGGTGGTAGACGGCGCTCGGAGATCACCGGGTTGATGTTTGAAGACGTCTCGCTGAAGGAGTTCGACGAGAAAAGCCTGGTTTGGATTTCACTGCTGGAGACCAAGACGACAACCAAAGGTGAAACGCCGCGGCTGGTGTTGAAAGGCCGCGCAGCCCAAGCGCTGGTCCATTGGATCGAAGTTGGACAGATTAAGAACGGGCCACTGTTCAGACCAGTCTCAAAAGCGGATCGTGTGCTGAAACGCCGCCTTTCCGCCGATGCGATATACCAGATCGTCAAGCACCGCCTGAAACTGGCGGGACTGCCCGAGGGGTTTGCCTCGCCCCACGGGTTGCGCTCGGGCTTTCTGACCCAGGCCGCGCTGGACGGCGCCCCGATCCAGGCCGCCATGCGCCTATCCTTGCATCGCTCCATGGCGCAGGCGCAGAAATATTACGACGATGTGGACATCGCGGATAACCCGGCGACTGATCTACTGGGGTGAGTAGTTACTGACTATTTAATAATCCCCGCTTGAGGGAAACTCCGGCTGCTGTGCCTATGTCTTGTTTCCTGTCGCATCTGTTAACGTGGCCAGCGCGGAAACATGTCGCGGCAGATCGCAACGGGAATGCAGGATATCAACAATGATCACCGCGTCCGGCTGATCCAGATAAATCAGGAAATGCTCTCCTGCGCGCACATATCTGAGATCCGCCGCCTCTTCGACCAATATAGAACAACTGCGGCTGGCCACCCTGCCCTCTGTGATGGCCTGACAGCGCGCTATTAGTTCTTGTTCATAAAGATCGGCTTGATGCGATCCAAACTTGTCGATGGTCCATCGGGCAATTTCCACCAGGCTGGCTTCAGCGCGGCGTGTCAGTCGAAAGGGTCTGGTCACGCTTCGGTTCGTGCCCTTGCAAAGGCACGGCGGATCGCATCCGGACCGCTGCCTTCTGCCAGATCTCCAGCCTGAGCCTGTGCCACGCCCTCTTGCAGGCCTTGTATGAGAGACACTAGGCCCGCTTCTTCCCGCTCCAAAAGCCGAAGGCCGGCACGCAACGCTTCACTGGCGTTCTGATATCGACCGGACGCAACCAGCTTCTGCACCAGTTGATCCTGCGATTCTGTAAGTACGACATTGCGTGTTACCATGGCATAAGACTCCTCTATGGCAATATATGCCAATGAGGCTGTCGGTTCAACGATTGAGGACATAGCCCAAGCAGTTTAGTCGATCTGGTCTCATTTCTGAGAAGTACTTCAGCTAACTGGTTTCTTTTGATCGAGAAGAAGAGTTTAGTTCCACCACGCCTCCAAGGACGGACGAAGGTGTCTTGAAACAGCGTCTCAACCCGGTTGCGATTTATCAGATAACACGCCTCAATTCATGGACTGCGTTCTGAGTTTCTGACTCAGTGGCCTCGGATGGCCCCCTTTCCAAACCGCCACACGATTGTCACCGCACCGCTTCATGGCACAAGAACAGAAACACCATGACGACAACGGCATCGCCGAAGTCCGAGCGAACGCCATAAACAAGTGGAAGAAGCATCGGTTCAACTGATCTGCAGCATCAGATTTTTGTACTGTCGCAGAATAATACCTCAAAGACCAAGCCCAACGATAACAGAACCACATCCGTATCTTATTGGCGCAAAGATCCTGTAATTCGAACCCCACCCGCCCTGCCCTATCCCGTCAAAATTAGTCGACGTTTGTCAGGAAAATCCGCGCGTTCAGTATTGGGGCGGCGTGAAGCATTGCATTCGAGTAATTTCTTTTCTGAAGATTAGATAAGATGTGAACGCTTTGCTGAACTCAAAGAAGCAACAATGCACCTGAGGTCAAGCATCCTTTAAAAACACCGGCTGGGAATCTGAATTCTTATCGGCACTATGCAACCTCCAACCGCTTCTTAAGCGCTCAGCGAATACGTGAGTTAACAGCTGTTAACTTCAGAGCGCTTGTGCAGGCCTCGCAGCGACCCACAAGTTATTGATTTTTCTCTTGACATGAATCGGAATACGAGTGCCTAAATGTACGCAAGTTGCGCAACCATACAAAAATGAGCAGGAAAACTGCAACTATGCTACAGACCACACCCATTGCTGCGGCGACGCAGTCTCACGTTACACGTGAAATCTCTGATCGTCTACAAGTTGCACTGACGACCCACTTAACTCAGGCCTATTCTCCTGAGTTGTCAAAGACCCTTCGTCTCTTCAGTGCGACAGAGGTAGCCGACCTTTTTGGCACAACCGGTCAATACTTGCGAAAAGGTCATGCTGAAGGCTCTCTTCCAGAACCGGAAGTCAACAAAAACGGCAGACGTTTTTACTCCGGAGCCGAAATAAAAACGATGCGCCAGATTCTTGAAGGCAGCTCCAGAAAACCCGGGAAATACCTCCCCGGCCGTCGCGATAGCGACCGGCTTCAGGTCATTCAACTAATGAACTTCAAGGGTGGCAGTGCCAAGTCCACCTCTGCCATTCATCTGTGTCATTATCTTGCGCTTCAAGGTTATCGCGTTCTTGCCATCGACCTTGACCCACAAGGTAGCCTAACTGGATTCTGCGGAATTCAGCCTGAGATCGAGTTTGAGGGAAACTCAATCTATGATGCTTTGCGCTACGAAGATCCGGTCCCAATGTCCGAGTGTATTCGGGCCACCTACTTCCCTGGCTTGGATCTTTCCCCCGCTCAGTTGATCCTGTCAGAGTTTGAAACAGAAACCGCTGTCTACGCCCGAAAAGGTGTCCCCTTTTATAATCGACTCGCTAATGCAATCGAGACGGTAGAGGCAGACTACGATGTGATCATTATCGATAGCCCGCCTTCTTTGGGCTTCCTGACGCTGGCGGGATTGTTCGCGGCAACGTCTGTCATTGTGCCGCTAACACCGAGCATGTTGGACGTAGCTTCCACACAGCAGTTTCTTGAAATGACTTCGGCGTACCTTGAAGAGTTTGAAAACTCCGGGATTCCGATCGTCCATGACAATTTCCGGTTTCTCATAACACGGGACGACCCCTCAGATACCCCGTCTCAGCAAATTGTCAGCCTGATGCGGGCGTTGTTTCAGGATCGAGTGATCGGTGCAACTGCGCTACGAAGCACGGCCATTGCTGATGCTGCGATGTTGAAAATGACAATGTACGAAGTCGTTCGATCAGAAATGACGCGGTCGACCTATGACCGCGCCCGATCAAGCATGGATGCCGTTGGGCACGAAGTTTCAAACATGATTCAAACTGCGTGGGGCCGTTGAAATGGCACTTAAACAAAACAAAACCAGCATGGCTGCAGCGATTGCAGCGGCAGCCGGAAACCCGCCAATTCCACCTACAAAAACGGAACGCGCTAATGCGGCACTTCCACGCGGTACAATTGCATCGGTCCGTGTTGGAGCCGGAGGTATCCAAGACATCGATACCTCACTCATTTTACCCTGGGGCCCAAAAGATAGGCTTGGAATCGAGTTAACACCTGTTAACTCTGGTGCCGAGGCGAACATCGATTTAGCTGTTCTGGAACTTGCTGAAAGCATCAAGGACGCAGGAGGCCAACAGGTTCCCGTCCTGTTACGTCCTTCCGAGGAAGTCGACGGTCACTTCGAGGTTATCTACGGTCGCCGTCGCATCTTAGCTTGTCAGTATCTAAACCAGCCGGTTCGCGCGCTGGTAAGGACCCTTGATGATAAGGAAGCGCTTCAGGCAAAAGGTCTGGAGAACTCTTCTCGGGTTGACCTCAGTTACTACGAGAGAGCCCGGTTCGCACGCGAAATTCTAAACCAGGGATATGACCGCTCGGAAGCGATCACAGCGCTAGCAATTTCCAAGAACACGCTGTCACAGTTGGAGCGAGTCACAAACGATATTCCGGACGATCTCGGGGATATGATTGGTCCAGCACCGAAATCCGGACGGCCCAAATGGACAGCACTCGCCGATGCGTTGCGAAAAGAGGTGATAACAGCGGACAAGGCCAAGAAGCTTTTGGAGACGCTCAATATAGCTAATTCGGATGATCGGTTAAACGGGCTCTTGGGTAGCTTGACCCCTAAGAAAGAAGCACAGGAAGTCCGGCCGGCGCCCGACGTTGTTATCAAGACCAGCGATTCTGCGGTGAACATGACGATCAAAAGGGCAGGGGACAATGAAGCCTACACAAGTTGGCTTTCGGACAACCTTGGACAAATCATTCAAGAATCCTACGAGCGTTTCAAAGAAAGCGCCGAGGAGTAAGCGAGTTAACAGATGTTAACTCTACATGAGGCAACGAGCAAAGAGGAGGAAAGCAAAAAAGAAACCCCCGAAACCTGAGGCTCCGAGGGCTAAAAACCAACTAGTGGTTATAGATTTAACACCTAAACCCTAACAGCCCGCGAATCACGACACAATAAAAAACGCCTCTGGGTGAACAGGTTTTCTTTGTCTGCTGACAAAATTTCATGAAAACACTAACAGCATTGGCTCCAAATGGAGCAACCTTGTCAGTAACGACAGGGCAGGGGAGTAGTACGCCCAAAAAATGGATACTTCTTCGCGCCGTTGAAGAGGCCAGAGAACCTCTTGGGTTAAAATCCACAACTCTCAATGTCCTGAGAACGATGATTTCCTTTGTGGGCGGTGATCAGATTGCTCCGGACCAAGATGATCATCACATCTGCTTCGCTTCCAACGCGGCGATCGCCAAGCGAACTCATGTCAGCGTGCAGACAGTTGAGCGTCATATCTCAACGCTGGTTGAGCTTGGACTTATCCGCCGCGTAATGAGCGCAAACGGCAAGCGATGGGCGCGCCGGGATCGACAGGGCAGGGTGGTCACCGCAACTGGGCTCTCCTTGATGCCTTTGTCTGAACGGCACGCTGAGTTCATCCAGGAAGCCCAGAGGCATGCTGATCGAGTTCTGGAGTTCACTGTACTCCGCGACAAGG
Source organism: Ruegeria sp. CF1 (assembly GCF_056537445.1). NCBI lineage: Bacteria > Pseudomonadati > Pseudomonadota > Alphaproteobacteria > Rhodobacterales > Roseobacteraceae > Ruegeria > Ruegeria sp. CF1. Next base: position 60,551 of record NZ_JBQFRN010000005.1, on the reverse strand, counting down.
TTTCCGCCGCTCTGGCGCGCCTTAGGGACCTCGTAGCAAATGACACCGCGATCTCTGATTTGATGACCACCGTACGCAATGCTCTGCGTCGCAAACCAGATGCAAATATACTCAGCGAGCTGCTGGCAGAAATCTCTGTGGAAATCTCCGAGATAACACAGACTGATACAGAAAATTTGAGGGCCAGTGACAGTGAAATTGAGGGGCACAAAGAGGACTCTTTGAATCCGGAAGTTAAAAAAGAAAAATTCTCTCAGATTCAGGTTTCTCCAGACCAAATGGAGCGCAGTTTTCCACGGCTATGCGCAGAACTACGCTTTGCGAAAGATCAGCACCACTGTGATCGGCTTATGGATGATATCGCCGAGTATCTACGACTTGGCAAAACCTGGTATGCAATGAAATTAACGTTTGGCCCCGCTATTCGCTTTATCGTTCTCGGATACATCTTCCAACGTACTGAGAACATACAGTCTCCAGGGGCTTACCTGATTTCATTACTGGCCAAGATTGAAAAGGGAGAGCTATCTCCAAGCGCAATGCTGACGCGGACCTCCAATGCGTCGTAGGTTTTATGAAACAGGAAGAGATTTTCTGTCGTCAGCTTATCTTTCAAATCAATGTTTAGATTGAACGGTTCGGAAAGAGGTGAGCTATAGGATTGACCCCTATGGGTCAAAAAGTAATAAATAATGAGTTATAGACTGGAATCTTATACCTCATGATATGGAACTGGCAGAACCCTGATTGGCCGACTTTTCGTTACGATGCCTCGAGCCTCGAACCATACGAGCAACAGTTCCTGTTGTCCTCAGGGGAAGTTCTTGGAGCGGTTCATCATGTGAACACATCGGATCGAGATCAATTGCGTATCGACCTGCTAAGCGAAGAGGCAATGAAGACCAGTGCGATCGAAGGTGAGATGCTAGATAGGCTCAGCGTGCAATCTTCCTTGCGTCGCCATCTTGGACTGGCTCCCGACAGCTATCCATCCAAACCGCGCGAGCAAGGCGTTTCAGAAATGATGGTGGACGTTTATTCCAACTATTCGGAGCCACTGTCACATGACACCCTGTTTCGGTGGCATGACATGCTTCTGTCCCATGACAGGCATCTGGAAACGATTGGATCATACCGGAGCCATGAGGATGCAATGCAAATCGTCTCAGGCAGGCTCGACCGCCCAACGGTGCATTTCGAAGCGCCACCTTCTCATCAGATTCCAGCTGAAATGGACCAGTTCGTAACCTGGTTCAACCGCACCGCACCAGATGGTCCAGAACCTTTGCGCGCGCTGATCCGGGCCGGTTTGAGCCATCTGTATTTCGAGAGCATTCACCCCTTTGAGGACGGCAATGGCCGGTTGGGTAGGGCGCTGGCTGAAAAGTCCCTGGCACAAAACATTGGTCAGCCAAGTCTGATTGCACTTGCTTTCACGATCGAGCGAGAGCGGAAGGCATACTACGACCAACTCGAACGTCATCAAAAGACGCTAGACGTTACACCTTGGCTTATCTGGTTTGCCGAGACCGTTCTTACAGCGCAGCGGGTGACTCTTGATCGGGTTGGTTTCTTCATTGCTAAGACGCATTTCTATGACCGGTATCGTGATCAGTTCAACGCCCGGCAAAGCAAAGTAATCGCACGTTTGTTCAAAGCTGGACCGGAAGGGTTCAAAGGCGGATTAAGTGCTGAGAACTATATCTCGATCACGGGAACATCGCGCGCCACGGCGACGCGGGATCTGCAGGACCTGGTCGAGAAGGGCGCTCTGACCCGAACAGGTGAACTCCGGTACACTCGCTATTGGTTAAAGCTAGATCGGGACGGGTAGGGGGCTGAAATACGGCACGAAGGGCGGGTGAGCGGCGCGGAAATGTGCCCGCGCTTTCAATTGGTCGGACTCTGAATTTCAATCAGTCGAAGAGGCGAACTAGGAGTTTCTCGAGTTCTTCCCTTTGCTCGACGTGCTTTTTTGGGTTGTCCCGGATCAGGCGCTCCAGATTGAGAAGCTTCCAACGCACGGCGGGAAGATTGGCGGCCTGCGGTCGATCTATTGCGGCGAAATCCGGCGCGCCATCCTGCAGGCTGAGCAAAAATTGTCTGGTGGGTTTGTCGAAGCGAGACTGGATATCCGCAATCAGTTGGTTGCGCGTCGCCAGCAGGTCATCCAGGCCGACGGGCGACTTGGTCATGCCCTCGAACTCACGCACATAAGGTTGATCGAGGGCAATCAGGTTGGGATTCAGCAATTCGTGTGCCGGACGTGCCGAACAGGCAATGTAGATCAGGAAAGTCCGGAACAGATCATCCGTCAGTCCTTCATGTTCGTAGAGAAGTTTTACGTCATAAAGATCGCGTGGATGCTGGCGATCCACGGCTGCGTGAAGCTTACCGCCGAACAAATCTTCGAATGAGACGATCTGCATTTCTGCATAGCCAAACGCGTCTGCTACGGCGTCGGAGACCGCCCGGGTTTCGGGATCGTGAACAACGCCGCGCGTGACTGGGGAGGTCTCGATTTTGACTTCTGCACTTTCCAGACGCGCAAGCACGCGGGTGGCGCCGCCTCCACCTCCTTTTATTCTCTGAGCCTTGGCCCCGTTGATGCCCTTTTCGATCGACTTAGCGATACGATCCATGGCTTCGTTGATCTCGGCGAGGCTCTGTTCACGCTCTTTGATCGGCAGATATGTCAGGTCGATATCAACCGAGAGTCGCGGTAGATCGCGATAGAATAGGTTGATTGCTGTCCCGCCCTTGAGCGCGAATATCTCTTCCTGCGCGACGTAAGGCAATACACGCACGAGAAGGGCGACCTGGGATTCATAATTCCTACGCGCCATTTTCTGCCCCTGTCGTGACGAACTCTTCGGGTACCATGATGCGATATCGCGGATGTACCCGGCCACCTTTGACCAATGCTCGATCCCCCGTCCCGAGGTTGAAGGCGTCAGCATCAAGTCGTTTGCGCCAGGGGTGATTGTGACGATCCGCAAAAACGAAGAAGAGGCGCCTGACCTTTATTTTCTTGCAGCTCAGCAAAAGTGCCGAGAGCAACTTAGGTCGTAGCGTCGTCAAGCCCTCGAACACCATGTCGAGGTTGTGAAAACTCTCATGGTCTGGCAATTCATCCATCGCTTCCATGACCGCCCGTTCGGGGACCGACATGCGCAGTTGCCAATCCCACGGGAGGGAGTTTTCCGATTTTGTATCGTCATTTGTAAGGCCAAGTGCCTGGTCAGCGAACAGCGATGTGTTTCGCGTTTCGATACGTGCGTTGAGTGGCAGCTTAATGAGCCAGTTGGGTATTTTGTAGCCATAGATCCAGACGGGGGCGTTGTTGCCCAAACGCAGGTAGTGGTCATAACCCTGTTGTGAGAGAGCGGTTTTGCCGCCGACATGAACGTCATAGCCCATGATGTGTTGCATCGAGATCAGGCAGGCCTTCCAGTCAACGGTGTTTGATGCGTGCGGATTGGGAACAGGTCGGCGGAAAACGCCGCGGTGAACGCGTTCGAGCCAGCCCCGTTTTACATAGTCGCGAAAGGTTTCGTAGGCTATGCCATGGGCGGTGAGCCAGTTGGCATCGACGAGATATCCCGCGGGCACCGAGTCGAGAACTTTCTTCAGATTTTGCGATCTTCCAGCGTTCATGACGCCCTAAATCATATAATTTCAAAGAGAAGGCAAGAGAATCTCTTTGAGAAGTACATTTTTAAAGCGCCTATAGCGCTGAAAATAACACATTATTAAAACCACAGCGCCACGCGGAAACCCATCGGAATACCCGGGATAAATGGAAGATTCCGGCGCCAAGGGCGGAAACCAGCCGTTCTCTGCAAGCGCGAGCAAATCACGCAAAAATGGCGGGAGCAGACGTTCAGACCCGGCTTAAAGAACGTATTCTGATCCGGTCTTTCGCCGCGCATACACCGAACTGGTAAGATGCGGACTAAAGTGCCAATTCGCTGCACTTGCGCCAATGGCAGCTTATGTGATCTGACCGTGGAATACCTCGTCCTAGAAAAGTGATTGATGTAGGTTTTGAGTTGCATTTTTTGGAGGGAGCGATGCCCGTTGAAAAAGTCGGTTTCGTCGGATTTCGTTCGACTGATCTGGACTCCTTACGCGAGATTTTTGAAGAGGGTCTCGAAATGGTTCCAACAGATTCATCCTCGGATCAGGTCGGGTATTTTCTGTCAGACGGGACGCGTTTGGAGGCTTACAGCCACGGCAACGATTTCCACAGCTTCTTTACAACTGGCCCCGTCGTCGGATTCTCCGTTCCGGATTTCAAAACAACCTGGGAGCGGTTGACTCGGATTGGCGTTGAACAGATTACCGACATCCAGTCGGAAGACGGTCGCCATTGGGTGCACTTCCGCTTGCCCGATGGAACCGTCGCTGAACTTGTCGGCTTCTAGAGGGATTCTGGTGCGCACAGGAACGAAATCATAAGCGAGCCAGGATCAATCGCTTTCGACAACTGTACCGTCCCAGCATTGTGCCGCGTCAGAGTAGATCGATTTTTCCGGAGCATATTTCGACGGGTCATCCAGTGATCCCGCATGCACATATATCCGGTCTTCCATTCTTTCGCTGCGCCGGGTTAGTTGCGACCCGCAGTTTGGGCAAAATCCGCTATACGTCGATCTACCCGATCCTCCGGTCATTTCATACGTTTTGCAGGCGTCACTGATCTCAAAGCTTTCCCGGATCAATGGCACCATTTCTGAGTGACCCGAGCCTGTGAGTTGTTGGCAATCACGGCAATGGCAGCGAAACATCGGTGCGTCCGCACGCATGCCTGAGTATCGGACCAACCCGCATTTGCAGCCTCCAAGAAATGTATCCGGCATACCAACCCCCAATGACAACGGTGGTACGAACCGCGCGCCCCGAAACGCCTCAGCGTTCTGGCCGTCCCACCATGAATGTCTCCGCATGACGTGTGGCTTCGTTCATCGACCCATCAAGCGCCTTTGCATGGCCTGAATAGGCATTAAACCCTGCTGGAATGAGCATCCCGCGCGGGGCTTCGGAGGTGAAAAAATACCCAACCGTTTCGGGATCGCGGCGAAACCAGTTCGGGTCATCGAATGAGCCCGAGAAGACGCCCACGCAATCTGGAAACCTGTCTGGCCTCAGAAACATCGAGGTGCCACAGTCTCCGCAGAAATGAATGTGAACTTGTTGTCCGCTGCCATCGGATATGTAGGTGTACTTCTTGGTTTGGCCTTCGGTCAGGCGAAATTGATGCTCCCGAAACATGCTCTCGACATTGTAGTCGGAGCCAGTGAGCCGTTGACAGAAGGTGCAGGAGCAAACGGCCACATAATATGGTTCGGCGGAAACCTCATACCTGACCGCGCCGCACATGCAGCCGCCAAGCTTGGAAACGTCTTCTTGTGTCATCCATTGAAGTTATCATCGCACGGCAAGTTTGTCTGCGCCGACTTGGCTTCTGTGACTGAACCGGCAGCCCTACCACAATTCAAGCGTCTGCGTCGCTCCGGCCCGAGTGTCAAAAACGGTCGTTTTCGCCCGTGACAGAAACGTATGGGTTTTGACCGGAACCCCAGACTGTTGGCTAACCAGAAGCTTGCTCCTTGATCATTCCTAAGAATGTCAGATACGAGTTTTTCGCGACTTCAGGGTCTGCATTTTGCAAGACATGTCCCTGAGCACTGTTGTCATAGTCAAAGGTGACACCGCCGCCTTCGACTATGCGGTTCATCATGTTGAAGAGGCCTGTGACCTCAATGGCCTCGAATAGAGCTTCCTCTGACCAGCCTTGTTCAAGTACCGCTTCCACATCAGCCTGAACCAGTTTGTTGGGCAGAGTGTTCAGCTTCTCTACATACTTCAACAGGGGTTTCATTTTCTCTGAAACATCTGACGCACTAATATCGTCCAGCAACTGTTCAATGAGGCCAGGCTTGATTCCGAAGGTTTCCGCATGGATCACGTGCGAGCCATAGCAGAACCTGCAGGAGTTAAGTCCCGAAACGAAAGCTGCGATGAGCTCCCGTTCCCCGATGCTCAGCTCTCCTTCCGACCGAAGGACAGAGTTCACAAAGGTCATCAAGGGTTCAATGTTTTTGGGGAAGCGTGCCAAGAGGTCTCGAAGATGAGCGCCTTCTGGCAGGGAAGGCAGTTGCGGCATTTATCAAATTCCTCTGTCGGAGCTTGTTGAACGTACCACACATCGCCTATTTGTCATCTGGCTAACAAATGAACGACATGTAGCAAGCCAGCTTCACGCCAATAACCCCCTGCCAAAACTCTTGCGTCAAAAACGGTCGTTTGTGAGCGCTAACTTGAGATCAACTTTGGCGCGAGCATGCCGTTGATTCCCTGCGCCTTCACAGGCTAGAGCACAACCGGTTTCCCGTGAGGGGTACGAAGGTATGCGGTCTCCCAATCGGTGCGACGCTGCATGCGGGTCTCCTCGCAAATACCAGCACTCTCTGTGAGCGTTTCAAGTGCACTCAGGACTGCTGCATAATATGTGTTAAGATCATCTGGAGCCCCTTTGCGCTCGGCGCTTCTCAATTCTTGGCCGAGCGTTTCTGCCCAAGCCGCCGCGGTAAAATGACCGGCTTGGACCAAATTGTCTGCCAGGGCGAGCGCCTGCGCCTGCCAAGGCTCATCAAAGACCGGCTGGGGTGGGGCAAGTGGATCGTCAGGCTGGAACAAGGTAGCTTTCCCACAAATCGAGTGTGACATCGTCGCGTGGGTCGGAATCCTCGCCCCATAATGTAACGGCGCGAAAGCCAATCGTATAAAGATGTTCCGGCACCTCGACACCTTCGGCATTGCGGTCTGGCAGCACATGCGCACCATGATGGGCAAGTACCACACCCTTTAGACCTCGCACGTACCGCGGAAGGCGGGTATGATTTGCATTGATATGACGCCGCGCTTGCACCGTGTCTCCGACGGAAAAAGCGGGCCGCTGCAACGTGTCTCTCTCAAAACTGAAATCCGACGCGGCCACATCCGCCACAGCTTCCTCAACGGTCATGGAAGGAGGCGGCGCAACGGGGTTTTGTACGTGACCGCGTTTGACGTCCTCAAGTGTTATCGTGCCATTATCGAGCATCCTTATCAGATCGTTGGTGCACCACTTTTGGAAGTAGGAAAAGGCAAGGTAGTCAGCAGGCACCATGCGTTCGAGCCCGTGGCGAAACCAGTCTATGGTGCTTCCGGGCGCAATCGGCGACCAGTTCAACGCAAAGGCGCGTTTTTCCCAATCTTCCAAGTCGCGGAAATCCTTGTCGCCGCTCTCTACGGGCACCGGGCCAAAACCCTCAGTGCCGCCGAGATCGTGAATGCCGTCCATCAGCCCGCCTCCGCCTTCAAATCTCGCTCTGTCCCGATCATGGAGTTTCGGGTGACAAGGGCTGCCAGGCGTTCCTCACTCCACCCATCGGTTCCCAAGGGCCGTTGCGGGACAACGATATAGCGAAGCTCGGCAGTGCTGTCCCAGACGCGGACGCCCACATCTTCAGGGAGTGCCACGCCGAACTCAGTAAGCACTTTGCGAGGCTCTCGAACGGCGCGGGCGCGATATTCGGTCGATTTGTACCACGCCGGTGACATCCCCAGGATTGAAAAGGGATAGCAAGAGCATAGCGTGCACACGACCATGTTGTGCTGCGTGTCTGTGTTCTCGACCGCCTTCAGGTGCGCACTCGCGTCCCCCTGATAGTCAAACTCCTTGATGGCTTCTGCCGCGTCATCCAACAGGCGTGTCCGAAACCCCGGATCAAGCCATGACCGCGCCACTACATGCGCCCCGCGTTTCGGTCCGATATGCTCGGAATAGGCTTCAATCCAAGCGTCGAGGCTTTCAGGTGCGACCAGACCACGTTCCACTGCAAGACTTTCCAATGTCTTGACCCTGAGCACAGGGTCTGACGGCAAGTGTGTATGCAACTCGCGGTGCAGCTTCGCAGCGTTTTCACTGTCAAATGTAGGCATTCGCGTTCTCCCCAACACGACAATAGCACCGCCCGCTAAGTGATGCGATGTATTTTGGTCTTGCCTGTCAGGACGATTTGAGAACCCGACTTCCATACAAAGCACAGCATCCGGAAAATGGGTTGGCAGCTGTCGATGAAGTCCCAGCCCGATAGCAACCCTGCGTGTGCACCGCTGCGGCCATAGTGCCATAAACGGTCGTTTTTGGCACTTTCGGAGATGCGACCGCAATCAATGAAAAATCTTCTGCCACAAACCCTTGGCAAAACCTTGTTTGATTTTGTCACGTTTTTGGCCGTCGCTCGAAGACCCGACATTCGTGCGCCTCGCAGCATCGGTGAGTCTGGGCTCCGAGCTGCCCGATGCCATCGCAGCGAGCACCTCCGAGATGGCGTAACGGAACCGGCCATCGGCGATTTGGAGCAAGCCTTTGATCTTCGGTCGTCTCGTTCAAGGTACGGTCGTTCGAACCACAAGAGCCGATGTTCGTGCCGAAAACAGCGAATTCGGGCAGTGAGCCCAAACTACAGAATGCTGCAGTCTTTGCCAATGTCTGCACAACCAAAGCCGTTGCTCCAATAGCTTTTGAAGCCTGTGCAGTAATGGATGGTGACGATTGGACTCTAATTTCAATTGGTTACTAGGCGTTATGTGTAGCACATGTTCATGTTTCGATCGCGCAAGTTCGCGCCACGTCGCGCTCGTTTCGTTTTGCTGGTGCAGATAACGAGTTGCCAGGTCTTTGATTGGTCAATGGGGTTTGCATAGTTGATGCCAGCGTCTACTCTGAGTCGTGAACGGATACGGCAAGCAGCTTTTCCATTTGGTCGGCGTGCATGGCTGTAACGTGGAGGACGTAGCGTTTCGCTGCGTGGTGACCAGGTTTACGCTCGACGTTTATCGCCGCCCCGTTCTGGATCATAGTTTGAGATCGTCAATCATGGTGATGCGCGTCGTGGGTGGTGGGCGATCGCATGTTTTCTGACCCTCCTCCACTTGGATGGTTTCTCCATAAAGCGACCGTCTCATATTCCGCGAAATGAGACAGTTTTTCGCACCCGTATTCAAACCATCCCTTTGCGGTTTCGCGGTCTTGAGCGTTCAGCAATACTTGTTCCCGACAACAAGACCGGATTTGAAGCGCAACCGGCTTCGGTGAAATGCCGTTCCGAGCGTTTCCCGAAACCTGACGGAGCACTCAGCAATTGACGACGAGCTACAAGGATCATGCGAAATCCATAGACAATCGTGTTGGGGCACTCTTCAAGGCAATTCCTTCGGTCATGAGCCCCTACAGCCAACTGGTCAAGTCTGCCTCTGGTGCAGGTGCTCTTGATAGCAAGGCGAAGGAATTGATGGCGTTTGCGATATCCATCGCGATAAGGTGCGAAGACTGCATCGTGTTCCACCTGCGTGCGGCCTTGAACCATGGTGCCAGCCGGGAAGAGGTCATCGAAGCGATCTCGGTGGCGGTCGAAATGGGCGGCGGTCCGTCGGTTGTTTATGGCGGTCGTGCGCTGGAGGCATTTGAAGACCTGTCCTGATCGCCCGCTCGTAACGAGATTGGACATGTAAACAGTTCTGGACGAAACTTGCGAGTGCAAAGCGGGCTGACGGAGAGGTTCAAGTAAGGGGAAATGACAGTGTCGGGCCAGATGAAGAGGTCGGCGTTTGAAGAACTGATCCGATCTTCCCGGGATCGGAGCCTGTCCAAGTACAACCTGTCGTCTGGCACGAAATCCCCTATCATGCGATTGCAGGCCAGTGAAATCGCGCAACGCAACGAACGGTTCTTCGATCAGATTGGCGGGGCGGTAACGGAAGTCGATAACTCCGCCTTGTTGCCAAGCCGGTCCCGCTATTGCCTTTTGATCACCGACGCAGATGGAATCGTCATCGAATCCTATGTGCCCGAAAGCATGGAAGCCGAGTTTCACAGAAGCGGACTTGTCCGTGGCGGGGTCTGGGATGAGCGTGTCGCCGGCACGAACGGTATTGCCATGGCGTTGGAAAGCGGCCGGGTGCTTACGGTGCATGGCGACGAGCATTTCTACAGTTGCTTTCATGACTTCAGCTGCAGTTCGGCACCGCTCACCGATGCTCAGAACAACCTGATCGGCACCATTACCCTGGTTGGATCGTCCCGGCGTCGACAAGAGGAGCACGCGCTGTGTGAACAGGTGGTCAGACGCGCCTCGCGGCAATTCCAGACCCGCCTGTTTCGCAATTTCCATGCCGACAAGCTGACGGGGCGCTTATTGTCTCAAGACCCAAGAACCCGGCGGAGTTTCGAGACGTTGGTGGCCTGCGACGAAGAAGGAACCATTATCTCTCATCTGCCTCTATGGCGTGACAATGCGCGTCCTTCCGAACACCAGAACCTGGCCGGGCGCCACATTTCGGAGATCAAAGGGCTAAAGGTCACCCTGCGAGGACCCGCCGTGGTGCCGCCGCGACGCAGGGTGCTTCAATCCGAAGCACCACACATTTCTGCACGGGTCGACAAAGAGACGACGTTGGGGCGCTTGGTTGAAGAAGGCGGCGGCATTGCTGTTGTCGCAGATCGCGCGCGCAAACTCCTTGCCCATCGTGTGCCGCTCCTGATCTGTGGTGACCCGGGTGTTGGGGTGGAAGGCTTCGCCAGAGCCCTGCTGGAAGAGCAATCCCTGCTGTCGCCGATGGGACTGAACCTTGATACGTCCCGCAGCACGTCGGACGCCGATCTGGCGGAAGCGTTGAACAGCCTGGATTTCCTCAGCGATTATCCGGTTGGCGACACGGTTCCCACACTGATTCTGCGTAATATCGAAAACCTGTCGTCAGAGGCGCAGGTCGTGCTTGAACGCTTCCTCGACGTTGATCCGGGTGTTGCAGGCACAAAGGCACAGCCGCCCGCCGTCCTGTTCACCGCGAGCAGGTCCTGGGCCGATCTGGAACGTGACGAGAGCCTTCCTCGAAGCCTTCTGTATCTGCTTGGACAAGCTGTCGTAGAATTGCCGCCACTCTCTGAGCGGGACTGCGAAACGGTGCTGGAAAACGTCGTCGCCGAAAGCTTCGCCGACCAAATCGAGATTGCGGACAGCGCCCGCGATGTATTGGTCAACTACCACTGGCCTGGCAATCGGCGGGAAATGCGCGCCGTCCTGCGCGAGGCGCTGATTTGCGGCAACGGCAAGCGGATCAACATAACCGATCTGCCTTTGCGCCTGCTGGATCGGAACGAAGACACAAACAAGGCGCTGACCCGCGCCGCCCTGCGGGATGCGCTGGATAGCACGAACTGGAACGTGTCCAAGGCTGCGCGGCTGCTGGGCAAGAGCCGGGCCACGATCAACCGCTGGATCGCCTCCGAAGGCCTTCAACGGCCGGAATAGCCCGTTTTAACAAGAGTATGGCCCGCGCTTAGCACGGTAAGCCTTATCTACATCCATGGCCAATTCATTGTGCGGACATGCATTCGCCCCCCTGGCCCAATGGCTGGCATCATTTCACAAACAAACGCGGCCGGGCACGAAGGCCCGACCGCATTCAGGGAGGCAAACCCAGATGCTCAGATATTCTGCGCGTTCATCTCCTGGGCGATGTATTCCGCCTGGCGGATGGCCAGCGCCACGATAGTCAGGGTCGGATTGCAGGCCGCCGAAGACGTGAACTGGCTGCCGTCCGACACGAACAGGTTGTCGATGTCATGCGCTTGCCCATAGGCGTTGACGACGCCCTTGGACGGGTCGGCATGCATCCGGTTGGTGCCCATGTTGTGGGTCGCCGGGTAAGCGGGCAGCTCGTAGACATCCGTCGCGCCCACGGCCTCGTAAATCTGGGCCGAGGTCTCGTACATATGCGCCGTCATCTCGTAGTCGTTGTTATGCGGCGTTTTCGAGACGATCGGCACCGGCAGGCCGTATTGATCCACCTCGCTGTCATGGAGCGTGATCGCGTTGCGCTCCTGCGGCAGGTCCTCACCGAGCACCCAGACGCCCGACATGCGGTCATAGCCTTCGAGCGCGCGGGCCACGCTGCGCCCCCAGCCGGTATTCCCCGGCTCCAGGAAGGCCGCCATGAAGGGCAAACCCAGCGACAGGAACTCCAGGTAGTAACCACCTGCGAAGCCGCGCCCGGCATCGTGGTAGACCTCGTCGCCCACGATCCCGGCCACGGATGTGCCGCGATACATATGCACCTTTTCGGGCAGCACCGCATAGACCCCGCCGGTGGTGTGGTTCATGTAGTTCTTGCCCACCTGGCCCGAAGAGTTGGCCAACCCGTCCGGGAACATGTTCGACGCCGAGTTGAGCAGCATCCGCGGGCTTTCGATGGAATTGCCCGCCACGCAGACCACCCGCGCCTTTTGCCGGTGCTGGTTGCCGTCCTTGTCGGCATAGACCACCGCGTTGGCCTTGCCCGCGTCGTCATGTTCGATCTTCAGGACCATGGCATCGGTGCGGATTTCGCACTTGCCGGTCTCTTCCGCGCGGGGCAGTTCGGTGTACATGGTCGACCATTTCGCACCGATGGCACAGCCCTGCATGCAGAAACCGATCTGCTGACAGGCCGGGCGGCCGTCGCGGTCGACCGAGTTGATCGCCATGGGCCCCGAGCGATAATCGGTGCGGCCTGTGCGGCGGCAGCCCTCGGCCAGCACCCGGAAGCCGTTGTTCCAGGGCAGGTGCGGCATGCCCGTTGTCTTGCCGGTGACGCCCATCTTGAGTTCGGCCTTTTCGTACCAGGGCGTCATTTCTTCCAGATCGACAGGCCAGTCTTCGACATTGGCGCCGTCGATTTCGCCATAGGTGCTGCGGGTTTTGAACTCATAGTCCTTGAAACGCAGCGCCACGCCCGCCCAGTGGATGGTCGAGCCGCCATAGCCCTTGACGATCCAGGTGGGCAGTGTCGAGTGGTTGACCGAGCCATGCCACCCGCCACCCGAATAGCGCTTGTCGAGCCAGGAAATCTTCTGGAACATCGCCCATTCGTCGTTCTCGATGTCGCCGAGGTCGAAACGTTTCCCCGCTTCGAGAACGACCGATTTGATGCCCTTCTGGGCCAGTTCGTTGGCCAGCGTTCCGCCGCCCGCACCCGAGCCGATGATGACGACGACACTGTCGTCGTTGAGATCAAATTGTGCCATTGCCCCTCTTCCTTATCCCTGAACTTCAGCCATGCGTTCTTCCAGGGTCGGACCCTGGGGAACGAAGGTGATGTCCGAAAAGCCGCGATCGATGTAACCGCCATGCTCCACCGATGAGCCCTCATATCCGAGCAGTGGCCAGACATCCTTGTTGTCGTAGATGCCGAAATAGGCGGTCCAGCGAACGCCCTGAAAAAAGCCCTCGTGCTGAAAGTGTCGTAGAAGGCCTTCGCGCGCGTCCGGGTCCTCGATTTCGGTGTAAGGCACGCCGAAGAGTTCTTGGGCCTTAGCATCGATCTGCTCCAGCCCGTCGGTCAGGGCCTTGGCCATGTCAGCGTCGGCCTCAGCATTGGTCAAGACGGTGGCGGCGATTGCCTCGTAATGCGACAGTTGCAGGATGCCCGGATGTGGATAGATATCCTGCACCATCCGCAGCAGGCTGGCGCCTTGCGCTTCGGTCAGAACCTCCGATGCGGCAAAGGCCGCGCCGCCCATCATGGCGTTGGTGGTGATGCCGGCCATGGTCGTCGTCATCAGGAACATGCGGCGGCTCATGGCCACGCGATCCTCGTCCGATTTGCCGAGCCGGTGGAAACGAATATTCATGTCTTCTCCTCCCAGTGGGTGTTTATTCGCGGTCATGCCGCTTGGTCTTCGCGGTGCGTGAATGCAAAAAGCCGGTCCTCCGCGGCCCTGATCAACGCTCCGGGAAAGCTGGTTAAGCTCATGTTTCCGGGCATGAGCCTGTTGAGCGGCGCATGCGCCTCGGGGCAAAGCGCGGGGTGGTCCGGAAAGGCCGCCTGATGCAGCAGGCAGAGATCGGACCAATGGCCGGGGTCGGGCATGTGCAGCATGATCGCCGCATGAAGTAGGGCCACCCGCCCTTTCGGCGTGCTGCGCCAGCGTTGTGCGGTGCCGGCCAATTTGCGCCCCTCCACAAGCACGTTCCACGCCCCGTCGCAGAACGATCCGGGGCAGGCGCCTGTCTGCGTGGAAATGTCGAACCGGGTCAGCGCCTCAGCGACCGCGCCGCAGATCAGGTGATAGCCATGCTGCATGGTTAAATCCGAGGCGCAGGGCAGGACCATGGCCAGGTTCAGGGTGCAGGGCCCTTGCGGAACGATGCCGCCGCCGCTGCCCCGGGACACGATATCGAGCCCATCGCGTTCAAGGCCAGCTGTCACGGGCTGCACGCCTCCGCGCCGCGCCACGGCCGAAGGCAACACAAGCGCGCGCGTGTCGGCCTGCCAGAGCAACAGGGCGGGACGCCCCGACTGTAAAAGCGCGGCCTCCCGTGCAATCCCGTCCGCTGCGGTGGCAAAGGGAGCGACGATCATGGCGTGAACCCCTCGATTTCCGCGCACAGATCCGTCAGGAAATCCGCCGCGGGCGCCCCGTCGATGGCGCGATGATCGAATGTCAGAGATAGCCCCGCATAGGGTTTCCAGACCAACGCATCGCCCTCGCGTACAGGGGTTTCGACGCTTCGGCCAATGCCCAGAATGGCGATCTGGGGGGTGTTGATAATCGGCGTGAACTGTTCCACCCGGGACAGCCCGAGATTGGAAATCGTGAAGGTGCCGCCCGTCATCTCGGGCACGGTCAGCTTGTTGCTGCGGGCCCGCTCGGCCAGGTCGCGCCGGGCCGTGCGCAGTTCTTCAAGCGACATCGCGCAGGCGCCGAAGATCGCGGGCGCGGCCAGCAGGTTGCCGGGCAGCGCGATCGCAACGCCCAGATCGACCGTCTCCGAAAGATGCACCTCGCGGCCCTGCACGGTGCCGTTGATATCGGGGTGCCGCTTCAGCGTCCGCACGAGCGTACCCATTAGCAGGTCCTCGACCGAGAGCGCCGCACCCTTCGCCTTGAAACCAGCCTTGGCCGCCAATAGGGCCGTCATGTCCACCCGAGCATGGTGCGTAAGCTGGGCCGCCTCGCGCAGCGACGCGCTCATCTTGTCGGCGATCATGCCGCGCACCCCGCGCAAGGGTACGACCTTGACCTCCGCGGTGGCTGCGTCGCTCATGTGACCGTCCCGATCACGTCGCCCTTGGCCGCGACTTCGTCCTGGGCCTTGGCAATGCTCAAGGTGCCGCTGGCCGGGGCAGTGATTTCGTACTGGACCTTGGCGGTCATGATCTCGGCGATCAGCGCGCCTTCATTGACATTTCCGCCATCGCTCGCCAGCCAGGCGGTGATGACGCATTCCTCGTCGCCGTCCCAGAGGTCGGATGGAATGATGATATCGGTTGCCACTTGGCAGTCTCCTCTTGTGGCCACCCCGACCATGTCAGGGTGGCAGATGATTTGCGATGTGTCGTATTGGTGTCAGGCCGGAACCGGCGCTCCGCAGGCTTCGCGCGCAGCCGCCACGATCTTGTCGGCATTGGGCAGGCAATGCTGCTCCATCACGCGGGCAAACGGGATCGGCACATCCGGATAGGCGATGCGCATCGGCGGAGCCTTCAAATCGGCCATGTTGCTTTCGGTCACAGTTGCGATGATCTCGCCCGAGACACCGTAGCTGTGGTAATCCTCGTCCACGACGATCAGCCGCCCGGTCTTGGCCACACTGGCGCGGACCGTTTCGCGATCCAGCGGCACCAGAGAGCGCAGATCAACCACCTCGGCGCTGATGCCCTGTTCTGCCAGCGCATCAGCGGCCTTCAGCCCGTGATGCACGCCCTGGGCAATCGACACGATGGTCACGTCGCGCCCTTCGCGGGCAATCGCCGCCTTGCCGATTTCGACCTCATAGGTTTCCTCTGGCACATTTACGATGGCGCCCGCCTCGGTCCCGAGCCAACCCATGCCCTGCAACCCCTTGTGGAACATGTAGACCACCGGGTTCGGGTCGCGGATCGCCGCTGTCATCAACCCCTTGGCGTCGTAGGCGTTCGACGGGCTGACCACCTTCATGCCGGGCAGGTGTGCGAAACTGCCATAAAGGCATTGCGAGTGCTGCCCCGCATCGGAATAGCCGCCGCCGGTCGAGGTCATCAGGACCATCGGCACATTGAAATTACCACCCGAGAAATAGGTGTTCTTGGCCATCAGATTGTAGATCGCGTCGAAGCAGACACCGAAGAAGTCGACGAACATCAATTCGACCACGGGCTTCATACCGTCCTGCGCGGCACCAACAGCGGCCCCAATGAATCCGGTTTCGGAAATCGGTGTGTCGCGCACGCGCTCCTTGCCGAATTCTTCCGCAAGGCCACGGGTATTGCCAAAAACCCCGCCCAGATCCGCTATGTCTTCACCCATAACGAAGACGGTCGGGTCAACGCGCATCTCCTGTGCCATCGCTTCCGCCATGGCCCGCGCAATCGTCAATTTGCGTTCATTTTCCATTGTCATTCCTCCCCAGGATCTCAGGCGAACACGGCTGTAAGCGCGTCTTCGGGTTTCGGATCGGCGCTTTCACGGGCAAAGCTGATCGCCTCGTTGACCGCGGCTTCGGCGTTGGCTTCCAAAGCGTCCAGTTCCGCTTCGGTGAAGCTGCCATCGGCCAGCAGTTTTGCGCGCATGGTCGGGATCGGATCTTTCTCGAACAGACCGTCTTTTTCGCCCTCAGGACGGTAACCTTCGGCATCACCCATGAAATGCCCGGCCAGACGGTAGGTTTCGACCTCGATCAGTGTCGGGCCTTCACCGCGGCGTGCCCGTTCAATGGCCTCGCCTGCGACCTCGTAGATTTTCAGCGGGTCATTTCCGGGGATGTAGTGGCCCGGGATACCATAGGCCGCAGCCCTATCGGAGTTGCGCTGGATCGCGGTCGACGCCTCTTTCGCAACCGAGATGCCCCAGGCATTGTCCTCGACCACGACGATCATAGGCAGTTTCCAGACGGCAGCGAGGTTCAGCGCCTCGTGAAACGCGCCCTGGTTGGCCGCACCCTCACCAATGAAGGACACCGCAACGCCGGGCTTGCCCTGCATCTTGCGTGACAACGCCGCACCCGCTGCTGGGCCCATGCCCTGCGCAATGATGCCGGAACAGGCGAAATTCACGTCCGCATCAAAGATATGCATGTGGCCACCACGACCGCCGGACAGGCCGCTGGCCTTTCCGAAAATCTCGGCTGCCATCCTTTTCAGGTCTACGCCTTTGGCAATCGCCTGATGGTGTGGTCGGTGCGTTGCAGTGACCACATCCTCGGAGTTGAGATGGGCACAGACGCCCACGGCGACCGGCTCCTGACCATCCGACAGGTGCATCTCTCCCGGAATCGGGCCGTCGGCCATATTGAAGACCGGTGTTTTGCCTTCCATGTAGATTTTCTCGATGGCGTTTTCGAAACGACGGCTGGTCACCATCTTTTCATACATCCACGCCAAGGTATCTTTTGCTGGCTGCATTGTTCCTCTCCTCCTTGTTTGGGAAAGGCTGATGCAATCTTTGTGGGTTGAGTAGCATTTTCCTGAGGCGACACGCCTTGTCGGAAAAACTGTCTCATCTAGTACAAGCTGAGACACTCAATTAGACAGATTTGCGCCACTCGACATTGAGGTAAAGAACGTCCGCCACTGACACAGCTCGACTGCTTCGTGAGTCGAGACCATCCTCCATTCAGTTAAGCTCAACCACCGATAGGAGTTGTTCCCGCTGATAGAATTGCGTCCGCTTCGCGGCGCACTCTTCCAATTGATGCAATGCGCAGCATCCATTGGCAGCCCGCACGATCCGAAAAATACGCGGTTGAAGACAGGTTAGAACTTGGCGCGATCGGCGGGCAGATTGATCTTCGGAATTCAACACATTCGGCGCGCTTGAATTGGCCAGTGCCCCCATGCGACACCAAACGATCTCGTTTCAACTGCATCAAAGGTGTAAATCGCGGGACAGGTCCAAGGTACCTCAAAGGGCCGCGGCATTCCTAGACTGGTTGCGGGCTGAAACTGCATCTTGAAGCCAATCCGAGAACACCGTCGCCGGTTCCGACGCCGTGGCCCTATCTGGCCGGACGATGAAGTACCCATAGTCTGGCAGCACGATGTCAGACAGCCGATGAAGCTTGCCTGCTGCCAACTCATCACCCACCAGATCATCCATCAAAGCGACGCCCTGGCCGTTGATCACAGCCTGAACGCGCACATTGGGATCCGGCACGATCAACACGTCTCTACGCGCTTGTGGCGGCAGGCTCGCACGTTCCAACCATTCAGACCAGGCGTTGCTGTCTTCGCGATCGCGCAGCAGTGTTAGTTCTGTGACCGCCTCCCTGATCCCCAGCCGCTCCACCCGCCCCGCAACATCGGCATTGCCGACTGGAAAGGACGGCATCGGCATGAACGGTGTCACGGTGCCGTTGTTCCAGTTCCCGTTGCCCCATTTGATTGCAAGATCCACGCCCTGCATCTCAGCTTCAAAAAACTCGACCATCGGCTGAATGCGAAGCTGCACATCAGGGTGGCTTTGCATGAAGGTCATCAGACGCGGCGACAGCCAGCGTGCGGCGAAATAGGTCGAAACACCAACTGTCAGAGAGAGGGTCGAAATCCCCTTTAAGACCTGAATTTCGGCCTCGATCTCGTCGTACCGTGTCTGACAGATCGCCAGCAGTTTCAGCCCTTCTCCGGTCAGAGTGACGCCGCGCGTGGTGCGCTGGAACAGGCTCATCCCCAGATCGGCCTCAAGCGTTTTGATCTGATAGCTGATCGCGCCCTTGGTCATATTGAGCGCCGCTGCCGCTGTCGAAAAGCTGGAATAGCGGGCGATTTCGGCAAACAGCCTGAGCAGATCATGGTGATGAAAGCGGGCATTCATAGGCTTTGCGTATAAATTGTTTATACGCAAAGAACAGAAAAATTCGATTTTCAAACTGATTTTTATACTCAAAATCTGCGTTCAGGCTCACAAACGAAGAGATGGCGTTGGAACATTTGAACGCAATTACAGACACAACAGCACCTCAGGGTCGCCGCAGCAGCGCGCGCAGGGGCCGTCTGTCCCGTCATAACGCGCCCTCGGAGAACACGCCGTTCATGGGTCGCAAGATACCTGCATACGATTTGCTAGATGAAACGGCGTTGGCCCGTATCGAGGATCAGGCGGACTGGATTCTGGACACAATCGGTGTCGAGTTTCGAGGGGACAAAACGGCGCTGGATCTTTTCGCCCAGGCGGGCGCGCGGGTTGACGGTGAACGCGTAAGGTTTGAGCCGGGTCAGGTTCGCGCGCTGTGCGGCACGGCCCCGGCCGAATTTCAGTTGCATGCCCGCGACCAGGCCAAGACGGTAACGCTTGGCGGCAACAACGTTGTGCTGATGCCGGGATATGGCTCTCCTTTTGTCAGCGATCTGGCAAATGGGCGTCGCTATGCGACGCTTGAGGATTTCCGCAATTTCGTGAAACTGGCCTATCTTGCACCTGCCATGCACCATTCCGGCGGCACAATTGTCGAGCCGACAGATGTTCCGGTGAACAAGCGCCATCTGGACATGATGTTGGCGCATCTGACGCTGTCGACCAAGCCCTTCATGGGGTCTGTCACCGCACCCGACCGGGCGCGCGACAGTATCGAGATGGCGCGCCTCGTCTTTGGCCGCGACGTCATGGAGCGCCACGCGGTGATGCAAGGCAACATCAACGTCAACTCGCCGCTGATCTATGATGATACGATGTCGTCGGCTCTGCGCATCTATGCGGAGGCAGGCCAATGTGTCTGTGTTTCACCGGCGATTTTCGCAGGCGCCATGGGTCCACTTTCCCCGGCTGCGGTGGCGGCGCAGACGCTGGCCGAAGCCATGGTGGGCATCGCCCTTGCGCAGCTTGTCCGCCCGGGCTGTCCGGTCGTGTTCGGGTCATTCCACTCCAGCATGAACCTGCGCACAGGCGCGCTGACCTTTGGCTCACCCGAGGCAAACATGACCACCATGGCGCTCACACAACTGGGACGAAGGCTGGGCGTGCCGGTGCGTTCTGGCGGGGGGCAGATCACCGCGTCCAACGCGCCGGACGGGCAAGCCATGCAGGACAGCACCGGGGCGATGTGGTCTACACTGCTCTCTGGTGCGCATCAGGTCTGGCATGCAGCGGGCTGGCTCGAAGGCGGGCTTGTGATGTCCTATGAGAAATTCATCATGGACCTCGACCATTGCGGCGCGATGCTGAAATTGTTGCAAGGCTTCGATACCGATGACGAGGCCTTTGGTCAGGACGCCTATTTCGAAACCGGCCCGGGTGAGAATTTCCTGTCGACCAGCCACACGCTTCGCCATTACACGACGGCGAATTTTGAACCACAGATATCTGATGCCGGGCCATTCGAGACCTGGTCTGAAAATGGTGCGCTGACCGCTGATCAACGTGCCACCGCGCGGTGGCATCAGATGCTGAACGACTATCAACAACCCGAAATGAAACCCGGCATTCAGGCAGCGCTCGTAGACTTCGTGTCGGATCGCAAGGCGCAGATGCCGGACGAATGGTACTAGAAAGGAACACCCATGACCGAAGAGCTTAGCCGCACATCCGCCCTTGCCTCACGCCACACCGCGCTTGGCTCTGGGCTGGAGGACTGGAATGGGATGGGCACCGCCTGGACCTATGACACCGATCCCAATGATGAACACGATGCGGTTCGCGAGCGCGCGGGCATGTTCGATATGTCGCCTTTGAAAAAGGTGTTTGTGCGCGGGCCAGACGCTCAGGCGGTTCTCGATCACCTGACCACGCGGGACCTGTCGAAACTAGCGCCAGGAAAGGCGGCTTACCTATGTGTTCTCACCGATCAAGGCGGGATCGCCGATGACGCGATCGTGTCGAACAACGGCGGGGACGAGTGGATGATCGTGCACGGTTCGGGCGACACGATGGCGCTTTTGCAGGCTTCGTCGGAGGGGCGCGATGTTCAGGTGCAGTTCACCGATGATCTGCATGATCTGTCGGTGCAGGGACCTGCGTCGCTGGATATTCTCAACGCGCATACGGATATCGACTTGGGCACTCTGGCCTATTTCGAGCATGCGCCTGCGGTGCTTTTTGGTCATTCTTGCCGGATTTCACGCACCGGATACTCCGGCGAACGTGGCTACGAGATCTTTGCCGATGGCTCGGTGATCACCGACATCTGGGACAAACTGGTCGAGGCCGGCGTCATGCCCTGTTCCTTCACTGCGCTCGACAAGGTGCGGATCGAAGCGGGCCTGCTGTTCTACGGCTACGACATGACCGAGGAGAACACGCCTTGGGAGGTGGGACTTGGCTTCACGGTGAGCAGAACCAAGGGCGATTTTCGCGGCAAATCGGCGGTCATGGCGGCGAAAGGGGCCGAGAAGGTCAACAACGTTTGTCTGGATATCGACCATCCGGACATGGTCGAAGGCGGTGAAATGCTGACGTTGGACCGTCGGGAAGTCGGCACGATCAACAGCCCCTGCTATTCGCACCGGATGGGTAAATCCCTAGCGCTGGCCCATGTTGACCCCAGTCTTATGGTGGGGACCTCTCTCATCGTGTCAGGCGAAGGTCTGGAAACAACGGCCACCATCACCTCCAGTCCCATCTATGACCCTGACAAGTCGCGGACGCATAGCTGACATAGCCTGCACATTCGGGCGAAGGGCGACATTGAGACCGTCCTTCGCGCAACTATGAGAAGCTTCGGCTGAAAATCGATGGTCAAGCCAGCCGTTCGACGATGCTGCAATCACCAAGAGTGACCGCAAATCTGTTGGTAGCAGTCATCGTTTCGGCAACCTTCGATGACGCTCTTCTATCATCATCTTTGACCAACGGTAGAATTTGGATGCGACCTGCACCCTATTGAAAGAACTCATCAAGCACTGATTGCATCAACTTCATAGTATGCTGCCGTATCTGGTCGGCAAGAGGTTTCGCAAAGAGGTTGTCCGTACTTTCGTTGATGGCGACGAAATATCTCTCGTTTGCGTCTACGTATCCCTTGTAAGGCATGACCAGATCGCCATTCAGCAGATGGGGAGCCGCCATTAGCAAGCTTGTCAGCACCAACCCGGCCCCGCAGAGTGCGAAATCGAGGCCAAGCCCATGCGAGTCCACCACATGCACCTCGCCTTCCGGCTTGGGCAGTTTCAGAGCGGTGGCCCATCTTTCCCATGTTTCTGAAATGGCGGCAGTCTGAATTCGTGGCGCGGAACAGATGTCAGCCCATCCAGGCGGTGCTTCAAAGAAGCTCGGAGCACATACGACCACGACACGGTCCGGGCACAGTTCGAGCGCGCCTTTTCCCGCAAGGCCGTTCGAGCCAAAACGGACTTCCAGATCCGCGTCCGAGTTCAAATAATCGTCATGCCACAGAGTTGTTCTGATCCGCATGCGCAGATTGGGGTGCATGTCGAGGAAGCCGGGCAGTACAGGTGTGATGTAAGCCCGTGTGAAACTTGCGCTGGCCGCAATCTTGAGCTTCTTCGCCTGTTGTTGGCTGTCAAACTCGGCAATCAAGCGTGTCAGCCCGCCAATCGATTCCGAAACCTGCGGTAACAGCCTCCTGCCTGCGTCGGTCAGTGCCAGCCCCCTGGGGCGCCGTTCGAACAGCGTCATGCGGAACCGGTGTTCCAATAGCTGAACTTGCTGACTGACGGCAGGCTGGGTCAGCCCGAGTTCCTGCGCTGCCACGGTCATGTTCAGATGCCTGGCGGCCGCCTCGAACGCCCGGAACCAAGCCAGAGGAGGGAGTTTGGAGGTCATGAGAAAGCACCATAGACATAATTCATACTTATGCTTTTGACGGAACAAAAATGATTTGTCGATCAACTCAAACAATTAGATTTTCGAAAGCAATACGTGGGCAAGCATCTATGTACGCGCAAATTCAAGGATAGCTCTATGGATCAGGTGAAATTTAGACAGATGAAGGATGGAGATAAGGAGGATTATGCCTTTCTCGACGATTTGGAGCGCCAATACTGCCAAGGTACGGCCGACCGTCTGCTGGATGCGCTAGAGCAGCTCGACAAAAGCCTCTCAGGATATCAGGTCACGAGACTGGGCCATTCGGTACAATCGGCGACGCGAGCCTGGCATGACGGGGCAGATACCGATTGGATCGTCGGGGCTTTGCTGCACGACATCGGCGATATCTATGCTCCACATAACCATGACGAATATGCGGCCACCATTTTGAAGCCCTTCCTGCGCGAACAGGTCACCTGGTGCGTGCGCACGCATGGCGATTTCCAACTGGTTTACTTCGGCGAGCATGTCGGAGCCAATCCAGATAAACGCGAGGCTCATCGCGGAAGCATTTATTTCGATGATTGCGCGGAATTCTGTGAACGCTGGGATCAATCCAGTTTCGATCCTGACTATCCCAGCAAACCGCTTGGGTTCTTTGCGGATATGGTGCGCCAGGTTTTTGATCGTCCCGCCTATGATCCGGCTGTTCTACAGCCAGGCGTTCGGGTGCCGTTGACCAATGGCGCCTTGGCCGAAACACGCAAAGCCTGAGAAAAACGCAAATGAACAAGATGCATGATCCCGATCTCGCCAACTGCGCCAAACCGGCCGAGGCCGCCTCGTCGATTCCGCCGGTTTACTATGTGTCTGACAGCGTGGCTTCGGACGAGGCTGAAACCGTGTTTCGGCGCGGCTGGATCGGCGTAGGGCGGGCGGATATGGTCCGCGTGCCTGGTGATTTCATCACGCTGGATATTGCCGGACAAAGCATCATCCTGCTACGAGACAAGACCGGCCAATTGCGCGCCTTTGCCAATAGCTGCCGCCATCGTGGGGCGCGCCTGATCGACGGAACCGGCAGTTGCAAGGGGCTGCGCTGCCCGTTTCATTCCTGGTTCTACGGGCTTGACGGCAAGCTGGTCGCTGCGCCGCATATGGAGCGCGCTCAGGATTTCGACAAAGCTGATAACGGCCTGATCTCCTACAGGGCCGAAGAACGGTTGGGTTTCGCCTTTGTCTGCCTGTCGCCAAATGCCCCCGAGCTCGATGCCTACCTCGGGGATTTCGCCGAACTGCACGCCCCGTGGCCAATGGATCAACTCGTAACGGTCCGCAGACAGGAAGTCGAAGTAGACTGCAACTGGAAGATCTTCCTCGAAGTGTTCAACGAATACTATCATCTGCCGTTTGTTCACGCGGATTCAATAGACAGCGTCTATGACAAACCGGATGCTCCAGATGTCGTAACCGGTGCCTATGCCAGTCAGTTCGGCGCAACCGAAGGTACCGGGGGTCTGCTTGAGGCCGATCAGGACAAATCCCTTCCCGAAATACCCGGACTGACAGGTAAGGCGCGTAAGGGCGCTCGCTATACATGGATCTTCCCGAATATGACCTTCGCCGCGAACCGCGATGCTTTGTGGTGCTATGAAGCCTATCCGCTTGGCACGTCCAAATGCCGAGTGGTCCAGACGTCCTGTTTCCCGCCTGAAACCATCGCTTTGCCCGACTTTGGCGAGAAAGCGGCGGCCTATCTCAAACGCATGGATGCCGCGCTCGACGAAGATATCGAAGCACTCGTAAACCAACAGAAGGGCTTGGCATGCCCGGACGCAAGACCGGGCCGGTTTCAACCGGACCTGGAGCCAAACGTGGCTGCCTTTGCGCGCTGGTACAGTGGTGTTTGGATTTAACCAAATCCGTGTTTCCCAGCAAGAATAACACGCGTGTCGGCGAAGCGCGATAGCGTAGGTGGCCGTGGAGCCGCAGCGAACGGCGGCACAGTCCGGCTCTTCGATAGTCGATCCCGTTTGCGACGAAAGGGAGGATTTGATTTGTCCTCTCGGACTGACCTTCATTGACTGCTCTGGTAGCACATGCTGCTTCACAGCGAAAACCACGCCGCGGTCGCGAGCGAATGCTGCGTCAGCAAACACCCGACAGGGCAACTGCTGCAAAGTCCGCAGAGCGGTCACTGAGACTGAACGCAGCGAACGGCTGCTCTGAGCCCGAAACTACCGAATGCTGCATAGCATTTGAATGGCAGCTTTCCAGAACTAGTGTCTATGAAACTGAGGTGACCAAAACCACTATCGCATATACTTTTGCCTAAATTCCTGCGGTGTTTGGCCTGTACGGGTTCTGAAGAATCGCGTGAAGGCAGGAGAATTGGCATAGCCCAATTCAAAGGAGATCTCGGTTATCGAGATTGAGGGGTCAGTAAGCATCGCCTCAGCTTTTGAAAGGCGTGCGTCTGAGACCAACTGACGGTGAGAAAGGCCCAACCATTTGAGATGCCTTCGATAAGTGCGAGCACTCATTCCAAATGCTCTGGCCATGCTCTCCGTCAAGCATTCTGGTGCCGCACGACCAAGGAAAGTCTCAAGACAAGCACGCATCGAATAGACACCTGCTTCCTGCATGCCAACATTCGTACCCGTAGCTTCACCGTTGCGAACTATGCCGCTGGTCCCGCCAAGCAGTTCATCCAAATCGAAAGCCAAGCCCATTGTGTGTTGGCTGAGAGTTATTGGCAGTTCACGCCATGCGCCTGGAAGGTCCGCTTTTTGAACATGGCTGGACAATCGCAGAGCACGAGGCCTGACCTTGCGGCCGACAACCCGCCGCACCGATTGCAATCCAACTTCCAGGTTATATTGCTGCACTGGCCAATTGTCAGTGAAGTCGGTGGTGCCCGCCGTACGCAACAACCATATTCGTGCGCCATCGCGCTCGGTCAGGAAGGCCGCGCCATAGAGAATTGCGGAGATGCGTCGTGCGATGTGCTCGACCGCTTCGACACCGGTTATTGAACGTGAAAGGGCAATATTGGCCACAGATGTCTGCTCTGACGCGGATGGTGTTCGGAGAGTCTCTATAAAATAAGTCGGGTGTTTGATATGGCGGTCGAGCTTTACCATGAACTTCTCGGCGGCGCGCAATGAAATGATGCCGCGGGGCTGAGAAACAATGGATCCTGGCAGTCCCGCATCCTCAGCCAACCGCTCAACTTTCGACAGCGGCAACGGAACGGCGTCAAAAAAGGGTTGCGCAACCGACGCTTGGACCGAAGCAAATGGCGTCATAGCAGGCCCCCACTGCAAATCTTCTGGCGACGGCTTCCATCGGCCTGACAAACGGACGTGGCCGGAAATGGTAAGCAGAACCACCAGAGAATGGCTAACATGCTAGCACAGTTTGTTTATTAGGGAAGCAGATATGAAACCGAATAAGAACGCGAAACTGCTGTGCGTAGCGGCGGTTTCAGGAATCTCGATGATCGCTGCGGCGCTGCCTGCGCTGGCCCAGGAACAACCTAATATTCTTGTCATCTGGGGCGATGACATCGGCCAATTCAACATCTCCGCATACAACAATGGCATCATGGGATACCGCACCCCAAACATAGACCGACTTGCGGATGAAGGCGCAATGTTCACGGATTGGTATGGCGAGCAAAGCTGCACTGCAGGTCGCGCTGCTTTCATAACGGGTCAATCTCCGATCCGGTCCGGGCTGACAAAAGTAGGCCTTCCAGGCGCTCCAGAGGGTATGGACAAACGCGACCCCACCATTGCGACGGTTCTAAGCGCGCAAGGCTATGCAACGGGTCAGTTTGGCAAGAACCACTTGGGTGATCGGGACGAGCACTTGCCCACCAATCACGGCTTTGACCTGTTCTTCGGCAACCTTTATCACCTGAATGCGGAAGAAGAGCCCGAGAATGTCGACTATCCCCGCGACCTGGTTTTGGCAGATGGCCAAAGCTTTACGGATGTCTTCGGCCCTCGTGGGGTAATCCGCTCGTCAGCAGATGGGCAAATCGAGGACACCGGCCCTCTGACGCGTAAGCGCATGGAAACCGTCGATGAAGAAACGCTTGTTGCAGCATTGGACTTTATGGATTCTGCCGTTGAGCAACAAAAGCCTTTCTTCATCTGGTGGAATTCCACCCGTATGCATGTCTTCACGCACCTCAAGGAGGAAAGCGAAGGCGTTACGGGGCAGGGCATCTATGCCGATGGCATGGTTGAACATGACGGCCATGTCGGGCAGTTGCTGGACAAACTCGACGAGCTTGGCATCGCAGAAAATACCATCGTGATGTACTCAACTGACAACGGGGCAGAGACCTTCACTTGGCCCGATGGCGGCACCACCATGTTTAGAGGTGAGAAAAACACCCAGTGGGAGGGCGGTTTCCGTGTGCCGACAATGATCCGCTGGCCGGGCGTGACTGAACCGGGCACGATCATCAACGAGATCGGCGCGCATAACGACATGTTCACCACACTAGCAGGAGCCGTGGGACAAACTGAGATCAAGCAGCAGTTGCTGAGCGGGGTAACTATCGGCAACAAAGAATACAAGGTACACTTGGACGGGTATGATCTGGGCCCCGCGTTGCGGGGTGAGGCGGACTGGCCGCGCAACGAGTTCATCTACTGGACAGATGATGGCTCCGTGGCGGCACTGCGGCGCGGAGATTGGAAAATCAATTTCCTTGAGCAGGAAGCCCACGGCTTCGATGTCTGGTCTGAACCTTTCAAGGTTTTACGTTTCCCCGCACTAACGAACCTGCGCATGGATCCCTTTGAACGAGCCAAGGAAGAAAACGCGATGGGTTATGTACGCTGGGCGGCCGAGCGTATGTATGTAATCGCGCCTGCCTCAGCTTACGTCGCACAATGGCTTCAGAGCTTTGAAGAATACCCACCACGCCAAGCGCCGGGCAGCTTCAACCTTGAGAATGTCATGGACATGGTTATGGCGGGTTCAAACCAATAATTCACCTGCCGATTGCTTAGCCCAGGTGCGAAGGCGACCTCTATATGGTCGCCTTCGTCACCGAGTATCCAAAGGACAAAGAGGGGCGCGGCATCTTCTTACTCGGCAAAGTCGTTCAAGTGGTGAAGCTGAATAATTGCGTGGGGCTCGTTCGAAAAAGCATACAACAAAGAAGAAATGACTTCGCAGTTTGTTTTTAAAAGAATGATTACTAAAGTTGATTGCAGTCTGACGAAGCTAAATTTGAACTCACAACTGCCCGTAATTTCTCAATAGCATGGTAGCTATGCCGGAAGCGCTCTCAAAAACTGACCTGATAAAACTGACGCAGCAGATACAGAGGGGTGAACGCGTGGCTGCGGAAAGCGTCCCTGTTTTTCTGGAGCATAAATTCCCGGAAAATACTTCTTTTGGGAGGTTCATGTTAAAAGTTGCCGGTTGGATATCTTTGTTTTTCGCCTCAGTTCTGGTGATCTTTCCTGAAGTCGGCGAGAAATTGATAGAAATCCTTCCTGATTTTTTCTTGCTGCCGGAACGACTGGCGAAAGCTCTGGATTATCTATGGGGCCTCGTTGGTAAACCGGTGAAAAAACAGCACCTTATGTATCATTTGCCAAACATAATAATCTACGCATTTGGGGTGGCGGGGATTCGATTGCTTTGGCGGAAAATTCACAGGAATAACTGGAAGGACCAAGTCGAGGATGCCCAGAAGAAGCTCAAAACCCAGATCGAAGAGGGTACAGGACGGTTCAGTTTTCACGCTGGTTTCTCTCTTCTGTTTGTTGGGGAGGGCGACCGAATTGCCAAAAGTCT
This sequence comes from Ruegeria sp. CF1, assembly GCF_056537445.1. Classification (NCBI taxonomy): domain Bacteria; kingdom Pseudomonadati; phylum Pseudomonadota; class Alphaproteobacteria; order Rhodobacterales; family Roseobacteraceae; genus Ruegeria; species Ruegeria sp. CF1. The sequence continues at coordinate 31,954 of NZ_JBQFRN010000005.1, read as the reverse complement.
TGTGTTAGACGATCCGTTTGTTGGCCCTACGATTTCTTCGAAAAGACCTGATTTTTCCCCTCTTTGGGGAACCTTAACTCCGGGCGACGGCGATGGTGGCTTAGAGCGTGTGTTGGAACAGTTCAATTCTCACGAGGCAGGTGAGTACTTATTGTTCCCCGTCGTTGATACGCACCTGTTTTTGCCTGGCCCAAAAGAGTACGACGTGCCACCACATCGCATAGAAATAGCGGTTCGGCGAATTAGAGAGTTTGAGAAATCAAAAGGTTGGAAGAAGAAACGAATACTGATCGTCGGAGATCGAGAACAAACAAGCCAATTCGCAACCACTTCAGGGGACGGGATTTTCAGTTCGGAACATGACACCGTAACGTTGCAAACAATTGCTGAGAAGTATGAGAATATTTCTCTAGTCGACCCCACGGATGTCACTCTGCGAAGGATTGTCGATATTGCAGACGGACGCCACATACTATTTCGAGCATCGACAGAAGGGGTGGAAAAGTATGGCTCTGCATTCTACCACAGATTGTCGCGTCTTGGCTATGAGCCCAAGCGCGATGGTTATTTGACGGTTGGCTACGATATTTCAGATCTCGAAACAGAACATCAGATTGTGGCCACAGGAAGTTCAGACTATTTGCCTGTAATTCTTTCAAGAGAAATTTTCGATCTATTGTCCGAAGAATACGTAAACTTGGGTGACTTTATTTTCGTCCCGCATCTTATCAAACGAGAATTACAGATTCTAGTGAAGGAAAACTAGACTTCATCACCCGGTCAATTGACGCAGTGAAATTTATTGCATTCCTGATTGCCGACTATGCTGGTTTTTTGGGATCAGCAAAGTCTACTCTTGAATGTCCGGTTTGGGCCGCGAGCGGTCCTCAGCAACCACTGAGCTAACGGCAAATTTGTCCCGCATGGCGAAACTCCGTCCGGCTTTCAGTTTCGCACGCGCAGCGAATGGCAGCTTTGGTGAAGCTGCATTGCGGCACCACCTGACAAGATGAGAGTCCGGTTTGGGCCGCTTATAACAAGTGGCGGAAAGAAATCACGGTATCACCTTAGATATCAGCGCTATCGCTCAGATTGAACTAAGTTGGCTACGCCAATTCGCTGGCCATCGATTTCAGGTGGCGCATGTCGGTGCCGCAGCACCCTCCAAATACTTGGATCGACGGATTCTGCCTCGCAATCGAGGCAATCTGTTTACCAAGTTCAGCTGGATCGCCTTCGTCCAGCTCATCTGCTTCGTCAAGTTCCGCATGCGAGCAACTCGAAGCGTTTGCCACCATGCCTTTAAGTCGGGGGTGGTTGCCAAGCGCTCCGGCGAAATGGGTCGGATGAGCGCAGTTGACCATAAAAAACAGCGCCGCCGAGTCGGTTGCATCGTCGATCTGATCAATTCCGTCCACAAGTTTGGTCCCGTCCGCCAGACACCCGTCCGTTTCGACAACTAGAGACATGATGATCGGCAGATCTGCGTCTCGGGCAGCGAGGATGCATCCCGCAGCCTCACTTGGACGGTTGAACGTATAAGCGGTGACCAGGTCGACGCTTGTGTCTTTCAGGCTGTGCATTTGAGCGGCGTGGTATTGGCGTGCATCTTCGACCGTCACCGGAGGGATGTCGGCGTAAGGGTCATAGCGCGGGCCGATACAGGCCGACACCAGTACATCATCGCGAGCGGCAGCCTGGCGCACCTCCTCCATTAGACTGACCGCATCTTTGTTCACCTCAACGAGCCGGTCTGTATCGTACCCCAACGGCGCTGCCCGATCGGCGTTCGCCATCCATGTGGGTGCATCAAGGATGCATCCGACACTCATTTCATGGGCGAGATCGACAAGTGCCTCCATTTGACCGGCCAGTATTGCCCTGGTGCCAGGTTCTTCCAGCAATGGAAACGATGCGAAACCGGGTAAATCAACGCCATGATTGAATATCAGGTCGGTGCCAGTGCCGGCATAAACCAAAAAGGTTTTGTCACCTTCGAGCGGGAACTGTCGCGCCATTCTGATCCACACCTATTGACGTCAAGTCTTCATAGATACCTACATTATCTCGGGTCTCCTGTGAACCTTAGTGCGGCGACAGAGTGTATTCCGTGAGCATGTCCTCATTTTCCCGGGCATCTCTCAACCGCAGCGAAATTCTCCTTCGGCGGGCCACACTGCAGCGTCATCAAGCCTTAGCCAATGGCAGGTTTGGACCGGAGCCTTTTTGCGTCAGGCATCCGCCATATGCTGGACCAGTGAGGTCAGCTGTCTGTCGCCGTGGCCATCGTCCCAAGCCGTTTTGGTGCGGTCATGCATCAACTGGATGAAATCAGCGGGCGCATTAAGTGAGAGATAGGTCTTCAACGTATCCTCTTGCGCCATAGCGTAAACCTTCAGGGAGGCTTCGGCATTGTCGTAATCTTCAAACGGAACAGTTCTGGCAAAGAGATCATGGTAGTCATTGACCAGTTTGATCGTGGCAGGGAGTTGGTCGGCATAAACCTGCATCGGGATGCCCGCTTTTTGGCAGACAAGTGCACCGTAGATCATTCCGAACATGAACCCCTGTCGAACCGTGAAGAGGCCGGCAAAGAGCGCGGCAAGTGCCGTTGGTTTCTCTCCAACTTGGGCGGACTTTCCACCCAATTCTCTGATGATACTGCCATAGCGGTCCCAGGTTGCGGCACTGCCCACCGCAAGGATTGTGGTTTCGTCACCACCAATGCCGGAGGGGTAGGCATTAATCATGCCCAGCATGTAGCCAGCCCCCTGTTTCTTTAGAATGGCGACCAGTCTATCAGCATCCGAGGTATCGCCCGTGCTCATGTCGCAGATGGTCTTACCCATTAGCGAAACACTCAGCCCGTTGACCAGTTCAACAGTTTCCTTGTGGCTCTTGATACAGATGATGACAAATTCAGCAGCTGCGATGGCATCATTCGGCGAAGAGCAGATCGTGGCGCCCGCCTCAGCAAAAACCTCTGCCTTTTCCGACGTGCGGTTCCAAACGCTGACTTCGTGGCCCGCCTTGAGCAGGCAATGCGCCAGTGCTGCCCCCATGTTTCCCAGTCCCAATACAGCAAGTTTCATGATGTTGGTCTCCTGTATCCGCCAATAAATTCTTGCACCAACATGCGCCGGCATTGGGGGATCACATAGTTGTAAATTCTTCTATATTGTTAGATGATCTTACTTATGGATTGGCGCACGCTTCCCTCTTTGACATCTCTCAGAGCCTTCGCCGCCGCTGCCGAGTCGCGAAATCTGACCCGGGCGGCAGAGGCACTGAACGTGACCCATTCCGCAGTCAGCCAGCAAATCCGCGGGCTCGAACAACAGCTCGGCACTCGGCTTATCACTCGTACCCGACATGGCATTTCTCTGACGTCGCAAGGCGAATTCCTGTCAGCTGGCCTGCTTGAAGCCTTCGCTGAAATGGCCTCCGTGACCGAGAGCGTGTCGAGTGCAGAGGCGGTTCGACCGTTGGTGGTTAGCGCGACTCCGATGTTTTCAAGCGCGTTCCTCATGCCGCGTCTGTCGACGTTTATTGACGAATTCCCCAATATCGAATTGAGGATCGATTCAACGATCCAGGCTGTCGACCTCAAGCCGGGCGGAATTGATATGGCCATCCGATACGGAACAGGTCACTGGCAAGGGCTTGTCTCGCAGATGCTGCTGCCAGGCTGTCTGACGGTTGTTGCGTCCCGCGAACTAATCGGAAACCGGGTGCTCACGACTCCTGCAGAATTGCTTGATTTCACGCTTCTTCAGGAACAAGCGTCAGTCGAGTTTGACCTGTGGTTAGAAAAAGTCGGAATTCCGACCGACGCCGACCGGAGAGTTGTCCGCGTGCCGGGCAATATGCTGCTGGATGGCATCCGTCGCGGTGATGGTATCGGGGCGACGGTACCGGCTTTTGTTTCTGACGAGTTGAAGTCGGGACAACTCGTGGCGCTGTTCGACGATCCAATACCGCAGATCGGCTACTACCTTGTCACGTTGCCGGGCCCGGTTCGACCAGCGGCAAAACTGTTCATGCGGTGGCTCTCGAAATCAATTACCGAATATGAGAAAAGCCTTTTCCGATGGACGCCCTCTCACTTGCTGTAGGCAGTAAAGAGCACCGACTACAGTCAAATTGGGTCTGACATACCGTATACGACTGTGCGTACAGGGCGCGAATTGGCGCCGGATATGATCATGTTCCCGCAACTTGGCGTTCATAATCCACACCATCATACCAACCAAGCGATTTGGTGACGTTCAGGTTGTCGTCTAAGTCCCATTCTTCCCAGCCCGAGAAACGAACACGGTTGCCAGTCTCTTTATGATGGCCTTCGAAAGTCCACGCATAGACCATATGGTGATCGGCGACGAGAACCGCGTCGAGGCTTAGAACGAGGTCAGGGAAGTCAGCCATAAATCCCGCCGCCATGTCGCCAATCTCCGTCCGGCTCTCCATTGGGTCGCCACCGTTCATTATCATGATTGTATGTTCAGCATATCTTCCGGCGACATCGCCAGGTGCCCGGTTTGTCCAAGCAGCGCAATGGTCTTGAGCTATGCGGTGGGCGGTTTGTACAACAGGTGTCATCTATATCTACGTGTTCTAAAAATCGCGAAAAATATGGTTACAGAAACGTTAGTCGGGTCTCTGAAAGCAATCAAGTTTGCTTAACAGCGCTTCTCAACGATGGCAGGTTTGTTCGCCTCACGACCATCCGCTTGTTGAAATTGCGGCGCTTTGAACGAACGGCAGTTCTCGGAAAGCCGATGGGTGAACTCTGAGAGATATCGAATGTCGGCTGTGGGCCGAGGGTGTGTAGCCTTAGATTGGAGGTACGGCGCGCTCGGTGACCAAACGTCTGGCTGTAACCCTTTCTCGATGTATCATATACAGCCCCGCACTGATAATGATGGCAATGCCAAGCAGGCTAAGCGTGTTCGGGAAGTCATTGAAGACAAGATAGCCGAACAAGGTCGCTACCGGCAGCTCAAAATACTGCAGCGGTGCCAGCGTGACGGATGGCGCAAAAGACAGCGCATAGGTCATCATCATGTGGCTCACCGTCGCGAAAAAGCCAGCTCCCAGAAGCCATAACAACGCGATGTCTGTCGGCCAAATGGGATCGAACAGATCAGAGCCGGAACCTTGCGCAATTATTAGGGCTGGAATGCAAAACAGGCTGGCTATCAGGCCGGTGTGGAATTGCAGGGTCACGGGGTGCACCCGACGCGACAATCCACGTGTCACAAGAATGTAGAAAGCGAAGGCAACTGCCGTGCCAAGCGGAATAATGGCAACTGCGCCGAAAGCCGCGAAACTGGGTTGGATGACGAACAACACCCCGACAAATCCCACAAGCGCCGCGCCGACGCGACGCGGGCCGACATCTTCGCCAAGATAAAACTTGCCAACCAACAAGACGATGAACGGGGCCACAAACACGATTGCCAGCGCATCGGCAAGGGGCATCACCCGGATTGCGGCAATGAAGCAAAACGTTGCGAACACCAACAGCAATGAGCGGAAAACAAGCACCATCACCTGGTCGTTCGCCACGCGCAATGACAGTCCCATTATCCAGATAAACGGTGCCATCAACGCGCATTGCACCACAAACCGGGCAGCCGTAATCTGCCCAACCGGCACACTGGCCGATGCGAGTTTCGCAGACACATCCAGCAAAGGAGCGGTTAGGCAAAATCCCAGCATCAGTGCAACGCCGACAAGGATGCGATCTGTAGATTGAGGTATGGGATCAGCAGAGGTCATCGCATTATTTATCGATGTCGCCAAATGCGTGTCTGTTCTCAATGCGACGACAGGCAAAAATCATGCAATCCACGAGTTCGGGTGGGTTAGGATTTGCACTCGCGGCGAATGTCTCCTCTGACGGGCGCGCCGCAGCGACGTGGAGGATAGGTCAATGTCCGCGATGGGCCGATCCTTTCCGCGGCAACTCGGTCCGTTGTCTTGAAAATGCTGTAACCGATCTAACGGCCGCGAAGAGCCCCAACGCTACCTCTCAGGCTCCTTGCTGATCACGGTTGTCACGGTTCGAGTTGACCGACTTTGCGTGAGAGCTATCGCACCCAAAACCAGCGCGCAGGCAAATGCCTGAGCACCCGTGATTACTTCACCGAATGCAAGAACGCCAACAGCAAACATCGTGGGCAGTTCAATGCTTCCGACAACAGCAGTGCGCGCTGCCCCAATGATAGGTGAACAGATCGTGTAAATCAGCTGTGGAACAAGCGCGGTCGCAAGGCCGAGCCCGACAATTAGAAACCAATCGTCCCCACCATTTGGTAGGATTTCACCGATCTCGGACGAGAGAATGAGAGGGGCGAGGCCAACGACCGACCCAAGCGAGACTGATGCCATTCTCGCTAAAGGGGCAATACGTGACAGGCGATGAACGAGAACACATATACCGAAGCCAAATCCGAAAGGTGCCGCTAATGAAACGAGAAGAGTTGGAATTTGGTCCGGAGGCACAGATGCCGGAGACCCTGCGATTATCGCAGCGACAACGATCAATCCAGCAGCAATGAGGCTGCGCCGCGTTGGTTTATCACCAAAAAGCACCCATGCTATGGAAATCGTAAACACCGGATAGGTCATGTAGAGAACGCCAACCGTCGATGCAGGAACAGTTTCAAGAGCAGTAACATAACCGACCCAGCCAAGACCCATTACTACGCCTGCAACCATACCCCAGACGATTTCCCGCCACTTTGAGCGATGCATCACAAGTGCAGGCAAAAGGATAACCGCTGCCAAGATGTACCGATAAAAAGCAACAGCATAGGGAGCGAGACCCTGATCGGTGAGCCCACGGCTAAAGTAGGGTACAAGGCCAAAACAGATGGATGCAAAAAGCACTCCGAGGGCCGCAAGGGCATAGGAAACGGCGTTCCGTTTGGCTGAGGTTAGTTGGTTCATTGCTGACAACTAACACGCTACATCGCGGATGACATTATCAAGACAAATGAGCGGCATCTTTGCTCCGCAGACAGTGAGTTCGATTGCCGTCTAATTTCGCGATTGCGGCGAATGTCCGGTAAGCGGGCAGCGACCGCGGCAGCAATGGAGGAGGTCGGATGTCAGCAATGGCCGATGGTGAGCGCCTCATGTTCAGTGAGGTTTTCAAAATATAGGTTCCTGCTGAGTTTCCCGGAGCGGGCATCGTTTTATCGGAGCCAATCCACTGGTTGGGCGGTAATCGGCGAATTTTTCGCCGTGTCGAGACAGTGCTTAGAGATCGTGATATCAAGATTTATCGTTCTTTTGGGAGCGCCACTTGAAACCCGATCTCAGCAAAAACGCCCTTGAGGCGACCGATTTTTTAAAAGCCATGGCGCATGACGGTCGTTTGCAGATCTTGTGCCTGCTTCTTGGCGGTGAGAAATCTGTCAGCGAAATCGAAACCACCTTCTCTATGCGGCAGGCAGCAGCTTCCCAGCAGCTGTCACGTCTGCGCCTCTCTGGTTTGGTTGCGTCAAGGCGCGACGGGAAAAGCATCTACTACAGGATTGCGGACGAAAGAGTGTTGGCGATTGTGGAGGTCCTGTACGATCTGTTTTGTAGCGAAGATGTGGAAAAGTGATCTGCATTCTATAAGGAGTTGACAGGTCTGGACCAAATCGGACTGACGAAAACGCAGCGCCGTTTGCGGGTCTTTTCAAAGCAACTAGTTTGAGACGATGAACTCAGTACGCCAACTCACCAACTCGATGATATAGTTTTTCATATTTTTGCCTTGTGACTAACCGGTGAACATAGCAACGTCGTGTTGAATTTTGGTTCAACTATAAAGAGGTAGATCACATGGCTGCGAAATTTGAAATCTTTGAAGATAAAGCGAGAGAGTTCCGGTTTCGGATCAAAGCCGGAAATGGCGAGATTATCTTGGCCAGCGAAGGTTATGTACAAAAAGCAAGTGCCGAGAACGGTATCGAGTCAGTGAAGACAAATGCGCCAAATGACGACCGGTACGAGCGTAGGGAGACGAAGTCAGGCGGGTATATGTTTAACCTCAAAGCCAGCAACGGGCAGGTGATCGGCACCAGCGAGAGCTATACCAGTGCATCCGCTCGGGATAATGGAATTGAGTCCGTAAAACGAAATGCGCCAGACGCGCGTGTGGAAGACCTGACCTGATCAGACAATGGCTAGCAACAGCCGTTGGTTCCTCGCGTTCATCCTATTACCGCGAATATTTCAAACAATTGTTGAGATTTGTGCGCCGTTCTGACGACGCTCGCAGGACATTGTAAATTCAGCTTTCCGCGCGCATCTGCCTTATACGCTCCGCGTTGACTTCTGCTGCCGAGAACGGAAGTCCGACAAGAATATCCGTCGCTAGAGGCGGATCTTCGCCCTGGGATCAAGTCACTTTCGACACAGGTGGTCAAATCCAGGCTTGCGTCTTAGGGTCGCCGTTGACTCAAGCAGAGGATCTCAATGTGGCCAGCTCAATAGTTGAAGAAGACCTGACAATCGAAGGCAACGTCAAGTCAAACGGTGGAGGTGTTGACGTCAAGGGCAATGTGATTGGGGATGTCAGCGCTGACTCGATCACTGTTCAATTGAGCGGATCCGTCGCTGGCGCGTTGTCGGCCAAAAAGATCACGATAGAAGGCAAGCACAATGGCAGCTTGAGTTGCGACGATCTGAAGCTAGCATCGACTTCAAGGGTTCAGGCTGATGTCGTGGCCAGAACGATGGAAACCGAGAGTGGTGCCAGGGTTGTGGGCAAGGTCGAAATCACCGGCGAACAATAGGGCCGTTCCGGCAAGGTTCCGTGGCAAGGACGGGCATGAGTCTTTACGATCGACCGGCACTTGAGAAACCTTTGGTCGGCTTGCACCATGCCGTAATGACCGCCGTCTGGAAAACCGTTTTCCCAAACGCAAACCGGATCATTTCCGGTACTCTGACAGACCGAGCTCGTCCCACATCCAGCTGAAATCATAGTCTGCAACGGGCGAGCCTGTCTGCCGGGCACTGCGGTTTTCGACTGTCTTGAGCCAGTCAATTACCGCCTTCTTGCCCTTGGCACCGCGAACGGCCTGGCGGGGGGTCTTGTCATCCAGGGCCGGGATCGGCTGATCAAGCGTCTCACGGTAATGCCGATCTAGATATTCCTGTGCGAGCTGCTGGGCTAGCGCAGGAGGGTTGTCTTCGTCCACAGCGGGTCCCGTCTCGGGATTATCCTTTGCCATCATCTGTTCAACGGTCTGGGTCGCCGTCAGCGGCGGCTTCACCAGATCTCCAAGCAGCTCGAGGATATATGCTTCGCCGCGTCTCGCACGTGCGACGGAATCTACAGACAGTGTCAGCGCTCTGCCTTTTAGCGACAGAGATCCGAGGACAGCAGTGCCAGACATCGACTTGTCCAGAACCTGCTCGGTCGCGCGTCGCGGGCCACGTGCGTTGTCCAAAGCCAGCCATGTCCATTCTTTCTGATCTGAGGCCACGAGGTCAGCGGCCTGTAACAATCTCTCTGAAACTCGGTTTTGAGTAACCCCGGTGGCGAAAGGGAAGCGCAGTTCGTGGAAAACCAGATCGTCGCCATCGCTATTGCTGACCTGCGGCGGTTCGGGATTCAACAGGTTTGGCAGATGTGCGAAGAGCCAGGCATTGGCGAACAGTGGGGCCGAGCGCCGTAACTGGTCCTGCGTCAGGCGCAGGTCATCTTCGGCGCTCAGTTTCAGGACGGACCGAAGCCCATCTTCGAACATCGAAAAGGCATCGGCGTTGAACGGAAGCAGCGCGCCCGAGATTACGTTGTGATCACCCTGCGGGACGATCCGGACAGCGATGCGGTCCCATTGTTGCAACATTTGCGTGGCACTGTGTTCCCGCACAGTGACCGGGTCCGCGTCTGAGAGCAGATCCGTCAGCACCATGGTTTTGCCCGGAACGACCTTGCTGACCTCGTAAAGGCTGACCGGCGCGTCCCGCAACCCCTCGATATAGGATCGGGTCTGGGCGCTCTCCTTCGATCCTTGCTGTTCGAGATAGGCATCTGCGGCGTTTTTCTTGTCAGGCCCGAAGCGTCTGCCCAGCAGATCCTCCAGCACGCCGCCCCACAGAACCATTGGCCAGTCGTCGCCAAGCACTTCGCCCAGCTCCTCGAAGTCGAGATCGAATGTTTCGAGGGCTGGCATGAAATGCTCTTCCAGGACATCCGCTAGCCGCTCGTGCCAGACATCGTCGCGGGTGATGAACCTTATGAGCCTGTCAAGATCATGTCCCATCGACCTGCGCCTTTCTTCATCAATGACCAAACATGTGCGACTTAGCGCAGATTACTGCCATCAGCCAGAGGTCAGACCTACACTGGCGTAGATTGCCTTGGTGGCCCCGCAGTGGAATAGCTATTGTCTGGTCTTCTGAACAAAGAGCTCTGTGAAGAACGCTTCTGATCGGCGCAGCCCATCCTCGCTCAGTACAACTGACTTCACCTTCCCTTTGGGGTCCAGGATCAGTCCTTTGTGGTGCAGACGGTCAAGCGTGCCCCAGTCAAAACCCTTCCAGGCACGCCGCCCGTCATGCAGCGTCAGCCAAAGCAATGCCAGAACCGCATCATCCACCTAGTCTTCATCAACGTCCATGACCGCAGCGGACGCAATCAGGGCCGGGTCCGTCAAGGTTTATTGCTGTCGATCCAGCGGGACATCAATGAGCGATCCCGAAAGCACTCATCCGGAACAGCGCTGCGCTTGATCCGCGCAGTGCGTTCTGCAAAAGCCACCTGTTTGGCGCTTGGTCGGGTATCACGTGCACGCGGCGCTGAGCGCTTAAACGTACAAGAGACATCACAGATAATTGAATATTAATTGCATGAACTTATGCATAAGAATAGCGTTAAGGTGCATGGTACAAGTATGAAAAGTCGAGACTGCAATTTCCAAGGAAAAGCTGAATTGCCGGGTTTAGAGGCAGTGCTTTCCGATGGATATTGCGATCACTGTGGCGTAACGGCGTCAGAATTGTCGCGCGTTGGGGAAACCCTCGAAATCTGCGGGGAAGAACGAAGAACATTGTTTTGACTACGAGACGCGTGAAAGTGTCGAAACGCCCGTTGCATTGTGCCCTACCTGTCATGCAGCCAACCATTTGGATGCGAACCAACAACACAACCCATGTCATATTTCCGCACGGCGGAGTCGCGAAGAATTGGGTTGACCTTCACTCATTCTGGCCAAGTAGAGCGACAAGCATTGTGCAAAACAGGAAACTTGAATTCTCAGTTCCACCGTTTTGAGTGCTTGTCCAATTCCTCAATCTTTGAGCAGGCCGGTGCTTCCGGGAAGTTCTTTTCTGCGTGAGCACAGTCTTTCAAAGGAGAAAACTGTGCGAATGTTCGTTCACTAGATGTAGGTCCCATTGAGGATTAGAATCCATTCTGACGAATGGATCTCGCAAAGTCATTGGACAGAGGATCTGAATTGACCGACAATCGCATCATGGAACTGACAGACACCACACCTGTCCACCTGATCCATGTTGACCCGGACGTTAACATGGCGCGGTTCTATGGAATAGAATTGCAGCCGACGCTGTTTGGAGAAATGTCCGTGTTTCGCACCTGGGGACGTATTGGCACAAACGGGCAAGCCATGATGGTGACGTATGATGACGAAGCCTTGGCTAGTGAAGCGCTCCACAATCTCGAAAAGCAAAAGCGCCGTCGAGGGTATATTCCGGTCGGTGAGTGACTTCGGGTTGCAGTCTGTTTCTGTTGCAAATCCCGAGCCTTTCGGCTCGTGAGCAGGCTCTAGGTTTCAGCCGACGTATCGGCTTCCACCCAAAACACCCCAGCATGATCTCCCTGACGCAGTAGCCCCTGAACCGTCTCTTGCGAGACGGGGCAGGGGCTTTGAGTCATGGTCGCTCCATTCCGTGGTGATCTGCCCTCCGGGTGACGATCCCTTTTGCGCTCCCGTTGGATCGAAGATCCTTTGGCTTCTTTTGTGGGTCAGGCGGGATTTGGGCAAGCCAAACGCCGCCGGACGTCAGGGGGAAGGCGCGGCCTCCCCCCTCGGACAAGACAAATAGACAAGACCGTGTCCTCGGCTGCGCCTGCGGGCCGCACCACTCTTGTCGATTTGTCCTGTCTCGCCCCTCTCCGCGTTCGCCACGTGGCAGGTTTTAGAGACGACGCCCTTTCAGGGCTCGGCTCAAAACCAGCACCAAAGGGGATCAGCCCCGAAGGTCGCATCACAAAGGAGAGACGGTTTTGGACATTGAAACGGAAAAAGACATCGAGACTGACACCAGCCTGCAGGCGGCAGAGATTGCAGCCCAGAATGACCTGTTTCGGAAAACGCTGATCGATCCGACTGCGGCGATCGAGATGCACTCCAAGGGCATTCAGGGACAGGTGTTCGTCACGCCGGACGTGTCCGGCGAAGGGGTGGAGTTTCAGACCGCGGCATTGGCTGCAGTGGCGTCGGATGACCAGTTCGACGAGGGCAATGACCCTTATGCCGATCACACATTCGGAACGGTGACGATCAACGGCCAGAAGCTGTTCTGGAAAATCGACCTTTACGACGCGGACTACAAATACGGCTCCGACCGTCCGTTTGATCCGGCAGTCACGCGCCGTGTTCTGACCATCATGTGCCCCAGCGAATATTGATCCCAATCACAAACCAGAAAGGAGGTGATGAAATGTCACAGAAACGATTGTTCCAACTCCGGCAGGAAGCCGTGGAACTGATCAAGAAGGGAGGTCTCTCCGCCAAGATCGGCCTCGCCTTCTTGAACCAACACGCAGCCATCTAAACGGCTCCGCTCTACCCCCAAGGCGGTAGGGCACCCTTACCACGATCTCAAACTCTGAAACAAGGATTTGCCCCATGAGCAAACTTGAAACATTCACCGCACCGGAAACTATCGAAACCGTATCCCTGTCCGGTCTCTACCTGTCTGATCTGAACCCGCGACAGGAAGTTGCCGAGGACGGCATTGCCCTCTTGGCCGACAGTCTGGTCATGTGTGGCCTGATCCAGAATCTGAGCGGGTTGCGTGATGCGGACGGAAAGGTTGCTATTGTTGCCGGTGGTCGCCGGTTGCGGGCTTTGAACATCGCCGTAAACGAGCGCGCCGAGCTGGCACAAGTTCCCGTGAAGGTCACCGATAACCCGTTTGTGGCCGAACAATGGGCCAATGCGGAAAACACCGCCCGCGAAGAACTGGACCCGGTGGACGAGGTCCGCGCCTATGGCAAGATGGCAGCAAAATCCCTGTCTGTTGCCAAGATCAGCAACGCCTTTGGCGTGACCGAAGCCCATGTGCGCCGCCGCCTCGCACTGGCTGATCTGCCCGTTGCCGTGCTGGACGCGCTCAAAGCCGGTGAGATCAGCATGGGACTTGCCAAAGCCATGACGGTGAGCACCGAGGAAGAGAAAATTCTGGAGGTGTTGGAACAGGCCAAGGCGTGCCGGTGGTTTAGTGAGCATGATGTCAAACAAGCCCTGATGTCGGAGGCTGTCAGCAGCACCAACCGCAAGGCCGTGTTTGTGGGGCAGGAGGCCTATGTTGACGCAGGCGGCACGGTCACCGCTGATCTCTTTGCCGATGAGACCCTGTTCAATGACGGTCAACTACTGGATCGCCTGTTTGCTGAGAAACTGGCGGCGGAAGCGGCGAAGCTGCGCGAGGTGAAAGGCTGGGACTGGGTGGACACCCATGAAGACAGCTACATTCCCTATGGGTTCTCGGGCATCGAAGGCATGCACCGTTTAGAGATGGTGAGCCGGGAGCTCAGCGAAGAACAGGCCCAACGCTATGACGAACTGGCCGAACTCTATGAGGGGGAGGCTCTGGACGCGGCTGGCGACAAGGAGCTGGCCGCGCTCGAAGATTATGCCGCGCCGTTCTATTCTGACGCGCAGCGCAAGCTGTCCGGTGTGTTTGTCTATGTCGGCAACAATGGCGAGATCAAAACATCCTCGGCCTATGTTGCGGCGGAACATGTTGAGGCCGCCATTGAGGCCGATGTTCTGGAACCAGTCAAAGAGACAGAGGTCAAAGAGGCACCAAAACCAGCCTATTCGCAGAAATTCATCGGCGACATGGTGGCGATCCGACTGGCAGCAGTGCAGACGGCCCTGCTGGACAAGCCTGACTATCTGTTGAGCCTGTTTGCCTTCTATGCCACCCCGGCCTCCGGTCTGACCTGCAACCTGTTTGGGTTTGGCTATGGTGGCGCTGAACGGAACACGCCGGAGATCGATGACCAGTTCATCCTCGACCCCCGCCTTGGCGGGGAACAGGATGCGGCGGCAGAGGCAGCCTATGACCAGTTCCACGAGATGGCCGCAAAAGGCAGCGTGGAGGCGTTCAAAGCGTTTCGCGATCTGGGCAAGAAGGTCCGGAATGGGGAGATCACAGCCTTTCTGGCCCGGCGGTTCTTGACCCAACGCGCGGAATTCATGGCTGAAATCGAGGCTGAGATTGGTGCGAACATGCGCGCGATCTGGACCCCGTCGGCTGAGAATTGCTTCAAGCGCCTGAAGGGCTGGCAGCTGGATGATCTCTACAAAGACCTGCTGGATTTGCACGGTGACACCGACATGTTCAAAGCCTTCGCGAAATCCAAGAAGGGTGCCAAGAACGAGGCGATGCACAAGCTTTTCAATGACCCGGAGCATCAGGCTGCACTGGGCGTGACCGAGGCGCAGAAGGCCCGGATTGATGCGTGGGCGCCGGACTGCTTCTGAAACTGGCAGGGCAGGGCGCAATGCGCCCTGCTTTTCAGCAATGATTTTTTGATTTTAGTTCAATGGTATAAGTTGTTTTGACTTGAAAGATTGTAGCCTGTAGGCTACATATAGGTATGATAGAAATTCGTAAGACGGACCTGTTCGACAAGTGGCTCAAGGGCTTGAAGGACCAAAGGGCGAGAGCCAGAATCTTGGTTCGCATCACGCGGTTGAGCCTGGGCAATCCCGGTGACGTAAAGCCGGTTGGTGAAGGTGTGAGCGAACTGCGTATCTCCGAAGGGAAGGGGTATCGGGTTTATTATGTGTCGCGCGGTGACGTTTTGATCGTTTTGCTTTGTGGGGGAGACAAGTCATCCCAGCAAGCCGACATCAAAACCGCCAAGGCGATGGCAAGAGAGTTGGAGTGAAAAACATGGGTGTCAAAACAACGAAGTTTGAAGCGGCTGACTATCTGGACAGCCCGGAAGCCATTCAAGCCTATCTTGAAGCGGCTTTTGAAACCAGCGACACGGCGCTGATCGCATCAGCACTTGGCGATGTTGCCAGGGCCAAAGGTATGTCGAGCGTAGCCGACAAGTCCGGCCTTTCTCGGGAAAGCCTCTACCGCGCACTTAGCGAAAACGGCAATCCCGAATTTGGCACGGTGCTGAAGGTGCTGAGTGCTGTGGGTGTGACTCTCACCCCGAAAATGCACGTGAATTAACCCACTTTAAAGGCCATCCATCATGTCCACCGATGCAGCCCCTTCTACGGTTGAAAAAGCCGCCCGTCGTGTTTGGAAATCCGCACAGATGTTTGTCGGGTTTCACACGGATCAGACGGGCAAGCCCCGCGAACAGCCGAAGCTCTGGCCGCCAAAAAACGGGAGCGCGTCGATCCATGGTGATCCCAGCGCGCAGGAGGCGATTGTTGTTGTCAAAGCCGCTGGTTCGGATGCTGCACAGGACGTGCAGATCAAGCTGCATCCAAACCGCATTGTTGTGCGCCGCGACGCAGAGATGTGGTGGCAAGGCGTGGCCGTGGATGAGCATTCCGTGACGGTTCGCATGGCCGACAATACGGTCATCGAAATCCGCCATGACGGCTCGGTGAAACGCCGCTCGGCAGAGGACGAAACCCATGTTGAAGCCGATGGCAGCATCTTCAAGTTCACCGAGTTTGCCGAGGCGCATATGACAGGTGACGGGGTGGAAATGACCCGGCGCACCGAGGATCGCATTGCCACGATCACAGCCGACGGTGTTGTCGATCGCGCGCGCAAGCGTTAGCCTGAGATCATTACCTCGAGATTTTCCTTCGGTTCAACTTGTGGCCCGCTTCGGTGGGCCTCTTTCTTGGAGCGGCATCGCGCGGCCTCCGCCCATGTGCTGGTCCCGCCGACATCCGTGCGTGAGATAGGTCACGTGGGTTGTCGTGTTATCTCAGCTAAATCCACCCCGCCAAATTGAGTCCGGCTGATCACCTGCTCCGCACATGCGCGGACCAGGGCCGGACCGTCCGGTCTTTGGCCTCCGCCAATTGGAAAGGGCGGTTTGCACCGTCCGTCATTCTTCACCCTTTGCGACGACGATCATACCGACCCAGAAGGGCCACCCTCAACTTAGAACTGAGCATCGCGCCTGTGTCAGATCGAGGGGAAGTTGCCGCCACAAACCACATCGCTTTGTTCGGATGACCCGTGCGCAGCGATCCCAGAAAGTCTTGCCTTTTCACTTGGCCTGACAGTTTCAAACCCGTTGCCGGAGATGATCCTCGGCTGCCGTGTTTCTGAGGTGATGAACATAAGCGGGCAGTCGGGGAAGACGCGCGGTGCCCGGTCGGGCACCGCGCTTCAACAGGGAATTTCCCCTGCGCCTGCGGCGCATTCCGCGCGGACCAAATTCCCTGCTGACGTCCCCTTGATGCCCGCTTTTCCCATGTTCATCGAAACACGCCATAGCGAGGATCAAACAATGGCAACTCAAACACTGAAACTGAACGTCAAGACGGGTGAAAAAGAAGGCAAGACATTCTGGGATCGATGCGGGGTGCTCTTCGTCAATACCGATGGGACAGGCAACATCACCTCGATCCAGGTCAAGCACAGCATGTTCCCTGGCGTCGACATGGTGGCCTTCCCGAAGCGGGACGACCACGATCCCGTCACCGAATGACGAGAGGGCAGGGCGGCGCAAGCCGCCCTTTCTTCTGCTCCGGCCGCAGGCCGAACCACATATGCGCCACAGGTGGCGCGCGGTCCTAAGATCGGGCAGGGATGATGACCTGCCTCAACGATGGAGCAGACAACCCTGCCAAACCCGCCGCGAAAACAGCGGGAAATCGAGCGCGCTGAGGCGCGCGGAAAATGCCATACTGACCTTGAACGTGCCGGTATGTGACGGGCGCTGTTCGGGCAGCTCCCGCTTTGCGTGATTGCCCTGCGCCGGTCCACCGGCACCCACGCCTGCTGGCTGGAAAAGGGGCGGGACCCTTTTTCCCGGCGTGGAGAGTGCCTCCAAGAGCAAAACTATTCCGCGGGCGATTTGAGAAAATACGGATTTCTAAAATCACCCCCGGTTTCCTCTTGGAGTGTATGACAGGATAAGGTAGTTGTGTTACAAGCTAAAAATACAACCTGAGGTATATATTGAGCAAGCCCGGCGACACCACTGTCTTCTCTGTTCGATTGCCGTCAGATGCGTTGGCGCGATTGGAAGAGGCCGTGCAGTCGCTTGGGGCCAAGAGCCGCAACCAGATCATCCAGCGTCTGATCTATCGTCTGATCGGGTATCTCGATCCTGACCCCGCTGTTGTGGATCTCTGGCAGACGCACTTGCGGCAGGTTCAGGGTGGATACACCAACCTCAATCAACTGGCGAAATCGGCCAAGCGCGGCACGGTGATCTGGACGGATGACGACCGGCGCGATGTCGAAAATCTCCATCGTGCGATCATCCAGCACCGGCAAGACCTGAAAGCGATGATCACTGCCGCCCGCCGAAACCGAGAGCCGGAATCTGCCATTCGCCGGATCTTGCGCGACGACGATTGGGCACCTGGAGAATGAACGCCGCGACCCGAGATCTCACAGCAGGGGATTTCCTTGAGCTTGCCTTCCGGGAAGCGCAGAAGGGTATCGATCGGTCCAAGCAGATCAGCCAGCAGCTGCAGACTGCCAAGCGCATGAAGTTCATGATCTCCCGGGCGTCGTCCATCAAGGCGCGGCTTGGTGCTGTGGTCGGAAAGCCTGAAGCGGTTGTGAAACACGTCCGCAAAGGCGGGGTGAAAAACGCCCATGAGCTGCGCCGCCAGATCAACTATCTGACCGTCAGGGCAGAGGGCATATTGGACATCCGGGACAATGGCGTGACCCCGCTCGATGCGGATCAGGTCAGTGATCTGATCGAGACCTGGGCCGAGGATTTCAACGGGAAAACCAACTACGGGTACACCCGTCACATGATCGTTTCTTTTCCCGAAGGCACATATCCGGACGCCGCTCATGAGGCCGGTTTGGAGTTCGCGGATCGTCTGTTTGGACGCGGTGATTTTGGCGATACATGGGACTATCTGACTGTGTTCCACAACGACACCGATAACCCCCATGTCCACATCGTTGTGAACAACCGAGGTGTCGAGCATGGGCAGTGGCTCGCTATGGGCATGAGCAGCGACATGAACATAGATGTTCAGCGCGCCATCCAGGTCGAGGTTGCCGAAGGATACGGCATTGAGCTGACCGCGACGACCCGCCTTGAGCGCGGTTTGCGGCAGGAAGTTGAGACCGACACGTGGAAAGTTCAGGCCGGAATATCACTTGTTGAAAGCACTCCGGAGGTTGAAGTTACGGCCCGCGACATGGCCGGTGATGTGATGACTCTCTCCATCGCAAGAATGTCGGATCTGTTTGATGAGCGCGCCAACGCCGTCAAAGACCGGATCGAAGAGTTTGCCATCCAACTCGTAGAGGGAGAGGAGCCAGTGGTTTCGCGCATGGAACACCTATTGGACCAAGCCCATCATTTTGATGACTATGGCGCGCCGGGAGACCCGTCTTATGTGTCGCCCGAGGTTATGAGCAACCTGCGGCGGCACATCGAAACGGGTGGGTCCGAGGAAACAATAGCGCCCGAACTGACGGCACAGGTTGTTGCCCATATCAGCGACGTTCGGGACAACGAACAGAGCCATCCGTATCTGTCGGCCCTTGCTGACATTGTCGATGACAAGGCGTTCCAGGCGTCCGAAAACTACTTGCCGCCAGCAGTGCGCTATGACGCCTACATGCGGGATACTCTGGGCGAGGATGCCAGTGACAATTGGTCGAAGAAGTCCGCCGATATTCTGCAGTCCATCAAAAAAATGGAAGGACTGGCGCGCGAGGTCGAAGATCCACACATGCGCGCCTCAATGGATATTCAAATAGGTGAGCTGAAAGGCGACGTCGCGAATATGCGGCCCAACGATCCTGATCTGCAAGCTTTCATCATCGAAGACCGGCGGTATTCCACGATGATGGACACCGCCGAACTGGATATCTTGGATTATCCAGAGGCCGAACAGTGGGCGGCGATCCGCAAGGAAGTCACCGACACGGCCAGCAGCTACGGCCTCGATGGCGAGGCGTTTGTTGCCCGCTTTGGCGATCATCACAACGTCACTTTGGGCACAACAATGGGGTGGCGCAACGACGATATCTCGACCACAGCAGCCCATTTCCAGGCGCAAGGATTGTCCGACAGCATTGACCGCGCCGAGGCCGTTGTTGATGAGCTGCACCAGCTTGCGTCTTCCAGGATCATCGCAATCTCCGAAGAACTCTCAGAGGTTCACGCCCATGCAACGCACCCGCTCTTGCAAGGGCGCGGTAATGATACCGGACACAGCTTGTAAGGACGTCATCCGGTCTGCCTGATGCGCGCGCCAACGCCCCAGGCAGATCCATCACAGAGTTATCCATCAACTCGCAAAGGAAAAACTATGGTTTCCCGTACAGACTATCTTTTGAACGAAGTCGAACACTTCGCACCCTATTCCAGATTTGATCAATCCGCCCCGCGTGAAGATCGCGTTTCTGAGCAGATCGACATCATCACGAAAGAGCATCGGCGTATGGGGTATGACAATGCCGCCATCGGTGGCCGACTGGCTGATATCGAGGACCAGGCCAACCGCCGTGTTGACGAACATACGGCGCAACAAGATCTGGTCGAAGAACTGAAAACCGAATTGGAGGCTGCGGAGCGGTCAGGGGAGCCGGTAGATCTGAACGATATGCAGGCATTGGTGTCTCAACACATGAGTGATGCTCAGGAATACGACCTGTATCACCCCTACTATTCGTCCCTTGCGGATCTGTCGGGCGACAAAAGTTTTCAGGGTTCCGACGACTACCAGTCGCCCGGTGATCGCTATGTTCAGTATATGCAATCCGCTTTGGGGGAGGCCATCTTTGAGAACTACGAGCAGCAGACCAAGGACATCGTGAACTCCATCGAGAACATGGAGGCTCTTGCACGAGAGGTCGAAGATCCGCACTTGCGTGCCGCAATGGACGTTCAGATCGGGGAGTTGAAAGGCGATGTTGCCGAACTGCGCCCATATGACACCGACCTGCAGGCATACACTTTGGCTGATGACAGCTACACCACATCCATGAATGCGGCCGAGTTGGACAACCTGGACCCGTCCGAGGCTGAAAAATGGCTGGCTGTGCGTGATGACATTGTGGCGACCGCGCACAGCTTCGGTCTCGACGGAAACACCTTCCTGGCCCGCTACAACGATCATGACAGCGTTTCGGTTGGCACAACGGCGACTTGGAAAGACGCGGACATTTCCACCGTTCATGCCCATTTCAACAGCCGGGGCGTTCCAGACAGCTATGAGCGCGCCGAGGCCGTTGTCGGTGAGCTGCACCAGGTTTCGCCCGGCAAGATTGCCGCCGTGGTGCAGGAGATTGCCCAAACCCGCGAACAGGTTGCCCACATCCATGAAGATGAGGGTCACAGCGTGTAGGGGCTACGTAGAAAGTACTTTTGATACTGCAGGACCAGTTTAAGGCTCGGTGCAAAACAGGGCGGTATTGAAGTTTCCGAGCAGGACGTGTTGAAAACCGACCCTTCGCGGCACCTTGCCTGAACTGGTAAGATGCGGGACAAACCTGACGTTCGTTGAGGTCATTCTCCAAATCTCGCCAAACTCGGCAGACTAGGCCAAAGAACACAGCCAACCATAGCGACACACTTAACAGTCCGGCATCCGATAAAAGGACAAGACCACTCATGGATCTGTAATGCCAATCTCGGTAAGCGTTTCACCAGCAGCACTGCTAGGTTGGCTGATACCTAAAATAGTGCTCAGAGTGACGGCCACGTCCACCGTTGAAACAGGACGGCTGACGCGAGCGGGCTTGATGCCTGGACCAGCGAAAATGATCGGAACATGTGTGTCATAGCGCCAAGGCGATCCGTGCATAACGGCAATCGGGCCATCTTCAAAGAGAAATGAATAAGGCGTTTGCACAACGTAAATGTCGCCAGAGCGCGTTGGGTGATAATTTCGCCGGATCTGCTCCTCCAGAGTATGCCCTCGCTGTTCAGCAAGCGGTTCGGTCGGCATCGCAAGGTCAATGCCAGATGCAGCCATCAGTTTTTCTGCGATATGTCGCTCGATTACGCGTCTGTCGGCGCCTGACGCTTCTATCGCGCCATTGTCCAAATAAACGTAAGGGCGGAAAAAGAACTGTATTGCGGATTCCACTCCGAACTCATCGGCGATCACCGAATTCACGTCCATCATCAATGCTTCGGTTGAGTTACGGAAGGTTGAAAGACCAGCTTCGGCCATCTCTTCTGGCGCTTCCGGCATGCCATGATCGGCGGAAAGTACGTAAAGCAAGTTTTCACGCCCAACCTCTCGATCCATAAACTCAAAGAAATCTGCCAGTGTCTCATCCAAACAACGCACCATTTCTTCATTTTCTAGGCTGGAAGGTCCGAAGAAATGGTTGGTCGCGTCAACGCCAGAAAAACTGACGCTTAGGTAGTCTGGCCATTCGTCCTCTCCAAGCCCTTCTTCTTTGACTACAGTTTTTGCGAAATCGGCTGTGATCCGGTCCCCATGCGGCGACAATAATACTTGTGTGTAGTAAAGCCCGTCGTCTGGCGTCCCATAGAAATGCGGGAAAGTTCGACCGAACGTACCAAGGTTCGTTACGAAGGAGCGTTCCTTTCTTTCCATTAGGTACGGTGCGTCTGAACACTCCGGCCACCACTCACTTTCGATTTTCGCATCTGCGGGGCGTTTGGAATTCCAATCGAGAACCCAATCTGGATAAGCGTCATAGTAAAATTTACTTGTTTCAAATGCCCCTGTTGCCGCCGACAGCCATAAAGCTTTTCCAGAATGCCCTGCCATTGCAACCGCCGAACGGTCTTTACCAGATACAGAAAACACTTTTGATCGACCTGCATTGGCCTTCACCAGTTCGTCTCCGAAAGTCGTCGCCAACAAGTTAACTGGAGAACGGCCCGAAGTAGCAGCAGCGGCTTGTGTCGGGTCGACTTGATCAACGTCTCCACCGAAGCCTGGGACCGGCAGCATCGGGTAGTCCGGATCTTCAATATTGTATCCCAATCGCTCTTCAGCCCTGTTGAACCAGGCATTGCCAATCATTCCATGCTCAGAGGGATGGGCTCCTGTAGCGAGTGTCGCGTGGCCAACAATGGTTTCGGTGTTGGCGTGACGATGATGAGCGTCAGTGTACCAGACGCCGCTTTCCATAAGCCTTTTGAAGCCGGCTTCGCCGAAGGCGGCCTCATAACGAGAAATCAAGTCTCCGCGCAGTCCATCAACTGTGATTTGCACAACAAGCCTGATGTCTTCCGTTGCACTGGCTGTCGTTGCGAGAATTGAAAGGAGGATGGTTGAGACTAATGCCAGTGATCTCTGCATTTATGACCTCATAGGGCTACCTTATGCTCTGAATACCAGCATCTGCGCCCACCGGCTACCAAGGGTCAGAAAAGATGCTCTTTTTAACATCCGCTTTGGGCTCTTCGCGGTCATAGGAGGCGCTGCAGCATCCGGCGTTCCACTCTGCTGGGCCACCTTCACGAGCGGCCCAAAGCAGACTTTCAATCGAATAAATTGAAAGTCCACTTCTTGGTTGTAGCGCATGCTTTAACTGAGGTGATGCACATCTTGAAGGCCGTAGACAGGCGTCGGGATACCCTCCAACCGGGCCTTTATTTGCAGCGACAGGAACTGTGAATAATGCCGGGACTGATGCAGGTTTCCACCATGCATCCAAAGGTTTGGAACCTGTGTCGGCTTCCACATATTGCGTTGCTCGCCTTCCCAGGGTCCCGGGTCCTTGGTTGTGTCAGAGCCCAGACCCCAGCATTTCCCAAGCCGATCTGCCATATCCTGACCCATCAGGTCTGCGACCCAGCCGTTCATCGAGTTATACCCGGTCGCATAGACCACCAGATCGGCATCCAGATGCGTGCCGTCATCAAGGATAACTCCGGTTTCATCAAGCGCAGTGACCTGACCGCGTTTCAGCTTGATCTCGCCATCAATGATCAACTGGCTGGCACCGATATCGATGTAATAGCCCGATCCGCGACGCAGGTATTTCATGAACAGCCCGCTGTCGTCGTCGCCCCAATCCAGCCAGAACCCGGCCTTTTCCAGACCATCATAGAACTCTTTGTCCTGCTCTTTCATCGCGGCATAGGCCGGAATCTGGAATTCATGCAGAATGCGATAGGGCAGCGATGCAAAGATCAGATCGGCCTTTTCGGTTGTCATGCCAGACCGCACCGCACGTTCAGAATAGAGATCGCCCAGTCCGATTTCCATGAGGGTGTCCGAGCGGACAATATGCGTCGAGGACCGCTGCACCATTGTCACATCGGCATCGTTTTCCCAAAGCGCGGCGCAGATGTCGTGGGCCGAGTTGTTGGACCCCACCACGACAACTTTCTTGCCTGCCCATCTGGCCGGCCCGTCGTGTTCCGAGGAATGTGCCTGCTCACCCTTGAAAACATCCATACCCGGAAAATCAGGCATGCGTTTCTTGCCGGACATACCCGTCGCCATGATCAGCTGCTTGGGCCGCAACACCACCTCTTCGCCATCCCGGTCCACCGTGATGGTCCATTCGCCCTTGTCTTCATCGAAGGTGGCGGATTTGGCCGTCGTGCGCGTCCAATAATTCAGCTCCATCACTTTGGTGTACATCTCAAGCCAGTCGCCGATCTTGTCCTTGGGCGAGAACACGGGCCAGTTTTCCGGGAACTTGATATAAGGCAGATGGTCATACCAGACCGGATCATGCAGGCAGAGGGATTTGTAGCGATTACGCCAACTGTCGCCAGGCAGGTCATTCCGTTCAACGATGATCGTCGGGACGCCGAGCTGTCGCAGCCGCGCACCCATGGCGATCCCACCCTGACCACCGCCGATGATGACGCAGTAGGGCTGTGTTTTGTAGCCCAGTTCAGCCTCTTCCTGGGCCCGTTCTTCCGCCCATGTGGTCCTGTGTTTGCCCGCACCATGCTTGGCCCCAAGTGGGCGGTTGAACCCTTTGGGCTCTTCATGACCTTTTAGCTCGACCATCGTCGTCAGCAAGGTCCATATTTTGCCATCCTTGAGGCGGATTAACCCATAGCCGCGTGCCACTTCGGTTTCGAACTCGATCCATGCGGTGGTTATTCCGCCGTCTTCAGTGGGCACTTCACCTTCGGCTATTTTCCAACCGCTCGGCTTGGTTGTGGCCAACTGATGCGCGAGCATATCTGCCACCTGCGCCTTGCCTTCGACCGTTTTGATATTCCAGGTAAAGCTGACCAGATCGCGCCAATAGCAATCGTCCTGAAACATATCGCAGGCGGCATCAATATCGCCTTGGGACAAAGCCGCACCGAAGTCATCCAGGAACCCCTGCACCTGATCCGAGAGTGTTGTGTCGAGCATTTCATCCTCCCTATCTCCACGGTGCAAAAGGCTGGCAAATCCGCGGCCCTTCGGGCAAGTCGATTTGGCGGCTCAACGCTTGACCTAGGCCAAAAACACCAAGACTTGTTGCGCGCGCAACAAGGGCGCAACACGAAGGCATGTGCGTTTATGCAGGTGGAATAAGCCCGGCCTTTCGCACACGGCGCAGGATTGTCGACCGGTTCACGCCAAGGCGTCGCGCCACTTGAGACATGTTCCAATCGCAAGCACGCAGCAGTGCTTCCAAATCATCTGAGTCCAGCTTTTGCGCAGGGGCGAGCGCCGGGGCTGGCAAATCCGTCAAGTCGATGATGTTGTCCTGACACAGGGCGACCGCGCTGTGCAGCAGATGTTCCAGTTCACGAATATTGCCGCTCCATAGTCGTGATTTCAGATCGGCGCGCGCGACTGTCGACAGGTGAATATCATGGCTTGCAAACCGTCGAAGCAGGCGATCAATCAGCCAATCCAGATCCGCCCGGTGGCGCAAAGGCGGCAGAGAAAATGTGGCCCCCGCAATCCGGTGCAGCAAATCTTCACGCAGACCGCCCTGCAATCCCGCCGGGGGCTGCCGACATGAGGCAATGATCCTCAGATCAGCCCGCCGCTCAAGCACTGCTAAAAGAGAGGCCTGTGCAGGCTCGCTCAGGTCTTCAACACCGCGCAGGAACAGCGTGCCGGGGTCGATGGTTTGGCAGAAATCGAATGTCTCGGTATCGCAGCAGATCACTGTGTGGAAATCCTGTCTCGCAGGATCGGCCATGTGGATCGCACGCGCCAGTTTGGTCTTGCCCGTGCCGCTTTCACCGGTCAGCAAAAGCGGCAGGCTGGTCGGTGCAAGACGCGCAGCATTGTTCAAAAGCTGCTGAAGGTCCGCATCCGGCCCCGCAAAACTGCCAAGTGCTCCGGGCAGAACCTGTTCTCGCTTGCGCAGGGCCGCCGTCATCTGCGACGTCTGTGGCGCAACGGCATGACCATAGAGCGCGCGCCCGTCCTTGAGGTGCAGAACGCGGTCTTCGGACGGTCTGCCGCGCATGAACTCCGGCATGTCATCAACACTGATTTCAAGCCAGTCCTGCAATTGCGACCCGATCAGGTGGCCCGAACCGTCCGGGTCCAGTGCGCGTCGGGCCCCCGAGGTCATACCGATGATCTTGCCGCTGCCGTCCACGGCAACCGCTGCTTCGGGATCGACCTCAAGAAACTCGGGGCTGGCTGAAAAGCGCAGGACCCAATCGCGCCTAGTCGATGCCATCAGGTTTGCCATCTCGACGCGACGGGCGGAATTCGTCACCAATGTCATGGCCAGATTCTGCGACGCCTTAGGCGAAGGTCCACGCAACAACGAAACATCCAGAACAGCCGCAAGACCACCTTTGGTATCGAAAATAGGCGCTGCCGTACAAGACAGCGGCGTATGCGTGATCGAAAAATGATCCCCCTGATGGATCGTCACCGGCTGACCTGTAACGATGCACGACCCTACCCCGTTCGTTCCTGCCAACTCTTCCGTCCACTTGAATCCCAGATGAAGACCGGCAGTTCTGAGTTCGTCCTCAAAGTTCCGGTCGCCAAAGAAATCGACGCAGACGCCATCTGCATCCGCAAGCAGTAGGACGTAGTTCTGCCCTGCAACCTGCGCAAACAACGATTGCAGCCCCGAGCGCGCTGTTGCGATCAGACGTTCGGATTGCTCCAGATGTTCACGGAATTTGGTGTCAGGCAGGATATGCGCGGGTTCCTGCCGTGAGGGATCCATACCATAGGTTTCAACACAGCGCTGCCAGCTGTCCGCGACAAGCCGGTCTCTCCCTGTATCGAACCCGCTTAAGACACGGTCAATCTCTTTTGTGTGCTGGCGATCCAACAGCTTCCCGCCCTACAAATCCTCTCTAAAATTAGCATGAGGATGGCTTCGCGCCTATGTTCAAATTTCGTCGGGCAAACGTTTGGCGCTTTGCCTCGTCAAGCTGACCTTCGTTGAACGCGCAGCATTGGGCCCTTTCGGGCTCAGTCCGGTCATCTGACGGTTTCGGTAGGTTTTAGGGTCGGTTCAGACGACATCAAGTTCGGCTCAGCGCACTAACTTGCCTTCGGTCCGAGTGGTTTCACTATGGTGGGGTCTGCGGCACCGAGAACGTTTTTAACCCATCAGTGGCTGTATGCCCGGACAGGCAGGCGGCGGCGGCCCTCTCTCCAAATTTGAGGCAATTCTCAATTGGCCAGTCTTCGTGGATTCCATGGACAACGCCGGAGCAGAAAGCGTCACCAGCGCCCACCGGGCTGATTATTTGCTCCGCAGGTATAGAGTCCGGTGCGAAAGCGATTTCAACCTCGTTCTCACAACATACAATTTGTGTCGGGCTATGGATTATGACAGCCCGGTTGACCCCGCCAGACTTCAGGATGCGAGCCGCTTTTATCATTTCGTTGGGATCAGTTCTCTGCGTCAGGTTGATACCTGTCGCCTCCTCGGCTTCAAGTTCGTTCGCAAACAGAAAATCGATTTCCGGAAGCGTCTTTGACACGATGTCTCTGTATGCCCCGGATCTGAAAGATGCGAGGTCAACGCAGGTTAGCATGCCCGCAGCTCTGGCGTCCGACAAAACCAGTGCGGCCCTGGTTTTGTCCTCCGGCAGAACCTCATCCAGCTTATCGAGCAAAGTTAGATAACCAAGATAAAAGAGCTTAACTCCGGCGGCCGATAACTCATCAATTTTTATCGACGAAGCGTCAAACAAACTGTTCGCACCACGGTGGTGGAAGAACGTGCGGCTGTCGCCCTGCACGTTCATTACATGCGTTTGTGATGTTGTTGCCCGTGTAGTTCGCTGCAGGCCGTTCACCGGTAGCCCCGCCTCGGCGCAAAGACGCAAGACTTCGTCGCCCATAGCTCCCGCGCCGGTTAGCCCGATTGGGATCACCGGGTAACAAACGCCCATAGCTTTCAAACCCAATGCAACATTGGCCGGTCCGCCGCCAAGGTCGATATGCTGGTTTTCAATAAGCGCCAGTCCTGACTTTTCTGGCCAATGCGAAATTGTGTGCACCGTGTCTAGGATCCAATTTCCCGCGCATGCGATGCCTTGTCTCTCGTTTCCGGGCTTTCTCGGGCTGAGCACGTAAATTTCCTACATAGAAGATGACACTGCCGTGAGATTAACAGACCTCTTTCGACTGCGCACTCTGAAACCAGATTACTGATTGACCTGCTGTCGACTGAGACCACCACACGATCATCTTTTCAACCAAACGTTGCTTCAGTCGCTTTGGGCTTATAACGGACGCCTACCGAGCTTTGCCAAATGACCTTAAAGTCGTTCAGCACGATTCCAATCATTTCGTCCGCTGAACATAGTTTGCATGGCGTGTGGTGAATGTCTTAAACGACTGTCTCACTAGCGTTGACGACAGCCCGTTTGCGATACCAGCGCATCGGTATCACGACGAACGTTGATGCTCTGGCTGTCAACTGGTTTTACTATCCCTAAAGCAAGGGCTCCACCAATTTTGACAGTTGTGACTAAGTTCAGTTCATCAGACCCTATGAGATACGGCGCGAAGTTCTTATCATGGCTGGCATGAGAGATACGATAAGCCCCTCCCCGGAACTTGCAGCGATTGTCGAACGTTGGATTAACGCCTATGGCCGGGGCGACGGTGAGACGGTGGCACATCTATTTTCTGACGATGCTGCCTTGTCATATTTCGGCTCAGCCCAAGGTGAGGCCTGGAAAGGTGATGCTCTGCGTCGCGGTATGGAGCAATACATCGGAGAAGTCCCACGATTCCGGTGGAACGCAAAGGAACTGAGAGGATTTGAATGCGGATCACTTGGTTGGGTGGAATGGGAAGCAAGGATTGATGGCATTGAGACAGGGCAGTCCGCGCATCTGCGCTCCACAGTCATTCTGAAACTCGAAAAAGGTTCCTGGAAGATCGTACACGTTCACAATTCCATTCCAGTCAACAACGTCGAAGGCTTCGGATACGAGGCCAGAGGCTTTGAAGAGTTGCTCGATGCCGCCCTCTCTACACCCTACGAACTCGGGCAAAGTGGGATTGCGACCATTATGTTTACTGACATAGCGGATAGCACGACAATTGTGGAGGCTATAGGAGATACACTTTGGACAGACGCTCTCGGAAGACATCTGCGACTAGTCGAAACACAAATTGTTGAAAGCGGTGGACGTTTAGTAAAATCACTGGGAGACGGCGTAATGTCGTCTTTTGCATCCGCAAGGGCAGCGCTACTGGCTGCTCAGAATATACAACGGGCAAATTCGGCGGAAACCAACGAACCAAAGCTACAGGTCCGAATTGGCTTGCACACCGGTGAAGTGATTACGTCCGATGCTGATCACTTCGGAACTGTTGTCAACAAAGCTGCACGTATAGCGGCCCTTGCAGCACCCAGTGATATTCGCGTTTCGGATGCAACACGGATCATGGTGGGCGGGTCACAGGAGTTCCAGTTTGCCGAGCAAATAACAGTTCCGCTCAAAGGCCTGGAAGGGGAACATACGATTTTCAAACTGAACTGGCTTGAACACACTTGAAACCGGAAGCCGTGATCGGTTCATCACTATCGCCTGAAGTGCAGAACGACCAGAATGGTGCAATCGCAGAAGTTTGACTTCGGGCACATTGCAGACCTCCGAGCAGAAGAAGCATGCACACTGTAGCGCGAATTGGTCAACGGCCCATTGCGGACTCTCAACCCACCCACCGGATGCTGCAGTCGCAGCCCGCTTAACGGCCATTCGCTGCAACGGCGAAATTTTGAGACCCATGAACGGGAAAGGTGCGGACAAAGCGGCTGCTGTTTATGGAACGCGGTCGCTCTTGACTGTCCGCCTTGCAAAGTCATTCAATACTTATCGGCCAAATGCGTGAAACGGGATGGTGAAAATGCCACGAGATGCGAAATTAATCCTATGCCCGATAAACCTTCGTCACGTCAGGTTGGACTACAGCGCCTACGAAGAAGCAATCGCGATGGCCAGACGCAGAGAGGCGCGGCTTCTCGTAGTGACAGTTGCGCCAGAAATGGAGCGAAACTTGAATATTCGCGACTCTGTTGGCTATTGGAGCGAGCAATTGGAGAAGTTTGTAGAAGATCACCCGGCAGAAGGCGTTGAATTAGAAACGGTCGTTCGAACCGGTGCTGTGCATCGCCAAATCGTAAAGCTCGCCGATGAACGCAACGTGGATATGATCGTGATGGAGGCGGCCAACCCAAAGATCCAGGATTACCTGCTGGGAACGACCGCCAGCCACGTAGTAACACACGCCAGTTGTTCGGTTTTTGTTGTCCGACACTAGTCGTTTCAAAAACCTCGGTAAATTGATGTGATGGCTCCCTTTTCTCTTAAGGAAGCCATCATTGCTTTAGTCCGCTTGCTACAGCTTTTTGTATTCGGATCGCAGAGCCAACCACAAACAGTAGCACATAATGAGGATCACCAGTGTAAATGGAATCCCCATTGATACGGCAGCCCCTTGTAGGGCGTTCAATCCACCGCCTAGAAGAAGCGCAATGGCAACCAAACCTTCCAGAGTGCACCACCAAACACGCTGAACGACAGGTGCATCCAGTTTACCGCCTGCGGTGATCGTATCGATAACCAACGACCCTGAATCAGATGACGTGACAAAGAAGATCACAATCAAAATCAGCGAGATAGGGGCGACGATATTGTACAGAGGCAACTCCTTGAGGAAACCGAACAGGGCGCCCTCTGGCGCATAACTGTCGATGACTGTTGCTTTGACGCCTTCAGCGCTACCTGCATTCAGCATGTCAATCGCGGCCCCTCCAAAAGTGGACATCCACAATGCACAGACCGCCGTAGGAGCAATAAGGGCACAAAGCACAAACTCACGTACCGTACGACCCCGAGAGATCCGGGCAATGAACATTCCCACGAAAGGAGACCATGCAATCCACCATGCCCAGTAGAACGTAGTCCACCCATGGAAAAAGCTGGTATCCTCTCTGCCAAAGGGATTTGAGAGCGCAGGAAGCAGCGTGACATAGTCAACCATGACTGAAACGTAACGAGCAATTGCAGCCGCCACTCCGGTCACCGCGATCACAAAAATAAACAGACACACAGCCATTATCATGTTGATCTCGGATAGCCGTTTCACACCGGCGTCCATTCCCAACAAAACAGAACCAAGTGCAATGAGCGTGATCGCGACAATGATGATGACGGTCAATGTCGGTGAAGGCGTGATGCCAAACACTTCATTCAAACCCGCGGCAACCTGTTGCGCACCAAGGCCCAATGAGGTCGTCAGTCCGAAGAGGGTCGCAAAAACGGCCAGCGTGTCGATGACATGCCCCCAGAAGCCCCAGACACGTTCACCAAGCAGCGGAAAGAAGGCCGACCTAAGCGTTAGCGGCAAATTCAAGTTGTATGCGAAAATTGCCAGTGCCAGACCCACTGCAGCGTACACGGCCCAGCCTTCGAGACCCCAGTGATGGATCGTACCAACAACACCAATATACTCATTGCCGGGCTCGCTGATGTCGATGTTTAAGGGGCGCGCATTCCCATCTTCCGAGAAGTTGTAGTACACAGGCTCCAAGACACCGAAAAACAGTAGACCGATCCCGATCCCTGCGGCAAACATCATTGCGATCCAACCCGCATACGAGTAGTCGGGCTTCGCGTCTTTTCCGCCAATTCTGACCTTTCCGACCGGCAAGACAATGAGGGCCAGGCAGAATAAGGTGATCGCATTCACCGACAACACGAGAAACCAATCAAAAGTGCTTGTCAGCCACGGCCGCAGCCAACCAAAAAATGCTGCGGCAGCTTCCTGATTGGCCAATGCCACGATCACGAAGCCCAGTATCAGCAAACCAGAGACGATGAAGACAGGGTTATGGATATCCAACCCGAGAGGTCTGATGTTGTCCTGTCCGAGTTCATATTCGGTCTCGAAATCCCAGACGCGAGGGTCTGGGTCGAGCATCTTTTTTTGACTTGTATCTGACATTTTACCTCCCTTAGCATTGTGTTATGCGTCTTAGCGTTGCACAACCTGGGGCAAACTGTCCAACATTGTGTCGAACACAGCTGCCACAATAGACGGCGTTCCAAATACCAGCGCTGTCAATGAGCGTTCAAAACTGACCCGGTTTCAGCATTTAAATTTGACCCACCCTATGTGGCGCAAAGCCCCCAGGCGGGCCGCCCTCA
>NZ_JBQFRN010000004.1:0-280686 GCF_056537445.1 Ruegeria sp. CF1 | reverse complement strand
CCGGATACCCCCTCAAGAGAGAGGGGCTGGCTAAGACCCCCTCATCCAGCCCCTCACCACCTTCACTCTCAATCATTTGTGAGACGGTGGGCTCTTCCCCTACTCCCGAACCGGGAGGCTTGCTTAGTATACCACAAAATCCCCGCCATATTCAGCCCGCTATAAATGGGGGGTTTTTGGCAGGCCAGTTTCAGAAAGTTACAAAGTCTACGCCTTCACATCGATTTAGTCGGATGGTCGGCTTTGGAGCCCTTACTCACCCTCTATGATTGCACATTTGTCCCAGTTTTGCGCAGAACTGGAGTAGATGGATTCTTCAGGGCGATACAAATTCGGATCGTCTAGGGATGCTGCGTGGACATATATCCGGTCGCTCATACGACGACTGTTTCTGGTAAGTTGAGACCCACAATTCGGGCAGAAGCCGCTGAAGGTCGGTCGACCTGATCCTCCAAGCATCTCAAATGTTTTGCAGTTATCGCTAATTGAGAAATCACTGATGGCAAGTGGCAGCATCTCCGAATGACCCCCACCAGTTAGTTGTTGGCAATCGCGACAATGGCAACGAAACATGGGCACATTAAGGCGTTTGCCTTCGTAGCGTACCAAGCCGCATTTGCATCCACCGGTGACGTATTCGGACATGTCTCCCCCCTGTGACATCACTCTACGACGCGATGACTGAAATGTCTGCTCCGTCCGCACAACTATCATTAATCTCGTCGCCAACCATCAAAAAGTTCACCAAACGTTCCCCTAGTTTCGCTATGCTCGTACGATGTGCGGACGACTCGGCAGACCCGAAATGACGTGGGCAGAGCTATATGCCCTGCAGAACTGGATCGTGAACGGTGTTCCTATCCCAACTGAGCGCGACCCAAACGCTCAAGACCTATCCATGAGCTGGAACGTCAAGCCAACTCAGATGTTGGATATGGCGTTCATCCATGACAACCGACTTATTAGCTCTACGGCACGCTGGTGGCTTGTACCGCACTGGTTCAAGGAAGACGTGGCGCAATGGAAACCCACCACCTTCAACGCGAAGATAGAAACGGCACATAAACTGGGTTCGTTCCGGGTCGCATGGAAAAGCAGCAGGTGCATTATCCCGGCCAGTTTCTACTATGAATGGACAGGCTCTAAGGGGGCCAAGCAGCCGTGGGTTATCAAGACAGATACCAATGACCCCTGCATGTATTTCGCAGGCCTCTACTCGCGCCTCTCGTCTGGTCTGAACACCTGCACAATTCTCACCCGCCCTGCGTTGCATCAAATCGAACACATACATGCACGGTCACCGGTTATTCTGACGAATGAGAACCTTGTGCCGTGGATGTCAGGTCAGATTGACCACGACGAAGCGCAGAACTTGGGCAAGGAATGGGATGGACGTATGCGCTTCCACAAGGTCGCGCCGATTGGCCGCGACGATGACGGGCCGGAGTTAATCGACGTTATCGACGCATAATGGCCACGCGCAGCAGATCCCCGAAGAAAGCAGCGGATGAAAAGTACTTCCCTATTAGGTTGCGTGTACAGGTTCCTGAGGAGGGGTTCGGATATCGGCTTCATGAGATCCACAATTGGCTTGATGCTCATGCTGGTCGGGGACGTTGGGGCTGGAATGCGGATAGTGTGCTATCGCGCGGATCTCGGGATGCGACGTCATTCTATATGCTGGACGAGCAATTGATTGCGCCGTTCATTGAGGCATTTGACCTAGAGCTTGCGCAAGGTGAAGCGGATCTGTGCGGCAGCGGCTCTTTCAAACTCATGGCAGCTATGAATCGAGAGCGTTAGTCACTCTTAGTCGTTCGCCAGGTTCCATTTGATTGTGTTCAAGCACGCCGATTAAAGATAAACTCATCCACTAGCATGAATGGCTTCAGCTCGAACGGCCCGCTATCCGTCGCGCTTTTTGATTGCGACTTCCGGCGCTCAATCTCGTTCAACAGAAAAAAGACACCGGCAGGCTTACCAACGAGGTCACGTGGAACCTCGATGCCTTTGAGCGTTGACCTTGCTTCAGAGTACGCTGCCACATTAGCCTCCGTTGCTTCGATAAAGCATTAGTTCAGGCACAGTATCGCGTTAGAATGCTACACAACTGCCAAAGAAAAAAGCAATGCCAAGCAGTTAGTCATAGAATCCAATGCGTTAAATTTGTCGTTGTTGGGGAGTTCAACCTAAGATTACCCTAGGGTTCCTGCTCCTTGCCCATAAACGCCAAAGCTCCCTCATTGTTCAGGATATTCAGGGAGGTATCTAACGCCTCTTGGTCAGATCCGAACTTATCATCCCAAACGTAGCTAGCCTCTTCGAAGTCAATCACTTCAAGGGTCCATTGGTTCTGACTATCCAAGCGGTAGATTTCGATTTCAAAGCGATACCCATCCACAAGTACAGACTTGCACTTGTCTGACATAATCAGTTTTGGTTCATCGATATTCATTGCGCCGTGATTCCTGTTTGACTGACTACATACTTCACTGCTTGTTGTGACGCACAATACTTGGACTGTTAGCTTTCACGCTGCTTCTGCAACACGTAGAAAATCACGCGAGCAGCGCGTTCTTGTTCGTCTTCTGCGGTGGAAAGAAACTCCACAAATTACTCATAGGAGAACATTTCGGACGCCAAGCCCTTTGCTGCGTCGATCTCATCGTCAACGGCGGTCATCGTTCTTCCTACCTACAATAATTGGTTCGTCTCAGCAGTGATGGCTGCGGTCCTCAAATGCCATTATATATCCCCACAGAAAAAGGGGCCATGCTTCCGTATGCCCCTTGCCTCCACATTAGTCTGGAAGTGTTAACCAGTCACACCGATTTGCGGGCAATTCTTGGCCTGCATAGCCTGCGTAATGGCATCGTAGTTCCCCTTGGCCTGCGCCAACTGGTCAGCATGATCCTGTGTTGCGGCCATTGCCAGCGCTGCGGGCCAGAACAGAACCAGAGTCACGCCGGTGATAACTGCGTCATCCGTGGCCGATTTCTTCTGGGCCGCTGTCAACTTGTTCACGTTGCTTGCAATCTGGTTACGCTCGGCGTGCAATTGCTGGCACGAACGCCCATCGAAGATTGCCGGGCTGACGTACGAAGCACCAACCTTATCCGGCGACTGCGCACAGGCAGCAACAAACGGCAACAGGGCAACGGCGGTGAAAAACCTGCGCATGAAATACTCCTTTACATACATGCGGTTACTGCT
Organism: Ruegeria sp. CF1; assembly: GCF_056537445.1. Classification (NCBI taxonomy): domain Bacteria; kingdom Pseudomonadati; phylum Pseudomonadota; class Alphaproteobacteria; order Rhodobacterales; family Roseobacteraceae; genus Ruegeria; species Ruegeria sp. CF1. The sequence continues at coordinate 277,473 of NZ_JBQFRN010000004.1, read as the reverse complement.
CGGGAACACCACGTGAATAAGTCTTTACCATGGCAGTCTCAGCTCTTTTCGATGTCTGTTTTTGTTTTTCGGTGCTGTATTTCCGGGAGGTTCTCTCGCACCCCATTTATCTTCAAATGTTCTTGTTTCGCTCCTATTTAATTTGGGGTACTATAATACCTTGTCTCAAACGACCATGGACGGACAAATGGCGATGTTTGACCCATTACTTAGTGGGATATTTGCCGCAAGCATGCGGAGAGTAAACGAACGCCAAATAATAGTACGGGGAAGCCATTGATTATCGCCATATTCCCCTCTCCGCGCTGCCAATGTGCGATGGCGCTCTTGGCGCAGAACACCACGCAGTAGGCAATCAGTATGCCTGCTGCCACTTCCAGAGCTAACGTGGGATCGGCTGGGTTCATACCAACAACCTAATCACCCCGGCACACACGGTCCAGACAGGAGAGACGGCAATGACAGGTTTGAATTTTGCGAGACCCTAAAGGCAGGAGTTCCGGGACCAATAAGCGCCCGCACCTGCCCGCGCGTCATGGAGTTAAATACGATTACCCAGCAATATCAAAGGCAGTTCCCGGATAAGGTACACGTATGACGGATCGAGACTATTCAACAATATGGATCGAGGAATTGAACCCGCCGCATGTGCGTCTCAGCTTCACCCACTACACTTGGCAGAACGCACACCGGATCACACAGCGCGCTCAAAAGCTGGCGCAGAACTATTCCAAGGGCTGGCACTGCGCCTATTGCGGCAACCTCATGCCCGAATGGAAACGGGTAGACGCTGAGTATTGCAAGGAGGGATGCAGGAAGATGGCAGCGCGGAAGCGGCGTCTAAAGTAGAGCGAAATAGAGCGCGCGCGTTAGTTATACTTGTTCCGCCGTCTACGCGCCACCAGACCAAGCCCTGTAAGGCCGACCAACAACAAGGGGAGCGAAGCGGGAAGTGGGACGGGAGAAGGCACTGGTGCTCCACCGACTGCCGAACCATAAGTATAATTATCCATTATGATATACGATGGATTGACCACTGAGTTGTCGACAGCAAATGTGGTTCTAGCGGTTTCGTAAATGACACCAAAGAAACCTGAGTTAGCGAGAGCCGTGACGCCGTCCAGAATTGGAGTTGCATTATTTTGCCAGTTTATTGGATTGGCGTAGTCGAAACCAAAACCGTGCACCGCAGACCCAAACGTGTAGATATCTGCAGTGTCTTGACGATAGTGCCACCAATACGAGTCGTCAAAACCAAGAACTGAGTTATCGCCACATCCGGAGTGATTAATGCAGCCGTACACACCGTTGTTCGAGGTACTAGGAGTGCCTCCCCGTACGAAGGTGAAGTCTGGTCTGGTTACAAAACCAGCCCCATATGGTCCGGATGAAATTCCATCCAAACTGTCAACCTTCACAGAAGTTAAGGCAGACTCAAATGAAGACCTGTCGGTATAGTACATTGGGGTGGGGAAGGCAGCGGTGGCAATTGTAGAAAATACTGCGGCAATGCCAATATTGAACCATTTTTTCATAATCGTACCCTCCAAAAAAACACTTATTACTTCTTTTTGATTTCGGCGACTGTATCAGATTTTCTTTAAATCCGCAAAATACGCGAAAGTTCTAGATCTATTATCCACGCAACGTAATCGTTTTAAAACCCAAAAACATCGCCATTTCCTCAGCTTAGAAATCAGATTCCGACACGGGGTAAGGAGATTGATGAAAAACTGATGCGGTCGGAGGAGTTGACACCTACGCGGATGGCCGAACACCTGACAATGCGTGGCGAGCTTTGGGAGATGGGTAGAAATCGAGTGTTGCAGGTTGCACCAGACGAAATTGAGTACAAAAAACCGCCTAATAAGGAAAAAGGGCTTCGCTAGGCTCAGTCAAATCTAGGGCAAAAAAACCCGGCCCAATGCGGGCCGGGCAAGTCTCCGAGGTAGTTGTCTAACTGGTCTGTTTTAGAAAAAGCTTATCCAGCAACTTGAGAACTGGGCGCACCCGTTCGTCGCAGATATTGTAGTACATGTAATGACCTTCGCGCCTCGCAACTATCATGCCCTCAAGTCGCAAGCGAGCGATACTTTGGGAAACTGTTGCCTGACGCATCGACAAAGCATCAATCATTTCACCAACAGATTTCTCACCATCGGCAAGTAGGTAAAGAATGTGCAATCGGACATCGAGGGTGAAGGCTTTCAGGTAATCTGACGCCTCGCTAATGCTTTCTGGGGAGTGCTGTTTCATTTCTTCGCAGTAGAAAGAGGTGCTCGCGGCTCAAGCTTTTCGGCCCAGATATTGGCATGTTCCAGCAAAAGAACCGAGCGCGTATCGTAAAGCGCCATGAGTTGAGTACCAGCCCACATTGCCATGCTTTTTTCCATGTCGTTGGCGGCCAGTTCGTACGCATGGACAACGACTGATTGGGCGGTTGCAGGGATAAACTTCATCTGGAACTTGCCTTGCTACTCATTCACTGCACTCAACCAACTTAGTCGTTCAATCACAGTGAATTTTGTCACTCAGGAGACGTTCTTGGGGCAGAAACCTAAATTCCGCTTGCACCGTTTAGCAGGTTTAGCGGTGTTAGCAGGGGTACCTACGAAGGTAAAACGGTGGCAATCAGCGGCAGAATAGAACTATACAAAGGCAAACCGCAGATTATCGTATCGTCGCCGGATCAGGTTCAAGTTCGCTGACCACCCTTTCCTGCAGGCAGGAAATAAACAGCCGCAGGGCATGGATTCGCAATTAGCCCGGATCTGGCTGGTATCAGCGAAAATTCGGGGGATAAATCAGGGGACACAGAAAACGCGCCTCGAAAAAACAATATATTTCAATATCATATGAACCTAAGTGGTGCCCCCACACGGACTCGAACCGCGGACCTACTGATTACAAATCAGTTGCTCTACCAGCTGAGCTATAGGGGCACTGGGTGTCGATTAATATCTCGGAACAGGGACTGCAAGCCCGAAATTTCGGGTCATCTTAACTTTGTGCTGGTTTGCCTTAGGATAACAGTAATATCAGGCCTCATCCGAATTTGACTGCACCGGGGACAGGTTGTAACCCAGGCGTCGATCCCGACCGAGGTAAGGACAATTCCGATATGCAGATGGTCATCCAAGCCGGAGCGCACTTTACCGACCATGATCACCTGCTCAATCTACTGCAGGCGAATGCGGATCTGGTTGCGGGAAATCATACCGCCTTCTGGGGGCTTCGTCCGTTCAGAAAGATCTTTCGACCTGCGCTGAAACCCTCTGCCGACCGGCCATCACATCAGGATACACTGGCGCGATTTCATAAACTGTTCCCCAACGGGCAACAGGTGGATCGGGCGATCCTGTCGAGCGCGCTGTATCTGGGAGAGCGGGCTTCGATCATCATGGACGGGCAGTTCTACGCCAATGCCGGGCAGCGGATGGCTTATCTGGAACAACTGTTCAGCGACTCGACGGTGGAACTGCTCGTAGGTCTGCGCAACCCCGGCAGCTTTATTCCAAAGGTGCTGATGTTGCTATCGGCACCGGAACGCGCGCATATTCTGTCGACCACCGACCTGAGCTGCCTGAGTTGGCTTGCGATGATCGAAGACATTCGCGATCTAGCACCAGATGTCAAAATCACCTTGTGGAGCAATGAGGATTCGCCGCTGATCTGCGGCGACATCGCGCGCGCGCTAGTGGGGCTACCCGAGGACACGCCGCTGGAACAGGAATACGCGCTGCTGTCCTCACTTGTCTCAGACATGGGCAAACAGGAGATTCAGAGCTTGTTAGAGCATCAAGCGGCCCCCAATGATCCCGTGCTCAGGGGCAGGCTGGCGCAGGTGTTTCAGCAGCATGCGCTGACGGATGAAATCGAAGAAGAGGTGGAGCTGCCTGGCTGGAACGAAGATATCGTTACCGCCTTTACCGAGCTTTATGAGCAGGATCTGGCACGGCTGCAGACCATGCCAGATATACGTTTTCTGAACCCGTAAGCGGCTGGCGCTACATGCCCAGCGCTTCCTTGTACATTTCCAGTACCGCCTCTTCCTCGGCGATGTCGTCCTTGTCGCGCTTGCGAAGAGCGACGACCTTGCGCATGACCTTGGTGTCGTAGCCGCGGGCCTTGGCCTCGGCCATGACCTCTTTCTGCTGGTCGGCGATATCTTTCTTTTCGGCCTCAAGACGCTCGAACCGTTCGACGAACTGGCGCAGCTCGCCTGCGGTCACTCGGTAGTTGGCTGCGGCCTGATCTTCGGTGGTGTCTTCCATCTGCGTCTCTCCCAAGGGCTGAAAATAAGGTGCCGGATACATCGGCACCGACCCGACCGCAAGCGTGCATTCTGCACGGCGGGCTTGTCTGACCTGCGCCGATCCGATAAGCGCGGTCACGGATTCAAAGGGTGAGCGTAAACAACCATGTTCGACATTATCGTCTGGGGCGGGGCCGCCCTGTCTGTGGCCGGGCTGGTCGGTCTGGTCTGGTGCATCCTGCAAGTGATGAAAGCGCGCAAAGCCAACCTGACGGATGACGAGTTGCGCGCTGCAGTTCAGGGGGTTCTGCCTTGGAATCTGGCGTCGCTTTTCCTGTCGGTACTTGGGCTGATGATGGTTATCCTGGGCATTTCGCTGGGATAACCAGATCGATCAGATCGGCAGATTGTCGAACCGCGCTTCAAGCACGTCTTCGCATAGCGCAGCATCCAGCCGACGCAAGCGCGATGGGATATGAACCCCCTGCGCGCGCATTTTATCCAGAACCATGCTGACATGTGGCTGAAGCTCTAGCCGGGTCTCAAGACACGCACCATTCAGCTTTTGTTCAAGCCGTTCCGCTTCGGTAAAAAGATCCTGAGCAGTCATTTCCTTCCTCCCATATGGTGCCAATGTGCCTGATATAGGTAACGAGTTTAAGACGAGCACGAGACCGGAACAAAACATCGCGAATTCTTGCCTAGTCAGGCAAAAAACCGTCAATATGTCCATGGTCGCCTAAAGCATACGCTCAAATTGCGGAGATTGCTTTGACAGACATCAACTCGTGATTAGGGGCTTTAAACATATTCCACTATTGTTATATGTATGCAAGCTGAACGGAGGAACCCATGACGCCAAGTGTGAAAGCTTTTTTCGACCCGCAGACCTTCACCGTCTCTTACGTTGTGCAGGAACCTCAGGGGCAGGCCTGCGCCATCATCGACAGTGTATTGGATTTCGATCACGCCTCGGGGCGGACCGACACCAGCTCGGCCGACCAGATTGTCGACTATGTGACGGCACAGGGACTGAAGGTGGAATGGATTCTGGAAAGCCATGTCCATGCCGACCACCTGTCAGCAGCCCCTTACCTACAGGAAAAGCTGGGTGGTCAGATCGGGATTGGCGAGAATATCGTGGTCGTTCAGGACACGTTCGGCAAGGTCTTCAACGAAGGCACCGAGTTTCAGCGTGATGGCAGCCAGTTCGATGCACTGTTTGCCGAAGGGTCCAGCTTTCACATCGGCCAGATGCGCGGGGACGTTTTGCACACGCCAGGCCATACGCCAGCCTGCATGACCTATGTGATCGGCGATGCGGCCTTTGTGGGCGATACGCTGTTCATGCCAGATTTCGGAACTGCCCGATGCGATTTTCCCGGCGGGTCATCGGCGGACCTGTATGCCTCGATCCAGAAAATCCTGTCTCTGCCTGACGAGACGCGGATTTTTGTAGGCCATGATTACAAAGCGCCTGGTCGCGATGAATACGCGTGGGAGACCACGGTTGGCGAACAGAAGGCGCTGAACGTTCATATCGGTCAGGGCCGCAGCGTCGAAGAATTTGTCGAGATGCGCGATGCGCGGGATGCGACCCTGGCGATGCCGCGCCTTATTTTGCCCTCGCTGCAGGTCAATATGCGGGCCGGTCAGATGCCACCAGCGGATGAGCAGGGCGACGTTTTCATGAAAATCCCAGTCAATAAGCTTTGATACGAGGGCAGACGAGACAATGAATATCGAATGGATTTCGGGTCTGGCTGGTGGTCTGCTGATCGGGCTGGGTGCCAGCGTTTATCTGCTGTGTAATGGGCGGATCATGGGGGCGAGCGGCATATTGGGCGGACTGCTGGAACGCAGCGACCGGAGCGTATTAACGGAACGCCTGGCTTTCGTCGCTGGCTTGGTCGGGATGCCCTTATTGCTGCGCCCATTGATTGCGCCGCAGGCCGAGACCCATTTGACCCCGGATCTGGCGATCGTGATCCTTGCTGGGCTGCTGGTGGGGGCTGGAACACGGATCGCCAATGGCTGCACGTCGGGTCACGGCGTTTGTGGGATTTCTCGCTTCTCGTTGCGCGGGATCGTCGCAACGGTGTTCTACATTCTTGCAGGTGGTCTGACGGTTGCGCTGTTTCGCCATGCTTTGGGGGTGATCTAATGCGCTCAGTGTTTGCTTTTCTCGCCGGATCGCTGTTCGGCATCGGGCTTTTGATCTCAGGCATGACCGACACCACCAAGGTGCAGGGGTGGCTGGATGTGTTCGGCAATTGGGACCCGACGCTCGCCTTTGTCATGGGCGGGGCGATCCTGCCGATGCTGGTGGCGTGGCGATTGACACGGAACAGGATCCCTGTAGTGGGCGGACAGTTCCCCGCCCCGCCCCGTGTTGAACTGGATCGCCGTCTGATCGTCGGGTCGGTCCTGTTCGGCGTCGGTTGGGGATTGGCGGGTTTGTGCCCGGGCCCGGCGATGGCCTCGCTTGGATATGGAGGCGTTGGCGGGATTGTGTTCCTGATTGCGATGATCGCGGGCATGTTTGCGGCACCAAAGCTGGGTGCGCAACTGGACAGGATCGCCGACGCAGCCTAAGCAATTGCCATGGAGATTCGACCGATAACCCCCCGCTACGCCGTCTCACCTCAGATCTCGGTGGAGGACGTGCCAGCCATTGCCGAGGCCGGTTTCGTCAAGGTGATCTGCAACCGTCCCAATACCGAAGTTCCGCCGGATCAGCAGTCAGACGCCATCGGTCAAGCCGTTCGCGAGGCCGGGATGGAATATGAGGTTCTGGAGTTGACACACCAGACGATGACACCGGAAAACGTGGCGCTGCAACGCGATCTGGCCGAAAGCTGCAGCGGGCCGGTTCTGGCCTATTGCGCCTCTGGCACACGATGCTCGGTGGTCTGGGCGCTGGGACAGTGCGATCGGCTAAGCACGGATGAAATCCTCGATGCGACCGGAAAAGCGGGCTATGCGCTCGACGGGTTGCGCCCGGCATTGGAACAGCTGCGAGGGCGCGGATAAGCCTCTTAATCGCGGCCATTGCCTTTGGGCGCTGGCAGACCGGCGAGGTGCGAGATTTCCGTGACACGCTGTTCGGAACTGGCAGGCAACAAGTCGTCGGGTTCCAGGAGGGAATCCTCGGTCGTCAGATCATGCGCTACAATATCGTCATCAAGCGGGGACGACATCTCGTCATCCGGGGCCGAGGGCTTCAAGCTTGATTTGCTGGCCAGAAATCCGGCGCAGTCCTTGGCGGGCAACGCAGAAGGAGGGCCTTGTTCGTTGATCCGAACCGCACGCATTCCGCCGCACTGACCGAGACGTCCGATGGCGGTTCGGGCACGATCGATTGACAGAACTTCAACCCGATCCACCCGCGCGCCCTGCTGCGGCAGGACATCCCCGACGGACAATTCCGAAAGCGCTGTCAGCGGCAAAGACAGGCGGCAGATCACGGTGTTCAGCTCAGCCCGAATTACCCCGGATGCCTGATCAAGATTCACCTCCGATTGGGTGATATCCGCAACCTGTTCCTGATCCGAGAGCGGGCGCTCGGGCAGCAGGATACTGACCTCGCCCTGACGCGGACCACCGGCAAGTTCGACCGTCAGATCAAACATGCGATAGACCTCATCCACCAGCGCCAGGTTCAGTGCGCGCCGACCTTCGGCGCGTGAGGTGAACTCATACCCGGACAGGCTGGCCATGTCTGCCGGGGACTCAACCAGTTTCAGAGCCCGGCTCAGCATATCCTCGATCAGAGGGGCGACCATGGCAGCGTCGGTGTCGGTAAACGCACGCTCGGGTGATGGGTCAGAGGTGACCATGGCAATCGTTTGCTGCTGGACGATGGCAGAGACGCAACCCGGGTCCAGACAGGCCGCAGCCAGGCCGCCCTGATCCGAGGTAAACAGCAGCATCAACCACCCCTCATTCAGCCGGTCGGCTATATCTTCCTGCGCACGTACGGCCTGCTTTGCCCCGATGACCGACAGCGCCAGCCCCATGCTTTCGCCGGAGGCGCGTGCCAACCCCAGCCGCAAGGCGCGCAGGACCGAGCGGGGCGTGTCGGCACCGCATTGCCCCGCTGAAAGCTTTCGTGCCAGTGCTGATGTGGTCATGGCCCCGTTCCGCCGTTTGTCGATGCGATGACAATTTGTCTAACCCGGCGGAGGTTACGAATGTCTTTATGACGCCCTCATTGCGCGGCCTGACGAAAGGCCAGCGGAAGGCTGACGCGGAATGCCGCCCCTCCCTGCCCCGGCAGATAGGCAACTTCGCCGCCCAGGCGCTGCATAATCTCTCGGCAGATCGCCAGCCCCAACCCTGCCCCGCCTGCCTTGTCCGAGCCGACGCGGGCAAATTTCTCGAATACCATCGATTGCGCCTCGGCCGGGATACCACCGCCGTTGTCGATGAAATCGATTACCACCTGCCCGCCGACATCATGGGCCGAGATGGTCAGCACCGGTTCAATGGCGTCGCAATATTTCTGGGCGTTGGAAATCAGGTTGATGAACACCTGCCCCAGCCGGTCGAGATCCGTGTGCAACGGGATACGTTCACTTGCGCGCACCCGCCGTACGCCAATCTTTCGATCACTGCCCGCCAGCGCGCTTGAAACGGCGCGGTCCAGAACTTCGCTTAGGGTGGCTTCGCCCATGTTCAGGCTAACCTGGCCGCTTTCCAGCACGCTAAGGTCGAGCAGATCATCCAGTAGCCGGGTCAGACGCAGCGATTCATCATGTATGATCGCAGCATAACGGATTTGTTCCTCGGCGCTGAGGCCATCGGTGTCGCGCATAATTTCAGAAAACGCCCGAATCGAGGTCATGGGCGTGCGCAATTCGTGGCTGACCTGGCTAAGAAACGCGTCTTTCTGTTTCGAGACTTGCGTAAGCTTGGCATTCGCCTCGCGCAATTGCCGCGCTGTGCGGCTAAGCTCAGTCGATTTTGCCTCAAGCTGGCTGGAATATTCCAACATCTGCGCGGACTCGTCGGCAACGGCCAACAGGTCTTCGACAGACACAGACGCCCCGCCAACGATCTGACCGATCATCGCATGGGCGGTCGCGGCCCCGACCGAGCCGCTGAGTTCACGTTCCAGCCGTTCCAGAAACTGCGGCGTAGGCTCGGGCAGTCGTCCGGGGCGACCATTCTGGCGCTCGGCTTCGGCTTGAAAGAACTCTTGCGCGGGAATAGTGCCCAGAATCCGCTGGGTCATGATCATCAAGTCTTCGCTTTGCGCAACCGAACCGGTCCAGCCACGGGCTGAAACTGAATGGTCAAATACATTTACGAATTGCGCACCCTGAAGGCGTTCCAGCGGGCTGGGGAAGCTGAGCATCGAGGCGACACAGAAGGCGATTGTATTCAGCGACAGCGACCACATGACCGTATGCACCATCGGGTCGATCCCTTCGATCCCGAACAACGCCTGCGGGCGCAGCCAGCCCCAGCCGAAGGGTCCGTTTTCAATCACCGATGCCGGGACAATGCCGCCACCCATGCCAGGCAGCAGCAGTGTGTAAATCCAGAGAAAGAACCCGACGCTGAGCCCGACCAATGCCCCAGTTCGGGTCGCGCCGCGCCAGAACAGGCCACCCACCAGTGCGGGCAGAATCTGGGAAATCCCGGCAAAGGCCACCAGCCCGATCGAGGTCAGGGCAGCCCCGCCCCCCGAAAGCTGGAAGTAGAAATAGCCCAACGCCATGATCGCCGCGATCGAGACGCGCCGCGCCATCAGCACGACTGTTCGCACATCACCAGAGACCGACGCGGTGCCTTCCTGCGTATTCAGCCAGATCGGCATGACCACATGGTTCGAGACCATGGTTGACAGCGCCATCGCGGTAACGATCACCATTGATGTGGCCGAGGAAAACCCGCCGATGAACGACAGCATCGCCAACCAGTCATTGCCCTGCGACAGCGGCACGGTCAGCACAAACAGGTCGGGGTTCGAGCCTTCGGGCATCAGGTCCAACCCAACGACGGCGATGGGCACGACAAACAAGCTCATCAGCAGTAGGTAGAGCGGAAAGGCCCAGGCGGCGGTGCGCAGGTGGCTCTCATCGTCATTCTCGACCACCATGACCTGAAACATCCGCGGCAAGCAGACAAAGGCCGCCGCCGAAAGAAAAATGAAAGTGGTCCAGCGCCCGGCATCCACATGCCATTGGCCAATTTCCGAGGCATCGATCTGATCCATCATCGGCCCCAAGCCGCCAGCGACGCCCCAGACAACAAAGATGCCAACGGCCAGAAGGGCGAAGAGTTTCACCACAGATTCCAACGCAATAGCGGTAACAACGCCGTGGTGGCGCTCATTGGCATCCAGATTGCGCGTCCCGAAGAGGATCGCGAAGACGGCCAAGCCCGCCGCGACCCAGAACACACTGGAGCCTTCGCGATAGAGACCTGAGGGATCGGCCTCGGCAAAGATCGAAAAGGACAGTGTGATCGACTGCAATTGCAGCGCGATATAAGGCGTGCCGCCCAACACCGCCAGAATGGTCACGCAGACCGCCAGTGTGTTGGACTTGCCGTATCGTGACGAGATCAGGTCAGCGATCGACGTCACGCGCTGGCTGCGTCCGATGCGCACGAGTTTGCGCAGGCCCCACCACCAGCTGATCATCACCAGTGTAGGACCCAGATAGATGGTTACGAATTCAAGCCCAGAACGCGCGGCGTTGCCAACCGCGCCATAAAACGTCCATGCAGTGCAATAGATCGACAGTGACAGGGTGTAGATCAGCGGGGAACGCAACCATTTCCCGCCGCCACGCGCAGCCAGCCGGTCCGCTGCGAAGGCGACGCCGAACAGAAGAACCACATAGCCCAGACAGACCAGAATCAGGACATTCAGGGTTGCCATGTCTCGGCCTCGGGCTCGGCAGTCTCGCGCGCGGTCATGCGTTTGGCGACGAAGCCGAAGATCACGCTGATCAGGATCAGAACACCCCAGCACGCAAAGATGTAGAACATGGCCGTCGACAGCGACAGAGCCTCGGCGCCTGCGCTATCATCCGGCCATAGAAGAGGCAGCGCGAGCATTGCGGCACCTAGAAACGGCAGCAGCCGCGCTGCATCCGCCAGCCTGCGCCGACGATAGCTTTGCCGTTCCAGAAACAGGGACGGACGAACTGGCGAGGGCCGATCTTTGCCGTCGCCCGCGGAGCTCATAACTGAGACGCCTGCGCATGCAGGTCGCGCACCGCTGTCAGGACTTCGGTGTTCGAAAACGGCTTGGTCATGAATCGGCTGACCCCTGCCTGCTCGGCCATTTCACGATCGCGGGATTGCCCGCGCGCGGTCAGCATCAAAACCGGCAACGCCTTCATATCATCATGTTCGCGCAGATCACGCAGCACATCCATCCCGCTTTTTCCCGGCAACATCACATCCAGAATCACTAGATTGGGCCGCGCGGACAGAATCACCTGCACCGCATCCGTTCCCTCGGCATGGGTTTCAACCTGCCACCCCTCGCGTGTCAGCAGAAACCGGATCGCCTCGGTGATGTTGGGCTCATCCTCGATCAACAGAACCTTGCGGCTCATATTTGCATATCCTCCCCATGACGGATTGCACGTCCGGCCACCCGTCCAGCCCAGATTAAGCGCTGTGTCACGAAACTGTCAAAACCCTTCGCTCAGGATCGATGGCTCGCGCCGCGCGCTGCATTCGCGTTTCGGGCATATCCGACAACTGGCTCCGGCTTGCGCCGCGTTTTCCGCAGGCTGCACCGTGTCTTCGACCGGCAGCACCAGCATGACCGAACGATAGACCGGCTCAGCCCCGAATTCCTTAGCTGGCTGAGGGGTTGCGATTGCAAAACACTCAAACTCAGCAGCGGTTCGACCAAGCTGAACGACCCGTTTCCGGATCGGGACCAAGGGCCGATTCAAGGCGGTGAACAAGGGCCAGAGCGGACAGGCCTCGCCATGGCGCGGCAGAGCAAACCCCGGCGCGGGTTTAAAAAACAGAACGCTGCCGGAGGCGTCGCAAATCACCAAGCCAGCCGGACGCGCCAGCGTGCCTTCAGGCAGAAAGGCCAACCGTCGCAGCGCCGTAGCAAGGTCCACTGAAAACACCGTCGCCAACGCCAGAGGATCGGGGTTTGCTGCATCCAGCGCGGCACACACCTGATCCAGCGGCATAGCGCGCGCGTCGGCGGCATAAAGGTCCAGCAACCCCGAGGCCACAGTGTTGGCTGCAGCAGAATCGAGCCCATCCAGCGGCACTTCGGTCAATTGCCCGCCGGCTTCGAGTTCCGGGAAATGATATCCTTGCTCGGCAAAAAACGCCTCGACCGCGTCCAGTGGGATACCGCGCAGATCGCGCTGCCCGTCACTGTCATCCAGATAGGTCACCAGCGCTTTGGAGCTTTCGGCCAGTCGTTCGGCATCCTGATGCAAGTTGCGATGGAACCGGTCGCGCCATTCCGGTTCGATCTCTCCCGGTTCAGCCAAGATTGCAGCTGTTGAGCGGATGGCGGCGGCGGTCGACAGCACCTCGTGCATTGAGGCCGCCAGATGCGGGTCATGGGTCAGTCGGTCGGAAAGAACTTCGACAGTGCGCTCCAGCGACACTACGCGGCGATGCATCTGCGCCAGAACACCCGACCAACCGGGAAAGCGGCCGGCGAATTCTTCCAGCCCGTCCACCTCGGCCTTTTGGCCGACTGCATCCGCCGCGGCCTCGCGCAGAGCGGCGATGAGCGTCTCTTCGATCCCTTGAGTCAGCAGCGACGGCTCGACGGACAAAGCCGCCGCGATATCGACAAGCAGTTTGCCCCCAATGCGGCGGCGGTTGTGCTCGATCAGGTTCAGATACGATGCCGAAATCCCCACCTGCCGCGCCAGTTCCGCCTGTCGCAGCCCAGAGATTTGCCGTCTTTCGCGTATCCGGCTGCCGGTCAGCGTGTCGCGCATGGCGTTTATGTCCTTGGCTACTGCGGCTGCATTTTCAGATTAACTAAGTAATTATTATCTGTTGCCGACTAATTTTCAAAGAAGATTTACAACTTTGACAACGGCCAGAGAAAGAAACCCACCCTTTCCTGCCGCCCACCCTTCTCTTTCGACGCAATACCCGTCACCATAAGAACATGAGCGATCCCGCCTTTGAATACGCCCCCATCGGCCTTGTTGAGCTTGAGAACCGGATCATCCGACGGTGCAATCTGCAATTTGCGCGGACCTTTGGCGGGAATGAGGTTGACTATCGCAACATGCCCCTGCTGCATCTTTATCCTTCGGTCGCCGATTGGGAACGGATCGGCGCGCGTAGTCTGCAGGTGATGCGCGATACAGGCTATTACACAGACGAACGGGTGATGCGGCGACGCGACGGTGACCTGTTCTGGTGCCGCGCGCGGGGGCGTTCGCTGACGCCAGACGATCCGTTCCGGCACGGGATATGGAGCTTTTCGGACATCTCGGAAGAGCGCCCCTTGGTGCAATTGACAACCCGCGAACGCGAAGTGGCCATCCTGTCATGCCGGGGTTTATCCGCAAAGGAAATTGGCGTTGAACTTGGGCTAAGTTACCGCACGATCGAGGCCTATCGCGCCCGCCTTTTGGAAAAATACGGAGCCCGCAAGCTACCAGAACTGGTCGCAAAATTGTCTGGAACGCCGCTGTAATCGCGACAGCCCTCGTAATTCGCGCAAAAACCCCCATTTGGCAGGCTTAGACGGCGCTTTTCATGGCCGTCTGCATGGCTTATAACCCTGCGTAATCAAACCAAGCCCGCAGCAAACAGACGGGCATAGGGGAACCTTCGAGGACACTCATGACAGATACCAAACACGAAGCGGATGTCGCGTTTATCAAGGCACTGGCCGAACTGCTGCGCGAGAATGACCTGACCGAATTGCAGGTCAAGCGCGAATATGGCGAGGAAGACAGCCTGAATGTCCGTGTCAGCCGCATGTCGCAGACCGTGGCCGCTCCGGTTCAGGTTGCGGTTCCTGCGGCTGCACCGGTTGCCGCACCTGCTGCCGCGCCGGCCGCTGCCGAAGCGCCCGCTGCCGTGGATGATCCCGCCAGCCATCCAGGCGCGGTGACCTCGCCCATGGTAGGCACGGTTTACATGCAACCGGAACCGGGCGCGCCTGCGTTTATCTCGGTCGGTGCATCGGTCTCGGAAGGTGACACGCTATTGATTGTCGAAGCCATGAAGACAATGAACCACATCCACGCACCCAAGTCGGGCACCATCAAACGCATTCTGGTCGGCGATGGTGATGCTGTGGAATTCGGCACGCCTCTGGTCATCGTTGAGTAAGGCGGGCCCATGTTCGACAAAATCCTGATTGCCAACCGAGGCGAGATCGCCCTGCGTGTGATCCGTGCTGCGCGCGAGATGGGGATCAAGACGGTTGCCGTGCACTCCACCGCCGACAGCGATGCGATGCATGTGCGCATGGCGGACGAATCGGTCTGCATCGGCCCCCCGCCCAGCCCGCAAAGCTATCTGTCCGTGCCCGCGATCATCTCGGCCTGTGAAATCACCGGCGCGCAGGCGATCCATCCCGGCTATGGCTTCCTGTCCGAGAATGCCGAGTTCGTGCAGATCGTCGAAGATCACGGCATTACCTTCATCGGACCCACCGCCGAACATATTCGTGTCATGGGTGACAAGATCACCGCCAAGGACACGATGAAGGAACTGGGTGTACCTTGCGTTCCCGGTTCGGACGGCGGCGTTCCCACGCTGGCCGACGCCAAGCGTATCGGCGAGGAATTCGGCTATCCCGTGATCATCAAGGCCACCGCCGGCGGCGGCGGTCGCGGCATGAAGGTGGCACAAAACGCCGATGAGATGGAAAGCGCCTTCATGACCGCACGCGCCGAAGGCAAGGCCGCCTTTGGCAATGATGAGGTCTATATCGAGAAATATCTGACCACCCCCCGCCATATCGAGATTCAGGTCTTCGGCGATGGCAAGGGAAAGGCAGTGCATTTGGGCGAACGCGACTGTTCGCTGCAGCGTCGCCACCAGAAGGTGTTCGAAGAAGCCCCCGGCCCCAGTATCACGCCGGAAGAACGCGCCAAGATCGGTAAGATCTGTGCCGATGCGGTCGCCAAGATCAACTATATCGGCGCGGGCACCATCGAGTTCCTCTATGAAAATGGCGAGTTCTACTTCATCGAGATGAACACGCGTCTACAGGTGGAACACCCCGTGACCGAAGGCATCTTCGGCGTCGATCTGGTGCGCGAACAAATCCGCGTCGCCGCTGGTGAGGACATGTCGTTCGGTCAGGACGATCTTGAGATCAATGGCCACGCCATCGAGGTTCGCATCAACGCGGAAAAACTGCCGAACTTCTCGCCCTGCCCGGGCAAGATTACGGCCTATCACGCGCCAGGTGGTCTGGGCGTGCGGATGGATTCCGCGCTCTATGACGGCTATTCGATCCCGCCATATTACGACTCGTTGATCGCCAAACTGATCGTTCAGGGCCGTGACCGGGCTGAAGCTTTGGCCCGTCTGGAACGTGCTTTGGGCGAGTTGATCGTCGACGGTATCGACACCACCGTGCCGCTGTTCCACGCGCTGCTGCAGGAACCTGACCTGCACAGCGGCGAGTACAACATCCACTGGCTGGAGCACTGGCTTGCGGAGAACATGGCCTAATCTGACCAAAGGGCCGAAGGACAACCCCCCTTCGGCCCCGAGGCACCCGGCATGAGCCTTTCCCCTGAACTTCTGCTCCATGGCTATTCCATCGGCATTTTTCCGATGGCTGAGCATCGCGACGACCCCGAGTTGTTCTGGGTCGACCCGAAGTTTCGCGGCGTGTTCCCTCTGGATGGGTTCCACATCTCCCGCAGCCTAGCGCGGCGTATCCGGACCTGTGGGTTTTCGGTAAGCATCAATCGCGATTTTGCGGGCGTCGTGGATGGCTGCGCCGACCGATCGGATACCTGGATCAATCCCGAACTACGCCGTCTTTATCAGGAACTACACCGGACCGGCCGCGCGCATTCCCTCGAAGTCTGGGACGGCGCTTCACTGATTGGCGGCGTTTACGGTGTAGTCCTCGGCGCGGCCTTTTTTGGCGAAAGCATGTTCTCGCGTCGCACGGACGCATCGAAGATTGCACTTGCCTATCTGGTGGATCGACTGCGCCAAACCGGGTTCACGCTGTTCGATACGCAGTTTCTGACGGCGCATCTGGCCTCGTTGGGCGCGATCGAGATCCCGCGTGCGGTTTATCATAGCGAATTGAAACAAGCGCTTGACCTGAAAGCAGATTTCACCGCTGATCTGCAGCAAACCCCTCAGGGTGTGATACAACGTATCACCCAGACATCGTAGCGGGCGTGATCTAACGCGTTCAGCGCGGGTGAGGTCGCAATCATCCAGCCATCAAACAGCTGCTGCGCCTTACCCTGTTCCCAGATGGTCAGATAGGCAAAGGCGTCACCTGTCGGGTTTTCGGCTGGATAGCGACAATCACCCAGCGCGACATCCAGACCAAAGACCGACGTGGTCTCGCCGTTCTGTATTTCGATGTCCACCGTCTGCCCGCTGACCTTGTCCAACCCGCGCAACATGGCGCCGGGGCCGGATTCGACCTTTTGCTGCGCAGCAGCTCCGGTTGCGGTGACCATCAGAGCCACCAGTGCAGCGCGGATCATTCGCTTCCGTCCCCGGCCACGAATTTGACCAGCAACGAGATCAGGCTGACCGCGCCTTGCGTATCGGTAATCTCATCACCCGCCTCAAAATAGAACGGGGAACCGCCCGGCATAACCTCAACAAAGTTGCCACCCAGCAAGCCTTCGGAAGAAATCACAGCGGCGCTATCGTCTGGAATAAGAATACCATCTGCCACGGAAAATCGGGTGTCCGCACGGTACGTATCAGAGTTTAGCGTAACGCCGGTCACCGTCCCAATCTTGACCCCGGCAAGGCGTACATCCGTGCCAACGCCCACACCTTCGAGCGAGCGGAAAGACGCGCCCAGCTCGTATCCTGCGCCGGATTGAGACAAGCCTGTGGATTGGCTGGCGTAGACACCGAACGCAATGGCGCAGGCCAGCACGGCACCGCCGACGATAACTTCGGTCTTCGTATGATTAGACATCTGGCCTCGCTTATTCCGGGCTCCACGCCTCGTAATCGCTACGTTCAACCGGATCGGCACGACGCAGAGAACCGGCAGGTGCATAGGCCAGCGCGGTGCCAGTCAGATTCTCCTGATGCGGTTTTTCCCAAGACTTGTGCGCCAGAGGTTTATCGGTTGGCGGTTCATCCCATGTGCGGTGTAGCCAGCCATGCCAATCGGGATCGATCCGGCTGGCCTCGGCTTCGCCATTGAAAATCACCCAGCGCTTGCTGTCGTCGGCATTGCGATAGAACACGTTGCCCTCGTCGTCCTCACCGATCTTGATCCCCTTGCGCGCAGTGTAGAACTGCGTGTTCAGGGTGGCCCCGTTCCACCAGGTCACGGCCCGCAAAAGACTGTTCAGGATTCCCATCGGCTGCCTCCGGCATTTCTGTCCCAGAAGATATGGACCAAAGGCACGCTAAGGTCCAGTACTGCCAGCGCTACCTGCGTCATTCCGGCAGGATAGCGGTGACTTCAATTTCAATCCGGTATTTCGGATCGATCAATCCGCATTCGATCATCGTCGCTGCAGGAGGGTTCGCACCAAAGGTTTCGGCCAGAATGGGCCAGCAAGGTTCAAATTCGGTTCGATCCGGCAGCATATAAGTGATGCGCACGATATCAGAGAATGAAGCACCCGCCTCGGCCAGCGCGTTTTCGATGATAGACAGCGCCGAGCGGCATTGCTCCACTACCGTTTCACCTTGCCCAACAGTTCCCGCAACATGAACCCAACCACCCGCGACAACCGCGCGGCAATAGCCAACCTTAGCTTCAAACTCACCACCCGAAGAGATACGTCTTACTGTCATCGTGTCCTCAAACGAAAACGGCGCGGACATTGCCGCGCCGTGTGTGCATTAATCTATGCGGTTCAACCCGCCGAAGCCGATTCCGCCGCGTCTGCGTAGATGATCAAAGGCTGAGAGTCCGACGTCACAGCCTCTTCGTTGACCACAACTTCGGTCACGTTCTTCATGCCCGGCAGTTCGAACATTGTATCCAGCAGGATGTCTTCCAGGATAGAACGCAGACCGCGCGCACCGGTTTTACGCTCGATCGCTTTCTTGGCGATCGCCTTCAGCGCATCATCGGTAAAGGCCAGTTCCGCATCTTCCAACTCAAACAACCGCTGGTATTGCTTGACCAGAGCGTTCTTCGGGCTGGTCAGGATGGTGACCAAAGCGTCTTCGTCCAGATCTTCCAGCGTCGCCAGAACCGGCAGTCGGCCGACGAATTCGGGGATCAGGCCAAATTTCAGCAGGTCTTCGGGTTCCAGATCCTTGAAGATCTCGCCCACGCCGCGCTCGTCATTGTCACGCACGTCGGCACCAAAGCCCATGGCCGAGCCTTTGCCACGCTGTGCAATGATCTTGTCTAGTCCAGCGAATGCACCGCCACAGATGAACAGGATGTTCGTGGTATCCACCTGCAGGAATTCCTGCTGCGGATGTTTGCGCCCACCCTGCGGAGGAACGCTGGCCACGGTGCCTTCCATCAGTTTCAGCAGGGCCTGCTGAACGCCCTCGCCCGATACATCGCGGGTGATCGAAGGGTTTTCAGACTTGCGGGTGATCTTATCGACCTCGTCAATATAGACGATGCCGCGCTGTGCGCGTTCGACATTGTACTCGCTGGCCTGCAGCAGTTTGAGGATGATGTTTTCAACATCTTCACCCACATAACCGGCTTCGGTAAGCGTGGTTGCGTCCGCCATCGTAAACGGCACGTCAAGAATCCGCGCCAGCGTTTGCGCCAGCAGGGTTTTGCCGCAGCCGGTGGGGCCAATCAGCAAGATGTTGGATTTTGCCAGTTCTATATCGCTGCCCGCTTTCTGGGCATGATTGAGACGCTTGTAGTGGTTGTGTACCGCAACCGACAGCACCCGCTTGGCGGTGGCCTGACCGATCACATAGTCATCCAGCACTTCGCAGATATCCTTGGGTGTTGGCACACCGTCCGAGGATTTCAGACCGCTGGCCTTGGTTTCCTCGCGAATGATATCCATGCACAGCTCGACACACTCATCGCAGATGAACACGGTCGGGCCTGCGATCAGCTTACGCACCTCATGCTGGCTTTTGCCGCAAAAGCTGCAATAGAGCGTGTTCTTGCCGTCACCGCCTGAATTCGTCGCCATGCTTTACCCCTCGGGCTCCGTCTCAGCGGCCCCTCTCAAGGGCCGCGCTTGCCGTATATGCCTGCAGCTTAGGCCAGCGTTCTGGCAGCTACAATCTCAAAATCATCCCTCACGCCGGACGCGCGCGGATTTGAACCTAGGCCTCGTCACCATCCATCTTGGCGCGGTTCTCGACGATCTCGTCGATATGGCCCCAATCCTTGGCCTCTTCCGGGCTCATGAAATTGTCACGATCCAGCGCCTTTTCAACCGCCTTTTTGGTCTGCCCGGTATGGCGCACATAGATGTCATACAGGCGATCTTTCAGCTTTTGCGTCTCGGCCGCGTGGATCATGATGTCGCTCGCCTGGCCCTGATAACCGCCGCTGGGCTGGTGCACCATGATCCGGCTGTTAGGCAGCGAAAAGCGCATTCCCTTCTCGCCCCCGGCTAACAGAACCGAACCCATGGACGCCGCCTGACCGATCACCAATGTGGAACATTTCGGCTTGATATACTGCATTGTGTCGTAAATCGACAAACCACTTGTGACCACGCCACCGGGAGAGTTGATGTAGATCGAGATTTCCTTGTTCGGATTTTCCGCCTCAAGGTGCAGCAGCTGAGCGACCACCAAATGGCTCATACCGTCATGGATGGGGCCGTTGATGAAAATGATCCGCTCTTTCAGAAGGCGCGAGAAGATGTCGTATGCGCGCTCGCCCCGGCTGGTCTGCTCGACGACCATGGGGACGAGTGTGTTCATATATGTGTCAACTGGATCGAACATAGGGAACCTGCCTGCTTTGATATGGATCGGGACCTTACCCGAAGAAGGGTTACCCGAGTCTTAGTGCCGCCACAGGGGGGCTGCAAGGGGGGCCGAACGTTCCCACGAATTCCGTCTACCTGCACGACCCGAATGCACACGCCGCTACAGGTCGGTAGACGGATTGCGCGGAAACGTGCTGGTTACATCACGCTATTTTGATCCATGCATATGGAAATACATGCCTGGAAATTGTACCAAGAGTTCTCGCTGCGGATGCGGCGCCGGTCAGGCGTCGGGATTCGGCGGCACTAACGAGGGAATACGATCATGGCTTTTCCGCAAATGACCGAGGATATGTCACCCGGCGAGCTTGACCGGATGGTTGAAAACGCAACGCGCGCATCGAACTTTCTGAAAGCCATAAGCCACGAAGGGCGTTTGATGATCCTGTGTCACCTCGTCTCGGGCGAGAAATCCGTTACTGAACTGGAACAATTGCTATCGGCCCGCCAAGCCGCCGTTTCTCAGCAACTGTCGCGGCTCAGACTTGAGGGGCTGGTTGTTCCTCGTCGCGAAGGCAAGGCGATATATTACCGGCTGGCAGATGATCGACCAGCCCGAATACTGGAAGTGGTGTACGAACTGTTTTGCGCTCAGGATGCGACCTGAGCCTAGTATTTAGCCCTTCGAAATCGGCCATGCAAAACCTGTAGCTATGGCCCGGGAAAGCTGCTAGTCAATTCGAAACAAGCACTTATGGAGCAACCGATGATCCGCGCAATTCTGATTGGCCTGGCCCTGTTCACCTTGACCGCATGCGAAACCGCAAAGGGCGCTGGCAAAGATATCGAAAACGCCGGAGATGCCATCCAGAACGCGGCCGAGGACGTGCAGGAAAACATCTGATCGTGACGGGATGTTGCGTTCAGGCAACGCTTACCCGCAATATGTAGTTGCCACATCGACTCAACCCGAGTAGTGTGCCGGTACAGGTGCATAGACGCGGCATTGCATTTCTGACACTTTGACGGGGTTCTTTTGCGCAAGCGAAAGAACCCCGTTCTGGTCCGGAGGGTGGTGCGTGGTAGCCTGTATGAACCTTGGGTTCTCAAAAAGGAAAAGGCGTCAGGTGCTCAGACGCGGTCTTTGCATGCATCCTTGCGGACACTCCTGACGCCTTGCCGGTCCGTTCCGCCCGAGGGGCTTCCCGGTCCAGTTGCCTCGGCCCCCGAAGGGACATTGGCCACTGCCACACGCGCTATGTCGCGTCGCAGTCCGCGCGGACCTTCTGAGAGGCTGAGCATTTAACCCGAACCGAAGCCCAGACCACCTGCTCCACCACCGGTAAGCCATTGCAACTACAAACAAATCCTAAAATCCGCCTTCGCTGCTGTGGCCCCCTTGGCCCTTGCATCCCGCCCCTGTTCCGAAGATCAGAAGCAGTAACCAGACTGTTACATCAGCGTCATGATCCGGCAAGAAAATAGCACTGCAGCATAAAAATTAGACGGGGATAAGCTGTTGATATCCGCCGGGAGAGCCATGTGGATAACCCGAGAATTCGCGTCATCGCGCAGGCTTGGGGATGGAAAAAGTCAAATATGGATCGCCGGCCAGAATTCGCTTGGTTTCTGCACCTGCGAAGGTCCCGCGCGCTGAATTAGGGGGGTATTGTCCGAGTTGTACAACACTCAAGCCCCAAATCTTTCGAATCGTACAACCGGAGATTCGCCTATGCGCCTGACCATTTCTCAAGCCCGCGCCCGTTTGGGCGAACTGGCCACCTTGTCGCAAGACCCCCGGCAAGTGATCGTGCTGACCCGTTATGGCAAACCGATCGCCGCACTGGTGTCGATGAACGAGGCGCAGCGGATCTGGGAGTTACTGGATGATGACACCATCGGACGCAAACACCCGCTCAGCGGGCTGCGCGGGTGGTGGTCGAAGGGGCGTGGTATTCCGGGGATGGAACCTGGGCCGGACGGTTCTTACCTGACCGCGCGCGACGCCGCGCTGAAGGTCCGCGAGATCCAGATGACCCGTGCCGAGGAACGCCGCATTCTCAAGCGCGGGGGTCTGGACCCTGTCGCGGGCGGCGAGATCGCCGCCCGGCCCGTCGCCTCCCTGTGGAGACTGTTGTTTATGAGAAGCGCTCCGACCTGACCGGGGTACCTACTACTCCTGCCGCAGTCACAAATCTCAGCGGCATTAACCCCCTTTAACATCCGATCGGGCCGGAAACGCTTCAGTTCACCTGACGTTCCAGAACGGTGCTGTAGGTCGTTCCGTTCCGCAGGCTACGGAAATCGGCAAAGATTTTGCCGTCCTCGTACCGCGCATCGATCAACGCATTGGCGCCAATCACCAGCGGGGATGTTTCAACGATGCCGATCGCGCCCGAGCCGTCGAGGCTGATGGTCCCGGTGGCTTCGTATTCGTTCCATTCAGTGTCACCCTCGCGGCGCCATTTGCTGGGGCCCCAGAAGACATTGTCTTCCTGCATCTGGACGTCGAGCATCCATTCGGCCTGATTAAAGCGGGGCTGATCGCCCTTGTAATAATGGCTGGGCTGCACGGTCGTATAAGACCCGACCCATGTGCCGCGCAGGTCCGGTGTGGTATCGGCCAGTGCAGCGGTTCCGAGGGCGAGGGACGTGGCCAGAGCGGCGGCTCCGGCAGTCATGTATCTGGTCATGGGGATCTCCTCCTGAAAGCGACCCTTTAGAGTTCAAAAGCGAACATCCTTGCTGTGGGATACAGATTGGGCGGAGGTGCGCCGGTTACAACTTACCTAAGGGAAACTTCATGAACCGGTAATGTTTGCGTCAGGCCCAGGCCAGCACAGTGCCGAGGATGACCAGACCGATACCTGCCGCCTCGCGATACGAGAAGTTTTCGCCGAACAGAAAGAACGAGGCGATCGCGATCAGAACAACCTCGGCCCCAAGAATGCCGGTATAGATGATGCCCAGCCGTTCCTCGCGCAGCGCGGCGAGTTCGAGCGTGGCCCCGGCCAGCAGGGTCGCGACGATCAGTAGACCAAGACCCACGCCGGGGAGTTTCCACCAGAACTTCATCGCGATCATGGCAACGGAATAAAGGCCTGCTGATCCAAAAGCGATAAGGGGAACAAGCGATGTAGACATAAGGGCCTCCTGCAAAGGTTGCCGTTAGGTCAACTGTAGCAGATGGGCTGATTTAGGGCTGTGAGGTGGGTCACAGTTTCAGGTTCCATTCTCGCTTTTCTTCTTGTGTTTTTTTGCCCCCGAACTTGCAGTGATGGGTCGACCTGTTCAAAATTCAATTATTCATATGCGACTGGGGAGGGGTGCAATGACAACACTTTGCGAAATAGGTCAAACCGGAGTGCGAATCCCACGAATTGGCTTTGGATCAACCGGTATAGGCAACATTCCACAGATTTACGGTTACGAAGTTGATGAGAATAGGGCGCGCGAGACCATACGTGCCATACTTGCCCGGCCCGACGGTTTTATCGACACCGCCCGAGGCTATGCGTTGGGGCGTAGCGAGGAGCGCATCGGGAGTGTCATCCGTGAACTCGGTGGCTGGCCGAAAGGCCGCGTTCTGTCCACAAAAGTAGACCGTGACATGGAAACGAATGTTTTCGACGCCGCCCAAGCGCGGCGGTCCTTTGAACAAAGCCTCAAGGCTCTTGAGGTAGATCGCGTGGACATCCTTCATCTGCACGACCCGGAATACGCTGGTGACGTAACTGAGATTACCCGCAGCGGAGGTGCGCTGGACGAATTATTCAAAATTAAAGAGGAAGGATTGGCAACTGCAGTTGGTCTGGCGGGCGGGCAGTTGGATGTGTTGATGCCAATGCTGCGCGAACGGGATTTCGACGTGGTGATGACTCACAACCGGCACACGCTTGTAAACATGAATGCGGCGCCGCTGATCGAACTGGCCAACTCGAAGGACGTTACGGTATTGAACGCAGCGCCTTACGCCGGCGGAATCTTGGCCAGAGGCAGCGCAATCCATCATTTCTACGTCTATCGGCCAGCAACAGAAGAAACGCTCGCACCTGTGCGCGCGGTTGAGGAAATCTGTGCCCGCTTTGACGTGCCCTTAGGCGCCTTAGCGCTGCAATTCTCGATGCGGGACGCAAAAATTGCGTCAACGGTGTGTGGAGTGACTTGGCCACAGCATGTGAGACAAACACTCGAATGGGCGGATTGGGATATCCCAAGAGCGGTTTGGAGTGAACTCGCGGAACTTGGTCAGAGTGACGCTGATCCTGAGGCCGTATAGAACCGATCAACGGAGAGGAAGGACAGCCTTAGCTGTCCATCTTCAACGCTGAAATAAACGCCTCCTGCGGGATATCCACCTTCCCGAACTGACGCATCTTTTTCTTACCCGCCTTCTGCTTGTCCAGCAGTTTGCGTTTCCGCGTGGCGTCGCCTCCGTAGCATTTGGCGGTCACGTCCTTGCGCAAGGCCGAGAGGGTCTCGCGGGCGATGACCTTGCCTCCGATGGCGGCCTGGATCGGGATTTTGAACATGTGGCGCGGGATCAGGTCCTTGAGCTTTTCGCACATTGCACGGCCCCGCATCTCGGCCCGGTCGCGGTGAACCATGGTCGACAGCGCGTCGACCGGTTCGTCATTCACCAGCACCGACATCTTGACCAGATTGTCCTCGGTGTAGCCGGTCATCTGGTAGTCGAACGAAGCATAGCCCTTGGTCACCGATTTCAGGCGGTCGTAGAAGTCAAAGACAACCTCGTTCAGCGGCAGGTCATAGACGACCATGGCGCGGGTGCCCGCATATGTCAGGTCCATCTGGATGCCACGGCGGTCTTGGCAGAGTTTCAGCACGTCGCCGAGGTATTCATCCGGCACCAGAATGGTCGCCTTGATGCGCGGTTCCTCGATATGGTCGACCTTCGACGGGTCGGGCATGTCGGCGGGGTTGTGCAGCTCGATCATCTCGCCGTCTTTCATGTAGACGTGATAGATCACCGAGGGAGCCGTCGTGATGAGCTCGATATCGTATTCGCGTTCGATCCGGTCGCGGATGACCTCTAGGTGCAGCAGGCCGAGGAAACCGCAGCGGAAGCCAAAGCCCAATGCCGCCGAGGTTTCCATTTCAAAGCTGAAGCTGGCGTCGTTCAGGGCCAGTTTGTCGATCGCATCGCGCAGGTCTTCGAATTCGGAACTGTCGACGGGGAAGAGGCCGCAGAACACCACCGGCTGCGCGGGTTTGAATCCCGTCAGGGCCTCTTCGGTGCCGTTGCGGTCATTGGTGATGGTGTCGCCGACGCGGGTGTCGCGGACCTGTTTGATCGAGGCGGTCAGGAAGCCGATCTCACCGGGGCCCAGCGAATCCACCATCTCCATCTCAGGCCGGAAGACGCCGACGCGGTCGACATGGTGCAGGGTGTTGTTCGACATGAACTTCACCCGCATCCCCTTTTTCAGCGTGCCGTCCATGATGCGGACCAGAACGATGACGCCGAGATAGGCGTCGTACCAGGAATCCACCAGCATCGCCTTGAGCGGCGCGTCCAAGTTGCCTTGCGGCGCGGGCAGCTGCTGCACAATGGCCTCAAGTGTTTCGTGGATGCCCTGCCCCGTCTTGGCACTGACCTGAATGGCGTCGGTCGCGTCGATGCCGATCACATCCTCGATCTGTTCGGCCACGCGGTCACAATCGGACGCGGGCAGGTCGATCTTGTTCAGCACCGGCACGATTTCGTGGTCGGCGTCGATGGCCTGATACACATTCGCCAGCGTCTGCGCCTCAACCCCCTGGGTCGAGTCGACAACCAACAGCGACCCCTCGACCGCACGCATGGAGCGGCTGACCTCATAGGCAAAGTCCACGTGGCCGGGGGTGTCGATCAGGTTCAGCACATATTGCTCGCCATTGTCGGCGGTATAGTCGATGCGAACCGTGTTGGCCTTGATGGTGATGCCGCGTTCACGCTCGATATCCATGCTGTCGAGCAGCTGTTCCTTCATGTCGCGATCCTTGACCGTTCCGGTCTCTTGGATGAGCCGGTCAGCAAGGGTGGATTTGCCATGGTCGATATGCGCGACGATGGAGAAATTGCGGATATGAGCGAGGTCTGTCATGGGTTGGGGATATGCGTCGGAAATGGGCTGTGGTCAAGGTGGGACGAAGCCCCAGCGAAACCCTTTGATTGCGAGGCCTCTGACCGTTCAGAGCAACCTGTTTTTGACCAACTCCGCGTTCATCCAATGCGTATCACTTTGCACGTGACCCTCGCGCACGTATTTTGCGAGGTGAGTGGGCATGTCTTCATCGTTAAACGCTGCAGTTGTGCGAACGACAAAACCCTCCTGAGTATCCAGTTCCAGGCCCGCGATCACATCTGCCACAACCTTAACAGAGAACCGTCCGCGATAGAGTTCGGGAACGGCAGTAATCCCCAGCTCGAGAAAGCGTGAAAGCGTCGCGTCCCACGATTGCACGCGCTTTGCCTTGATCCAGGCGAAGCCCAGGAAATAAGTCGGCAACGCCGAGTACGCTATCGAGTGGCGAGCAAACAGATATTCACCGACTGTGCGCTCATCTTCGTCAAGCTGTGGCGAAATTCCGGCAGCGAAGGCCTTCATCCAATCTCGGGACGGGTGGTGTCGCGCGTCAATGCTGCGAGGATGGCAGCCCTGACTATGAATCGTTGTATTCTCACCGTCCAGTTCTTCGGTGAAGACGGCCTCCTCAGCCGAAGCCAGTTCATCAACGCTGGACATGATCTTATCATCGCTGGTGGCCCCGGGAGACTCCGGCAGATGGAACGTGCGCCCGTATTTCTTAAGCATAGTGGTCTCATGAAAGAGATTTAAACAATGTCTGGCCAGAAAACGCGACATCCCAGCCGCGTGCAATCACTTTTTCGAACCACCCAATTGATCCCGAATCCACTTTGATTCATACTCCGCCGCAGACCGAGAGGGGCATAAGACCCGTCCGGGCAGGCAAAAAACGAGGCTCGAGTATGAAACAGTTCCTCTTAATCGCATTTTGTGCGGCATCGCTGACGTCGGTGGCCCACACAGTGGACGCGGCGCAGATCAAGCGGGCGTGTCTAGCATCAGACCGTGAAGCGGCGACGCGGGCGCGGTGCCGGTGTATTCAGCGCGTGGCGGATCAGGCGCTGACGCGTAGTGATCAGAAGACCGTCGCCAAGTGGTTCACCAACCCGCATCAGGCGCAGGAGTTGAAGATGTCGCAGACCGCGCGCGATGATGCGCTGTGGGATCGGTATCAGAACTTTGGCCAGATGGCGCAAGCGATCTGCAACTGAGCCCTGTCAATCCTTGACCTGATGCCCGCTGCGCCTCAGAAATGGCGCAGCGAAAGGTATGTGCGATGGTGATGAAAGGGCTGACCCTGCGGGGCCTTGAGGTGTTCGAGGCGCTGGCACGGACGGGATCGGTGGCGCAGGCGGCCGAGATCACGGGGCTCAGCCAGCCCTCGGTTTCCCAGCAATTGCGCAATCTGGAAAAGGCTTTGGGCACCGATCTGGTGGATCACGGGCGGCGACCGATGCGACTGACGCAGGCCGGCCGCAGTTTCCTGGCGCGGGCCGAGGCAGTGCTGGCCGAGTTGCAGATGGCGCAAGGCGAACTGGCGGTGATGGATCTGGGGCATCTGACCACCCTGTCCATCGGCTTGATCGACGATTTCGACAACGACCTGACGCCTCGATTGGCGACGTTGCTGGCCGACAGTCTGACCCGGTCGAAATTCAAGCTGATCACGCTGCCCAGTCTGGACCTGTTTGCCGAGCTGGAAGCGCAGCGCCTGCACATGGCGGTCTCGGCCCATTCTGGCGAGGTGCTGGAGGGCGTGGTCGAATATCCGCTGGTGCAGGATCCGTTCATTCTGG
Organism: Ruegeria sp. CF1; assembly: GCF_056537445.1. NCBI lineage: Bacteria > Pseudomonadati > Pseudomonadota > Alphaproteobacteria > Rhodobacterales > Roseobacteraceae > Ruegeria > Ruegeria sp. CF1. The sequence goes on along the minus strand of NZ_JBQFRN010000004.1, from coordinate 249,293 downwards.
TCGCGCCTAAGGGCGTTGCGCAACCAGTGCAGGATCTGCCCTTTCTGCGCTATGCCCGCGAGCAGTTGATCAGCCGTCAGATCGAAAGCCATCTGGCCCGACAGCAGCTGGAATTCGAGGAACGGTTCGAAATCGGCTCACACCTCGCGCTGATGGCGATGGTCGCGCGCGGCCTCGGCTGGGCGATTACCACGCCGCTGGGCTATATGCGCGCCGCCCGCTTCCACGACGGGATGGAGGCGCACCCTGCCCCGTTCGGTGAATTCGCACGCACCATTTCCTTGTTTACACGGACCGACTGGTCCGATCAGGTGCCGCAGGAGGTGGCCGACATGATCCGACGCCTGATGCGCAGCCAGATCGTTGATCCAGCGATTGCGCAATTGCCGTGGTTAGGTGGTCAGTTGAAGGTGGTGGGGTGAACCGGAAAGTGAGCATCCAGGCTCTTTTGTTTGAGCCATGCGTCATCCGTCCTGCAAACCAAAAGACGTTTACTGAGCGTTAGTATGTCCGGAATAAAGGCTGTTCTCACCTGCTGAATTCAGCTTCTACTAACGCCTCGTAGGCGTCCAGTTCAGCCTCTTTGACGACGTCGCGATCAGCCAACACTTCCAGAGCCATAAGTGCGACATCGGGGCTTTGAAACACTGCGTCCGCCAGGATCGCAAGATGTTTCAAGCTTTCTGTCGGTGAGTCCTCCAGTGCGAAGAACCTTTTCAGGAACACGGCGTCGCCATCAATGGCCTGATTGCGCATAGCGCGCATCTTCAGGCGGGACGAGGCACGGGTCTTGACCGCCATCGATTTTAGAAAAAGAAACTTGTGGAAATGAAATCCCTGCGCAGACAACTCGCTCATTTGTGAGTCAAGCAGTGGCTGACCTTTGTAAAGCGGCACCATTGCGATTTCGGATATCACAGCAACCGCATTCTTGAGTTTTTCGCGCGCATTCCTGAATACGTCCAATTCTCCGCCCTGCACGTCAATCTTCAGCAGATCGAACTCTGGCAGCTCTTTCAGGTCGTCCAGCCGATGGGTGGTTATTGGTACAACTTCTTCGACCCGCATTTGCCTGGGCCACCTTCCCATAACTCTGATGAAGTCGGGGTTGGGCTCGAATAGCGAAGTGAAGCCACTTCCCTTGCAAACATGAAGGCGCTCACTTCCTCCTCTGCCGATCGCATAAGGAAGATAGGTTTCATTTTCTCCTCCCTCTTCAGAGAGCCGTGCAAATGCATCTTGCTGTGGTTCGAAACCCCAGACATCGCATATGCGGTTCTTCAGGAGGGTTGAATATGGGGTAGCGCCAAGAGGATTGGCACCCACATCCACCACCCGCGTCAGTCTTTCCGGTGACAGAACTTCGTGCAGGAACAGCGCGCGCTCGTCGTTCATTTTTTGTGACTACCCTTCGGGGTATTCAGCTGGTTAAACGTGCCTGTGATCATATGTCTAACTCATTTGGATTAACTGGCTGCAGTCTCACTTGGAGCTTGGAGATTTATGTGTGCTGATGACAGCCTCGTGCGTGTATCAGGAATTTGTATCATTCCATCAAATGACCATTGGGGATCGGACTAGTATTCCATCCACTTAATGCGACTATCTGCATAGGCACAAGGGTTTGCGCTAAGAGGGCGGATGATTTGACCCCTGTCGCTGATTGCGATGCAGCCTGCGGAGGCCGAATAAACGTTGGTTTTGGGCTCAAACATGCTGTCGCTCTGGATTGATTGAATACGCAAGGCAAAACTACCACTGAGCCCGTACATGCGCATCCAGCCCCGCCACGGCCTCTTCGATCAGGTCCAGAACGCCGTCGAAATCCCGGGTGTAGTACGGGTCAGGCACATGGTCGGCACCGATATGGGGGGCGAAATCGGTCAACAGGCGGACCGGGGTGTCGTTGCCGTCCGGGCGCAAATCTTCGATGTTCGCGATGTTTTCTGCGTCCATTCCGATGATCAGGTCGAAGTGGTTGAAATCCTCGGCCACGAACTGGCGCGCGCGTAGGTCGCTGAGGTCGATATCACGCGCGCGGGCTGCCTTTTGCATTGGGCCGTAGGGCGGGTCTCCGATATGCCAGCCCGAGGTTCCGGCGCTGTCGGTCTGGTGCTGCGGGGCGCGGGCGCGAAAAGCACCTTCGGCGGCGGGGGACCGGCAGATATTGCCCAGGCAGACGAAAAGGATACGGTGTGACATAAGAGAGGTTTAGCGCGTGGGGCAGGTATGGAAAAGATCGTCATTCTGACCGGGGCCGGGATTTCCGCCGAAAGCGGGTTGGGCACGTTCCGCGATGAAGGGGGCCTGTGGGCGCAGCACCGGATCGAGGATGTGGCCACGCCCGAGGGCTTTGCCCGCAATCCGTCGCTGGTGCATCAGTTTTACAATGCCCGCCGAGTACAGGCCGCCAAGGCGCAACCCAACGCGGCGCATCAGGCGCTGGCCCGGTTGCAGCAGGGCTGGCCTGGAGAGGTGATCCTTGTCACCCAGAATGTCGACAGCCTGCACGAGGCAGGAGGGGCCGCGCATGTGATCCATATGCATGGCACGTTGGCTGGGGCTTTGTGTGCGGCGTGCGGATATCGTTGGGCTTCGCCACCCGAAATGGATGTGGGTGAGCCCTGCCCGTCCTGTCACCAGCCCTCGGCCCGGCCCGACGTGGTATGGTTCGGCGAGATGCCATATTTCATGGATGAGATCTACGACCATCTGATGGAAGCATCGCTGTTCGCCTCGATCGGCACCTCGGGGCAGGTTTATCCGGCGGCAGGGTTTGTACAAGAGGCGCGGGCCGTGGGCGCGCGGACGATCGAATTGAACCTTGAGCCATCCGCCGGAATTTTTGATGAAACCCGGCTGGGGCCAGCCTCAGAGGCATTACCGCGCTGGGTCGATGAGCTGTTGGCGCGAGGCAGCACGCGATAGGGGCAGACAGCGGCGCGTCTTCCCGTCTATGGTGCAGAAAACGCAAACCCGAGTGAGTGACATGACCGATCTACCGCCCAAAGACGGAGAAATCCTTGACGACAGCAGTATCGACGCGCGCGATACGTTAAGTACCAATCTGGCCAGCCTGTGGTGGACCTTTCTGCTGCGTGGAATTCTCGCAGGTCTGATCGGGATTGCAGCGCTGTTCTGGCCGACCAGCAGCATCTCATTATTGCTGCGATTGGTAGGGGCGCTGCTGATTCTGGATGGCGCGCTGACCTGGCTGGGTTTTGGGCGGCGCGGGCTGATCGGAGGCGTCGGGATCGGTGCCGCGCTGATCGGTTTGGTGTTGCTGATCTGGCCACAGGGCGTGGCCTGGCTGGCCTTCACCCTCATGGGGGCGATGGCGCTGTTCGTTGCGATCGGCTCGTTCATGGCGCTGCCGCAAATGCATCCACAAGACCCCGAGCGCGCAACGGTGCGTAATTCAGGTATCTTCGCACTCATCGTCGGGCTGGTGCTGATCTTCTGGCCCGGCAGCGGCATGGTGGCGTTGGGCTGGGCAATTGCCTTCTTCGCGCTGACCTCGGCGGTGGTGATGTTCTTTCTGGCGGCACGGTTCAAAAAAGCGGGCGATCGATTGGAGATGAAAACCGTCAACAGATGACGCAACAGGCCGGGCATTGCCCGGCCTGACGTATGGATGATGGCTGTACCACAGCCTGAAGACAGGCGTTAGTTCGAATGGCCGCCTTTGTCCTGGCGCTCAAGATCGACCGGGATCTCGACCGCGACCTCTCCGGCGTTTTCGAAGATCAATGTGACGGGAACGCTCCCTCCCTGTTCGAAGGGCGCTGTCAGGCCCATGAACATGACGTGATCACCGCCGCGTTTCAGCATGTGGGTTTCGCCCGCCGGAATGGCGAAGCCTTCCTTCACATGCACCATCTTGGCGACACCGTTTTCGTCAACCTTATGAGTGTGCAGTTCCACTCGGGCAGCCGCATCCGAGGTCACGCCGATCAGGCGGTCATCGGTATCGCCTTGATTCTGGATCATCATGAAGGCGGCACCCGCCTTCGCGGTTTTGCCCGAAGACCGTGCATAAGGGTCTTCGACCGAGATGGTATCGGCAGCCAGCGCCGCACCGGTCAGCGAAAAGGTAGTCAGGACTGCAAGCAGGCTGGATTTGAGGGTCATTATGCCTCTCCTTGGTAACTGTCTGATAGAGTTTGGAAACTGGAATCAGGCAGAAACCGGCGGGGCACGAGCTGGGTGTCGCGGCAACGGCGCGGCAATCAGATGCTGGGAAAGGAGCGACGGCGCGGGGAGCGCGCGCGACGGGGCCGGAGGTACGGCAACCGAGGCTTCATGGATCGCGCCCAGCAGGTTGAGCGCATAGTCAGGGCAGTATTGCGGTGCGCGGGTCGGTTGGCCGTCTTCGTCCACATAGACGACGACCGGCCCGCTGCCGGTGCACAAAACCATCTGCCCGACCGCGCGCTCCATACCCCGCGACACGGCCAGTCCCTGCCCGGTGAGGATCACCATCAGGGACAGCGTATAAGGCAGAAATGTGCGGAAAAAGCCTGTCATGTCAGCTTGGTATATACGCCGCCCACTGAACCGGCTTCAAGCGCAAAGCAGTGGCTGAGACAGTATGGCCTAGCTCAGCTTTTCGGCGGCCTGAACGCCTCGGCATTCATCCCCGTATGCAGTCGGTTTACCCGGCGCTGCATCCGGGTGCAGCGGATCACGGCTTTTGCAATTGATCGTGGCAGTAAAAACAGAAAATTCTTTGCTTTGAGTGACATGGTAACCCCCTCAACATGAATATGCATAAACATATGCGATATTCAGCAGGCGTTCTGTGAACAACGTCACGAAGCGGGGCGTTTTATTACCATTTCAGAGACAATCATTCGCACAGGGGCAGCGAATGCAAAAAAGAAAAGCCCCACACCGCAGGGTGCAGGGCTGAATTCTTGCGTGAGAAAGCGCTTAGGCCGAGGCTTGTGCCTTGGCGATTTCTTTCTTCACTTTCAGGGCGTTCGCCGACAGCTCGTCATCCTTGGCTTTGGCCAGGAACGCGTCCAGACCACCGCGGTGGTCGACCGAGCGCAGGGCAGCTGCCGAGATGCGCAGCTTGACGCCACGACCCAGAGTTTCCGACTGCAGGGTAACGTCGTTCAGGTTGGGCAGAAAACGGCGACGAGTTCTGTTTTTGGCGTGGCTGACATTGTTGCCAGTCATCGGGCCTTTTCCGGTCAGTTCGCAACGGCGCGACATGGTTTCTTCCTTTGTTTCTGGAGGCCGGGTACAAGACCCGCGGCCAAATCACAAGGGGCGCAACCCGAAGTCGCGCCCGAAAACTGGTTGGATGCGTTTAGTGGGAATCGCGCGAAGGGTCAAGACGGCTGCGGCGAAATCTTTGCACCCGAGTTGAATTCATTTGAGGTCAAGATCGGGGACATCCGCAACAGCGGCTTGTTATTCTTCAAATGCCGCGTGATCAACTGCGCTTGCAGCCGCCCGCCGGGGATCATGCGGGCCGGGTCGGCGCGGTAGTCAAGGTCTGTCAGTTCGGGAAAAATCTCGAATATCTCGCGACGCGACGCGGCGCTCAGCATTTTCAGCGCTTCGGGGCCGGTATAGAGGCTTTCGGTTGGCGCATCCTCGGCAAAGATCACCTGATGGCGGTCGAACAGCAGGTGGTAATACTCGACGCTTTCCACGCTTTCATCAACGTAGATATCCGGCATTGCGGTGAGTTTGATGGCCGGAATCAGAACCTCGGTCGTGCCGAACATGCGTTGGGCGATCTTTGAGTGCACCAGCATCCGATGCTGGCGCGAGACCAGCAGATCGCGATGCGGCAACCCCTCGCCCAATGCCCCTGCAAGGATACGCACAGGCCAGAGTCTGGGGTTGGCTTCAAGCTGGAAGCGATCAAATTCGCGCCGCCCGATCCAACGGATCGGGTGTAGGCCCTGCCCAAGTGTGTGGACCAGATCACCGGTGCGCAACGACTGGATCAGGGATCGCCCATCCTGTGTCGTGATCAATGTATCGCGCGTGAAACAGGGCATACCCGACCCGTTCTCGAACGCTGAATACGTGACGGTGATGCCTGAAGGCAGGGTAAATGTGCCGCTCGAGACTGAATAACCGACCCCGTCTTCGACCGTAATCACCCCGAAAGTATCGTCCGTGATAACAGTGCCCTCAGGGAGGTTCAGTGTGTCGGTTCCGCTGCCGCCGCGAATGTCACCCGACACCGTGGTGCTGGTGAAATTCAGCGTGTCATTACCGGCACCAAGCCGGATATCGCCGACGGTTGACCCCCTGATATCAACCGTATCCGCATCGGACCCGCTAGCGATGCGCCCGCCAACCGCGCTGTTGGTAACAATGATCGTGTCGGTGCCTGCATTGCCCAGGACATTGTTGGCAATGGTGCTATTGGTGATGGTGATATCGTCATCGCCGCCACGGCCACGGATACCGGTCACCGGAGGCGTCGCCGGGTTTCCGTTCAGAGTACCGTTGTCATTTGTGACATCGATATCGTCGTCGCCGTTGGTACCATTGATATTGGGCATTCTGACGTGTCCCGTTCCTCGGAGAATCCGGGCACGATCCGAGCTGACCAAGCCCTTTCTCAACCCGGTTCAAACGCAGTGACTTACACTCAAACACAACAATATATGTAGCTTTAATACACGATTAGCGGTCAGCGCACCAGCCGCGCACGCATCATACCGCCAGAGTGTTACGCGTCGGACAGCCCGGAGAGGATTTGTTCGGCCGCCGCCGATGGGCTGAGGTGGCCCGCACTGACCTGAGCGCCAAGATCGCTCATCCGACTGCGCATCTGTGGCGTTTCGAGACGCGCAAGCAATGCGTGGCGTACCTCTTGCTCGAACCAGTATTTTGCCTGTGTGGCGCGGTTCAATACCCAATGCCCGGCTTCGCGCCGCCAGGTTGTCAGGGCCTGCATCTCGTCCCAGGCCTGTTCCAGCCCATGCTCTTCAACCGCTGAAACGGTCATGGCCTTGGGAAACCCTTCGGGGTCCTGCGGGCGTTTGCGCAGCAGACGCAGCGCGCCCGCGTAATCGGCGCAGGTGCGGGTGGCAGTCGCTTTCAGGTCGCCATCGGCCTTGTTGATCAGGATCATGTCAGCCATCTCCATGATGCCGCGCTTGACGCCCTGCAACTCATCTCCGCCCGCCGGGGCCAGCAGCAGCAGGAACAGGTCAGACATCTCGGCCACAACGGTTTCCGATTGGCCCACACCCACGGTTTCAATCAGCACGACGTCAAAACCAGCCGCCTCACAAAGTGCAATCGCTTCGCGTGTGCGGCGCGCCACGCCACCAAGATGGCTCTGGCTGGGGGACGGGCGGATAAAGGCGTCTTTCTCGCGGCTCAGTCTTTCCATGCGGGTCTTATCGCCCAGGATCGAGCCCCCCGAACGGGCCGAGCTGGGGTCAACTGCAAGAACCGCAACACGCAGCCCCTGCCCCGTCAGCATCATGCCGAAGCTTTCGATAAAGGTGGATTTGCCCACACCCGGCGTGCCCGACAGGCCGATCCGCAACGCCTGGCGTCCGGCGCCGCTCAATTGATCCAGCAGCGCGGTTGCCTGCGCTCGATGATCTTCACGCCCGCTTTCGACCAGTGTGATAGCACGGGCCAATGCCCTGCGCTCTCCGTTCAAGATCCTGTCGCCAAGCTCGGCAATGTTCATCGGTAAGTCCCCGGCTGGAATTTGCCCTAGATGAGGGGGGATGACCCGGTTTGTCCAGCCCCAACCGGAGCCGAGTTTGGCGACGCTGGACCTTGGCCGAGGCTTTGGCGATAAGGCGATATGACCCGGTTGCCCATTGATGACGCCATTCCCGATCTTCTGAACGCCTTGCGAACGCATGGGCGCGCGGTGCTGCAGGCGCCGCCGGGTGCGGGCAAGACAACCCGCGTGCCGCTTGAGATGCTGCAGGCCGGTCTGTGCGAGGGCCGGATCGTCATGCTGGAACCCCGGCGGCTGGCCGCCCGCGCCGCCGCCGAACGCATGGCTGAGACGCTGGGTGAGCCCGTGGGCCAGACCGTGGGCTATCGTGTCCGTGGAGACGTGAAAGTTTCAAAGGCGACGCACATCGAGGTTGTGACCGAAGGTATCCTGACACGGATGCTGCAATCCGAACCTGACCTGCCCGGCGTAAGTGCTGTGATATTCGATGAATTCCACGAACGGTCCCTGAACGCCGATCTTGGGCTTGCACTGTGCCTTGAGGTGACTGGAGCGTTGCGCGATGACCTGATCTTGCTGGCGATGTCCGCGACGCTGGATGCTGAACCGGTGGGCCAGCTGATGAACGCGCCTCTGGTGACATCCGAAGGGCGCAGCTATCCGGTCGAGACCCGCTGGTTGGACCGGCCTTTGGCGCCGCAGGCGCGGCGACTGGACGCGCTGATCGATCTGGTGGTGCGAGCCGAACGGGAAACCAAAGGGGGCATGCTGGTGTTCCTGCCCGGTGAAGGTGAAATTCGGCGGGCCGAGGCGGCTTTGGCCAGCCGTCTACCCGACACCTGTTCAGTGCGGCCTTTGTTCGGAGCACTGCCCTTTGCCGCCCAGCGCGCGGCGATTGCGCCGGTTAAGCAAGGTCGCAAGGTGGTTCTGGCGACGTCGATTGCCGAAACCTCGCTGACTATTCCCGATATCCGCGTGGTGGTCGATATGGGGCAAGCCCGGCGGGCACGGTTCGATCCCGGATCAGGCATGTCGCAGCTGGTGACCGAGCGGGTGACGCGGGCCGAAGCGACGCAGCGCGCAGGCCGTGCGGGGCGTGTGGCCGAAGGTGTCTGCTATCGGTTGTGGTCCAAGGGCGAAGAAGGTGCACTGGTCGCCTACCCGCCTGCCGAAATCGAGGCTGCCGATCTGACCGGGCTGGCGTTAGAATTGTCGCTCTGGGGCGCAGAACCGGGTGATCTTGCATTTCTGACCGCGCCGCCCGAAGGCACGCTGGCTGAGGCGCGCGCGTTGCTGGCGATGCTGGGTGCCCTGGATGGCAAAGGTCGGATCACCGAACATGGGCGGGCGCTGGCGGCGCTGCCGCTGCATCCTCGGCTGGGGCATATGTTGCTGCACGCAGGACCTGAGGCCGCGGCACTGGCGGCGCTGATGGCGGAACGCGATCCGCTAAGGGGCGCTCCGGTCGATCTGTCTTTGAGGCTTGAGGTGCTGCGGGACGTGCGCGCGTTTCAGCGCAATCGGGTCTGGCAGGTCAACATGGGCGCGCTGGATCGGATCAAGGGCGAAGCAAAGCGGTTGCGCGCGCAATCTAAGGATGCGGGCGGTCTGAGCCCGGCAGCGATGGCGGCGCTGGCCTATCCCGATCGCATCGGACAGCGACGCAAGGGAGATGTCCCGCGTTATGTCCTGTCGGGTGGCAAAGGCGTCGTGCTGGAAGCCGGTGATACGCTGGCGGGTGCACCTTATCTTGTGGTGACGGATACGGATGGGAACCCGCGTGAAGCGCGCGTGCGCATGGCAGCGCAGATTTCCGAGGGGGAAATTCGCGATCTATTCGGCGATCAGATCGCGTGGGTCGACAGCTGCGACTGGTCGAAACGCGAACGCCGTGTGGTGGCGCGCAGGCAAGAGCGGTTCGGAGCGATCACGCTGGACGACCGCATCTGGAAAGATGTCCCCGGGGATGCATTGGCGCAGGCGATGTTGGACGGGGTGCGCGATCTGGGTGTGCGGCTGAACGGGGCCGCAGCGCGATTGGCCGCTCGGGTCGAGTTGATCCGCGCGGAAGGCGCGGATTTGCCGGACTTCTCGGAAACCGGGCTGATGGATTCGCTGGAAGACTGGCTGCTGCCGATGCTCTCGGGTGTGCGCAATGCCGATGACTGGAAGCGGTTCGACCTGCTGCCCGCGCTGCGCGCCCGGCTGGACTGGGACCAGATGCAGGAACTGGATCGGCGGGCGCCGGGCTCGTTTATGACTCCGTTGGGCCGCAAGCTGCCAATTGACTATGGCGGTGCGGTGCCCGAAATCTCGGTTCGGCTACAAGAGGTATTCGGCGTTACGCAACATCCGGTGGTTGGGGGCGAGCCTTTGAAGATCACGCTGCTGTCACCGGCCCAGCGACCGATCCAGATCACCCGTGATCTGCCCGGATTCTGGGCCGGGTCATATGCCGAAGTGCGAAAGGACATGCGGGCGCAGTACCCAAAACATCCCTGGCCCGAAGATCCAACTCAGGCGGATCCGACGCTGCGCGCGAAGCGGCGCAAAGGCTGAGTTGATCAGGTGGGCGTAAATAAGCCTCATTGGCGGAAACAGTGCAAAGCGCACAAATTGCTGCAAAAATACACGAAACACTGAAAGTTCAGGCCATATTTTGCGGTTATCCGAGGGCGGTATTGTTAACTCAGCAATACATGATTATGTAACTTCTTCGAATTACAAAAAGAACACGCCCGAGCAGGCCTTACATGACGACATGGATACGCAACATCTGGGAAGAGGTCGCGCGACCGCTGATCCAGCGCCCAAGCCGGGTGCAGGTTGCTGCGTTGTGTACCCGCAAGGCAGGTCCCGGTGACGACGTTTTGTTAATCACCAGTCGGGGCACCGGACGCTGGATTATCCCCAAAGGCTGGCCCATTGATGGGCTCAACGGGCCGGAAACCGCATTGCGGGAAGCCTGGGAAGAGGCTGGAGTGCGCGCGACTGAGGTGCAGAAAGATCCCGTTGGTCATTACTCTTACGACAAAAGGTTGGATGACGGCACGGCGTTGCCGGTTATCACCAGCGTTTATCGGATCGAGGTGACCGGACTGGCGGATGTATTCCCGGAATCCGATCAGCGTAAGCGCTGCTGGGTGTCCCCGAAGGTGGCCGCCGAACGCGTGCAAGAGCCGGAATTGCGCGACTTGCTACTGCAATTGTAACAATATTGTAAAAAACTGATGACAAAGGTTGCCGCGCCCATTGGAACCGTTTAGCGGCGGGCATCATTCAAAACAGCCGTTGTGAACCGATGTCAGACCACCCCACCAAAGCCCGTTGGCACGCACTGGACCGCGACCTGCAGCGTATCTCGCGCGTTGAGCACGCCAATGCCCAAGTATCGCGTCCTCTGTTGGCCCCCGGAATTGCACTGGCCTTTATCGCGCTGGCAGGTTTGGCTGCAGCGCTTCTGTTCGGACGGGCCGATGGTGGCGTGATCGTTGTCGCAGCTGCGGCATTCGGCGCTTACATGGCGATCAATATCGGTGCCAACGACGTAGCCAACAATATGGGCCCGGCAGTGGGGGCCAATGCTCTGACCATGGGCGGAGCCATCCTGATTGCCGCCATCGCAGAAAGCGCAGGCGCGTTGCTGGCAGGGGGGGATGTGGTTTCGACCATCTCTAAGGGCATCATCGATCCGATGTCGGTGCAGAACAGCAATGTGTTCATCTGGGCGATGATGGCGGCCCTGATATCGTCGGCACTGTGGGTCAATCTGGCTACCTGGGTCGGGGCACCGGTTTCGACCACGCATTCGGTGGTCGGCGGCGTGATGGGTGCCGGCATTGCAGCAGCGGGCCTGAGCGCGGTGAGTTGGGGCACGATGAGCGCGATTGCCGCCAGTTGGGTGATCTCACCCGTTTTGGGCGGGATGATTGCAGCCGCCTTTCTGGCATTGATCAAACACAAGATCCAGTCTCAGGACGACAAGATCGCGGCAGCGCGGCGCTGGGTGCCCATTCTGGTTGCCGTGATGGCAGGGGCGTTTGCCACCTACTTGTCGGTCAAAGGCCTGAAGCGGATCGTCAAAATTGATCTTCAATTTGCCCTTTTGATCGGTCTGACCTTTGGCGGCCTGGTCTGGGCTGCGACGGTACCGTGGGTCAAGCGCAAGTCTGAAGGGTTGGAGAACCGGACCCGGTCGTTGAAGACGTTGTTTGGCCTGCCTCTGGTGATTTCGGCCACATTTCTGAGCTTTGCGCATGGGGCCAATGATGTGGCCAATGCGGTGGGTCCACTGGCGGCAATCGTGCATGCGGCCGAGTTCGGAGATTTTGCCACGAAAGTATCGATCCCGACATGGGTCATGGTGATCGGCGCGTTTGGCATCTCGTTCGGCCTATTCCTGTTCGGTCCCAAGCTGATCCGTATGGTCGGCAGCCAGATCACCAAACTGAACCCGATGCGGGCGTTCTGTGTCGCGCTATCGGCGGCGATCACGGTCATCGTCGCCAGTTGGCTGGGTCTGCCGGTCAGTTCGACTCATATCGCGGTTGGGGCCGTCTTTGGTGTTGGCTTCTATCGGGAGTGGCATGCAGAACGGCGGTGGAAATACTCGAACCGCCAGCGGCCGGCGGAGCTGCAACTAGCGCGCGAGGAACGGCGGCGGCGCAAGCTGGTGCGGCGGTCGCATTTCATGACCATCGTGGCGGCCTGGGTGATCACGGTACCGGCAGCGGCAGTGATGTCGGCGCTAATTTTCTGGGTTTTGACTGCGTTCGCTTGATCGGAATTTGCGAGGCTCTGCCTCGCGCTCCGAGGTATTTTAGGCGAGATGAAGAGACGGATCAGGTTATGATCTGATCGACTGTGAGCGGCGTGTCCGGTGATTGATGGATGAGTTGAGAGACTCGGCTATTGATCGGGGTTGGGATCGCGTACTGTTGGCCGAGTTTGATGATTTCGCCCTGTAGACTGTCGATTTCGGTCGGGCGACCCGCCGTCAGATCATAAGCCATCGAGGTGCGCGCATTGGGGTCGATGGTCAGCATTTTTGCCGCAATTCGTGTAAAAATTGGCGTTGGCAGACGTAGAATGTGCGGTGTCATCCATGCGGGTAGTGGCGTTGTGGAGGTGGCCTCGATCTCGGCGACTTTCAAAACACGCTGCGCCTCGGCCATTTGATCAGCCATCAGGCGACGCCAGTTTCGGTCGAGCAGTTGGTTTTGCAAGGTCTGGCCGGACAATGCGTTCAATGCATTGTTGAGGTTGATCACCAGCTTACCCCATTGCACTGCCTCGATCTGGTCGCTTTCGCTGACGGGTAGATCTGGGGCGCTTAGGCGTTCAGCCAGAGACCGGGAGCCACGCTCGATGACGATCTCGCCCGATGTGGCGCGGTGATAGGTTGCCGGGCCCGTCGGCACCACGTTGAAGGGCACCATTCCAGCCCGAACGTCGCGTCCGGGAAGAGCGGTGCGCAGGGTGCGGGCGTTCTCGAGCCCATTCTGCCAAGACAGAACCGGGGCCGTTTCCGTGGCGTGTGCGGCGATCAGCGTTGCCATCTCGGCGGTCGCGCCGGTTTTTACCGTGACGATGACCAACTCGGCATCCCCAAGACAGGCAGGGTTTTCGCTGAGCGTGAGTTGTGCGGCGGCGACGTGGCGATGCAGGTTCGAGAAATCTGTCACCGTCAGCCCTTGTCCCCGGATGGCGTTCAGCACCCGCGCGCGGCCCAGCAGCGTCACGCTGTGTCCCGCTGCGGCCAGCAATGCGCCGCAAAAGCAGCCAATGCTGCCTACACCGGCGATGACAATATTCATGGCTAACCTCCGCTGTCCCTGCAAGGATCGCCGGGATCGTTCAACGGAGCCAGCGTGACGTCAGGTCAGACGCGGGCGCGTCTGGGTCGGGTGCGTTCGAGGTCTTCCGAGATCGGAATGAACTCCTGATCATCACCGGGCGGCAGGTGGAAGGCGCCGTTCGCCCAGTCGGCAGTTTTCCATTCGCGTGTGGCCGTTTCTATCTTCTCCCTCGAGGAGGAGACGAAGTTCCACCAGATGTAGCGATCTTCGTTCAGGGTTGCGCCGCCCAGCAACAACAGCCGCGCACCCAGTGGTCCGGCCTTCACGGACAGGTGATCGCCGGGGCGGAAGACCATCATGCGACCCGCCTCGAAGCTGTCGCCTGCGATCTCGACCGAGCCTGTGGTGACATAGACACCGCGATCCTCGTGATTGTCGGGCAGCGGGAAGGAGGCACCCGGTTCTAGCTGGACGTCGAGATAAAAGGTCTCGGACAGCATGGTGACCGGGCTGGTTTCGCCATAGGCGGAACCAAGGATCAGGCGGGCGCTGACGCCTGCATCCTGAATATGGGGCAACGCGCCCTGTTTGTGGTGTTCGAAATCGGGGGCCATATCTTCGTGCGTTTCGGGTAAGGCGATCCAAGTCTGGATGCCAAACAGGCTGTGTTTCTTGCCGCGTGTTTGGTCACTGGTACGTTCGGAATGGGTCACACCACGCCCAGCGACCATCCAGTTGACCTCGCCGGGATAGATCATCTGATGCGTGCCGAGACTGTCGCGGTGTTCAAACTCGCCCTGATATAAATAGGTCACGGTACCAAGTCCGATATGGGGATGCGGCCGTACGTCAATACCGCCTTCGGTGATGAATTCGGCCGGACCCATTTGGTCGAAGAAGATGAAGGGGCCGACCAGTTGCCGTTTGACCGAGGGTAGCGCGCGGCGCACCTCGAACCCGCCCAGATCACGGGCACGGGGGATGATCAGGCTGTCTAGCGCCGGGTTCTCGGACCGGCAGTCGGGTGTATGGGTCGGATTCCAGCTCATTCTCGCTCTCCCTTAGGTCAGGATCTGGCTTGGGCTTCAATATGTTTGATAATGTGGAATATAGTATGATTTATTATCTGGCATAGCGCATGAGTGCACATATACAGTGCACGATGGGCGGAAACGGCGGCAACGCTCACGTGACGGTGATGAAATGACCCGAACTTCAGACCAGCTTAACTCGGCTTTCGCAACAAACGTGCTAGATTGAGTGTCAGGCCAGACACCATGCCCGTTATCGAAAGGAGCCCTCTCGATGTCGCACGTTCTTCTTACCCGCCGCAGCGCGTTGGTTACGGCGGGCTGTTTTGCAGCGCTAGGCACGGCCGGGCTGACCACGCCCGCGCGGGCGCAGGGCGTTGCACCGACCCCGTCCATGCGGGGCGGATCGAACAACTATCGCCCCGGCGCCCCTATTGTGCAGCGCATCGGCGGCGGAGGTTTCTGGATGACCGGCACCGTGCGCCGCGCAGGCGACGGAGCCCCCTTGCCCGGACAGCGTATCCAGATCTGGGCGCATACGACCGAGGGGCACGAGCGCGACCAGCGCAGCCATGGGGCGACGCTGACGGATGCGAACGGTGAATTTCGGCTTGAGATGCCACAAATCGTGCCCGCCTTTGGCCAACCGCATGGGCATCTCGCCTATGACAGCGGCGAATTTGAGACGGTATTCCTGCGCCCGGTGATGTCGAGCGCGAAAGACAAAACGCTTGCCGCGCATTTCGTCTTGCAGCCTGCCTGATACGTGTTGAGGCGCATACTGATCTGGGCAGCGTTGATTGTCGCCCTTCTGGTGCCGGTTATCGCGGCAGCATTCAGCCCTTATCTGGCGTGGCGCGAGCCGATCTACATCCTAGCCGGGTTTGCGGGCATCGTCGGGATGTGCCTTCTGCTGATGCAACCCTTGCTGGCCGGACGCTGGTTGCCTGGGCTTTCACCTGTGCGCAGCCGCTTATGGCACAGGCGGTGCGGTCTGGCCCTTGTCGCAGCGATCGTAATCCATGTGGGCGGTTTGTGGATCACGAGCCCGCCGGATGTCGTGGACGCGCTTCTATTCGTATCAGCCACACCCTTTTCCGTCTGGGGTGTGATCGCGATGTGGACGGGTTTTGCTGCAGCAACGATGGGCGTTCTGCGGCTACGCCTGAACCTGCGATTTCGGCTCTGGCGTCTGGGTCACGCCGGACTGGCAGTGGTGACCATACTGGGCAGTGTCGTACACGCCCTGATGATTGAGGGCACGATGGAGATCATGACCAAGATCGCATTGTGTGTGCTGGTAGTTCTGGCGTGCGTCGCTACGCTCGCCAGATTACGGGTCTGGGAAGTGTCCCGACGCGTTTAGTCCTCCCATACGCATACCGGGGCCGCGTCAGGCTGACAGGCGTTTGGCATAGGTCGCGCGATCTATTTCAACATCCCGCACGGTGATGCTGCCGACCGTGGGCGCAGACGCAGCCAGAACATTCAGAATGATCGCGTTCAACTCGGCGCGCGTTGCCTCATCTCGGCCTTGCAACAACAAGAGCGTGGCATGAATGAAGGTCTGCGGTTCGGTCCCGATGCGGAAATACGGAAACGAGGTGGCACGGATTTTGAGTGTTGGGGCATCGAATTCTTCATGCGCGGCGAGCACGGAATAGAGCTGCTCACAGATGGCTTGAAAATCATGAGTTTTTTCGAGCCCGGCAGAGAATTCCAGAGTGACGTGTGGCATTGGTTGCTCCGAGATTTAAGAGAGCCATCTATGGCTCTCCCAGATTGCTGTCGGCCTCAGACGCCCAGACACCAGCGCATCACGGCTTTTTGCGCATGCAGGCGGTTTTCGGCCTCGTCAAAGATCACCGAGTTCGGGCCGTCCATGACCTCGGATGTGGCCTCTTCTTCGCGGTGCGCAGGCAGGCAGTGCATGAACAACGCGTCTGGCTTGGCATGCGACATCAGCTCGGCGTTGACCTGATAGGGCCGCAGCATGTTGTGGCGGCGCTCCTTCGCGGATTGAGAATCGTGCATTGAGACCCAGGTGTCGGCGACCACGAGGTCGGCCTCTTCAACAGCTTTGTGCGGGTCCCGTTCGATCACGATTTTCGAGCCCTTCTGGCGCGCAAGCCCCATGAATTCTTCTTCTGGGTCCAGCTGCGCCGGGCCGGTGAATGTCAGGTCGAAACCGAATTGACCGGCGGCATGCAGAAATGAAGCGCAGACATTGTTGCCGTCGCCGGTCCAGACGACCTTTTTTCCTGCGATGGGGCCGCGATGCTCTTCATAGGTCAGCACATCGGCCATGATTTGGCAGGGATGTGTACGATCGGTCAGACCATTGATGACGGGAACGTCCGAGTATTCGGACATCTCGGTCAGGATGGTTTCATCAAAGGTTCGGATCATGATCATGTCGACATAGCGCGACAGGACCCGTGCAGTGTCGGCGATGGTCTCGCCATGGCCCAGCTGCATGTCCTTGCCGGACAGTACCATGGTCTGCCCGCCCATTTGGCGCACGCCAACATCGAAGGACACGCGGGTCCGCGTTGATGGCTTTTCAAAGATCAGCGCAACCATGCGGCCTGCCAGAGGCTGCTCGTCGTCGGGGGCGGCTTTGGGACGCCCAAGGCGCGCCTGTTTCATCGCGCTGGCCTGATCGATCATGTTCCGCAGATCACCTGCGTCAGTTTTGTGGATATCAAGGAAGTGGTTCATTTTAATTCACTTTTCAATCAGGCGAGTTCAGGCCGAAGCCATTGCGTTTTCGACTTGTGCCGCAGTTTTCTCGAGGCGGATCAGGGCTTGTGCGATGTCATCCTCGGTGAGGGTCAGCGGCGGCAGCAGGCGGATCACGTTATCTGCGGCGGGGACCGTTATGACCTCGTTGTCATAGCCAGCGTTGACCACGTCGATATTGGCGGGTTTGCATTTCAGGCCAAGCATCAAACCTGAGCCGCGCACCTCCTCGAATACTTCGGGGTGGTCCGCGATCAGGCCTTCGAGCTTCTGACGCAGCAGGCCTGCCTTGCGATTCACACCTTCGAGGAAGGCCGGAGTAGCGACCTGATCAATCACCGCGCAGCCAACGGCACAGCCCAAGGGGTTGCCGCCATAGGTCGAGCCGTGGGTGCCTGCCGTCATGCCGCTGGCGGCCTCTTCGGTGGCCAGAACCGCACCCAGAGGAAAACCGCCGCCGATGCCTTTGGCGACCATCATGATATCCGGCGTGATGCCGGCCCATTCATGTGCAAAGAGTTTGCCGGTCCGCCCAACGCCGCATTGGACTTCATCGAGGATCAGCAAAAGGCCGTTATCATCGCAAATCTGGCGCAAGGCTTTCAGCTCTGCATCCGGAACGGGGCGGATGCCGCCTTCGCCCTGAACCGGTTCGATCAGGATGGCTGCCGTGGTGTCGGTGATGGCGTTGGTGACACCGTCGAGGTCTCCGAATGTCAGATGGACAAAGCCTGGCAGCAGCGGGCCGAAACCTTTGGTCATTTTCTCGGACCCGGCGGCGGCGATACCCGCCGATGACCGGCCATGGAATGAGCCGTCGAAAGTGATGATCTCGACCTTCTCGGGCTGACCTTTGTCATAGAAACACTTGCGGGCCATTTTGACGGCCAATTCGCAGGATTCGGTGCCCGAATTGGTGAAGAACACAGTATCGGCAAAGGTGTGTTCCACCAGCTTGTCCGCCAGTGCCTGCTGTTGCGGGATGTTATAGAGGTTTGAAACATGCCACAGCGCATGCGCCTGTTCCGTCAGGGCCGCCACCAGCGCCGGATGTGCATGACCCAGCGCGTTCACCGCTATGCCCGCGCCCAGATCCAGAAAACGTCGGCCATCCGCCTCGGTCAGCCAGGCGCCTTCGCCCTTCACGAATGTCAGGGGCGCGCGGTTATAGGTCGGCAGAACGGACGGGATCATCGGATCATCCTTTTCGAATAGCTTGAGCCCTGTGAGTGATACACTGGAGCCATGGTCGTCAACTGATTTGGTGGGGTTTGCGCGGATTTGGACAGCGCAAATGGATCAAACGGGCCGATTATGCGGTCAGGCGTCGGCGTCGGAGGCGCAGGATATGTGCGGTATTGATCATGTGAGGCCGTATAGCGGGGTGCACCGGGTCTGAAAACCCCGTTTTTGCGATCGGGGCAAAAATCATTCTGAGACCGTGATTTACCGCTTGTCATTTACCCGACGCTGGCGCACGGCTGAACCATGACACCGGTACGTCAGAATCCTGCCCTTGCGGCCTTGCTGATCCTTGCGGCCAGCGCCCTTCTCGCAGGGACCACATTGCTGGCGAAAGCACTGGGGACGGATGTGCTTGGCCCTGCCCTGCATCCGATGCAGATCAGCCATGGACGGTTTCTGTTTGCCTTTCTGGTAATCGTGACAGCCGTCGGCATCATGCGCCCCCGCCTGAGCCGCCCGCATTGGGGTCTGCATATCGGACGGACAAGCTTCGGCTGGCTGGGGATCACGCTGATGTTTGCATCCGTTGCTTTCATACCGATTGCGGATGCGACGGCGATCTCGTTCCTGAACCCGGTCTTTGCCATGATGTTGGCGATCCCGCTGCTGAAAGAAGGTGTCGGCCCGTGGCGCTGGTTGGCCGCCATCGTGGCCTTGATCGGTGCCTTGGTTCTGTTGCGTCCAACGCCCGCTAGCTTTCAACCCGCTGCATTACTGGCCCTGACCGCAGCAGTGATAATTGGGATGGAACTGATCTTTATCAAAAAGCTCTCGGGCCGAGAAATACCGATCCAGATTCTGCTGATCAACAATGCGATGGGTCTGACCATTGCGACAGTCGCGGTAAGTTTCATTTTCCAGATGCCGACGCCTCAGCAATGGGCGGCGCTGGCCTCGATTGGTGTGCTAATGGCCTGTGCGCAGGCTTGTTTCGTCAACGGAATGGCGCGGGCGGATGCCTCTTTTGTGGCTCCGATCAGCTACGCTACGCTGATCTTCGCTGCCTTCTACGATTTCGCGGTATTCAAGGTGATACCGGATGGGATCAGCCTGATCGGCTCGGCCATCATCCTGACCGGAGGTCTGATTCTGGTCTGGCGCGAGGCGATACACCGTCAGGCCTTGAGCCGGTAGCCGGTGCGCAACATCTGCCAGGTCAATCCTCCAACCAACAATGTCGCGCTGGCGCAGATCGCCATGCCCAACCAAGGAGAGCTGTCGGACACGCCGATCATCCCATAGCGCAACCCGTCAATCAGATAGAAGACCGGGTTCGCATGGCTTAGCCGATTGAGCACTGGCGGTAGCGCCTGCACAGAATAGAAAGTGCCGGACAAGAAAGCCAAAGGCGTGACGATGAAATTGGTGATCGCCGCCATCTGGTCGAACTTGTTGGCAAAAATCCCGGCAAAAAGCCCAAGCGCGCCCATGAACGCGCCGCCTAAAACCACGAATATCAGTGCGATCATCGGGTTCTGCGGCACGATGCCCAGAACCAACGCCAGAGCGATTGCGACAACAAGGGCGATCAGGATACCGCGGGCGATGCCTCCGGCCAGATAACCCAACAGGATTTCCAGCGGCGATAGCGGCGGCATCAGCGTATCGACGATATTGCCCTGAACCTTGGCGATCACCATCGATGACGATGTATTGGCAAAGGCGTTCTGAATCACGGTCATCATCATGATGCCCGGTGCCAGAAAGGTCAGAAACGGCACCCCCATCACATCCGGTCGGCTGGGACCAATGGCAATGTTGAAGATCAGCAGGAACAGGCCTGCCGTCACCAGCGGTGCCAGCAGGGTCTGCGTCCACACGGCCAGAAAGCGCAGGGTTTCGCGCTGCGCCAGTGTATAGAGGCCCATCCAATTCACCGCGCCAAAGCGGCGTGCGTCGTGATCCATGAGATTATGCATGCTCTGCCCCATACCTGATTCGAAGACCGCTTGTAACTCGGGCCGCAGTGTTTAGAATAGGGCGCTGAGATGATTTCCCAAGGCGGCCCGAATCCGGGGCCGCTTTCCGCTTTTGAAAGGCAAATGATGTCCTGGACTGACGAGCGTGTAGAGCTGCTGAAAAAGATGTGGGGCGAGGGCCAGTCGGCCAGCCAGATCGCCAAGGAACTGGGCGGCGTGACCCGCAATGCGGTGATCGGCAAGGTGCACCGTCTGGGTCTGTCGAATCGCGCCACCGGTGCAAGCCCGGCAAAGGCCGAGCCTAAGGAAAAACCGGCCCCCGCGCCCAAGGCCGAGGCCAAACCGAAACCGACACCCAAGACTGAACCGGCCCGTCCGGTGCCAGCCCCCGAGGCCAAACCGGTCACCCCGGCCCGTCGCCAGATCATACCCGCCGGCCAGCCGTTGCCTCCGCAACCGTCGGCCAATGAGATCAGCCCCGAGGCTTTGGCCAAGGTCAACGAGATTGAAAAGAAGGCCAAGAAGCTGTCTTTGATGGAGCTGACCGAAAAGACCTGCAAATGGCCTGTCGGCGACCCCGCGACCGAGGATTTCTGGTTCTGCGGCCTGCCCGTCGAGGCAGGCAAACCCTATTGCGAAGCGCATGTGGGCGTGGCGTTCCAGCCGATGAGCTCGCGCAGAGATCGTCGGCGGTAATTCTTAGACATGACAGCGGGTGTTGGCCTTGGTTGGCCAACGCTCTATCAACATTAGTCTGCAGAACGGGTGCTTTCCGTATAGTCGGATAGCAATGATCGGGCGTGTTGAGCGTGGCGCGACACCAGCTGTTTCTGACGCGCGTTGTCCGGCACCAGATAACTGGTATCCGAGAGGCCCCCGGTCGAAATGCCCGAAAACAATACAGTAAGTTCCTCGACCATTGCAGGAGGGAGTGAATTCAACGCTTCCTGTCCTATCAGCAAGCTTTCGGTCGGGGCACCCTCGGCGATAATCACTTCGTGCGTCGCCAGGACCAGATGGAAATACGTGACGCTGTCTACGGTTTCATCGACATAAATCCCCGGCAGATCGGTCAGCCTTATCGCGGCGACCAGAACCTCAGAACGACCGAACATGCGTTTCACAATCGCCGAGGACACCAGCATGCGATGCTGACGCGAGACAAGCAGATCACGTCGGGGCAGGCCTTGTCCAAGTGCGCCCGCGCAAATTCGCACTGGATAAAGTTTCGGATTGCGGCGCAACTCGCGCGCAGTGAGTGAACGGCGCAAGATCTGCAGCAAAGGCTGGTTGCCACCCCGCGCCAGCAAAAGCAGCTGGCCAGGCTTCAGATCTTCTACCGGCACCGGACCCAAATCAGTGGATACGAGTGTGCCCGCAGTCAGACAGGGGATGCTGCCCGGGGTGGGATCGGTATTGACTGTATATGTGCCGCCATTGTCGGTCGAAATCAGGGAATCGCCAGCGCCGGCCTGCCCGATGACTGTGGATTGCATACCATTGGCCGGGCCAGTGTTCGCAGTGATCGGGCCGGGACTTGGAGGATCGCTGAAAGAATTAAACTGATAAATCGTTGTCCCTTCGGAAAGCGAGATACCATTGGTTTTACCCAATCCGTTAAATGTCCCGGAACTTGTCGTGTCGATTACATAGATATCGCGACCGGCAACCGTTGTCGGCGTGATACCGGCCAGAGTATTGGTGGTTCGGATCGAGCCATTGCTCAAATAGATCGTCACGACCAACCCCGAGACATCCGTACCAGCGTCAACCGCGACCTCGATAAAATCCAGGGTCGGGCCACCTAAGTATTTGAGCTCAGAAAAGTATGGATCCGGCATAAATCACATGTCTTTCGATGATGCTAAGACGTCCACCCGGCACTGACGGGACAGAAATGCTGTGGCTGCTGTTGATACAACTTTCATAGGAAGGCAAGCTGTTGCTTCTGTTACTGCGCCGGATGCGAAGGCAGATTTGGCATCGGCACCCATCGGGGTAGTTCCTCGGGCGAAACCGAGACATGCAGTTTCTCTGACCGGTCACGCCCTACTTTGCGATGCTTGCGCAGCAGGAAAATCTTACCCCAGCCACGCCAGGTGCCCACGGATTGCGCATGCGGATCGGTAGGGAAACGGTCGCGCCAGCCCTCGGGCAATGGCAGGCCGTGCAGCTCGGCCTTGTCCAGCATCCAGATCAGGGAGATGTTGCTGAGGGGGCGGGCCTCTTCGAACCCGTTCAGCTGGCCGCCAACATCGCCGTGGGTGCCGCGGAACCAAACCTGCTCGATATGGCCCTTGAAGTCGGGGGTGCATTTCCACAGCACCGGCTCGAACACCTCGCGGGTCTCGTCCAGCGCCATGGCGTGATAGCCGTGGCGGGTGGCAGGGCCAAGCTGGTGGTTGTGGAAGGCATGGCGTTCCTCGGCCCAGCGCCAGAGCAGCGGAAGGCGCAGGCCCAGCGCCTTGACCGTGTCCCAGACGCCGACCATCTCGATGGCGACATCCTCGTGACAGAACTCCCGACGAAAGACCGCCGCCGCTTCGCCATTGGCGTTACATTCATAGTGTCGATAGGCCTGTTTGATATTGCGGACAGTGGCGTGTTCGGCCTTGAGCAACCCGATAGCATCGATCACGCCCGCAAGGCTGCGGACCCCGTATGCGCCGCGTGAATAGCCGATGAAAAAGATCTTATCACCGGGTTTGTAACGCGAAGCCAAATAACCATAGGCCCGACGAATCTGACGGTTGATACCCCGCCCCATCATCACGTCCATAGTGGACTTCCAGCTTTCCCACTGCACGCCGGATTCGTAGAAAACCGAAACCTGGCTGCCCATCTCGCAGCACAGGCGCAGAGTCTGGCCCGCGTGGGTTTCCCGCCCTGCTTCCAGCGTCGACATGGTGCCGTCAAGAATGATGACATGGCTGACAGGTTCGCGGTGGCGCGTTTCGGCCGAGTGCTCGGACCGCAGAGGCCGTCCGAGCCATCCCAGTACCTTTCTACTCAGCCGCGACAAAACCATGCGTCAACAATTCCCAAACTTTGTGAGGTGTGAAAGGCATATCCGCCTGCCGCACCCCGTGATCCCAGAGCGCATCCTGTACCGCGTTCGCCACTGCGGCCAGTGCGCCCACGGTGCCTGCCTCGCCACAGCCTTTCATCCCCATCGGGTTGGCGGTTGACGGAACCGGCGCCGAGGTAAACTCTATCATGGGTATCTCAGCAGCGCGGGGCAAGGCGTAGTCCATGAACGAAGCCGTGAGCAGTTGCCCCTCGGCATCATGAACAACATGCTCGGTCAGTGCTTGGCCGATACCCTGCACTACCCCGCCATGCACCTGCCCCTCGGCCAGCATCGGGTTGATAAGATTGCCGAAATCATCCACCACCGTGTAGCGGTCGACCCATGTTTCACCAGTGAAAGAATCGATAACGACTTCGGCAACATGTGCACCATTGGGATAGCTGCGTGCATCTAGCGTAGCGCGGGCTTCGTGCTGCAACAGATCGGTGCGCCCGTCAGCGCGCGCCATCTCGGCCGCCTCGGTCAGCGTGGGGGTCAGGTTGGACCCCGGCGCGCGGAAGGTTTCATGGTCGAAGGTCACATCGCTTTCCTCGACCCCCATCTTATCCGCAAGATAGGGCGTGAATGCGGCGATCATCGTATCAACTGTGACCAGTGTCGCGTTGCTTTGGGTCGTGACCGAGCGTGATCCGCCGGTTCCGCCGCCCTGCGCCAGCCTGTCCGTGTCGCCTTGCACAACATTGATCAGGTGCGAAGGAATCCCTGTCTGGTCCGATAGGAACTGGGCATAGACGGTCTCGTGCCCTTGCCCATTGGACTGAGTGCCGACATAGAGGTTCACCGTTCCGTCCTCGCAAAACTCGATCTTCGCGCCTTCGGAAGGGTCTCCCAAAATACTTTCGATATAGTAACAAAGCCCCTGCCCCCGGATCAGGCCGTTTTCCGCATCCGCCGCTTTGCGGGCCTCAAAGCCCGTAGTCTGTTCGGCGGCGCGGCTGAGGACCATGTTGAACTCACCCACATCATAGGTTTCGCCGGTTGCGGTCTTATAGGGGAAGGCTTCGGGTCGGATGAAATTCTTGCGCCGCAACTCCCACGGATCAATCCCCAACTCACGCGCAGCACGGTCCATGACGCGTTCCAGCACATAGATCGCCTCGGGTCGCCCGGCACCGCGATAGGCGTCGACCTGCGTGGTGTTGGTGAAGAATCCTTCGACCCGCAAGTAGGTGGTCTGAACATCGTAGACACCCATCAAAACCTTACTGAACAGGCTGGTCTGGATCGCCTGCGCGAAATGGCTGTTATAAGCGCCAAGGTTGATCTTGCTGTGGACCCGGTAAGCAGTGATCTTGTGATCGGCATCAAAGGCGAGCTCCGCCAGTGAGGTCAGGTCGCGGCCGTGGTGATCGGACAACATCGCTTCGGACCGGTCCGACATCCAGTGCACCGGCTGGCCCAGTTTCATGGCAGCAACAGCAACGGTGAAATATTCGGGATAAGGCATCGCCTTCATACCAAATCCGCCGCCGACATCTGGCGTAGTGACGCGGATCGCCTCGGGGTCCAGTTTCAGCTTTTGTGCCAGCTGCGCTTTCATCCCCCAGACACCCTGCCCGCCATATGAGAAATGCATACGGCCACCCGACCAATCGGCCTGACAGCCACGCGGTTCGATCGAGCTCACGATGACCCGGTTGTCATGCACGTTCAGCGCGACGGTGCGCGCCGCTGCCTGAAAGGCGTCATTGGTCGCCTTCTCATCACCCAAGCCCCAGTCAAAGGCGCGGTTGTCGGGGGCTTGTGGATGCAAAGGTTCGCCACCCGCAGCGACATCCATCTTGACCGGCAGGTCTTCGGTTTCCATCCAGATCAATTCGACTGCATCGCGGGCCTGTAACAACGAGTCGGCAATGACGACCGCAACGGGTTCTCCGACGAAACGCACGCGGTCCTTGGCCAGCATGTTCCGCTCGGACGCAGCGCCTTGACTGCCGTCGCGGTTGGCGACTGTAGTCGCGTTCATCACCGTATCGATCCCGGCAGCAGTCAGATCTTCCAGCGTCATGACCAAGCGCACCCCATCCGCTGTACGTGCATCTTCAAGGTCCAGCGACGTGATGGTGGCATGCGCCACCGGGCTGCGAAAGAATGCTGCGAACAGCGCATTCTCGGGCACAGAATCGTCCATGTATTGCCCCTGCCCGGTCAGAAACCGCTGGTCCTCGGTCCGTTTGATGGGCTGGCTTTTGCCGAATTTTTCCATGGGATGATCCTCTGGCTGCCTGAATGCGCGACCCTAGCGTGAAGCAGGACCTTGTCCAGTGGCTGAGAAAATTAACCCCGCACGGTCTGAAAGCGACATTCATGTCTGGAAACAGCGTTGCACGCCGATCTGGGCCGCGCCTAGGCTGAACCTAAATTCAGTCGAGTGGAGGTTTCCATGCCCAAAGAAATCAAGCTGACGAATGGCCGATTGGACAGCCAAAGTGCCGAGGCCTATTGGGATGATGGGTTTATATTTCCGATCCCCGTGTTCTCTGCCGCAGAAGCCGCCGGGTACCGTGCCGAGTTGGAAGATGTCGAGGCCAGCTGGCGCGAGGCTGACCTGCCGCTACCCCTGAACATGTACAAACGCATCAACGCGCATGTGGTGATGCCATTTGCCACTCGCATCGCGTTGGACCCGCGCGTTTTGGACGTTGTCGAAGGTGTTTTGGGCCCAGACCTGCTGTTGTGGTCGGCTGAGCTGTTCATCAAGGAACCGCGCACGACGCAAGTGGTGGGCATGCATCAGGACCTGACATATTGGGGTATGGGTGAAACCTCGGACCAGTTGACCGCCTGGATCGCCCTATCCCCTGCGACGGTTGAGAGTGGCTGCATGGATTTCGTGAAGGCCAGCCACAAGAACCCGATCCTGCCGCATAATGATACGTTCTCCGACAACAACCTGCTGTCGCGTGGGCAAGAGGTGGCAGTCGATGTCGCGGAGGAAGACAAAACCCATATCGAGTTGCAGCCCGGCCAGATGTCGCTGCACCATGGGCTGACCATTCATGGGTCAGGGCCGAACGTATCTGATGATCGTCGAATTGGCCTGGCTATCCGTTATCTCAACCCCAATGCGCAGCAAAAAGTGGCGGATCGCGACTATGCCATTCTGGCGCGGGGCGAGGACCGGGTGGGGAATTTCATCCATATCCCTGAGCCGACCGAGCTGTTTGCTCCTGAGGCGCTGGACCTGCACGCGCGCATCCGCAGCGATCAGGCCAAGGCGATGGGGCAAGGGGCCAGCGAAAAGCTGGATCTTTATGCGCCCGCCCCATCAAATCCCGGCTGATCATTGCAGGACCGCCGCGCAGACCCTTCCCCTTCCCTTACGCATTCGCTATTGCAGGCGCTGACCCGAGATTGATGACGCAGGACGCACCCCATGGCGATGGAAAAGACATTCAACGCGGCCGAAGCCGAGGCCCGCATCTACAAGGCCTGGGAAGAGGCCGGAGCCTTCAAGGCAGGCGCGAACAAATCGCGCGACGAGAGCTTTACCATCATGATCCCACCGCCGAACGTGACGGGTGCGCTGCATGTGGGCCACGCGTTCAACAACACGCTGCAGGATGTTCTGACCCGCTGGCACCGGATGCGCGGGTTCGACACGCTATGGCAGCCCGGTCAGGACCACGCTGGTATCGCCACGCAGATGCAGGTGGAAAAGATGTTGGCCAACACCCAGCAGCCGGGACGTCGTGAGCTGGGACGTGAGGCGTTTCTGGACAAGGTCTGGGAATGGAAGGGAGAATACGGCGGCACGATCATCGAGCAGCTCAAGCGCCTGGGCTCGTCCTGTGATTGGTCGCGCAACGCCTTCACCATGGCGGGTGCGCCGCGTGACCCGCGCACAGGCCACGAAAATTCTGCGAATTTTCACGACGCAGTGATCAAGGTCTTTGTCGACATGTACGAAAAGGGCCTGATCTATCGCGGCAAGCGGCTGGTCAATTGGGACCCGCATTTCGAGACCGCAATTTCGGACCTTGAGGTCGAGAATATCGAAGTTGCAGGCCACATGTGGCACTTCAAATACCCGCTGGCGGGCGGCGAGACCTATACCTACGTCGAGAAAGATGAGGACGGGAATATCGTGCTGGAGGAAGAGCGCGACTATATCTCGATCGCCACGACTCGCCCCGAAACCATGCTCGGCGACGGCGCAGTTGCGGTTCACCCATCGGATGAGCGCTATGCGCCCATCGTCGGAAAACTCTGCGAAATCCCGGTTGGCCCGAAAGAGCATCGCCGTCAGATCCCGATCATCACCGATGATTACCCTGATCCAGATTTCGGCTCGGGCGCGGTGAAAATCACCGGTGCACATGACTTCAACGACAATATGGTCGCCAAGCGCGGCGGCATTCCAATGTATCGCCTGATGGACACCAAAGGCGCAATGCGCGCCGATGGTGCGCCTTATGCCGAAGAGGCGGACAAGGCGCAGGAATACGCGCGCGGGCGAGAGTTCACCGAGAACGAGATCGACGCGATCAACCTGATCCCTGATCATCTGCGCGGCCTCGACCGGTTCGAGGCACGTGCGAAGGTCGTCGAGGAGATCACTACAGACGGTCTGGCTGTCATGACTCGCGCGGATGATCAACGTCTGGGTTCGACCGCTTTAAAGCCGGAACACGAAGGCGCGGACAAGCTGGTGCCGCTGGTCGAAAGCAAACCGATCATGCAGCCCTTCGGCGACCGCTCGAAAGTCGTCATCGAGCCGATGTTCACCGACCAATGGTTCGTCGACGCCGCCAAGGTCGTCGGCCCTGCGCTGGACGCGGTCAAGGACGGCACTGTCAAGATCATCCCCGAGTCGGGCGAGAAGACCTATTACCACTGGCTGGAAAACATCGAGCCGTGGTGCATCTCGCGCCAGCTATGGTGGGGGCATCAGATACCGGTTTGGTATGGTCTCGATCTCTCGGCTGAGAATTTCAAGGACGACGAAAACGACGGCGACCTTGATTTGGTCGAATTGGGTCGTTTGCTCAACGAAGGCGGCATGCTGCATCGTGGCAATGTCATGGAATGCGCGGCAAGCCTTGAGGCCGTTACAGAGAAATTCCTCGACGACAATGCCAATATACCCAGCCCGCTGAGCCACGCGACTGTCATCGAAGTTGCCGATAAGCAGGAAGCGATCCATCAGTTCGCCGAAAGCCTTGCTCAATACGCAGTCGAACAAGACCCGACCAAGCTGGTCTACCCGGTCTGGCGCGACCCCGACGTACTCGACACATGGTTCTCTTCCGGCCTCTGGCCTATCGGCACGCTGGGCTGGCCTGAAAAGACTGAAGAGTTAGAGCGCTATTTCCCAACCGATGTGTTGATCACCGGCTTTGACATCCTGTTCTTCTGGGTCGCGCGGATGATGATGATGCAACTGGCGGTGGTGAACGAAATCCCGTTCCACACCGTGTATCTGCACCAGCTCGTCCGCGACGAGAAGGGCAAGAAGATGTCCAAAACCACCGGCAACGTGATCGACCCGTTGGAGATCGTGGACGAATTCGGTGCTGACGCGCTGCGCTTTACCAATGCCTCGATGGCGGCTATTGGCGGGGTACTGAAACTGTCGCGCGAGCGCATCACAGGTTACCGTAACTTCGGCACCAAACTGTGGAACGCCGTCCGCTTTGCCGAGATGAATGAGGTCTTCACCGACGCTGTCCCGCAACTGGACGTGGCTGACCTGAAACCCAAAGCCGCCGTGAACCGCTGGATCATCGGTGAAACCGCCCGTGTGCTGGAAGAGGTCGACGCGGCGCTGGAAAGCTATCGTTTCAACGACGCGGCCAACGGGCTCTACGCCTTTGTCTGGGGCAAGGTCTGCGACTGGTACTTGGAACTCTCTAAACCCTTGCTGCAAGGCGACGACACCGAGGCACAGGCCGAGACCCGCGCCACCATGCGCTGGGTTCTGGATCAGTGCATGGTTCTGCTGCACCCGATCATGCCTTTCATCACCGAAGAGCTGTGGGGCCTGACCGGTAAGCGTGCCAAAATGGTTGTACACGCAGATTGGCCGACCTATGCGGCTGCCGACCTGATCGACGCGGATGCGGATCGAGAAATGAACTGGGTGATCTCGGTGATCGAAAACACCCGCTCGGCCCGCGCGCAGATGCGAGTTCCTGCTGGCCTCTACGTGCCGATGCTGGTGACTGAGATTGACGCGCACGGCCAAGCGGCATGGGACCGCAACGAAGCGCTGATCAAACGTCTGGCGCGGATCGACAGCCTGACCAAGGCGGTTGAACTGCCCAAGGGCACGATCTCGATTGCCGCCCCCGGTGCCTCCTTTGGCCTGCCACTGGCGGACATCATCGACATTGGTGCGGAAAAGGAACGGCTGGAAAAAGCCAAAGGCAAGTTGGCCAAGGAACTCGGCGGTCTGCGCGGGCGCCTGAACAACCCGAAATTCGTGGCATCGGCCCCGGAAGAGGTTGTTGCGGAAGCCAAAGCTAACCTTGCCGCCCGCGAAGAAGAAGAAGCCAAGCTAAACGAAGCTCTCGCCCGTTTGGCTGAAATCGCCTGATCTTTTTCCTGCTGCTGATATATTGAAATCGAACCTCACCACCCAACCGGCGGTGAGGTTTTTCTTTACCCTCAGAGCTTTCCCCTTGTTCACGCCACGCCCCGCTTGTTAGCACTTCGACGACACAACCTGGCGAGGCACTGACGATGCGATCTTTCCCTCCGATGCAGACCGTCTCAACCGGGTTGGTTGTGGCCATTGTCGGGTTCTTCAGCTCGTTTCCCATCGTACTGCAAGGGTTGGGCGCGATGGGAGCTTCATCGCAGGAAGCCGCCTCGGGTCTGATGAGTGCGGCGATTGCCATGGGGCTTGCAGCCATCGTCCTCAGCCTGCGGTACAAAATGCCGATCAGCGTTGCGTGGTCGACCCCGGGGGCCGCTCTGTTAGCCGTCTCGGCCACCCCGGTCGAGGGATTTTCAGGCGCGATTGGTGCGTTCCTGTGCGCCGGAGCATTAACGGTTCTGGCAGGGCTGTGGAAGCCGCTGGGACGATTGGCAGCAGCAATTCCCACAACACTGGCGCAAGCAATGCTGGCAGGTGTGCTATTGCCACTATGCCTTGTGCCCTTCAAGGCGGCGATCGAGATTCCATGGCAGGCGTTGCCGGTGATCCTGACGTGGTTTGTCGCGGGCCGTTTCAATCGATTGATCGCGGTTCCGGCAGCTGTGGTCGCGGCGGCTATCATTGTGTCGCTGAACGCAGGAGATGCCCAATTGATGCCGGATCGTTTGATCGCGGCTCCGATCTGGACCATGCCATCATTCTCGGTCGCGTCGGCCATCGGGATCGGCGTACCGCTGTTTATCGTCACGATGGCGACACAGAATATCCCCGGCGTCGCGGTGATGCGCAGCTTTGGCTTTGATCCTGTTCCCGGCCGGTTGTTTTCATCCGTCGGTGGCGCAAGCATGCTTTCGGCCCCTTTCGGGGCGCCCGCAACCTGCCTGGCCGCAATCACCGCAGCGATGTGTTCCAACGAGGAAAGCCACCCCGATCCGGCGCAGCGTTATTGGTCGGCAATCATGGGTGGCGTGTTCTACTGCCTCTTCGGTATCTTTGCCGTGGCGATCACCAGTTTTGCCGCCCATGCCGACCCGCTGCTTATGGGCACTCTGGCAGGTGTGGCCCTGATCGGGGTCCTAGCCAATGCCATGCATGCCGCGCTGGACGTCCCTGTCGAGCGCGAAGCGGCTATTTTGACACTGGCCATTACGGCCTCTGGAATAACGGTTTTTGGGTTGGGCGCGGCAGTCTGGGGGCTGTTGGCTGGGGGTATCGCATATCTGGCAACAAACCGAGTGCGCTGAGCCCTTTCATCAGAACCCCTCTGGCGGTAAAATAAGCGCATGTTCGGATCGCTTGGAAAACTGATTGAACGCCAGATCAAAAAGGCGCAGGCCGAAGGCCAACTGCAGGGTCTTGAAGGCGAAGGTGCCCCGTTACCCGACCGCTCGGGCGAGGCACAAGGCGATCCCGCCATTGCTGCGGGTCATCGGATCATGGCGCAGGCCGGAGTGCTACCCGAGGAGTTCGACATCAAGAAACAGCTCGACGCCGCCCGCAAGGAGTTTGCAGCGCTGCCTGACAATCAGGACCGCAGGGCCGCAATGAAAAAGATTGCTGATCTTGAGATGCGATACAACATGGCCCGTGATGCACGGCGCGCATTCATGCGGTGATCATTTGAACTCGGGCTTTCGGCCCTGCATCTGTGCCATGACAACTTCCATTTGATCCGACTTACCGATCAGGTCGACCTGTTCGGTAGACTCGGCCAACAGCACATCAGCACGGTCACGGGTTTCGGCCACATCAATCAACCGTTTGGCGGCGCGGATGGCGGACGGGCTTTTACCCGCGATGTCCTCGGCCAGCGCCAGCGCTTCGGTCAGGGGATCATCCGACAGTTTGGTAACAAGCCCCCAATCTGCCGCCTGTGGCGTACCGACAGGGCGGGCGGTATAGGTCAGCAGGCGCAGCACGTCCGAGCGCACGAGCTCTGGCAGCAGAACCATGCCGCCCATGTCGGGGATAATGCCCCATTTCATCTCCATCACTGCCAGCTTGGCTTCGGGATGCGCGATGCGGATGTCAGCACCCAGCGCAATCTGTAGCCCACCGCCATAGGCGACGCCTTGAATAGCGCAGATCACCGGCACCGGGACGCGCCGCCAGATCAAGGCAAGTTCCTGCATTTCGTTGGCATCTTCGTGGCTGCGGGTCATCAGCCATTCGCTTGGGTCTGTGTGCGCCATGCTGGCAAAGCTGGCCATATCGAGCCCAGCGCAAAAGCTTTTGCCTTCCCCCGATAGCACCACGGCGCGAATGTCGGCTGCGGCGACCTCTTGACCGGCCGAAAGGATCGCCTTGATCATCGCATCGTCCAGCGCGTTCATCTTGTCGCCACGGGTCAGCGTGACACGTGCGATGTGGTCTTTGTATTCGATGGATACGCGGGACATGGGACCTCCGGGGCGTGTTTTGTTGTGTAAACATGCCAGCAAGACGCCCGCAGCGCCACAGCGACGTCAGGGCAAACCGCACATCCGAAGCCTCCTTTGAACTTCTGGCAAGGCTTGCCCCGCCTGATCGGTTGCGCTTATCTGCGGCCATGACTGGTCCTCGTTATACCCCGCTTGCCCTCACCCTGCCCGCGACCGTGCCTTTTGTCGGCCCCGAAACGCAGGAGCGCCAACGTGGCGCGCCCTTCGTGGCCCGGATCGGTGCGAATGAAAGCGTGTTTGGCCCGTCCCCGCGCGCCATCGATGCAATGCAACGGGCCGCAGGCGAGATATGGATGTATGGCGATCCCGAGAATTACGAACTACGCCATGCGCTGGCGGTACATCATGGGGTTGCGCCTGAAAATATCGTGGTTGGCGAAGGCATTGACGGGTTGCTGGGCTATCTGGTGCGCCTGTTGGTTGGTCACGGCGATGCAGTTGTGACTTCGGATGGAGCTTATCCGACTTTCAATTACCACGTGGCCGGGTTTGGTGGGGTATTGCACAAGGTCCCCTACCACGACGATCACGAGGACCCGACGACGCTGTTCGCCAAAGCGGCGGAGGTAGACGCCAAGTTGGTCTATCTGGCCAACCCGGACAACCCGATGGGAACATGGCATTCAGGTGAGGATATCGTGTCCGCTCTGGAGGCTTTGCCAGAGGGCTGTTTGGTGGTTCTTGACGAGGCATATGTCGAATGCGCGCCCGAGGGGACCGCTGCACCTGTCGCTGCTGATGATTCACGTGTGATCCGGATGCGAACATTTTCCAAGGTTTATGGCATGGCCGGGGCGCGGGTAGGCTACGCTATCGGCTCGCCCGAGTTGATTGCGAGCTTCAACAAAGTGCGCAACCATTTCGGCATGAACCGAGCCGCGCAGGCAGGGGCATTGGCCGCGCTAAAAGATGACGATTGGCTGACGCATGTGCAGCAAAGGATTGCCGGGTCCCGGAACCGCATCGAAGAGATTTCACGGTCGAATGGTCTGGTGCCTTTGCCGTCTGCGACAAACTTTGTGGCGATTGATTGTGGGCGCGATGGGGTGTTTGCCAAGGCCGTGTTGGACGCGCTCGTTGAACAAGGCGTGTTCGTGCGGATGCCATTTGCCGCGCCCCAGAACCGGTGCATTCGGGTCAGCTGCGGAGGTGAGGCGGAAATGGCGGCGTTTGAAGCTGCTCTGCCCACGGCCTTGGCAAAAGCCCGAGCCTCGTAAAGGGGGCTGTCTGCCCCCTATCGCGCACATGCGCGATTTCCCCCGAAGGTATTTCGGGCCAGATGAAGAGGCGGATCGGGCTTATCCGGCCAGCGTCGCGGCGGCGGCTTCGAGCGCACCCTGACCACGGGGTATATCGAGCGCAGCCATAGCGGTTTCGACGCCACCCAGCATGGCCATGACCATTTGAGCGTTTACGTGCCCCATGTGGCCAAGGCGGAAGCAGCCATCCCAATCCTCCATTCCCAGACCGATGCCCAGCGTCAGACCCAGTTGGGTTTCGGTATAGCTGCGCAGCGGCGTGCCGCGCCCCTCGGTCAGGCGGAGGGCAGTGACCGCGTGGCTGCGATGGGCCGGGTCGGCGACGTTGAAATGCAGCGCGCCACCTTGCGCCCAGATTTCACAGGCGGCCCAGATGGCCGTTGCCAGGTGTTCGTGGCGGGCCCAGACCTGTTCGATCCCTTCGCCATGGATCAGGTCGAGCGCGGCGCGCAGGCCATACAGGTGGTGGGTTGGCGCGGTGCCGTTGAAATACTGATAGAACAGATCTGGATTGGCGCGTGGTTGCCAGTCCCAATAATGCGAGACGCGGGGCATTGTGGCGCGCTTGGCTTGCGCCTTGTCGTTGAAGAAGACAAAGCCGGTGCCCGCCGGGGTCATCAGCCCTTTCTGGCAAGCCGTGACAGTGACGTCGACACCCCAGGCATCCATCTCGAACCGGTCGCAGCCCATCGACGCGATGCAGTCAGCCATCAGCAAAGCTGGGTGGTCAATGTCGTCGAGCAACGCTCGCAAGGCCGGGATATCTTTGCGGATCGATGTGGACGTATCGACGTGGACCGCAAGGACCGCTTTGATCTTGTGGCTGGTATCGTTACGCAGGGCCTCGGCGATGCGGTCAAGATCCCAGGGCGAGGACATGCCGAAATCGATCAGGTCAACCTTGGCGCCGATTCCTTCGGCCATCTCGGCCCAACCGTGGGTGAAGCGGCCAGAGGCCGGGGCAAGCACGGTTTCACCGGGTGCAATGACGTTGGAAAGCGCAGCCTCCCATGTACCGTGACCATTAGCGATATAGATGGCGACGTTGTGCTGAGTTCCGGCAACGCGTTTCAGATCTCGGGTGAGCGCGGGCATCATCTCGATCAATTCACCGTCATAGATATTGGGCGACGGACGGTGCATCGCTTGCAGCACCGTATCGGGCATGACCGAAGGGCCGGGGATGGCCAGATACTCGCGCCCATGCGCGAGGGAGGTTTGGTTTGTCATGAGGGCAACCTGTTTGAATTGAGGCCTACCCTAGCGTCTTGCCCTGCGGCGTCAATCCAGCAGACTGGCGGCCTCGCGGGCAAGTGTTTCGATCCCGGACCAATCACCGTTTTGAACCATCTGCTTCGGCGCGACCCAGCTGCCGCCGGCGCAGACAACATTCGACAGTGACAGGTAATCGAGGGCATTTGACGGCGATACGCCACCAGTTGGGCAGAAGGTGATCTGCGGTAGCGGTGCGCCGATGGCTTTTAGGGCGGGAGCCCCTCCTGAGGCCTCGGCGGGGAAGAATTTCAGCATGTCATAGCCCTTTTCCAGCAGAGCCATGGCTTCGCTTGCAGTAGCCGCACCGGGGAGAAGGGGCAGACCTTCGGCTTCGCAGGCGGCGATCAGGGCATCGGTCGCACCGGGGGAGACGCCGAACTGAGCGCCAGCCTCTTTGGCAGCGCGGACATCTTCGGGCGTGACCAGTGTACCCGCCCCGACAACACCGCCGGGGACGTTGGCCATGGCGCGGATCGCGGCGAGCGCGGCGGGAGTGCGCAAGGTGACTTCAAGCGCCGGGAGGCCACCGGCGACCAAAGCTTCGGCCAACGGGCGCGCATGGGCCGCGTCGTCGACGACCAGGACTGGAACAATCGGGGCCAGCGCGCAGATCTCGCGGGTGCGTTGGGTTTTGGACATTGGGTTACACTCCGAAAATGCTGGCGCCGGTGTCGGCTGAGCCGACATTCTGACGGAAGGCGCCGAAGAGGTCACGGCCAACACCGTGTTGGTTTGCCGTAAGGTCGGCGGTGGCCGGATTGCGGTCGAGAACACCGGGGGTCAGGATTTCCAACTCGCCCTTGACCGCATCAACGCGCAACAGGTCACCGTCTTGCAGATAGGCGATCGGTCCACCATCCAGCGCCTCGGGGCAGACATGGATGGCGGCGGGCACTTTGCCGGATGCGCCCGACATACGGCCATCGGTGACCAGAGCCACCTTCTGCCCCCTGCCCTGCAGGATCGACAGGATCGGCGTCAGCGAATGAAGTTCAGGCATACCGTTGGCTTTTGGCCCTTGGAAGCGAACAACAACGATGACGTCATCGGTGAATTCTCCGGCTTTGAAAGCGGCTTTAACGGCGTTCTGGTCGTGGAATACACGCACGGGCGCTTCGACCACTTGGTGTTCAGGTGCTACAGCCGACACCTTCATGACCCCTGTGCCCAGATTGCCCGTCAAGCGAGAGAGCCCGCCCGTGGGTTGGAACGGGTCTTTGGCCGGGCGAACGATCTTTTCGTTCAGACTGTGGCCCGCGCCCTCTTCCCAGACCAACTCGCCGTCTTTCAGCTTGGGTTCTTTGGTGTAGTTGTGCAGGCCCTGCCCCGCGACAGTCAGCGTATCGGGGTGCAGCAAGCCATCTTCCAGCAGCGTACCGATGGCGAAGCCCAGGCCACCCGCAGCGTGGAAGTGGTTCACGTCTGCCAGACCGTTGGGATAGACGCGCGCGACCAAAGGCACGACAGCGGAGATGTCGGAAAAATCCTCCCAGTCCAGCACGATACCACCGGCACGCGCCATGGCGATCAGGTGGATCAGTAGGTTGGTGGAACCGCCGGTGGCCATCAGGCCGACGATGCCATTGACGAAAGCGCGCTCGTCAAGGATCTGGCAGACCGGTGTGTAGTGATTGCCCAGCGCGCTGAGAGACAGGGCGCGGCGCGCGCCTTCCTCGGTCAGGGCATCGCGCAGGGGGGTGTTGGGGTTGATGAAGCTGGACCCTGGCAGGTGCAGGCCCATGAATTCCATCAGCATCTGGTTGGTGTTGGCAGTTCCGTAGAAGGTGCAGGTGCCGGGGCCGTGATATGCGGCCATTTCGGCCTTCATCAGCTCTTCGCGGCCCACCTCTCCGGCGGCGAATTTCTGGCGGACCTTGGCCTTTTCGTCATTCGGCAGGCCACTGGTCATCGGACCTGCAGGCAGGAAGACGGCAGGAAGATGCCCAAAGGCTTGCGCGCCGATGATCAGGCCGGGCACGATCTTGTCACAGACGCCCAGGAAAACGGCGGCGTCATAAGTGTTGTGGCTTAGCGCCACTCCGGTCGCCAGCGCGATCACATCGCGCGAGAACAGCGAGAGTTCCATCCCCGCCTCGCCTTGCGTGACGCCGTCGCACATGGCTGGCACGCCGCCTGCAACCTGCGCTGTGCCGCCTGCTGCGCGGATCGCATCGCGGATCAGGGCCGGGTAGCGTTCGAAAGGCTGATGGGCCGAGAGCATATCGTTATAGGCGGTAACGATCCCCAGATTGCCAGCCGTGCCGGTGGCCATGGAGTCCTGATCTTCGCCCGCCCCGGCATAGGCGTGGGCCTGCCCGCTGCAGGACAGGTGCGCACGCGCAGGGCCCTTGGATTTGGCCTGCTCCATTCGTTCAAGATGCGGACCACGCAGATCGGCGCTGCGGTCGATGATGCGTTTGGTGACGTCGGATATAACTGTGTTGACCATGATTACCCTCCGATCTGACGCCAGCGGCGCCCATCGCGATGCATCAGCATCAATGCTTCTTCGGGCCCCGAACTGCCCTGATCGTATTTCGCGGGCTTATCTCCACGCTCTTCCCAGCCGTGAATGATGGGATCGACCCAGGCCCATGCGGCCTCGGCTTCATCCCCGCGCATGAACAAAGTCTGGTCGCCGCGGATGACATCCATGATCAAGCGTTCATAGGCATCCGGGGATTGGCCGTCGTCGCCCAGCGCATCAGCGAAACTCATATCGAGTGCAACGTCGGACAGGCGGAACCCGCCCTGCCCCGGTTCCTTGATGGTGGTGCGGAGCGTGATGCCTTCGTCCGGTTGCAGGCGGATCACCAGCACGTTGCCATGCAATGGGCCGACATTCGGAAAAATCGTATGCGGCGGGTCGCGGAAGAACACTGCAATCTCGGATTCACGTGCGCGCAGGCGCTTGCCGGTCCGCAGATAAAACGGGACACCGGCCCAGCGCCAGTTGCCGATATGCGCCTTCAGCGCAATGAAGCTTTCGGTACGGCTGGCGGGGTTGCCGACGTGATCCAGATAGCCATCGCCCCCTTTTTTGGTGCGGTACTGACCACGAGCGATATCCTTGGGTTCCACCGGCTCCAGCGCTTCGATCACTTTGACTTTCTCATCGCGCACCGCGTTGGGTGAGAATTTCGAAGGCGGTTCCATCGCCGTCAGGCACAGCAATTGAACCAGATGGTTCTGGATCATGTCGCGCATCGCGCCGGATTGATCGTAATAGGCGCCGCGCCCCTCGACACCCACGGTCTCGGCCACCGTGATCTGAACATTATCCACGTGGGTGGCATTCCAAAGCGGTTCGAAAAGCGAGTTGGCAAAGCGCAGCGCCATCAGGTTCTGCACGGTTTCCTTGCCCAGATAATGATCGATCCGGTAAATCTGATGTTCTTCAAAACAGGCCCGCAGCCCTTCGTTCAACGCTTTGGCTGATGCCAGATCGTGACCAAAGGGTTTCTCGACCACGATACGACTGTCAGGTGTGGACAGGCCGTACTCGTTCAGACGTTGGGCGATGCCCGAGAAAAGGCTTGGGCCTACTGACAGATAGAAGGCGCGTACCACATCCGGTCGCAGCGTTTTCGCAAGGTCAGACCAACCCGCATCGCCAAGCGCATCTACCGGAACATACTCGACGCGGGTCAGAAAGCGATCAAGCGTATCCTTTTTGAAACCCGGCGCAAACTCTTGCATCGACGCACGCAGCTGTTCACGGAACCCGTCGCTGTCCATGTCGGATCGGGCGGTTCCAATGATGCGCGCATCCTCAGGCATCTGGCCGACTTCGAAGCGATGATAGAGGCCCGGCAGGATTTTACGCTGCGCCAAATCGCCCGTCGCGCCGAACAACACCAGGTCGAACGGATCTACCGGAATTACGCGTGAGACCATTGCAAGGCTCCTTTCGAATTCCCCGCCAGCATAAGCGAGGTTTCAGCCCGGGATTAAAACGCATGTGCGTCATTAGCTATGTTATCGCTAACATTCATCGGCTGAATAGAAAACCTGAGCGCAAAAATCAAGCGCGGATTTGCAGCTGGCATCGCGGAAGATCAGTCAGGACTGCGTCCGCAGCCAGTCCATCACCGCCGGACGCACGGATTGTTCTCCACGATGGCGGGCATCGGCGATAATTTTACGCACATCCTGAAGGTTCGACCGCAACAACAGGCTTTTGACCGGCCCGATTGAGGCCGGGCGCATCGAAAGGGTACGGATGCCCATGGCCGCGAGACACAGCGCCTCGACCGGGCGACCAGCATCTTCGCCACAGAAGCTGAGCGGTGTGTCCGAGATCGAGCATCTCTCAACGATACGTTCAATGAAACTCAGAAAGCTGACATTCAGCGTATCGTAGCGACGGCGAACCAGTTCATTTTCGCGGTCGGCGGCGAAGAAAAACTGTTTCAGGTCGTTCCCACCGATCGAGATAAAGCCGACTTCGTCAAAGAACTTCTGCGGCGCAAAGGCAAGTGAAGGCGTTTCCAGCATCGCCCCCACTTCGAGCGATTCAGGCAGAACATGGCCCAGACGCCGTTCACGCTCGATCGTTTTCTTGACCTCCCAGCGCGCCTCACGGAATTCGTCAGCCTGCGCGACAAACGGGAACATGATCGTCAGGGGGCGGCCATCGGCGGCGCGGATCAGCGCCTGCAACTGCATCCGCATCACGCCACGCTTGTCCAGACCCACGCGGATCGCCCGCCAGCCCAGCGCCGGGTTCGGCTCTTCCACATGTTTCATATAAGGCAGAACCTTATCTGACCCGATATCGAGCGTGCGGAACACCACGCGCTTTTCTCCCGCAGCATCCAGGACACGTTTGTATTGCGTCACCAGCTCGGATCGCTTGGGCATCTGATTGCGGATCAGAAACTGCAGTTCGGTGCGGAACAGGCCCACGCCCTCGGCACCAGAATTGCTAAGTGAGGGCAGATCGGCCATCAGGCCCGCATTCATCACCATGTTGATTCGCGCACCATCCTGAGTAACGGTGGGCGTTTCACGGATCGAGGCGTAGCGCTCCTGCGCTTTGGCCTCCATCGCGATTTTGTCACGGAACGCACTAACGACGGTGTCTTCGGGGCGCAGATGAACGACACCGCTATCGCCATCAACCAGAATGTGATCGCCGTTCAGGGCTTCGGTGGTGATGCGGCCTACATGCACCACCAGTGGGATCGCCAACGCGCGCGCCACGATAGTGGCATGGCTTCCGACCGAGCCTTCTTCCAACACGATCCCTTTGAGAGAACGGCCATATTCCAGCAGATCACCGGGGCCGATATTTCGCGCAATTAGGATCGGATCGGGCGGCAGGTCAGCCCCATTTCCGTTACCCTGTCCAGTCAAAATTCGCAGCAACCGATTGCTGAGGTCGTCCAGATCGGCCAACCGTTCACGTAAATACGGATCGGTAACCTGCCCCATGCGAGCCCGCGCCTGAGATTGTTCTTTCTCGACCGCCGCCTCTGCGCTGAGACCAAGAGCGATGTCCTCCTCCATCCGGCGCATCCAACCCTTGGAGTTGGCGAACATCCGGTAG
Organism: Ruegeria sp. CF1; assembly: GCF_056537445.1. Lineage (NCBI taxonomy): Bacteria > Pseudomonadati > Pseudomonadota > Alphaproteobacteria > Rhodobacterales > Roseobacteraceae > Ruegeria > Ruegeria sp. CF1. The sequence continues at coordinate 208,659 of NZ_JBQFRN010000004.1, read as the reverse complement.
GCTTCCAGAACCTGCAACTGCTCTTTGTCGCCGCCCTGAGAAATCTCAAGCATCTTGTCGACGCCGACGCGTAGCTCTTCAACGGCCTCGGTCAGCCGCTCACGCTCACGATGCGGGTCTTCGGCAATGGGATTGGTGACAACAACACGAGGTTCATGCAGCCAGACATGGCCTTCAGCAGATCCCTCCTGCGCCGGGCCACCGGTAAGTTGCACCGATTGCTGGTGCAGCGGTGACAAGGCCGCGCCTTCGCCGACGAACGCGCCCAGTTCGGCCATTTCGGCCAGAACCATCGCGACAACTTCCAGCGCATAAACTTCATCCGCTGAAAACTCGCGCGCGTCCCGGGACTGAACCACCAGCACGCCCAGTTTCTGACCCAGACGCTGTACCGGCACACCAAGAAAGGACGAATACCGTTCCTCGCCGGTTTCCGGCATGTACCGAAAGCCCTTGGCCGAGGGCGCGTCCGCCGTATTCACCACCTTGCCAGATTTGGCGACGCGACCGACCAGCCCTTCGCCCATACGCATCCGCGTCTTGTGTACCGCTTCTGGGGACAGACCTTCGGTGGCGCACAGTTCAAGCGTATCCTCATCCCGAAACAGGTAGATCGAGCAAACTTCGCGACCGGTACTGTCGGCGATCAGGTGCGTGATCCGGTCAAGACGTTCCTGACCGGCGGCTTCGCTCGCCATTTCTTCGCGCAGCCGTCCCAGCAGCTTGCGAGATTCTGTTTCCGTGCCTTCCGCCATGGCCCACCCACGTTACGGTTTCAGACAGGACACTTGGCTGAAAGCTCAGGCCGCCTTGTCCAGTTCAAAGGCATCATGCAGTGCCTGAACCGCAAGTTCCATGTATTTCCTGTCGATCAGGACGGAAATTTTAATCTCGGAGGTTGTAATGACCTTGATGTTAATCCCCTCATCCGAGAGAATCTTGAACATCTTGGCCGCAACACCGGATTGCGAGCGCATACCGATCCCGACAACTGAGACCTTGCAAACGTCCTCATCCGCAACCAGTTCGGCGTAGTTCAGCTCACCCTGATCCTTGATCGCCAGCAATGCCTTTTCGGCGCGAGAAACCTGATTGGTCGGACAGGAGAAGGTCATGTCGGTGCGCCCTTCGTCCGAGATGTTCTGGACGATCATGTCGACATTGACGCCTTCATCGCTGAGCGCGGTAAAGATGATCGAGGCGATGCCGGGACGGTCCGCCACCGAAACGACGGTCATCTTGGCTTCGTCGCGGGAATAGGCCACACCGGCCACAACATTGGATTCCATGATATCCTCCTCGTCGCAGACCAGTGTACCGGCCTCGTCGGATTGTTCCTCAAAGCTTGAAAGAACGCGCAGTTTCACCTTGTAGCGCATCGCCAGCTCGACCGAGCGGGTTTGAAGCACTTTGGCCCCCAGCGAGGCCAGTTCGAGCATTTCCTCGAACGAGATTTTGTCCAGCTTGCGCGCCTTTTCACAGATGCGCGGGTCGGTCGTATAGACACCGTCCACATCCGTATAGATGTCGCAGCGCTCGGCTTCGAAAGCGGCAGCAAAAGCCACGGCGGTGGTGTCCGAACCGCCCCGACCCAGCGTGGTGATGCGACCTTCGGGGCTGATGCCCTGGAAGCCCGCGACCACCGCAACGCGCATCCCTTCGCCGAATTTCTGGTTGATATTCTCGGGCGGGATTTCTTCGATCCGGGCCGCTGAATGAGCACCGTTGGTGATCAGCGGCACCTGCCAACCCTGCCAGCTGCGCGCCGGGATGTCCATTTCCTGCAGGGTCAGCGCCATCAGGCCAGCTGTAACGTTTTCACCAGAGGAGACAACGGCATCATATTCGCGCGCGTCATAGAGCGGAGAGATTTCATCGACCCAGCCCACCAGCTCGTTGGTCTTGCCGGACATCGCCGAAACGATGACGATGACGTCATAGCCTTTGGCTACCTCGACACCAACCCGTTTGGCAGCACGGCGGATCCGGTCCAGATTGGCGACCGATGTGCCGCCGAATTTCATCACGAGTACGGGCATGGGGGCTAGTGTCTCCGCGCCTTGAATTTCTGATCCCGTGCCTCTTATGCGAGGGGGGGCGCAAGGGCAAGTGGGCAAAGTCTGCACCGCAGTGCTTTACTTTGGTCGTGCGTGGTGTAAGCGTTCGGTCAAAGTCTTATTCCACGAGGATTTCAATGTTCCGCTTTGCCCTTGCCCTAAGCCTGGTTTCGACTGCCGCAAACGCCCAAGTGGCCACCCTATCGGGAACGGATGGCGAGAACTCATTAGGCACCGTTCCATGCGCTGCATTAGCGGGTGATACACTGGCCAGTTGTCCAGCCGAGTTGCGGAAGCGCGAAGATGGAACGGCGACGTTGGCGGTTCAGTTGAACACTGGCGAGGTCCGGCGGATTTACTTCACCAAAGGCGTGCCGGATTCCAGCAGTTCGACATCGAAACTGACCTATGAGACACGCGGTGATATCATGGTGATCTTCATTGATCCCGGTGAAGTCTACGAAATCCCCAAGGCGGCCCTGAACTCTCAGTAAGGGTGCGCCCGACCATCCCAGGTTTCAAAACAACCGGTAGTATCGAGCGAGAGAGCCGCAAATCGCTCGATCAAGCCGTTTGCCGCCTGATCGACCGTGATCTCTGCTGCAGATCCGCCCATGTCCGTCTGCACCCAGCCCGGATGGTAGATTCCCACCGCAATGCCATCCGCCTGTAGGTCAGTCGCTAGGTTGCGGCCCAAATTCAGCGCCGCCGCCTTTGACGCACGGTAGATATAGCTGCCACCCGGCGCGCGCGTATGTGACGCCATCTGAGACGAAACGATGGCGATCCGCCCCCGCGCGGTACACAGGTTCGGCAACAAGGACTGGATGGTAAGAAACACGCCTGTCACGTTGGCGGCGAAGCTTTGCGCCCACATCTCGGCGGGATAGCCACTAATGTCGTGTCCTTTGTCCAGATAAACGCCCGCATTGCAGATCAGCAGGTCAATCTGGCGGCCTCGCAGTTGCTCGGCCATTGCAGCGTGCTGTTCTGGGTCCGTGACATCCAGCACGATATCTGCGCTACCGTCCCGAGCAGTTCCGGTCACTTCATGACCTTCTGCACGATACTGATCCGCAATGGATTTCCCGATCCCTCGGTTCGTGCCCGTAATAACGATGTGCATGGGTCAGTTGGTCTTCCGGCTAGGAACAAACGGCAACGGTGCGACCGGCACGCCGTCTTCAATCAGCGATTGCGCCTCTTCGGGCTTGGCCTCACCATAGATCGCGCGCTCGGGCGCATCCCCCAGATGGATTTTGCGGGCTTCTTTGGCGAAATCCTTGCCCACATAGTCCGAGTTTTCCTCGACCTTTCGACGCAGTTCGCTGAGGACCTCAGCGATCTCGGGCGAAGGTGTTGCCATGCTGATCTCATCCGCAGAAGGCTGCTCTGGTGCAACCTCGGTCACCGCCTTGCGCGCAGGCCGGACACGCGGTGTCATCACCGCCTTTTCCACCTTGTCGCAGCCGCAGACCGCGCAGGTTACCAACCCGGCCGCTGACAGTTTGTCAAAGCCGGCTGCGGATTGAAACCAACTGTCAAAGCTGTGGTCATTGCTGCATTTCAATGCGTATTGAATCATATCACATCCAAAATCCGGTTGGCGAATAGATACCGACCAACATGGCAATATCAAGTCTTGATCTTGTCGCGCTACTGCCGGTGCAGCCCGAATCCACCCAAAAGCGCGGCGAGATCAGGCGACGCCACTTTCGATGACGCCTTTTTGGGCGAAACCCATTTGCGCCTGCGCTCACCCGCTTCGGGAAAATGCGCCTCGGATCGCTGCACATGCAGCGGAAACACATCAACTAGACACAGCGCCGATGGCTTGCCAGGCCGGTTCTTGATATAGGCAAACCGACCAAGGCTTTCGCTTCCGCACTGCCCCAAAACACCAGCCTCTTCCCAGGCCTCGCGGGCGGCTGTTTCAGACGGGGTCAGCCCGTTGATCAACCACCCCTTCGGGATGATCCAGCGCCGCGCCCTGCGCGTTGTGATCAACAAAATCTCTGGCAGGTCATCATTGGTTCGATAGCAAAGCGCAGCGGATTGAGCATAAACAGGCAGCGCCCCGGAAAGGGAGAGGTTTTCTGCCGAAAGCCCGGCAATCGCACCACTACTGCGCCCGTCAAACACGGTTCATATCCACTGCTCGCTCCGCTTATGTTGCGGTTTATAAAGTGATATTTATCATATCCGGCAAAGTCTGCCAAGCTTTACGGGAAAGCGCCCTTATTAAGAGCCATCCGCCCCGACAAGCGCCGCACCAGCTCGTCATGAGGGATGTCGGCATCAATCGCCAATCGACGCAGCCCAAAATGCACATGCGCGATCTGCTGGTAGTAGCGAGTATAGACAAAATTTGTACCGCCCCCGGCAAGCGCCCCAAGCAACGGTACAGACTGCGCCGCCAGCTTCTGGCCCAGCACTACGGACAGGCGCGGCGCCACCATCGCAATGAGGCGTTGCATGGTCGGTCCGGTCAGGGTCATGCGCATTGAGAAAAAGCCCAGATCAGCCCCGTCATCCTCGGCCAAAGGACCTGCGGCTGACAACACTCGGATCGAGTCGAATTTCACGTTCTCGGCGGTCGGATCAAACCCTTCCCGCATCGCTGCGCCTTGGATCGCGCGCAGCATCATGGCGGTTGTCGCGGGCAGCTCGACAAGTGCTGTGGACACTCCACCCAGACCTCCGGCTGCGCCCATGGCAGTAGTCAAGACTGTGTTGACCCATGGTTTCTGGTCCGGCACGGCACGCCGAGAGCCTTCGGCCGCATGCATGGCAAGCCAAAGCGCCTGTTCGGTTGCTTCGGTCAGACCTTCTCGCACCGGTTTAGGCAACTGATCCAATAAGGATTCCGCCGAACCACCAAGCTTGTTCAGCAGATTCACTCCTACGCCACCTGCCGCACCATACAGCTGCGCAAGCCGATCAAGCTCGGCCTCGGGATCGAGTTTTTCGACAAGAACCACGTCCTGCATCTGTGCCCTCCTGTCCTGAAAACATCGGGACTTTGCAGCGGGTTTTCAATGGGTCAACGGGTCCAGCGACTAACAAGTCCCTGAATTCCGGACCAAACTCCGGGGGTCAGTTCCAAACCCAGTATGCGATCAGGGTTGGTGGGCGGGGGCATTTCGACACCCGTCAGCGGGGTGAACCCGAACCGGGCATAATAGGGCGCATCGCCCACAAGCATGACGCGATCCCACCCTTTGGCGCGCCCGGCCTCTACCCCCTGATGGATCAGATATCCGCCCAACCCTTCGCCTTGATGGGTCGGGTGGACCGCCACTGGACCTAGCAGCAGCGCGTCATGTTCACCCACATGCACGGGCCAGAACCGGATTGCACCAGCCAGAATGCCCTGCCCATCGCGCGCGACCTGCGACAGGCCAGCGACAGGCGGCACGTCATCACGCAGACGATAAGACGACAACGCCTCGCGCCCCGGAGCAAAGCACAGGTCATAGAGCGCTTCGACCTCCCACCAGTCTTCCGGCTCTTCCGGCCTGATCTTGAATTGCTGCACGCGCGCCCTCTTATCCTTGCTGGAAATCGCCCTAGCACTTCGATAGGCCTTGGGCAAACGCTTGGAGTCCATATGTTCTATCGCCCCGAAGACGGCCACGGCCTGCCACACAACCCCTTCAACGCCATCATAACCCCACGCCCGATCGGCTGGATTTCGACGCGCGATGCTGACGGGATCAACAACCTGGCCCCGTATTCCTTCTTCAATGGTGTCGCTTATACACCGCCTCAGGTGATGTTCGCCTCAACCGGCTCCAAACACGATCAGGATGGCGGCAAGGACAGCATCGCCAACATCGAGGCCACGAAGGTATTCTGCGTCAACGTGGTGGCCCATGCGCATCGCGACGCAATGAATGCCAGCTCAGAGGGTTTGGAAAAGCACGTCGACGAGTTCGCTCATGCTGGGCTGACACCAGTTGAATGCGAAACCATAAATTGCTCTCGGGTCGAGGGAGCGCCCGCAGCGCTGGAATGCAAACTTACTCAGATCGTAACTCTGCCGGGTGAGTCCAATCGGGTGGTGTTCGGAGAGGTCACTGGTGTGCACCTGCACGATGACCACATCCGTGACGGCAAACTTGACGTGACCTCATTCAACCCGCTCGCGCGGTTGGGTTATCGGGACTATTCTGTGGTGACAGAATTGTTCAGCCTTTCACGCCCGGATGACTAATGCCACTGCCTGATCCTACACGCAGATATCCGATTGTTCTGCCCGACGGCTCTAGCCACAACGGAACAGTGTTTCTGTCTCAGGCCATCGATCATCCCCGCTTTGAGGCAGGAGCTTACACTTATGCGTCGGATTTCGATGCACCGAAGGACTGGGCGCAGCGGCTTGCACCGTATCTGTTTCCCTTTTCAGAAGAAAAGCTGATGCTGGGCAAGTTCTGCCAAATCGCTCATGGAGTAAGGTTTATCACTGCCTCCGCAAATCACGCGACCGATGGCTTGACCTGCTTTCCATTTCCAATCTTCGATCCGGATCGCATGTCAGGCTACCAGCCTGATACACGTGATACCGTTATCGGGCACGATGTCTGGATCGGTTACGGAGCTTTGATTTTACCCGGAGCGCAGATCGGAAATGGCGCGATTGTTGGCGCAGGCTCGGTCGTGCGGGGTCAGGTTCCACCCTATGCAGTCGTTACCGGCAATCCGGCAAAAGTCCGGCGCTATCGTTTTGATCGCGATGTGATTGAAAGGCTGCAAGACTTGCGATGGTGGGATTGGCCCGCAGAAACCATCACTCGGGCCGAAGATGCCTTGCTTTCAGGCAATATCGATGCGTTGGAGCGCATTGCTTCCGAGATATAAGGCGGCCAATCCGGCCGCCCTTTCGCGTATTCAGTGCCCGCCCAGAATACCGGTGCGGACCGAATAATCCACAGCCAGTTCGTAATCCGGGTCATCATCGCTGTCGACCATCAGATGGCCGGCCTTGTTCAGCAGTGTATGACAGTCACGGCTCAGGTGCCGCAGCATGACGCGTTTGCCAGCCGCTTCGTATTTGGCGGCGATGTTTTCGATAGCCTGCAGCGCGGATTGGTCCACCACACGGCTGGCTGCAAAGTCGATGATGACGGTCTCGGGGTCGTTTCTTACGTCGAACAGCTCCACGAAGCCCTCGGACGAACCAAAGAACAGCGGGCCCTGAATTTCATAGACCTTCGCCCCTTCTTCCGTTTCCGAGTCGCGCGTAACCGCGTGGATGCGTTTGGCGTTATTCCATGCATAAGCCAGGGCAGAGACAATCACACCGACCACAACAGCCACCGCAAGGTCTTCCATCACGGTGACGACTGTCACCAGTACGATCACGAACGCATCCATCAAAGGCACTTTGCGCATGATCTTCAGCGAATTCCAGGCGAAGGTTCCGATCACCACCATGAACATCACACCGACAAGTGCGGCCAGTGGAATCTGCTCGATCAGAGGCGAACCCACTAGGATGAAGAGCAACAGAAACAGCGCTGCAGCGATACCTGCGATACGCGTGCGCCCGCCTGACTTCACGTTGATCATCGACTGACCGATCATCGCACAACCGCCCATACCGCCGAAGAAGCCAGTGACCACGTTCGCTGTGCCTTGCGCGATACATTCCTGCGAGGCACCACCGCGCTTGCCGGTAATCTCACCCACAAGGTTCAGCGTCAGCAGGGATTCAATCAGACCGATTGCGGCAAGGATCAGGGCATAGGGCAGGATGATTTCAAAGGTCTCCCAGTTCAGCGGCACCATAGGTATATGGAAGCTGGGCAGGCCGCCTTCGATCGAAGCCAGATCACCGACACGCGGGACGTCCAGCCCAATGCCAATGACCAAAGCAGCGACAACAAAAATCCCGGCCAGAGGCGCTGGGATGACGCGGGTGATGCGGGGCATGATCCAGATCACAGCCATGGTCAGAGCAACCAGACCCAGCATTGTGTAGAGCTGTAGGCCTGAAAGCCACTCGCCACCGCCCATGCCGTGGCCGGTATTTTCCATGGTTCCGGGCACTTTGAATTGCCCCAGCTGCGCCAGAAAGATCACAATCGCCAGGCCGTTCACAAAGCCCAGCATCACCGGATGCGGCACAAGTCGGATGAACCGGCCCCAATGCATCGCACCTGCGATGATCTGCATAATCCCCATCAGCACCACCGTTGCGAACAGGTATTCGACCCCGTGTTGTGCGACCAGTGCGACCATGACAACCGCAAGCGCCCCGGTCGCGCCCGAGATCATGCCGGGGCGACCACCGATCAACGCAGTGATCAGACCGACCAGAAACGCCGCGTAAAGCCCGACCAGAGGGTGCACCCCGGCGACAAAGGCAAAGGCCACGGCTTCGGGGACCAGCGCCAAGGCGACGGTGAGACCGGACAGCAGTTCGATCCGCAGGCGGGAAAAGGTCAATCCCTCATCCGGGACCCAGCGCAAATCGGGTTTGGCTATACGATTGGCAAAGCTTGCCAGCATGGCTCGGGGCATGGATCGGTCCTGTTGGTCGGTATTGTTCGCGCGAAAGGGGCCTTCTAGCGGTCAAACCGGTCTCGAGATACCGCGCCAGGCGGGACCCTGATATGCGCCCTGCGCATAGCTTGACCCAAGCGCACACAAACCGTTGAACCCACTTGTCAAAAGGTGCTGTGGCCCGCAGAACTCACACAGCAGGAATTTTCAACGGAGAGCACTCGTGACCCAAACAAAAATCGCCGTCATTGGAGGATCGGGCATTTATGACATCGATGGTCTGGAGAATGCCGAGTGGGTCACAGTAGAAACGCCATGGGGCGATCCGTCGGATCAGATCCTGACCGGGTCGCTGGATGGGGTCGAAATGGCCTTCTTGCCGCGTCACGGTCGCGGACATGTGCACTCGCCGACCGAGGTGCCCTATCGCGCCAATATCGACGCGTTGAAACGGCTTGGCGTAACGGATGTGATCTCGGTCTCGGCCTGCGGGTCGTTCCGCGAACATATGGCGCCGGGTGATTTCGTGATCGTGGATCAGTTCATCGATCGAACATTTGCCCGTGAAAAGAGCTTTTTCGGGACTGGCTGCGTCGCCCATGTCAGTGTTGCGCATCCGACCTGCCCGCGCCTGTCGGACGCTTGCGAGACTGCTGGCAAGACGGCTGGCATCACCATCCACCGAGGTGGAACCTATCTGGCGATGGAAGGACCGCAATTCTCGTCATTGGCGGAATCCAAATTATATCGCGAACAATGGGGGTGCGACGTGATCGGCATGACCAACATGCCCGAAGCGAAACTCGCACGCGAGGCCGAGCTTTGTTATGCCTCAATTGCCATGGTCACCGACTATGACAGCTGGCACCCTGATCACGGTGAAGTCGACGTGGCCGCCATCATCGCCACGCTGACCGGCAATGCGGAAAAAGGCCGGGCATTGGTCAAAGGTCTGCCCGCTATGCTGGGGACCGACCGTGCGCCCTGCCCGCATGGCTGCGACCGGGCGCTGGAGTATGCCATCCTGACCGCGCCTGAAAAGCGCGATCCGGAATTGTTGGCCAAGCTGGATGCTGTGGCTGGGCGGGTGTTATAAACTCAGTACTGCGACAGTTTCTTTTGCACCTCGTCCCATAGGCCACGCGACCACAAATCGTTGTGGGTGCCGTCGGGGATCACGTAAATCTGCGCGGTATCGGACATCTCGGCCAGAGCTTTTCCGTGATGCAGTGGAATAGTTTCATCCTCGGTGCCGTGAAAAATCAACGTCGGCACCGAGATCTGTTCGATAAGATCACGTGTGGCGAACTGATCCCTCATCAAGGCTGAGACCGGCAGGAAAGGATAGCGTTCCGCCGCGACATCAACGGTTGCAGTGAACGGGGCCTCAAGCACCAGAAGTTCTGCATCGGGACGCTCGGCAGCCACAGCGGCGGCAATGCCGGTGCCGAGGCTCTGACCGTGCAGCACCACAGCTTTGCCCTGACCCGCCAGCCTGTCATAGAGCTGAACTCCATCAGAGATCAGCGCCAGTTCCGAGGGCTCGCCTTCGCTGCCCGGAAAGCCGCGATAGCTGGGGGCAAGCAGCCCATAGCCCGAGTTTAGGATTTCGCGCAGCCGTTCAGCACGGTCCCCCAGATTGCCGCTTTGGCCGTGGAAGAATAGGACGGTCGGTGCATCCGGGATTGCAGCGGGTGCTGCCCAGACCGTCAGGGCAGTACCATCAGCCATTGTCAGCGATAGCGCATCAACATCCGCCAACCCCACCGAAGCCGGATCCGGTAACGTACCTTCGGGTTTGTACAGCAGAGATTGCTGGTTGAAAAACATGTATCCGAGGACGCCCGCATACAAGATCGCCGCGGCCAACAGCAGTCCTACCAAGATGCTTTTGAGGCGCTCGACACCGGATCTGGCGCGGCCGGTATCGGCCTCAGCGTGTTGGGTTTGAACCATGGCTCCCTCCTTTGGGTCGCATTGCGAGAGTGGGGTACATTGGAGGCGTTTCAAGATGCATAAGCCAAGCTTCATCCAATCTTAAACCTGTTGCGGCAATCCCAGACCGCATTGCACGCTTGAATTCCCTGCCCCATGTCCTTGGTATTTAGGCGACCCCGGCTTCGCAAATCCGAACGCCAACCCGTTGGAGACGGTGTTTCACCACGAGAATGTGCCCGCAAAGCCTTGACCAATACGTCGTGCCAAGGCTTGCTATGGGAAACACTCTAATAGGATACTCCATGTCCATTGAAATCTGGCTGGCCTTTGTGGCCGCTTCGACCGCGCTGCTGCTGATCCCAGGCCCGACCGTGTTGCTGGTGCTTAGCTATGCGCTGTCGAAAGGACGCAGTGTGGCGGTTGCCTCGGCCACTGGGGTCGCATTGGGGGATTTGGTGGCGATGACCGCGTCGCTGCTGGGGCTGGGGGCGCTGGTGCTGGCCTCTGCCACACTGTTTGCCGTGCTGAAATGGGTTGGGGCAGCCTATCTTGTCTGGCTTGGTGTCAAACTCCTGCGCAGCGCGCCGTCGGGCGGGCTGCAAGCAATTGAAACCGAACGTGACGTGACCGCCCGCAGTGTTTTTGGCCATGCCGCTGCAGTCACCGCGCTGAACCCGAAGTCCATTGCCTTCTTCATCGCTTTCGTACCGCAATTCTTGCGTCCAGCCGAGCCTTTGGGTCCGCAATTCGCGATCCTGATCGCAACATTTGTGGGTCTCGCGGGGCTGAACGCGCTGGCCTATGCGCTGCTGGCGGACAAGCTGCGCCGGATGATCGGACGCGCGAATGTCATCACGACCATGACCCGGTTCGGAGGGTTGACCCTGATCGGAATGGGCATCGCCACAGCGGTTCTGCGCCGCCCGGCGTGATTTCAGTTTTCAGCGTTTTCCTTCATGAACCCCCGGATAAACCGGCGAATTTCGCGGGCGGCGGAGGTGTCCAGATCCCTGCACAACTCGACGAATGCATCGCGCTCATCCTTGTCGAGACGCAAAACCAACTGACTGTTTTTCTTGGTAGATTTCTTTCCATCTTTCTTGGTCACACGTCCAGTCCCCGTCCTGCCCTTGATTCTAAGCGCGATGCATTGTATATACATAGAATATAAAGTAGATATCGCGCACATAACAGCAAAAGTGAGATTAAAGCAATGAACCTTCATGTCGCGCAAGCCATTCTTCTTCGGGATCAACGCAACTGGCGCAAGCCGCACCTGTCCTGGCTTCCGAACGCGCTGTATCGCTACTACGGCCTGCCTAACGCCATGCGCGGCCGCAGCAAGTAGCCGCAGGGGCCAGAGTTCTCTTGCATGACCGCACCTTATGGGCGAAATACCCCGCGCGTGTTTGATGCCAAAGGGGTGGCCCATGTCCAGAAACAAAACGGTCAAGGATTACATTCGGACCATCGTCGATTTCCCGCATGAAGGGATCATGTTCCGCGATGTCACCACCCTGTTTGCCGACCCGCGTGGGTTCCGCATGGCAATCGACCAGATGTTGCACCCTTACGCCGGTGAGCGAATCGACAAAGTTGTGGGCCTTGAGGCGCGCGGCTTTATTCTGGGCGGTGCGATTGCCCACCAGCTGAGCGTTGGATTCGTGCCGATCCGCAAAAAGGGCAAACTGCCCGGCACCACGATCAGCCAAGACTACAAGCTGGAATATGGAGAGGCGATAGTCGAAATTCACGATGACGCCATCCAGCCGGGTGAGAAGATCCTGGTCGTTGATGATCTTCTGGCTACCGGAGGCACCGCCGCCGCGGGGATCAAGCTGATCGAACGGCTGGGCGGCGAGATCATCTCATGCGCGTTCATCATCGATCTGCCCGAATTGGGTGGTCGCAAAGCGCTGGAAGATTTGGGCATGGACGTGCACGTTCTGTGCGAGTTCGAAGGGCTCTGATCTCCACAAACTTCACAAACTCGTGACTGGAAATCGCGTGCGCCGCAGGCTTAGCGCGATTGGGGTCACATTCAAGAAACAGTTGCCTCTGGATTCTGTGATCTTGTCGCGACCTGACTGCGTACCCCGAATGATGCCACCTAGGGCATTCTCAACAAGGGAAATCATGTCATGTTGCGCAAATTCGCTGTTGCTGGAGTTGCCAGTCTTCTGTTGACCACCTCTGCTTTGGCAGATGGGCACGCCAAGGATATCGTCGATACTGCGGTGGGCGCGGGCAGTTTTGAAACGCTCGTCGCTGCCGTTCAGGCCGCCGAACTGGTTGAAACGCTGAAAGGCGAAGGGCCGTTCACCGTTTTCGCCCCAACGGATGAGGCTTTTGCAGCGCTGCCCGAGGGCACGGTCGAAAATCTGCTGAAGCCCGAAAACAAGGACCAGTTGGTCGCAGTGCTGACCTATCACGTTGTCCCGGGCAAAGTGATGTCGGGTGATCTGTCCGATGACATGACCGCCGCCACCGTGCAGGGCGGAGATATCACCATCGATCTCGACAATGGCGTCATGGTGAATGATGCCAACGTTGTGCAAGCCGATATCGAAGCCGAGAACGGCGTGATCCATGTGATCGACAAGGTCATTCTGCCCGCTTCGTAAAGAACCGCAGCGCCCCGGTATACGTCCGGGGCGCGTCTATTAGGCCAGAACCGCCCCGGGGTTCATAATCCCTTGAGGATCAAGCGCTGCTTTGATCGCCCTCATGGCCTGCATCTTGACCGGATCGCCATAGCGTTCCAGATCATCTGTCTTGAGCCGACCGACACCGTGTTCGGCACTGACCGATCCACCAAATTCATGAACCAGATCATGTACCGCGCGTTTGACCGCGCCCCGCTGCGCAACAAACTCTGACTTGTCCTGCCCGGCGGGTGGAAACACGTTATAATGCAGATTACCGTCGCCCAGATGTCCAAAGCAGTTCACGCGAAACGGCCCCTGCCCGGCCACCACATCCGCGCCGCGCCGAATGAACTCTGGAATGCGGGAAATCGGGACCGAGATATCATGGCTGGAAACTGATCCGATCAGCCGGTTGGCCTCGGGGATGCGCTCGCGCACGGCCCAGAGTTCGGACCGCTGTGCTTCGCTCTGCGCGATAACCGCATCGCGGACCAGATCGCGCTCATCAGCGGCGACATAAATCGCCTCAAGCATGTCCGAAGGGTCTTGGCCGACAGACAGGCCCAGCTCGATCAACACACTCCATTCAGGTGTTGCCGCAAAGGGTTGCCGCACGTCGGGCAAAACCTCGGTCAGGAATTCGAGGCCCTGCCCATGGATCAACTCAAACGTACTGACCGCTTCCCCCACTTGATCCCGCGCCACTGACAACAGATCAATGGCAGCCTCGGGTGAGGAGACCTGAAACATTGCGGTTCCAACGCCCTTGGGTCGCGGGAACAGCTTCAACGCCGCCGCCGTAATGATGCCAAGTGTCCCTTCGGACCCGATCATCAGGTTACGCAGGTCATAACCGGTGTTGTCCTTACGCAACCGGCTAAGCCCGTGCCATATCTCACCACTGGGCAATACCACTTCAAGCCCCAGGCACAGATCGCGTGCATTGCCATAGCGCAGCACATTCACGCCACCCGCATTAGTGGCCAGATTGCCGCCAATCCGGCAAGAACCCTGCGCAGCCAGCGACAGGGGAAATAGACGGTCCGCGTCTTCAGCGGCAGTCTGGACGTCGGCCAGAATGGCACCGGCCTCGGCCACAAGTATGTTCTCGGTGGGGTAAGTCGCCCGTATCGCCGTCATCCGTTCCAGGGAAACGATCAAAGGGACAGGACCATCCGGAACAACCTGCCCTCCTACCAGACCGGTGCCGCCGCCATAAGGGACAACAGGCACCCGAGCGTCTGCGGCCAATTGCACCAGAGCCGACACATCTTCCACGGTGCGCGGCAAGGCAAGCAAACCGGGCTGCCCGACAAACCGCTGACGCGGCTCTTCAAGGTAACGATCTGCAATCGGGCGCAAAACGTCAGCACCCAATCGGGCTCTGATTGCTTCGGCAAGGCGGCTGTCTGCAGGGTTCAGTTTCATGGCTCTTCCCTGCCAAAGGCCACGGGCCGCGACAAGCCCTATTCCAGCTCTATCAGGTACTGAGGCTCCAGCACCACAACCGTCGGCCTGTCGGGCAACGTGCGCAACGAGACGACAATCTCGGACACCCCATCCCGTTCAACCGGGAATTCATCCCGAATATCCACCAAAAACCGCTCAAGCGAAAAGTCCGAGAACCAATGCATCGGGATAATGACCGAGCTTTTGAGGCGTTTCAGAACCTGAACCATCTCGGGCAAGGGCATCGTGGTGCCTCCGTCCACCGCCGCCATGACCACATCCAGCCGACCCAGTGCAGCGAATTGTTCATCCGACGGAATGTGATGCAGATGCCCCAGATGGCCGATGCACAACCCTTCGACCTCGAACACAAAGATCGAGTTTCCGCGATCTTCAATACCGCCATAGGCCGAACGGATATCGGTCGACACATTGCGAATCAGCATCTCACCCAGATCAAGATGGTGCTCGATGCCTTCGCCGAACTCTCCCCAACCCGGCAAGACATACGGGATGGCCGGATCGGGATGGGCAGTCCAGTGGGTGCTGTGCGCATGGTTCATTGTGACCACGTCAGGAATTAGCGCAGCGCCGCCGATAAAACCGGTGAAATCGGTCACCGCGTTCAGCCCGCCCTGTGTCTGGATCAGAAACGATGCATGCGCGACATAGCTGATACGAACCGAAAACTCGGGCACGGGATCCTGCCACGCCGCTTTGTGAAGATATTCAATCCCCGGTGCCGCATCTGCGATGGCGATGCAGTGACTAGGCCGCCGCTCCTGCGCCACAGCCCCGCCTGCAATCATCATCAGTCCCGCAACAAACCGCCACATAGGGCAAGTGTAGCGCAATGGGCCAACAAGTCATGCCCTTGTTGATCTGGCCACGGATATCTCCAGGACAGGAGGCTTGCCATGCCTGGCGGCAGTGCCCTCTAGCCTGCCTCAGTCTTGCCCCGACGATCGGACCTTAAGCTGGCATACAGAACATGTGTTCGCCAGCGCCCATTGATCTGCAGATAAGACTGCGCCACGCCTTCGTATTTGAAGCCTGAGCTTTCCAGCAGACCGCGAGAGGCCTTGTTCTCAGGCAAACACGCGGCCTCGATCCGGCTTAAATCCAGACGGGTGAAGGCGTGATGAACAACGGCGCCAATTGCTTCGCGCATGAACCCCTGACGCGCAAAGGCCTGCCCGGTCCAATAGCCTAAGGTGCCAGCCTGCGCCGGACCACGGCGAACATTGTCCAACGTGATCGCCCCCAGCAGAATATTGTCTGTGCGACGAAACAGGAACAGAGGTATCGCCGTACCACCCGCGACTGAGCGCTGGGCCCAATAGACCCGGTTGGTAAACGACTTTCGGCTCAGATGGTCCTTGGCCCAAACCGGCTCCCACGGCACCAGATAGTCCTTTGAAGCACGCCGCAAGGCGGTCCAGTCGTTGAAGTCGGAATGCATGGGCGGGCGCAGCGTCAAGCGCTCGGTTTCGAGTTTCAGCTTGCGTCTGCCTAACAGCATCACGCCGCACGCCTCTCCTGCAGATCCACCAGCGTCGGTGCGCCCGAGACCGGCCCATACAGCGCCAGCGCTGCAGGGGCTTTGACTGCCATGTCTTCGGCAAAGGCACGCACGTCCTCAGTGCTGACCGCATCGATCTTGGCCACGGTGTCCTCAAGCGAGGGCACACGTCCCCAGATCTGCACCAGCCGCGCCAGACGTTCGGCCCGGTTCGACGGGCTTTCCAGCCCCATCAGCATCCCGGCCTTCATCTGGGCCCGCGCGCGGGCAACCTCTTCTGCGCTCATGTCTTCGGCAGCGCGCTTCATCTCGTCGATGGTAATCGTCGCCAATTCGCCCACCTGATCGGCCGAGGTGCCTGCGTAAATCGTTGTCGTACCGGTATCCGCATAAGCACCGGTCTGAGCAAAGATCGTATAACAAAGCCCGCGAGTTTCGCGCACTTCCTGAAACAGGCGCGAGGACATGCCTCCACCCAGAGCGGTCGAGTAAATCTGGGCCGTATAGATCGCATCATCGCGATAGCCCGGACTTTCCAGCGCCAGCGCGAAATGCGCCTGCTCCAGTTCTTTCTCCTGCCGCGCCTCACCACCAGTGAACCGCGCAGCGTCGGGGATCAGACCCTTGCGCGGCTGCAGGTGGCCGAACATCTCTTCGGCCAGTTTCATCAGCGCATCGTGGTCCACAGCTCCAGCTGCAGACAGGATCATCTGTTCCGGCCCGTAGTGTTCGGCCACGAAACCAGACAAGTCCTCGCGGGAAAACGCACTGACGCGCTCGGTCGGGCCCAGAATGGTGCGGCCAAGGGGCTGGTCGTGATAGCTCTGCTCTTGCAGCCAGTCAAAGATCACATCGTCAGGTGTGTCATAGGCCTGACCGATTTCCTGCAGGATCACGCCGCGCTCGACCTCGATCTCGCGCGGGTCGAACACCGGGTTCAGGACGATGTCGCCGATGACATCCATGGCCAGCGCCACATCGTCCTTCAATACGCGTGCATAATAGGCCGTAACTTCGCGCGAGGTATAGGCGTTGATGTACCCGCCCACATCCTCGATCGCTTCGGCAATTTGCAGCGCAGAACGCCGCTGGGTTCCCTTGAACGCCATATGCTCAAGGAAATGCGCGATACCGTTCTGCTCGATCCGCTCGTGCCGCCCACCGGCGGTTACCCAGATGCCGATGGCCGCAGATTGCAGCCCCGGCATATGTTCACTGACGACACGAAATCCGTTCTTCAGTTGGTCCTGTCTGACTGTCACTCAGCAATATGCCTTCTGATATGATCCTCAAGGGCACCCAGATCGTTCGCAACGCGGGTCACCCGTTCCGGACGTTCATACAGATCAGACATGCGGGATGGAAGAGGCGGATGTTCGCCGCTTGCCTTCTCGACCGCCGCCGGGAACTTCGCAGGATGCGCGGTTGCGAGCGTGATCATGGGCACATCGGCAGCGCGGTGGTCTTCAGCCACTTTGATCCCAACGGCGGTGTGCGGACAAACCAACTCGGCGCTGTGGACCATCGTGCGCCTGATCGTCTCAAGCGTCTCGTCCTCAGAAACGCGGCCCGAGTCAAAGCTTTCTCGCAGAGCCTCCATCGCGCCTTGGCTGACATTGAAACCTCCGCTCTTGAGTTCGTCCATCAACTGAGCGACTGCGCCGCCATCTTCGCCATAGGCGTAGTACAGTGCGCGCTCAAAGTTCGAGCTAACCTGAATATCCATTGAAGGGCTGATTGAGGGGATTGTATCGCCCTTGAAATATCCCTCGCCGGAGAGACAGCGATGCAGAATATCGTTCTGGTTGGTCGCCACCACCAGACGATCGATGGGCAGCCCCATGCGTTTGGCCAGATAGCCTGCGAAGATATCGCCGAAATTCCCTGTCGGCACGGTGAAGCTGACCTTGCGATGTGGCGCGCCGAGGCTGACGGCGGCGGAGAAATAGTAAACGATCTGTGCCAACACGCGGGCGAAGTTGATCGAATTGACGCCTGCAAGTTTCACACCGTCGCGGAAATCAAAGTCGTTGAACATGTCTTTGAGCGCTGCCTGACAGTCATCGAAATCGCCGTCTACCGCCAAAGCGTGCACATTACTGTCTGCAGGCGTAGTCATCTGACGGCGCTGCACTTCTGAAACACGGCCATGTGGGAACAGGATGAACACATCCACCGCATCCAGCCCACGGAACGCTTCGATGGCGGCTGAACCGGTGTCACCGCTCGTCGCGCCGACAATGGTAACGCGATCTTCCCGCCGTTTGAGCGCGACCTGGAACAGCTGGCCGATTAGCTGCATGGCAAAGTCTTTGAAGGCCAGCGTGGGTCCGTGAAACAGCTCCAGCAGAAAATGGTTCTCGTTCAGCTGCTTCAACGGCGCGCGGGCGTCATGGCCGAAGCCCTCATAAGCGCGCGCTATGATATCTTTGAACTCATCATCGGAGAACGAGCCACTCACATAGGGCCACATCACGCGGAATGCGATTTCTTCGTAGGACAAGCCAGCCAACGCAGCAATTTCGTCCTGCGACATCACCGGAATTTCAGCGGGCAAGTACAGACCACCATCACGGGCCAGTCCGGTCAGCATCGCCTCTTCAAAGGTCAGTTCGGGCGCCTGCCCGCGGGTCGAGATGTATTTCATGTCGCGTCACTTTCGGAATTGGCACGGCTGCGCCACAGGAAGTATCCGGTCATTGCGGCCCAGACCAGAGCAAGACCAAACCAGATGATTGCATATTGCAAATGATCGTTGGGGATGCCCGCCGTATCCACCGGCATTGGCGTTACATTCGGATCGGTTTCCGAGCGGGCAATCAGCAACACCGGCTCAGCCCCCAGCGCGGCGGCCAGACTGGGCACATCACGGGCGAACCAGATGTTGCCGTCAATATCTGCGTCAGGCGTGTAGCCATCAACTTCATCGGGCCAGTGCAGGTTGCCGGTGATTTCCATCGGGCCAGTCAGGCGAACAGCCTGCTTGGCTGTGGTCGGCACAAAGCCGCGATCCACCAGAATAGTCCGGTCGTCGGTGGTAAAGGACTGGATGATCCGATACCCCGGCCCCACCTGCTTGACCGAAACCAAAACGTGGATCTCGCCCGGTTCGATCTCGCCTGTGACCGTCACCGGCAGGTATTTGTCCGCATCTTCGGACACCTGCACTGGCAAGGCGACAGGATCGGCAGCGATGCGGCTTTCGATCTCGGCCAGCACCTCCTGTTTCCAGGTCAGCCGCTGCAGTTGCCAAATGCCCAGCGACAGCAGCAGGCCCAGACCGGCAAAGCCGAAGATCAGCAGAAACAGAATGCGACGCATATTGGGATCAGACCTTGTTGCGGGAACCGGCGCCTTGTTAAGGGGCACGTGAACCGAAGTGCAACCATGTAATTGTATGGGGCGCAATCTTGCGCCCCTGATTGAGAAAAAGCCGCCCCGTGGGGCGGCTTTTGCAATTGGATCACCTGCGTGGCGTTACATCAGCGGGGCCTGACCCCAAATGTAGACGGCGAAAAACAGGAACAGCCAGACGACGTCAACGAAGTGCCAGTACCAAGCGGCAGCCTCGAAACCGACGTGTTTCTCGGGCGTAAAGTCCCCCTTCAGGGCGCGGATCAGACAGACCGACAGGAAGATGGTGCCGATAATCACATGCGCGCCGTGGAAACCGGTTGCCATGAAGAAGTTCGAATAGAACTGATCGCCACCGAACTCCCAACCCTCATGGGCCAATAACTCATAGTATTCAAACGCCTGAAGCGCAGTAAAGGCGATGCCCAGAACGATACCAATGGCCAGACCATTGATCAGCGCCTTGCGGTCATTGTCATGAACAAGCGCGTGGTGGGCCCAAGTAATCGCACAACCTGACAGCAACAGGACCAAAGTGTTGATCAGTGGCAGGTGGAACGGATCAACGGCGTGGATATCCGGCTGGATGTATTCAGTACCGGCATAGTCGTACATCGGATACATGCGATGTTTGAAGAACGACCAGAACCAGGCGAAGAAGAACATCACCTCGGACATCACGAACAGGATAAAGCCATAGCGCAGGCCGATACGCACGACCGGCGTATGATCGCCCTGACGGCTTTCAACCACGACTTCGGACCACCATGCAAACATGGTATAAAGAACCCCGACCAGCCCCATCCAGAAGATCCACGGGGTGATCCCGTGCATCCAAAGAACGGCCCCGAACAGCATCACAAATCCGCTTACCGCGCCGATCAGTGGCCAGATTGACGGGTTCAGAATGTGGTAATCATGGTCTTTTGCGTGTGCCATCAGCGTCCCTCACCTACAGGCGTTAGTTCTTGTTTGTTTCAGCCTGCACATCAAGGGCGGCATAGCCCTCGGGCAGATCAATCTCATAGAATGTATACGACAGCGTGATCGTATGCACATATTTTGCTTCGGGATCTTCGATCAGTTCGGGATCGACGAAGAACGTAACGGGCATCTCGACTCGCTCACCCGGCTCCAACACCTGTTCATCGAAGCAGAAACAGGCGATTTTCTGAAAATACCCCCCGGCGGAATAGGGCGCCACGTTGTAGGACGCCTGCCCTGCGACGGGCTTGTCGGTTGGATTGTACGCTTCGTAGAACGCCAGACCTGTCTCACCGATACGTATTTTCATCTCGCGTTCGGCGGGCTTGAATTCCCACGGCATACCCTTGGCCTTGGAGGCATCAAATCGGACCGTCACAACTTGGTCGAGAATGTCATCAGGGGCTTTCTCGGCAACCCCCGTGGTCCCTCCATACCCCGTGACCCGGCAGAACCAATTATAAAACGGCACCGCTGCCCATGCCAAACCGCCCATAAGGACGACGACGCCGACCAGTTGCGCGACCGTTTTCTGTGGCCCCGTCAACTTCATCAGTTCTGCACCTGCTGCGTCGCCAGACTAAAATCTGTGTTCGAGACCTTGACGACTGTCAGGCCGAAGATGATCACGATGAACGCGGCCAGTGTCAGGCCGACGCCCAGATTGCGGCTGAACCGTCTTTGGTGAAGTTCGTGAGTTTTGCGCAGGCTCATGACCAGCCTCCTAATCCGTAAGGTTTCAACAGGGCCTCGACGAGAATCGCGCCGAAATGCAGAAACAGGTACAGCAGCGACAGTTTGAAGAAACTGCGTTCGACCTTGAAGTTGTCGGCCTCCGAATCGTCTTCGTTTCGACGAGAAATCTGCCAGGCCCCCCGCAGAAACAAGCCATTCAGAACCAGCGCAACAACTAGATAAATCGGGCCTCCGATATCCGAGAACGCAGTCCCCACCGCCAGCAACGCCAGCAACGCGGTATAAACCAGAATATGCCAGCGCGTCGCGCGTCGACCATGGGTGACGGTCAACATCGGCACCCCGGCATCGTCATAGTCCGAGCGCATGAACAAGGCCAACGCCCAGAAATGCGGAGGTGTCCACATGAATGTCAGGGCAAACATCAACCACGGTTCGAGCGTCATCGAGCCAGTGGCCGCGACCCATCCGATGACCGGCGGGAACGCCCCCGCGGCACCACCAATGACGATGTTCTGAGGCGTCGAGCGTTTCAGCCACATCGTGTAGACGACAACATAGAAGAAAATAGTGAAGGCCAGAAACGCCCCTGCAAACCAGTTGGTTGCCAAACCCAGCATAATCACGGACAGGCCAGACAGAGCCAGACCCAGCGCCAATGCCTCGCCTTCTTCAACTTTGCCAGAGGGGATTGGACGGCCTTTGGTGCGCTTCATCACGCGGTCGATATCCGCGTCCCACCACATGTTCAGCGCGCCGGATGCACCGCCACCAATAGCGATGAACAGGATGGCGCAGAAGCCAACAAACGGATGTATCGGAACAGGAGCCGCAAGTAGTCCGACCAAAGCCGTGAATACGACCAGCGACATCACGCGCGGCTTCAGCAGGGCGAAATAATCACCAAAGCTGGCCTCGTCCGCGCCGGTCTGCGCAGAGACGGTGCTGGCATTGAAGCTTGCGTCGCTCATATCCGGTCCTTTTCGGGGCAAAAGCTGCGCGATTTCCGCGCAGCCCGCATGTGTTTACCTAGGCCGCAAAGGGCTTAGTTCGAGGCCACTTGGTAGGAAGCAGGCTGACCTGCATATTCTTCAAGCGCGCCCTGCAGCCACTGTTCATATGCCTCTTCGCTGACCACTTTGACAGTGATTGGCATATAGGCATGGTCTTTACCGCACAGCTCAGAGCACTGTCCGAAATAGACGCCTTCCTTGTCTGCTTCGAACCACAGTTCGGCCAGACGACCAGGAACGCCGTCCTGCTTCACGCCGAACGAAGGAATGGTCCAGGAATGGATCACGTCCGATGCGGTAACCTGCATCACGACAATCTTGCCAACCGGAACAACGACGGCGGTATCGGTGGCGAGAAGCCATTCGTCTTCGCCATAGCCTGCATCGGCCAGCTTCGCCCGCATCGCATCGTCCAGAACAAACGGTGTTACGTCGGCATCAGCCGGGCGCGCGCCCTCGTCGAGGGTGGCCGGGTGGCCCAGGAGATAGCTGTCGAAGGCAAAGTCATGATCGACATATTCGTAGGTCCAGTACCACTGGTTCCCCACGACTTTGATGGTGATGTCGCCTTCGGGAATCTCTTGTTGCTTGAAAAGAACCGGCAGCGAGAAAGCCCCGATGAAGACCAGAATCAGGATCGGGCCCAAAGTCCAGGCAATCTCAACCGGAGTGTAATGCGAGAACCGAGCCGGGTTCGGGTTTACGCGCTGGTTGTAGCGTACGATGCAGTAAACCAGCAGACCCGCAACAAACACACAGATCGCGGTGATGATCACCAGAATCATGTTGTCCAGCGACTGAATCCCTTCGGCAAGGCTGGTGGCAGCAGGCTGGAACCCCATGCCGCCGTCAACCGGCTTGCCAATAATCTCAAGCTCCTGAGCCATGGCGGGAAGGCTGGAGAGGGCCGTAGCAAGCCCGGAAAGCATCAAAGCATTCTTCATTTTCTGTCCTGATCGTTTGATCTTTGCGTCTCTCGCGAAAAGGTGTGAATCGGTCGCACCTCTCCCGTTGTCTTTGGCCGCGTTAAAAACCATATTCCGTCGGGTAGATAAAGCAAAATGCTTGCGTCAAACAGACGCTATTTTTGATCTGGATCAAACCCGAAAGGTCACAACTGATGACTCAGGCCCCGTTTCGCCCGTTTGAAAGCGTTCTTCCCAAGGATGAAGCGCTTGCTGTACTGAAGGCTGCAACTGTTGGCGCCGAGGATGGGGAACTGTTCGTAGAACGGCGCAAATCCGAATCTTTGGTGTTTGATGACGGCCGATTGCGCACGGCCTCTTACGACGCTTCCGAGGGATTCGGTCTTCGCGCGGTGCAGGGTGAAGTGGCTGGATACGCGCATTCAACGGATGTTTCGATTCCCTCTCTGAAGCGTGCAGCCGAAACCGCGCGGTTGGCGGTCGGCGATGGTGGTGGGACGCTGGCCGGGCCACCACGTGCCACCAATACCAGGTTATATACCGATGAAGACCCGATCGAATCCGCCGCCTTCCCGGTCAAAATCGAGACACTGCGCGAGATAGACGCTTTTACCCGTGGTCTGGATTC
Organism: Ruegeria sp. CF1; assembly: GCF_056537445.1. NCBI lineage: Bacteria > Pseudomonadati > Pseudomonadota > Alphaproteobacteria > Rhodobacterales > Roseobacteraceae > Ruegeria > Ruegeria sp. CF1. The sequence continues at coordinate 184,937 of NZ_JBQFRN010000004.1, read as the reverse complement.
CCGGGTTGTGCAAGTCAGCGCCACGATTGCCGCTGCAGTGCAGGAGGTCGAGATTCTTCGCCCCGATGGTGTGCAGGTGCGCGATATACGCCCGATGACCCGCCTGAACATCTCGGTTATAGTAGAACAGAACGGCAGACGCGAAAGCGGTTCTGCCGGAGGTGGCGGTCGCGTGGGGCTGGATGGCTTGATCGATCCCTCAGACTGGCAAGATAAGGCGCGTGAGGCTCTGCGGATCGCTATGGTCAATCTGGATGCCGTCCCTGCCCCTGCCGGCGTAATGGAAGTCGCGTTGGGCCCCGGTTGGCCCGGTATTCTGTTGCACGAGGCCATCGGCCACGGGCTTGAAGGTGATTTCAACCGCAAGGGCAGTTCCGCTTTTGCCGGGCTGATGGGGCAGCAGATCGCTTCGAAAGGTGTAACAGTCGTGGATGATGGGACGATTGCAGACCGACGCGGTTCGATATCAGTGGATGACGAGGGTACACCCAGTTCGCGTACAGTTCTGATCGAGGATGGAATCCTCACCGGATATATGCAGGACCGCCAGAACGCACGCCTGATGGGCGTTGCTCCAACCGGGAACGGCCGGCGTCAAAGCTATGCCCATAAACCGATGCCGCGCATGACCAATACGATCATGTTGGGTGGCGATGCCGATCCGGCCTCGTTGGTGGCAGATATCAAAGACGGCATCTGGGCTGTGGGCTTCGGCGGTGGCCAGGTCGACATCACCAACGGCAAGTTCGTGTTCTCCTGCACCGAGGCATATCGTGTCGAGAACGGCAAGATCGGCGCTCCGGTCAAAGGCGCGACGCTGATTGGCGACGGCCCCTCGGCGCTAAAACGCATTCGGGGACTGGGCAATGACATGGCGCTGGATCCCGGCATGGGCACATGTGGCAAGGATGGGCAATGGGTGCCGGTCGGTGTCGGCCAACCTACCGTTTTGATGGATGGGCTGACTGTGGGCGGCTCTGCCACCTGAGTCGGCTCAAAAGAAGAATCAAGGCGCGAAGGGTTAACACACTACCCTTCGCGTCAAATCAAAAACTCAACCATGGACTATGTGTGCCAAGAAAATTCGCACGAATTTTCTCTTTTTCTTTCAATGAGATAATCATCTCTCCGAGGGATGGATTCGAAAAATACCGATCTAATTTTCTAAGATTCACAGGCTGTTAACCCGCTGCACCGTAAACCAGTTTTGCAATCAGGCGGAGCATCGGATGACCGAAGAGCAGCTTTCTTCCAATCACCCCCCACTCCCACCCACCACGGAAGAGGACCGGTTTTCCTGGCTCCGTCTGTTGCGCTCACGCAAAGTAGGGCCGGCAACATTCCGGCGCTTATTGCGCGAACATGGCTCGGCGCAGAACGCGCTGGCCGCGTTGCCGGAAATGGCGCGCGCTGCCGGGATCGAGGATTATGAAATCTGCCCGCCCGGCGTAATTGAGGCGGAGCTCAAGGCCGCAAAGGTCGCCAAAGCGCGGCTTTTGTGCCTTGGGGCCGCCGATTACCCTTACGCGTTATGTGACCTTTCGGATGCGCCCCCGATGCTTTGGGCAATCGGCGATCCGTCGATCTTGAAACGCCGGGCAATTGCCATGGTCGGGGCACGGAACTGTTCTTCGCTGGGCGCGCGCATGGCGCGGGCGTTGGCGACGGATCTGGGTAAGCAAGACTATGTCGTGGTCTCGGGGCTTGCCCGCGGCATTGACACCTCGGCGCACTTCGCCGCATTGGCGACCGGTACTGTGGCAGTGTTGGCAGGTGGGGTTGATGTGATCTATCCGGCCGAAAATGCCGATCTGGCGCGAGATATCGCAGACACTGGACTTCGCCTGTCTGAACAACCGATGGGCACAACACCTCAGGCACGACATTTTCCGCGCCGCAATCGCATTATCTCGGGTCTGGCGCAGGCAGTGGTCGTTGTCGAGGCCGCGGCGAAATCCGGCAGCTTGATCACCGCGCGGGACGCCCTGGACCAAGGGCGCGAGGTTCTGGCCGTGCCCGGCCATCCCTTTGACGCCCGCGCGGCAGGATGCAATCTGCTGATCCGAGACGGGGCTATACTCGTCCGCAATGCAGAAGACGTGATTGATGCTTTGCCCAAGCAACAGCTACAATCCTCCGCCCAACAAATCCTACCCCTTGGACCCGAGGCAGACACAGCCGAAATCACGCCCCAAGCCTTGCACGAGGCGATTCTGACTCGACTTGGCCCATCTCCGATCGCGGAAGACCAGTTGATCCGGGACATCGCTGCATCTGCGGGCGAAGTCGGCCCTGTGTTGGTCGATCTGGAGCTTGAGGGCAAGATTCAGCGGCAACCAGGCGGCCTGCTGTCACTTTGCGCCTAAGTTATCGAATGGATTCGACACCTGATTCCGCGAGCGGTGCGGCCAGAACCGGCTTGAATTCAGAGTATTTTTAGTAGTGAAAACGAACGCATTGACAATTCGATCTTGCCCCACACATTTTGCACGGTCATACAAAGCGCAAAATCCGTCGAGCGAGGATTCCTCTTAAATGCCCGTAGTTGTTGTAGAATCTCCGGCCAAAGCAAAAACGATCAATAAATATCTTGGCCCCGACTACACCGTTTTGGCCTCATATGGCCATGTGCGGGACCTGCCGCCGAAGGATGGGTCGGTCGATCCCGAGCATGAATTTTCAATGAAATGGGAGGTCGGCAATGACAGCCGTAAGCATGTCAAAGCGATCGCCGACGCTCTGAAAGAAGACAACGCACTGATCCTCGCGACTGACCCTGATCGCGAAGGCGAGGCAATCAGCTGGCACCTGCAAGAAGCGCTGACCAAGCGGCGTTCGATCAAGAAGGACACGCCAGTCAGCCGCGTGACGTTCAACGCGATCACCAAGGACGCCGTGACCGAGGCGATGCAGAACCCGCGTGAGGTCGATATGCCGCTGGTCGAGGCCTATCTGGCCCGCCGCGCGCTGGACTATCTGGTAGGGTTCAACCTGTCGCCCGTTCTGTGGCGCAAGTTGCCAGGTGCCCGTTCAGCGGGGCGCGTGCAATCGGTCTGCCTGCGCCTCATCGTCGAACGCGAGATGGAGATCGAAGCCTTCAAGCCGGTCGAATACTGGTCGGTCAAGGCTGTGTTCGAGACGCCTAGGGGACAAACCTACGAGGCGCGTCTAGTCACGCTGGCAGGCAAGAAACTGGACAAGCACGATCTGGCCAACGCAACGCAGGCTGAGCTGGCGGTTCAGGCGATCACCAGCCGTGATCTGAGCGTGACATCGGTCGAGGCCAAGCCTGCCGCGCGCAACCCCTCTGCCCCGTTCATGACGTCGACCTTGCAGCAAGAAGCCAGCCGCAAGTTCGGCATGGGTGCACGCCATGCGATGCAGGTGGCCCAGCGGCTGTATGAGGCCGGATACATTACCTACATGCGAACCGACGGTATCGACATGGCCCCCGAGGCCGTGGCGGCAGCGCGCGATGCAATCGCCGACCGTTATGGTGCGGAATACGTGCCAGACAGCCCGCGCATGTACAAAAACAAGGCCAAGAACGCTCAGGAAGCACACGAGTGTATTCGCCCGACAGATATGTCGCGCGATGCCAAGGCGCTGAAGGTGACCGATGAGGATCAGCGCAAGCTTTATGATCTGATCTGGAAACGCACCATTGCCTGTCAGATGGCTGCCGCACGGCTTGAACGCACGACTGTCGAGATTACCAGCACGGACGGTCAGGTTGGCCTGCGCGCCACCGGTCAGGTGGTGCTGTTCGATGGCTTCATGCGCGTTTACGAAGAAGGCCGCGATGACGTGGTCGACGATGACGACAAGCGCTTGCCACAGATCATGCAGGGCGATCCCGCACGTTTTGCCAAGACCTCGCTGCGTGATCAGTTTGCCAAGGCCACCGCCGACTCGGAAAAGGCCGCCATTCTGGCCGAGAACGAATCCGTTCTGGCGCTGCAGCACCACACCCAACCGCCGCCGCGCTATACAGAGGCCACGCTGGTCAAACGGATGGAAGAGCTGGGGATCGGGCGTCCGTCGACCTATGCCTCGATTGTCACCACGATTCAGGATCGTGAATATGTACGTAAAGACAAGAATCGGCTGATCCCCGAAGAAAAGGGCCGGATCGTCACCATCTTCCTGCTGAATTTCTTTCGCCAGTATGTGGGCTACGAGTTCACCGCCAATCTGGAAGAAGAGCTTGACGACGTCAGCGCAGGTGAACGCGACTACAAGGATCTGCTGGGCAAGTTCTGGCGCGATTTCTCTGCCGCGATTGGTGAGACATCGGAGCTGCGTATCTCGGAAGTGCTGGACAAGCTGGACGAAGCGCTGGCACCGCAGCTGTATCCGCCGCGTGAAGATGGCTCGGACCCGCGCATTTGCCCGAAATGCGGTGTTGGCCAGTTACATCTGAAAACCTCGCGCACCGGCGGGTTTGTCGGTTGTGGCAACTATCCTGAGTGCACTTATACCCGTCCGATCGCTGGTGAGGGCGCGGAAGGTGACGAGCGTTTGCTGGGCGAAGATGGGGGCGATGAGATCTGGCTGAAATCCGGTCGATTTGGGCCATATGTCCAGCGCGGAGAGCCCACGCCTGAGAACAAGAAGCCTCCTCGTGCGTCCCTGCCCCGTGGCTGGAGCAAAGACGACATGGATCTGGAGAAAGCGCTGACTCTTCTGTCCTTGCCCCGTCAGATCGGCGAGCACCCCGAAGGCGGCATGATCAGTTCGAACTTTGGTCGCTTTGGACCTTATCTAATGCATCAGTTGGCCGACGAGGCAAAGCCTGTCTACGCCAACCTCAAAGACCCGAACGATGTGTTTGAGATCGGCATGAACCGCGCCGTCGAACTGTTGGCCGAAAAACGCGCCAATCCAGGTCGCGGACGTCGGGCGGCCGCGAAGCCGCTGAAAGAACTTGGCGAGCATCCCGATGGCGGTGCGATGCAGGTACTGGACGGGCGCTATGGACCGTATGTGAAATGGGAAAAGGTCAACGCGACGATCCCCAAAGACATCAAGCCCGAGGATGTGACCCAGGAAATGGCCATCGAACTGGTCAATGAACGCGCGGCCAAGAAAGGCACAAAGAAAAAGGCAGCCCCCAAGAAGAAAGCTGCTGCCAAGAAGACCACCAAGAAAGCAAGTTAGGTAGAAATACCACCTGACCCTTGGATTCGTTGACTTCCCCGTGACGTGGCGGCACAAATCGGCCCAACACCATGTCATTGGGGGAGTTTTCCATGAAGAAAATCTATGACAATGCCTATGAGGCGCTCGATGGGGTGATATCGGACGGCATGCTGATCGCTGCGGGCGGCTTTGGGCTGTGCGGTATCCCGGAAATGCTGCTTGAAGCGATCAAGGCCTCAGGCGCGAAGGATCTGACATTTGCCTCGAATAACGCAGGTGTGGATGATTTTGGCATCGGCATCCTGCTGCAAACCAAGCAGGTCAAAAAGATGATCAGCTCTTACGTTGGGGAAAACGCCGAATTCATGCGCCAGTATCTGAGTGGAGAACTGGAGCTGGAATTCAATCCACAAGGCACACTGGCCGAGCGGATGCGGGCCGGTGGCGCTGGCATCCCCGGGTTTTACACCAAGACGGGCGTAGGAACGGTGATCGCGGAAGGCAAAGAGCACAAGGACTTCAACGGCGAGACCTATATCATGGAGGAAGGCATCTTCGCCGACCTCGCGATCGTAAAGGCGTGGAAAGCCGATGACACCGGGAACCTCGTGTTCCGCAAGACCGCCCGCAACTTTAACGTGCCCGCAGCGACTTGCGGCAAGATTTGTGTGGCTGAGGTTGAAGAAATCGTCCCGCGCGGCTCGCTGGACCCGGATGGCATCCACCTGCCCGGCATCTATGTGCATCGCATTATCCAAGGCAGCCACGAAAAGCGCATCGAACAGCGCACCACCCGCAAGAAGGAGGACGCATAATGCCCTGGGATCGCAATCAGATGGCCGCACGTGCGGCAGAAGAGCTGGAAGACGGCATGTATGTGAACCTCGGCATCGGTATTCCGACGCTGGTGGCGAACTATGTAGGGGACAAGGACATCACCCTACAGTCCGAAAACGGTATGCTGGGCATGGGGCCTTTCCCGTTTGAGGGCGAGGAAGACGCTGACCTGATCAACGCAGGCAAGCAGACGATTACCGAACTGTCCCGCACCTCTTACTTCGATAGCGCGACCTCGTTCGCCATGATCCGAGGCGGTAAGATCGCTGCTGCGATTTTGGGTGCGATGGAAGTGGACGAGAAAGGAGACCTGGCCAACTGGATGATCCCCGGCAAGCTGGTCAAAGGTATGGGCGGTGCGATGGATCTGGTCGCTGGCGTTGGTCGCGTGATTGTAGTGATGGATCACACCAACAAGCATGGTGATTCAAAAGTGCTGAAGGAATGCACGCTGCCTCTGACTGGCCAGGGCGTTGTGGATCGCATCATCACCAATCTGGGTGTTCTGGATGTCGTCGAAGGTGGCCTGAAGATCGTCGAACTGGCCGATGGCGTCAGCGAGGACGAGATGCGAGGAGCGACTCAGGCAACAATCGTAGATTGACCTCAGGCCAATGATTCATAAGGCCCGCTGCGACGCGGGCCTTTTTTAGTTCGAAGTCTGAAAAATGCAGGGGTCCGAAACGAACTGCGGTGTTGTTGTACAAAGAGCACTCGCGACCTGAAACGCGGCCAGAACCTTGGGCACGTAGTCTCTGGTCTCGGCATAAGGTGGCACACCACTATGCTTGCGCACGGCCCCTTCGCCGGCATTGTAACCTGCCAGTACGAGAATCGGGTCATTGTCGAACTCGTTCATGAGCCAATGCAGGTATTTGACCCCACCTTCGATATTCTGTTCAGGTTTCAGGCTGTCCTCTACCCCAAAACGTTCGGCGGTAGCTGGCATCAATTGCATCAAGCCCTGCGCCCCGGCAGAACTGACAGCCTGTGTGCGGCCCGCAGATTCTACCGAGATAACGGCTAGGACAAGTGCGGGTGAGACATTCGTCCCTACGGTCGAACGTAGAATATCCACCCCTCGCTTTTCTGCGATGTCTTGCAAGGTCTGCAGACGCGGCGCCGCGACACCCGTGGCAGTAAGCGCTTGAACGGCCTCTCTCAGCCTACCTGCGCTGGCCTGCGCCAGATCGGGGGATACCCGGCTCCAGAATGCTTTATAAGAGCCAACTGGCTTGGTCGCCCCCGCAATCTTCTGAGGAACCGATGGGGGCGGCTTTGCGATAGCGGCAATCTCAGGCACTTCCAGCTTGGCGCCAGTGCTGGGGGCTGATGGTGATGCTGCATGTTGTTCGGGCGTGATCTGAATCGTCACGCGCGGACGTGTCCCCGGTTTAGGGGCCTTTATGCGCTTATAGACGCCGCGCGGCTCGGTTTCGGTTGCAGTGACAGGAATTGCACCCGCCATCAGAAACACCGCTGCACCGGCGCATATTACTGCGTCCCGGAAATACATTTGCCTGCCTCGATTTCTTATCTTTTGAAGCATTTTGAACATCATAACGGCCCGCAACACCAGAAAAACCAAGCGAATTGGGGCAATTTCGCCTCAATTGCCGCCATTTTGCATCGCCCACGCAACGGAAGTACAAAAAAGGTGTGATTTTTTTTATTTATTTCCAATTAGTTACTAAATTCACCAACAAAAAATTAAGCTTTGAGCAAAAAAATATTGGTTTGGCCCAATTCCTGCCACGCACAGGGGTCAAACATATATCCATACCGAGACGATCGGGAGCGGACTGAGAGAGAAAGCTCTGAAAGACGCCGAGGTTAATTAATTTTTGATCCTTTAGGAGGGACATAACATGATCAAGTTCATCAAGAACTTCCGCAAAGACGAAGACGGCGCCGTAACTGTAGACTGGGTCGTTCTGACCGCAGCTGTTGTTGGCCTGGCAGCCGTTGCTTACAACCAGATCCACAATGGTGCCAGCAGCCTGGCAGGCAACATCGATGACGCTCTGGGTTCGGTAACTGTGACAGTTCCGGATACCGAATAATCTGTTATCGGTCTAGCATAACAACTTGGGGCCATGTCTTTACTCAAAGGCGTGGCCCCTTTGTTTTCAGAAGAGAGCGATCCGGTATAGTCCAATGTTAAAAAGAGTATATAGTTTCCGAACCGATGAGACCGGCGCGATAACCGTAGACTGGGTGGTTTTAACTGCTGCAATCGCAGGTCTCGCCGCAATAATCTACTTCATCCTGAGCCAAGGACTTCTAACAGCGGGACAGCCGATCGCAAATGTAGAAGTAGAAGAGATGGTCTTTGAGTAGCGCGGGCCCGTTCCCATTTACTAGCGAAACGGCAACCCTGCGAATAAGCGTATTTTCTGCCAAAAATTACCGGGATTGTCCGCTTTTTCGACACAATTGAAAAATATCTTGGATCCTGAATCGATGTGACTTCAAGAGTCGCGGTCTACGGAAAATAAAGAGGGACAAATGCGAGCTGTTTTTGGACTTGTTCTTATCATCGGGGTCGCGTTGGCCGGTGGTGCTGTCTATATGGCACGCGAATACATCACGGACAATCAGGCCAAACTTGCACAGGAACGCAAGTTGCGCGAAGAGGCGCTTGCCAATGCGCAGGCGGGCATCGTCCCGACCGTAGGCGTTTTGGTTTCGAATCGCTCCTTCAAATACGGCGAACGTTTGAACCAGGAAGATATCCGCGTCGTTCAGTGGCCAGAGGATGCGATTCCCGAGGGTGCCTTTGTGGACATGACAACCCTATTCCCGGAAATCAAAAACAATGAACGATTCGTTCTCCGCGCGATGGAGAAAGACGAAGCGATTATGGAAGTCAAAGTCACCAATCCAGGCGAGACTGCTGGCCTCAGGTCGCAATTGCCCAAGGGAATGCGCGCATTTGCGATAAGCGTTGATGTGGCATCTGGCGTATCAGGCTTTTTGCGCCCGGGCGATACGGTGGACGTGTATTGGACCGGCTCATTACGTGGCACCAGCGATTCTGGCCGCGGTGAGATTACTCGTTTGGTGCTGACGAACATCGAATTGGTCGCTGTTGATCAGTCGGCGGGTCTGGATGTGACCGGCACAACCATTGCTCGCACGGTCACAGTTGCAGCGACGCCACAACAGATCGCCGCTTTGGCACAGGCTCAGAACACGGGTCGCATGTCGCTGGCACTGGTTGGCGCTCAAGATGACAAGGTGGCAGAGGTGGTTGAAGTCGATCAGCAGTCTTTGCTTGGCATTGAAGAGAGGGCCCCGGCCCCCGTCGCAGCTCCGGAGAAGGTCTGCACAATCCGCACCCGTCGTGGCGGCGAGACGGTAGAGACCCCAATTCCCTGTACAAACTAACTAAGTTTCAGACCTTTACGAGACAAAGACCGCGCATTTTGCGCGGTCTCTTTCTTTGTGTTGTTGCGCATAATCCACATAAGGAACTTTCCAGAAACCATTGATTATTGCAATAAATCTGGTTCTGTCGCAGGGTTTCATAGCATAGGGCATAAGACCCAAAAAAAATCGAGTGGTGATCGGAGAGGCAGGTCACATGACAATACGTTCCTGGATCAGCGCAACCCTGCTGGGGTTGTCGCTAGTTGTGAGCCCAATCGGCGATGCCGCTTGGGCCCAAAATCTTCGCGTGGTTAAAAAGGGTACGGCGGAAACGCTGGATGTCCCCGTAAATCGCGCAATCGTGGTGGAGAGCGAACAACCGTTCGCAGACATCAGCATTGCTAATGCAGGCATAGCGGATATTTCGACCCTGTCGGACCGCACTATCTATGTTCTCGGTCGGGCACCGGGTACAACCACCCTGACAATGTTCGACGGCGCGGGTAATCTGATTACCAACGTGCGTGTGCGTGTTTCCCCTGATGTTTCGGAATTCAAAGAACGCTTGCGTCAGATTCTTCCCAGTGAGCGAATCGAGGTTCGGACCGCCAATGATGGGATCGTCTTGTCGGGAACAGTTTCCAGCAGTGCCAAACTGGCGCGTGCGCTTGAGTTGGCAGAACGGTATGCCCCTGAACGTGTATCGAACCTGATGAATGTCGGTGGCGTGCAGCAGGTCATGCTGAAAGTGCGCTTTGCGGAAATGAACCGCTCTGTAGCCAAAAACTTGTCGGCATCGTTGGGCTTTGGCGGTGGCGACACCACTGCGGGCTTCAATTCCTTGAATAACCAGGGCGCACTGAACAACGCACTGGCGAACAACATCCCGTTTGTTCAGACAAATTCCGGTGCCATTCTCTTCGGTTTCGGCGCGGGGTCGACACAGGTTAGACTGCTTTTGGAAGCCCTTGAAACCAAGGGTTTGGTTCGCAGCTTGGCAGAACCGAATCTTTCTGCACTGTCTGGCCAAGAGGCGGAGTTCCTTGCCGGTGGTGAGGTGCCAATCCCAGTACCCCAAGGCGACGGTGTTGTTGCGATCGAGTATCGTCAGTTTGGCGTACAGCTGCTGTTTGTTCCGCGCGTCGTCGATGGCAACCTGATCAACCTGGAACTGGGTGCATCAGTATCGAGCATCGACCAGAGTGCGAACTTCACGATCAACGGCGACAATGTTCCCAGCTTCATCACGCGTCAAACCCGGACAACCATCGAGTTGCGCGACGGTGAGAGCTTTGCCATTGCAGGCCTAATCCAGGATGATTTCACGGATCTGAACAGCCAGGTTCCCTGGCTTGGCGATGTGCCTGTATTGGGCGCGTTGTTCAGGAGCGCTCAGTATCAGCGTGAGCAGAGTGAATTGATCATCATCATTACCGCGCATCTGGTGTCGCCCACTCGTGGCGAGGCGCTTGCCCTGCCGACCGATCGTGTGAAACCGCCCAGCGAGTTCGATCTGTTCGTAAACGGCAAGATCTCTCGGACTGAACGCGCCGGAAATGGTGCAGCCTCTGAAGTTGCCAATCAGGATTTTGGCACCTCTTACGGCTACGTGCTGGACTGATAGAGAGGATAGAACCAATGGAAAAGTGGATCATCACACTGGGTCTTTCGGTTGCTGTCGCCGGTTGTACACGCGAGGCCGGGTACGAAATCGATCAGGGCACGTTTGGTAACGCTACACTGAACAACATTCAGGTCATGAATGGTGAGTTGACGTATGGCCAAATCCTCGCGCGGCGTTTCGCTGCCGAGGTGCCAACACAGATCAACTTTGCCTTCGATAGCGCGCAATTGGACGCTTCGGCGCAACGAATCCTGTTGCAGCAGGCGGCCTGGATCAAACAGTTCCCCGAGGCGCGGTTCCGTGTCTATGGGCACACGGATGCCGTTGGCTCTGAGGCATATAACAAGCGATTGGGCCAGCGCCGCGCCAATGCCGCCGTTGCATTCCTGACACGACAAGGAATATCGCGTTCACGGTTGGAAGCCGTTGTTTCCTTTGGCAAATCCAGGCCGTTGGTTGCCACCCAAGATCGGGATCGACGCAATCGGCGGACAGTGACCGAGGTATCCGGCTTCTTCGACCGGCATCCAAATATTCTAGATGGAAAATATGCGGACGTGATCTATCGCGAATACATCTCAAGCGCGATCCCGATAAGCGATATCCAACGGCAAGAAGACGCCGGTGGTACCAGCGACTAATAAATAGGAAATGGGCGGCATTGTCGCCCATTTCCCTACAATTGGTTCTTTTGCGCCCAATTCTTGCCTAACTTCCAAGCCACTTTGTGAACAATTGGGTGACCTGCGGCCAAAATCGACCGCATCGGGCGACAGCATACCAGAACTGAATCTTCTCGCGTTCAAATGGTTTGCTCAGCCCTCTCGATGAGGATTGTGTTAATGACGAGCGCGACGCCGCAAGACGATAATAACGCCATTTTGGCCTGTACCATCAGCCGTGATGTCCAGAACTTCGACCTTTTGATCGAGGATATGGAAGCTGCGCTGGGCGAACGCTGGGGTGATCTTGGATTTGCCGAAGCGCTTGCGTTCTTTAGCCAACCCGAAGCCAAGACGCTTCAATTTGTAGCGCTGGCGCTGGACGGCGATGATGAAGACAACCTGACACTGATGGGTGAGATCATCACTCAGGCCAAGGAAAAAGGCATCAAAGTTGTCTTGATCGCCGAGGATGTCACCCCTGCCGCATTGCATCAACTGCTACGCAGAGGTGCGGACGAGTTTGTCCCCTACCCGCTTCCCGAAAATGAACTTCAGGAAGCAATCGATCGTATGCAACAACCCGATCCGGTTGTGGCACCACAAGCAGCGCCTACTGCGACGAACGGCTCCTCGAAAGAAGGGGCGCTTTTTGTCGTACAGGGTCTGGCAGGTGGTGTCGGTTCTACAACCATGGCGGTCAATCTGGCATGGGAACTTGTAACGGTTTCAGCCAAAGAAGCCCCGAAAGTGTGCCTGATCGACCTGGATCTGCAATACGGCACTGTTTCGACCTATTTGGATCTGCCTCGTCATGAAGCCGTGTTCGAAATGCTCTCAGACACGGATTCGATGGACGAAGACTCCTTTGGACAAGCGCTCCAGACGTTTGAAGAGAAGCTGCAAGTTCTAACGGCACCATCTGACATGGTGCCGCTGGACATCATCACGCCTGAGGACATTCAGCGTGTGATCGACACCGCACGCGCGAATTTTGATTATGTCGTCATAGACATGCCAAAAACACTTGTTCACTGGTCAGAAACGGTTCTGCAGGCCGCCCATGTCTATTTTGCGTTGCTTGAGCTGGATATGCGCTCGGCCCAGAACGCATTGCGTCTGAAACGGGCACTGCAGGCCGAAGAATTACCCTTCAACAAACTGCGGTTTGCTATGAACCGGGCTCCTAAATTTACCGATCTCAACGGTAAAAGCCGGGTTAAACGTATGGGTGAAAGTCTGGGTATTTCCATTGATCTGCTTCTGCCCGATGGCGGCAAACCCGTCATGCAAAGCGGCGACCACGGTTTACCGCTGGCAAATTCAGCGGCCAAGAACCCGCTGCGCCGGGAAATCGCCAAATTGGCTCAATCGCTTCATAGCCTTGGCAGTAGTGACGCCGAAGCCGCATAACTCAAAGGGGAGCTGCCGTGTTTTCAAGATACAAAAAACAGCCTTCGGCACAGCCGGTTGAAACCCAGGCGTCGAAAGTCGAGGCCCCGGCAGCAGCAGCTGCGGCACCAGCTGCCAACGCAATTGCGCGCAAGCCGGTCAAGAAAAAGGCGGCAGAAGTTGTTGGAAACGACAAGGAACGCAAGCGCAAGGAACGGCTGGGCGAAATCAAGCTTGAGCTGCACCGCGAGCTTCTTGAAAACCTGAACCTCGCAGCCCTTGAAAAAGCTGAAGAATCAGAACTGCGGACAGAAATCAGCGCGATTGCCAGCGAAGTTCTGGAAGCCCGCAACATCGTTCTGAACCGTGAAGACCGCAGCCAGCTAAACAAAGAGCTTTATGACGAGGTCACCGGTCTCGGGCCGCTGGAAGCGCTGCTACAAGACGACTCGGTCAACGATATTCTGGTCAACGGCCCCCAGCAGATTTTTGTCGAACGGGCCGGTAAGCTTGAGATCAGCGACATCACGTTCAAAGACGAAAAGCACCTGATGCGGATCATCGACAAGATCGTTTCTGCCGTTGGTCGCCGTGTCGATGAATCCAACCCGTATGTTGACGCCCGCTTGGCTGATGGCTCACGTTTCAATGCGATGGTGCCGCCGATCGCGGTGGATGGTTCGCTTGTTTCCATTCGTAAGTTTAAGAAAGACAAGCTCGGCATCGACGATCTGGTCAATTTCGGTGCGTTTACCGAAGAAATGGCAGCCTATCTGCAAGCCGCCGTGTCGACTCGTCTGAATATCATTGTTTCGGGCGGTACCGGTTCCGGTAAAACGACAACGCTGAACGCGCTGTCGAGCTTTATCGACGACGCCGAGCGCATTCTGACCATTGAGGATACCGCGGAACTTCAGCTGCAGCAGACCCATGTGGGTCGGATGGAAAGCCGTCCGCCCAACGTTGAAGGCAAAGGCGAGGTCAGTCCACGCGATTGTTTGAAAAACGCCCTGCGGATGCGCCCCGACCGCATCATCGTGGGCGAGACCCGTGGCGCCGAAGTGATCGATATGCTGCAGGCCATGAATACCGGCCACGACGGATCAATGACCACGATCCACGCGAACTCGGCCCGTGACGGTATCTCGCGTCTTGAAAACATGATCGCCATGGCGGGGATCGAAATGCCGATCAAAGCGGTCCGCAGCCAGATCTCGTCGGCTGTGAATCTGATCGTTCAGGCCAGCCGTCTGCAGGATGGTTCGCGCCGGATGACATCAATCACCGAAATTACCGGCATGGAAGGTGACGTCATCTCGATGCAGGAAATATTTAAATTTCAACGTGTTGGCCTGACCCCCGACAACAAGATCATCGGTCATTTCACCGCCACAGGTGTGCGCAGCCACTATTCCGAGCGCTTCCGTCTGTGGGGCTTCGATCTGCCCGCCTCGATCTACGATCCAACCACGATGTAGGAGAACCAAGATATGCAACTGCCTGTCGAGGCGCTCATCTACATCGTGATTTTCGTCGGGGTCTTTGCCCTGGTCGAAGGTATCTATCTCGTCGCATTCGGAAAATCGATCAGCCTGAACAGCCGCGTCAATCGCAGGCTGGACATGATCGATAAGGGCGTCGGGCGCGAGCAAGTACTGGAGCAGCTGCGCAAGGAAATGCAGCAGCACATGAAATCGCAGAGCATACCGCTCTACTCGCTATTGGCAGACAAGGCGCAGAAGGCGGCGATCGCCTTCTCTCCTCGGCAGTTGATTGTGATCATGGCACTGGTTTCAGGGCTGGCTTTTGTAGGTTTGAGCGTAGGAACAGCGACCGAACCGACGCTTCGGGCGGCTCTATCGGTCGCGATCGGGGTCGGAGCGGTGTACGCTTGGGTCAATAACAAAGCCAATAAACGTATGGCCTTGATTGAAGAACAATTGCCCGACGCGGTGGAACTGATGGTTCGGTCACTTCGCGTCGGAAACCCATTTGTTTCCTCGATCCAAATCGTTGCTAACGAGGTCGAGGACCCCCTTGCGACAGAGTTCGGTGTTATCTCGGATGAATCCGCTTATGGCCGGGATGTCGGTGAAGCACTCAAAGATATGGCAGAGCGGCTGGACATGCAGGATTTACGGTTTTTGGCCGTCGCCGTTTCGATCCAGCAGCAATCGGGGGGTAACCTTGCCGATATTTTGGCTGGATTGGCCAAGGTGATCCGCGCGCGTTTCCGACTGTTCCGCCGGGTGAACGCTATCACCGCCGAAGCCAAATGGTCAGGTAAATTCCTGTCGGGTTTCCCGGTCGCCTGTCTTTTGTTCATCATGGTTAAGGACCCGAACTACTACGACGCCGTAATCGACGATCCGCTTTTCATTCCGGCATGTTTCTTTGTCGGCATCACGCTGACCCTGAACCTGATCGTCATGCGTATCCTGACCGACATTAAGGTTTAAGAGGCCCAAAGATGGAATTTTTGAACCAGATCAATGAGCTGTTGAAGCAGAACTTGGGTGAATTCGGTCCGCTGATTGTCGTGGGCGTTTTGGGATTGTTCATGATCCTGGTCACAATCCCGCTGATGCTGAACCAGCCGGAAGACCCACTAAAGAAGTTGCAGCGGTCAAATTCACCGCCAAAAAACAACAAGAAAGAAAAGAAAGAGCGTCTCAGAACAGCCAGCCGGAACGAACAGCTTGAGAAATTCGCCAACTTTCTAGAACCAAAGAACGAAGAAGAGTATACCGCCGTTCAACTCAAGTTGAGGCAAGCCGGCTATCAGTCCAAGGACGCGGTTCGTTTCTATCACTTCGCTCAGTTCGCATTGGGCATAATCGGGATCCTGATCGGCGTCTCGCTGGTTACCGTGTTTGCGGGCGATCAGGAATTTGACTCGACACAAATCCTCATTCGCGTTCTGGGACCTGGTATTGCGGGTTACTTCGTGCCCAAATACTGGATCACGCGGCGCGTAGAGGAACGCAAGGAAGCGATCGTAAATGGTTTCCCTGATACGCTCGATCTGATGTTGGTATGCGTCGAGGCCGGGCAGTCCTTGGATCAGGCCATTGTACGGGTCGCGTCTGAGATGAAAGCATCTTACCCAGACATCGCGCTTGAGTTCGAGGTTGTCGCCTACGAAATGAAAGCCGGTAAAGAAAAGGACACCGTTTTGCGCGACTTCGCGACGCGATGCGGCGTTCAGGACGTTAGTGCGTTCGTCACCGTGATGATCCAATCAGCGACATTCGGGACATCCATTGCCGAAGCGTTGCGGGTTTATGCCGATGAAATGCGTGACAAACGCGTGATGCGCGCCGAAGAGGCAGCGAATAAGTTGCCAACCAAAATGACGCTTGCGACAATGATGTTGACCGTCCCTCCTCTGCTGGTCATCCTTGTTGGACCTTCGGCAAAAGGTATTATGGAGTTTGGAAACCGATAACGCCTTCCCGCTTCTTCGCTGGGTTGCCAAATCAGGTTGTTGGCACCTTCGTATGACAATTCAGGCCGCCATGGTTTTCACCATGGTGGCCTCTTGCACTGAAACAGGCGCGACAGACGATCCGTTTGCCCCTGGCGTCGACCCTGATGGGCCTGCGGTAGATGAGGTGACGGTCGGAAACCGATTGATGGCGGCGGGCGAATATGAGCTTGCACTTGAATCCTTCACTCGTGCCGCGTTGCAACAGGGTATGACCCCGCAAATCCTGACTTCGCTTGGGACAGCTAATTTGGGATTGCGCCGGATTGGCCAAGCTGAACCGCTATTGCGTCGTGCTGTCGAGGACGATCCCGAGTGGCCTGTGGCATGGAACAACCTGGGTGTTTTCTTGGTGGAAACGGGCGAATATGCCGAAGCCGCGCAGATGTTCCGCAGAGCCTATGCGCTGGACAATGGCGAAAGTGACGCAATCCGCGACAATCTGCGGTTAGCACTCGCAAAAATGGAAAATCCTGTTAATAATACCCCACAAGAACAAGAATTTGAACTGGAGCAGCGCGGCAACGGGCAATTTGTTCTGCGTAAAATCCAGTAATAGAGGCAGAGCAGTAAAGGACGCACAAAAATGCGCCAACCCTTCTTGATTCCGACGATGCTGGCGTGCGGGCTGGTTTTGGCCGCCTGCGCAAAGGAAACCGAAGAGGAAAAGGTTGAACGTACTTTTCAGGAAGTGAACGTCATCGACGAGACCAACCTGAATGACGTGATGCTGAATGCGGCCGATCCCAATGAGGCGGTGACCTATTTCCAAAGTGCGGCCGCCAAGAACCCTGACCGCATCGACCTGCAACGAGGACTAGCGATCACGCTGACCCGTGCCAAGCGCAGCACTGAAGCTTCCGCCGCGTGGAAACGAGTGCTGAGCATGAAAGGGGCCAACAACGCCGACCGTGTCGAATACGCTGATGCGCAGATTCGCAGCGGCAACTGGGACGGCGCAAAGGCGACATTGGACAAGATCCCCCCTACATATGAAACCTTTAAACGGTATCGGCTTGAAGCGCTGGTGGCAGATGCCAAAAAAGACTGGAATCGCGCCGACCATTACTACGAAACCGCGGTGGGCCTGACGACCCGCCCTGCCGGAGTCATGAACAACTGGGGCTATTCCAAACTAACGCGCGGGCAATATGCGGAAGCCGAGCGGCTGTTTACCGACGCCATTAGGCAGGACAATTCTATGTTCACCGCCAAAAACAACCTTGTTCTGGCGCGCAGCGCACAGGGCAACTACAGCGTTCCTGTTGTCCCAATGACGCAGACCGAACGGGCGAAACTGTTGAACACCATGGCCATTTCAGCCGTGAAACAGGGGAATATCAACCTGGCCAAGAACCTCTATCGCGAGGCGATTTCCACCCACCCGCAGCATTATGACGAGGCGGTCCGCTCGCTTCGGGCCCTTGAGGACGCCTGATCCATGATCATACCAGCGGCAGCGGCGGCGTGGTTTCTACCTTTTGTTCTGCCGATCTGTTTCTACGTTGCCTTTACGGATATGCGTGAGATGCGGATCAAGAACCACGCTGTCGTCGCGCTGGCGGTTGTTTATCTCATCGTCGGGCTTATCGCATTGCCACCGTGGTCCGGTCCGTGGATCCCCGGCAACATCGGGCCGTTAACCCTGACCCTGCCTGTCTACGGATGGCAGCTGCTTCACATGGTTGTCGTTCTTGTTATCGGCATCGTGCTAAATGCAGCTGGTGTGATGGGGGCCGGAGACGCGAAGTTCTGTGCCGCAGCCGCAGCGTTTGTCTGGGTCGGTGACCTGATGTGGGTCATGGTGATTCTGACGGCAACTCTGCTGGGAGCGTTCTTTGCCCACCGGTTGGCGAAATACACCCGGCTGCGCCAGATCGCACCACATTGGGAAAGCTGGGATCGCGGCAAACAGTTCCCTATGGGTCTGACGCTGGCTGGCAGCCTCGTTGTTTATTTGATTTTGGGCATAATCCACGGATCGTGAACAATCATCAGCGCGCCTTGCCCGCGCCTTTGTCCTGCCACAAATCCGCGCCAAATTCTTCCAAAGCGGCCCCGCAAGGGCCTTTTGCGTGATTTTTGGATGGACGAGCCCCGCTCATGAATATGCAGACCTCCTCTGTGATTGCCCCCCCCGCCCCTAAAGGCCTGGGAGAAATGCAACTTCCGCTGGTGATGATGCGGGACATTCTGTTGAAGACCGTCTTTCGCAAGAACGTGGATACGGTCAGCGAAATCGCGGGTGCCATCTGTCTGCCCGGGTCCGTGACACAGGAATTAGTTGATATCGCACGCGAGCAGAAACTGCTTGAAGCGACCGGGACTCTGAACGCCAACTCCGGCAATGAAATGGGCTATCAGCTGACCGATGCAGGCAAGGCCCGGGCGCTGGACGCGTTGAGCCAGTCTGAGTATTTCGGCGCGATGCCCGTGCCGCTCGATGTTTACCGCGAGCAGGTCAAGCGCCAGTCGATCCGCAACATTCAAGTCACCCGCGACCAGCTAACCGGCGCGATGGGCCATCTTGTTCTGCCCGACAGCCTGCTGGATCATCTGGGCCCGGCGGTCAGCGCCGGTCGCTCAATTCTGATGTATGGCCCTCCGGGCAATGGTAAATCCTCGATCTCGAACGGCATTCGTGATGCTTTGGGGGACAACGTCTATGTTCCGCGTGCAATCGAATATGCCGGTCAGGTGATTACGGTCTACGACCCGATCGTGCACACCGCGATCGAGCAAGAAGAGGACGATCCCAACAGTCTGCGCCGTCGCAAGCGGTTCGACACTCGCTATGTTCAATGCGAACGTCCCACCGTTGTGACTGGTGGTGAACTGTCACTGAGCATGCTGGATTTGGTCTACAACCCCACTGCGCGTACTTATCAGGCGCCTCTGCAGCTGAAATCCACCGGCGGCATCTTCATCGTGGACGACCTTGGACGTCAGGCAGAGCCCCCTCAGGCCCTGATCAACCGCTGGATTGTTCCGCTTGAAGAAAGCAAGGATATCCTTGGCCTGCAATCGGGTGAGAAGTTCGAAGTACCATTCGACACGCTGGTTATTTTTTCGACCAACTTCCACCCGAATGAGATTTTCGACCAAGCGGCCCTGCGCCGGATTTTCTTCAAGATCAAAATCGACGGCCCGAACCAAGAGAACTTCCTGAAGATCTTTGCCATGGTCGCCCGCAAGCGCGGTATGCCACTAGACGAGGCGGCGCTAGTGCATTTGCTGAAGGTCAAATACCCGACCATTAACAACATCTACGCAAACTATCAGCCGATCTTCCTGATCGACCAGATGATCTCAATCTGCGAGTTTGAGGGTATCCCGTATCAGATGAGTCCGGACCTGATCGACCGAGCCTGGGCCAACATGTTCGTGAAGGAAGAAAAGATCATTCACTGATCCCCTTGTCCTGGTTTCCATGGCCTGAGGGCTGCGCTAGGTTTGCCGGATGGTGCAGATTCCCCCGGCAATCCAAAACTGGTTTTCGAACAAAGGCTGGTCGATTCATCCGCATCAGCAGGAAATGTTTGAGCGGGCGAATGATCCCGCGACCCTTCTTATCGCTCCAACTGGTGGCGGCAAAACCATGGCCGGTTTTCTGCCTTCCTTGGCCGAGTTGGCGCAGGGGCAGCATGACGGATTGCACACGCTTTATGTGTCTCCTCTCAAGGCGCTGGCAGCGGATATCAGGCGCAATCTGCGCGTTCCCGTCGAGGAAATCGGCCTGCCAATTCGGATCGAAGATCGCACCGGCGACACATCGGCCACGCAGAAGAAACGCCAGCGCGCCGATCCTCCACATATCCTGCTGACCACGCCCGAAAGTCTGGCGTTACTTACTTCATACGAAGATGCTCCGCGCATGTTTGCTGGGGTCCAGCGCATTGTTGTCGACGAAATACATGCACTTGCAGAAAGCAAACGGGGTGATCAATTGATGCTGGCGCTCGCACGATTGCAGACACTCTGCCCCAATCTGCGCCGCGTAGGCTTGTCCGCCACGGTTGAAGACCCCGAAGGCATCGCACGATTTCTAGCCCGCAATCCCGATCCTTGCCGAGTTATTCAGGCTTATCCCGGCCCTGACCCCGATATCTCGATGCTGCAAACACAAGAGATGCCGCCATGGTCGGGCGGTGGCGCAGCCTATTCCATCCCCGCTGTGATGGAGCAGATCAAAAAGCACAAGACGACACTTATCTTTCACAATACTCGGGCGCAGGCCGAGATTTTCTTTCACAACCTCTGGCTCGCCAACGACGACGCTCTGCCCATCGGCATTCACCACGGCAGCCTGGATCGGCAACAACGCGAACGGGTCGAGGCTGCGATGGTCAGGGGTGATCTGAGGGCAATTGTCTGCACCGGCAGCCTCGATCTGGGGATCGACTGGGGCGATGTGGATCTGGTGATCCAGATCGGCGCGCCGAAGAACGTCAAGCGGCTGGTGCAGCGGATCGGGCGCGCAAATCACCGCTACAATGCCCCTTCCAAAGCTATTCTCGTCCCAGCCAACCGGTTCGAAGTGGTCGAATGTGTTGCTGCACTGGAAGCTGTGCAAGAACATGATCTGGATGGCGACCCCCGCGGGCCAGGACCCAGGGACGTTTTGTGCCAGCATATTCTGATCGCCGCCGCAGCGGGACCGTTTGATGCAGATGCACTCTACGCCGAAATGACGGCTGCCGGGCCTTATGCGCAGATCACCCGTGCTGAATTCGATGCCTGTTTGGAATTCTGCGCCACCGGTGGATATGCCCTGCGAGCCTATGATCGGTGGCAGAGGCTACAGCAGCGCCCGGATGGAGCCTGGCAATTGCGCGACCCGAGGGCGGCACAACGTATCCGCATGAACCTTGGCACGATTCAGGACACCGACACGCTGAAGGTTCGGCTTAAGCGCAATCGCGGGGGCAAGCCACTGGGTGAGGTAGAGGAGGGATTCGCGGCCTCGCTAACCCCTGGTGATACCTTCCTGATCGGTGGTCAGATCGTCCGCTATGAGGGTCTGCGAGAGATGGTGGTCGAAGTCAGCCGCCGCGCTGACCGCAAGCCCAAGATCGCGACCTTTTCGGGTACTAAGTTCGCCACGTCCACCCAGCTGAGCGACCGAATCCTACGGATGTTCGCACAGCCGGATTGGCCTCAACTGCCCGGACATACTGCCGAATGGCTGGGTCTTCAGCGCGAGATATCACGCCTGCCGCAAAGTGACCGCCTGTTGATTGAGAGCTTCCCTGACAGGGGGCGCGAGCATATATGCGTCTACGGATTTGCCGGCCGCAATGCGCAACAGACGCTGGGCTTGCTGTTGACCAAACGCATGGAGGAAACCGGCCTTGCGCCGCTGGGATTTGTAGCCACTGACTATGCCACCTTAATCTGGGGGCTGGATGCGGTGACCGATCCGCGCCCACTATTTCAGTTGGACGCGCTACGAGAAGGATTGGAGACTTGGCTGGCGGGTAACGCCGTGATGAAACGCACATTTCGTGCTTCGGCCACAATCGCGGGGTTGATCGAACGCAACACTGGTGGGCAGCGCAAGAGTGGTCGGCAGGCGACATTTTCGTCAGATATCCTCTACGACACCTTGCTGAAATACGATCCTGAACATCTGCTGATGCAAATCACCCGCGAAGAGGCCATGCGCGGGTTGGTCGATTTCGGACGGATCGAAGCCATGGTCGCCCGGATCGGAGACCGGATTGACCTGCTGCGGCTAGACCGCGTCTCACCCCTGGCGGCGCCTCTGTTCCTCGAAGTTGGCAAAGTCCCCGTCAAGGGTGAAGGCGAGGAACGCCTGCTTGCGGAAGAAAGTGCCCGGTTACTGCAGGCCGCCGGATTGCAACCGGCATAAACCACTTGCGCAATCCGCAAAATCGTATGAAGAACGGATCATGAACAAGATCGCGTTTTCATTTGCTGGCCAAGACCTGACTGCGCTTGGGTCGGGCGCACTATGGTGGCCGGAACAGGGCTTGCTCTGTGTTTCCGATCTGCATTTAGGAAAATCCGAACGGATCGCCCGCAGGGGCGGCCCGACCTTGCCGCCGTATGACAGCCGCGAAACATTGACCCGATTGGCAAGTGATCTTGCCCGTACCGGTGCCACGAAGGTCATCTGTTTGGGGGACAGCTTTGACGATCTCGATGCCTCGGGCGCGTTGGCTGCTGAGGATAGGCAACAGATCACCGCAATGCAGGCTGGTCGACGTTGGATCTGGATCGAGGGGAACCATGACCCCGGCCCGGTAGAAATGGGCGGCACACATCTGTCCGAGTGGGCTTGCCACGATCTGATTTTTCGCCATATCGCCCAGCAAAACAGCGCAGGTGAAATCTCGGGCCACTACCACCCCAAAGTTAACCTGAATGCCCGAGGGCGCTCGATCACCCGCCCGGCTTTTTTGCTGGATCAATCACGTCTGATCCTTCCAGCTTATGGCGCTTACACTGGGGGGTTGCGCAGTTCAGCAGAGGCTCTGAGCGGGATCATGGCGCCGGATGCGCGGGCAATTCTGACCGGTGCGCAACCTCAACTCATCCCGATGCCCAGATAGGTTCTAGAGCAACCCGTCGTCCACGAGCTGTTGCTTGTATTTCCTGCTGACAGGAACCAGATCGCCGTTGCTGAGGTGCAAAAAGGATTTTCCCTTTTCTTTTTCGACCCCAACAATCGCTGTATCCACGACCCAGTGTGAACGGTGCGTACAATGGCCGTGTACCGGCTCCATCTCGGCAATCGCGTCGGTAAAGCGCGAGCGGATTGTAAACGTGCCATCGGACGTGACCACGTCGACATAGTGATCGCGCACGGTCAACCGATAAACCTGCCCCTCGAACTTGGCAGGCAAACGATTGAAAAGACGTGGTCTGGGTTCGTATAGCGGTGCTGCGGTTTCTTCCCGCTGACGCACCAGCAAAAGTCCGGTGGCGAAGAGAAGACCATAAGGGGCGACTTTCAATATGCCCGGTGCCATCAATCCATTCAGCGTGAACAGAATCCAGGTCAGCAACCACAGTGATGGTGCAAACAATGTCAGGATCAACAGGACGAAGGCAAAATCACGGACCAGCAATCCGGATCGATTTAGCCGTTCGCGTACCAGCTTTCCAGCCGACCAAGTCGCTGCAAGCGCGAGCAGCATAACACCTGTCCAGAACACCATCCGCTGACTGAATGGCAGTGTCATATCCCGAAAGGGGGCAAAGGAATACGCCAATAAAGGAATAAAAACGAGGCCCGCCACTACCCGTTGAAGGCTTATTAACGAGAAGATCGGACTCAGCTTCATCATACCAGGTAACGCACCCCGCCAAAGGTAAAACCATGAAACACGAACAGACAGGATTATAACCCCTTAAACGGCTGGAATAGAAGGATTATCACCGACCGACGCTAGGTCAAGTCAAGATGTAGTTATATAAATATCCTAATCTAATGAAAAAGGCCGGAGAGCTTTTCGCTCTCCGGCCAATTCAATCATGGAGGTTGCGCCCGGATTGAACAGCGAGGCTGCTATTAAGCAGTCAGACCTTCGGGTTCAGGCAAGCCGTTTGCGCGGCAAGCCGCGGTGAGCGTGTTCGCAAGGAGGCAGGCGATCGTCATAGGGCCAACTCCACCGGGAACAGGGGTAATCGCACCAGCGCGTTCTGCCGCAGTGGCGTAGTCAACGTCGCCAACCAGCTTGTTCTTGCCGTCGCGTTCGATCCGGTTGATGCCGACATCGATCACAGTTGCGCCTTCCTTGATCCAGTCACCCGGAACCATCTCGGGGCGACCAACTGCGGCGACCACAATATCAGCACGGCGTACAACATCGGGAAGATCTTTGGTGCGGCTATGCGCGATGGTCACGGTGCAGCTGTCGCCCAGAAGCAACTGCGCCATCGGCTTACCCACGATGTTCGACCGACCGATCACTACAGCATCCATGCCGGACAAAGAGCCGTGGTGATCGCGCAACATCATCAGACAGCCCAGCGGAGTGCACGGCACCATTGACTTCTGACCTGTTCCCAGCAGGCCCACATTCGAGATGTGGAACCCGTCCACATCCTTTGCCGGATCGATCGAGTTGATCACCAGATCTTCGTTCAGATGCTTGGGCAGCGGCAGTTGCACCAGAATGCCGTGCACCGCAGGGTCATTGTTCAGTTTGTCAATCAGCGCAAGCAGGTCCTCTTCGGAGGTCTCTGCATCCAGCTTGTGCTCGTACGAGTTCATGCCGACCTCGACGGTCATCTTGCCCTTAGAACGGACATAGACCTGGCTGGCCGGGTCTTCGCCCACCAGAACCACCGCCAGACCCGGGGTGATGCCGTTCTCTTCTTTCAGCTTTGCAACCTGGTCAGCCACCTGCGCGCGCACTTTGGCGGCAAAGGCCTTTCCGTCGATAACCTGCGCTACCATTCTTTGATCCCTTCTTTCACAAAACGGATCGGGCGCACTAGGCGCCCGTTTCTTCAGTCTGGGCCGAGCACGCGTTCTTCGCGGGCAATCGACCAATCAATCAGTATACGCCAGAGCTTTTCGGCAAGATCGGGGTCCATACCCAACTCATCCGAGCTCTTGCGGACGCGCTGCACCACATCTTCGACACGTTCCGGGATGCGGGCTGGCAGGCCCTCGCCGGGTTTCAGCTGCGACGCGCGGTCGATATAGGTTGCGCGCGTTACCAGCAATCCAATCAATTGGCGGTCCAGCTTGTCGATCTGAGGCCGCAATTCCTGCATCGAATGACAGTCTTGCGGAGGTATCAGAGTGGGCATTTTGGTCTCCTGCGGCCCGGGGATATCCCCGGACCACGAGATGTCTTATTTGAGCGCTTAGAACAAGCCCTCGATCTCACCTGCGTCGTTAAGGCAGATGGTTTCGGCGGCCGGTTTGCGCGGCAGACCGGGCATGGTCATGATCTCACCGCAGACAACGACGATGAAACCGGCACCAGCGGAAAGGCGAACCTCACGCACCGGAACCGAGTGTCCGGTAGGCGCGCCGCGCAGGGTTGGGTCGGTCGAGAACGAATACTGGGTTTTCGCCATGCAGACCGGCAGATTGCCATAGCCTGCTTCTTCCCATTCGCGCAGCTGGTTGCGGATCTTGTTGTCGGCCAGAACTTCGTCGGCGCGATAGATACGCTTGGCGATGGTTTCGATCTTCTCGAACAGCGACATGTCGTCTGGGTAGATCGGTGAGAAGTTCGCGGCACCATTTTCGACGATTTCGACAACTTTTTCGGCCAGAGGCGCAGAGCCATCCGAACCCAGCTCCCAGTGACGCGACAGGATTGCCTCAACACCATGCTCGCCGCAGTAGTCCTTGACCGCCTGAACTTCGTCATCGGTGTCGGTGACGAAGTGGTTGATCGCGACGACAACCGGAACACCGAAGGATTTGACGTTTTCGATGTGGCGACCCAGGTTGGCACAACCTGACTTCACAGCGTCAACGTTTTCCGCACCCAAGTCAGCCTTGGCCACTCCGCCATTCATTTTCATCGCGCGCACGGTGGCCACCAGCACCACTGCCGACGGAGCAATACCCGCCTTGCGGCACTTAATGTTCATGAACTTCTCGGCACCGAGGTCAGCACCAAAGCCCGCTTCGGTGACAACATAGTCGGCCACTTTCAGAGCGGTTTTGGTTGCGATGACTGAGTTACAGCCGTGCGCGATGTTCGCGAACGGGCCGCCGTGGACGAAGGCCGGGTTGTTTTCCAGCGTCTGCACCAGGTTCGGCTGCATAGCGTCTTTCAGCAGAACGGTCATAGCGCCTTCTGCCTTGATGTCGCGGCAGTAAACCGGGGTCTTGTCGCGGCGGTAAGCAACGATGATATCGCCCAGACGCTTTTCCAGATCTTTCAAGTCGTTTGCCAAGCAGAGGATTGCCATGACTTCGGACGCCACAGTGATGTCAAAACCTGCCTCACGCGGGAAACCATTCGACACGCCGCCCAGAGACGCCGTGATCTGACGCAGAGCACGGTCATTCATGTCGACGACGCGGCGCCATGCAACGCGGCGTGTGTCGATTTCTTGCTCGTTGCCCCAATAGATGTGGTTATCGATCATCGCCGACAGCAGCGAGTGGGCCGAGGTGATGGCGTGGAAGTCACCTGTGAAGTGCAGGTTCATCTCTTCCATCGGAACAACCTGCGCGTAACCGCCACCCGCGGCGCCGCCCTTCATGCCGAAGTTCGGGCCAAGCGAAGCTTCGCGGATACAGATCATCGCGTTCTTTCCGATGCGGTTCAAGCCGTCGCCCAGACCTACTGTGGTGGTGGTCTTGCCTTCACCTGCGGGGGTTGGGTTGATCGCGGTCACCAGGATCAGCTTGCCGTCTTCGCGGTCCTGTACCGAGTTGATGAAGTCCTGGCTGACTTTGGCCTTGTCATGGCCGTAAGGCAGCAGATCATCGCTGGAGATACCCAGCTTCGCGCCGATTTCCTGAATCGGCTTTTTGTTCGCCTCGCGGGCAATCTCAATGTCGGATTTGTAGCTCATTGGGCAGGGTCCCTGATTGAATTCCGTGCAAAACCGACGCACGGGCGTCGGCGCTGCGCAACATATACTGATGTACACAACACTGATGGCTAAGGATTCCGACATTTTCATGCCGCGAAACGGCGTTGCGAGAAATCGTAATGCGCAAATCGGAAACGGATTGAACCTATGGGTTCCAAAGGGGCTGATCCGGCACAAACAATTGCATCTTGTCGCCGCGTTTCAGAGCCCCCGGGCGTTCGACCCAAGCCGTTATCCCGCGTCGCCCTTTGGCCGCAGGTTTGAATGCCGCCCCGTATCCAGTGTGATCCGCCTCGATCTCACGGCCCGGAAGAACGCAGGGGGCATTTTCCATGTCCACAGTGATCGTTAAACCGCTCTCGGCCTGCAACCGCGAAGATGGAGGGATATGAGAGAAATCGGGAATGCCCTTCAGGACAATCGAAGCCCCAAGGTAAGACGGATCAAGCGTTGCCAACTCCATCTCAGCCGCAATATCACCCAATTCCTCTGCCGACAGCACTGACAGTTGCCGCACATTCCGGATCTCGGTGCCCTTTGGATAGAGATTCGCTACCCGAACACAGGACGCCCTATTGAGCCCCTGATGCCGTTCCCCCTGAACGCCATCGAAGCTCAGGTCCAAAACATTGACAGGCTTGGCCCGCAAAGACTGGCCTGCTGGCACATGGCCCAGCCATACTACCTCGGCCGAATATTCAGTTTCACATAAGAACGGCATGAGATGCCCCCATTCATCTGCAGGTTTGTAGGCATAATGCCCGGCAACGCCCTGATGAAAAGAGAAAACCCGGAGGCTGGCTCCGGGTTTTGCAATTATGCGGTGGGTTCTGGTTCCATCCCGCCATCTGGCGGCGATTTCTTGGACTTGGTCTTCGGGATGGCAGTTACGCTGGGAGCGTTGCCCTCATCGGGGCTGTCACCCTCATCATCGCTTTCGGTGGGCGGTTCGCCATTCATGACGCGCTTGATCTCATCGCCGGTCAGGGTCTCATACTCAAGCAGGCCTTGCGCCAGTCGCTCCCATTCCTCGTTCTTGTCGGTCAGGATCTTGTGCGCGCGTTCATAGCCTTGCTGGATCAGGCGCTTTACCTCTTCTTCGATCAGCTCTTTGGTATGAGCCGATACCGAGAACCCGGCGGTGTTGCCCTGATAGCCTTCATGCGCCTCGGCATAGTCGATGTTGCCGACCTTGTCCGACATGCCCCAGCGCATCACCATGGCGCGGGCCAACTGGCTGGCCTGCATGATATCGCCCGCAGGGCCGTTCGACACGTGATCTTCGCCGTATTTAATCACCTCGGCGGCCTTGCCTGCCATAGTCATGGCCAGCTTCTGCTCACACTCATCGCGGTGATAGTTCAGACGATCCATTTCGGGCAGTGACACAACCATACCCAGCGCACCACCGCGCGGAATGATGGTCGCCTTATAGACCGGATCGCACAGCGGCAGTTCCAGACCCACAACGGCATGGCCGGCCTCGTGATAGGCGGTTTTCTCCTTCTGGTCCTGCGTCAGCACCATCGAACGGCGCTCGGCCCCCATCATCACCTTGTCTTTGGCGTTTTCAAAGTCCTCCATGGTGACAAAGCGACGACCGACGCGAGCGGCCATCAATGCGGCCTCGTTCACGAGGTTCGCCAGATCAGCACCCGAAAAGCCCGGCGTGCCGCGCGCGATGATGCGCAGATCGACATCGGGACCCAGAGGCGTCTTGCGCGCGTGAACGCCCAGAATTTTTTCACGGCCTTTGATGTCGGGGTTGCCGACGGTCACGTTACGGTCAAACCGGCCCGGACGCAGCAGCGCGGGGTCCAGAACGTCCTTCCGGTTGGTGGCAGCCAGAATGATCACGCCTTCATTGGCCTCGAAACCGTCCATCTCAACCAGCAGCTGGTTGAGGGTCTGTTCGCGTTCGTCGTTTCCGCCGCCATAGCCAGCACCACGATGGCGCCCCACGGCGTCAATTTCGTCGATGAAGACGATACAAGGCGCGTTCTTCTTGGCTTGTTCGAACATGTCACGCACACGCGATGCACCAACACCAACGAACATTTCAACGAAATCGGAACCCGAGATCGTAAAGAACGGCACACCCGCCTCGCCCGCAATCGCACGGGCAAGCAGCGTCTTACCAGTGCCCGGAGGGCCAACCAGCAGCGCGCCTTTGGGAATCTTACCGCCCAAACGCGAAAATTTCTGCGGGTTGCGCAGGAATTCCACGATCTCTTCCAGCTCTTCCTTGGCCTCGTCGATGCCCGCAACGTCGTCGAACGTCACCCGGCCATGCTTTTCGGTCAGCATCTTGGCCTTGGACTTGCCAAAACCCATCGCGCCACCTTTGCCGCCACCCTGCATCCGGTTCATAAAATAGACCCAGACACCGATCAGCAGCAGGAAGGGCAGCAGCGTGATCAGGAACGACTGGAAACCCGATTGCTGCTGTTTTTCAGCACGTACGGGGATGTTCTTGTCGATCAGCAGCTTCGTCACCTCGGCATCGGTGGGTTTGATGGTGACAAAGTCCTGATTCTCATTCGTGCGATAGCGGATCTGTTCGCCATCCAGCGTGACGCTGGTGACGTCTCCGGCGTCCACGGCGCTGACGAATTCGGAATAGGTACGTTCATTGTTCTGAAGCGACCCGCTGGGTCCACTGAACAGGTTGAACAGTGCCAGGATCAGCAGAAACAGAACGACCCAGAAGGCGATGTTGCGAGCGTTGCCCAAGGAAAATCTCCCGAAAGGTTTCGGCAGGTGGGGACCTGCCGGGGTTGTTCCTTAAAATAGAGAGGATTGTGGCAGGTTCAATGAGATAAAATCACCGCATCGAAGTCGGACCTTTCTGGAAGCAGTTCGGCCCGCCATTCGTTTGCAAAACCGGCCAGAGGTGCAGCCAGTAGAGTGCCTTCGGCCCAGACCGAGGGCGTCGACAACACTGCAGCGCGAGGTTTGCCCACAGAGCGCCAGTTTTCCAGCTGCAATATACCATCCTCACCAAGCGCCCGGATTTCCGCAACTTCAGTTTTTGGCCCGGACATAATCCAACGCCTGTCCCAAGGTTCTGAGGCGCGCGCGAGCTGATTGCTGACGGCGTTTAGCTCTCTGCAAATCCAAGTTTTTTTGCCTTCCGGGATTAAAATGCATCCCCCCAGGGTGGCCGTCTGAGCAGACGAAATCGCATCCAGCACTTGATCCACCGCTTTGTGTCGCGGCGGGTATTCTCCCCCTGCGATCCATGAAACAGACGCGGTCACAAGCCGACGACGGATTTCTTCGGGCAGAGTTTCGAAACCTTCGCGATCAATGCAAAGATCGCCATCCGTCACCGTCATGCACCGGAAAGCGGATTCTTGCGCGTATTGCGCCAATGCTTCACGCGCTTGTGCCATATTTTCAGCGACCCGTGATAATGACCCTGCCGTGATCCCGATTTGATTTAATCCTAACAGGGCCTGGCGGGCTTTGATCCGGTCAAAACGAGGGTCCTGATTCGACGGATCATCAATCCACGAAATACCTTGCGCAGTCAGATATTCCCGAAGATCGGAGCGTGTCGTGGACAGCAATGGGCGCAGCAATGTGACCCGACCTTCTTTTCGCGATACAGCCATGGCCGAAAGCCCCGAAACGCCCGAAGCACGGGCCAGCCGCATCAGTACCGTTTCAGCCTGATCATCCTCCGTGTGGCCCAGCGCAACTGCCTCTAGGCCCTTCGATTCGGCCCACGCGACCAGCAACCGGTATCTCGCACGCCGCGCCTGATCCTGCAGATTTCCGGATCCATCCCACCCCTGCCATTTCAGCGTTTCATGAGGAATGCCTAAGCGCTGCGCCAGTGTCGCGACGGCCAAGGCCTCTGAGGCAGATTCAGCTCGCAGACCGTGATCAACGGTCGCCGCAAACAGCTCGATCTGCTCTTGTCGCGCGATATCAAACAGCAAATGCAACAGGGCGGTCGAATCGCTGCCCCCTGATACCGCCACCCCCAGCCGGCGCGGTGGTGGATCCGGCAGACCCGCCCGCAGATTTGCCCGAAGCGTATCGGCGTCAGAGGTCAAGAACAGCCCAGCGTTGCCATTTCCTGTGTGGCCGAAGCAGCTGGTGCCGATGCCGGAAACCGAACGCCAACTTCGCCGAGAGTTATGCAAGCCTGATCGGTTTGGCCCAGCTGTCCAAGCGCCGCGCCCAACTCAAACAACGCCTCGGGTGCCAGAGGCCCTTCGGAGTCGCCCGTGAAGCTGGCCAGAAAGGCGCGCGCCGCTTCGCGTGTATCGCCCACCCCTTTCAGCGCCTGCCCGCGCCGCAGGTTGGCTTGGCTCGCCAGCGGGCTGCCCGGATAGGACTGGTCGAATTGCGCAAACAGATCGGCCGCGGTCTGGAAATCTCCATCCACCAGGGCCTGCGAAGCGGCATCAAAATCCGCTTGTTCACCGACTGCAAGCTCACCCTGATCAGTGACCGTGGGTTGCGTAGGGTTGGGGGTGGGTGCCACAGCCACATCGGTCGATGTCTCACCACCCAGCGTTGAGGTTTCACCCAACGCGCTCAGATCACCGCCTTCAAGTTCAACCAGACGAAACTCCAAATCACCGATACGGTTGGTGCCATCGGTCACGACATTCTGCACCCTTTGGTTCAACTGCTCGGTCTGGCGTGTCAGGCGCTGCAATTCTGCCTCGATCGCATCAACGCGCTCAAGCACGGAACTGCCAGACAGGTTTGGCGCGGGGGACCCAGTGGTTGAAAACTCGCGCTTGAGACGCTGAATTTCCACATGCAGCACGGTTAATTCCTGACGGATATCCGCCAAAGTCTGCTGATCCTGTGCCTGTGCCATACCAGCGACGGTCACGACCGCCGCCAGAACCAAACCTGCAATTCGCATCATCTTACCCCAAGGTTGAACCGGTCAGCACCGTCACCGCGCGGCGGTTTTTCGAATAGCAATCCTCGGTGCTGCAAATTTCGATCGGGCGTTCCTTGCCATAGCTGACGGTGGTCAACCGGTTGCCTGCCACCCCGCGCGAGATCAGATACTCCCGCGCCGCATTGGCCCGACGAGCTCCAAGCGCAAGGTTGTATTCGCGCGTGCCCTGCTCGTCCGCATGGCCTTCGATATTGGCGACAAAATCCGGATTGGCGAGCAGCCAATCGGCCTGCCCTTGCAGAATCGTCTGCGCCTGCGGGCTGAGCGTGGACTGATCGACCGCGAACAGAACCCGGTCACCAACTGTTTGCTGGAAATAGGCTGGCGAACGCGGATCACTGGGTGAGCCCGGAACCAGTGCGCCGCTGCCACCAGCGCCGCCACCCAGAGCCGACGGATCATTATTGGAACAGGCCGCAATCAGGGTCAGCGCCCCAATTGCCGCGACTTTGCTCAACAGTTTCATCTCAAGTGCCTCGTGTTTCGTTGTTTATTGCCGCGCTTCTATCACATTGCGGGTTTGTTGTGAACTTTACCTGCGGTCTGTTCCAATCAATTCTGCAGTGGCCCCCAAGACGGGTCGCTACCGCCATCCGGCGTTCTAACAGGACGCAAGTTACGGCCCGAAATATCCACAGAGTAAAGCGTCGATCGACCGCTTGCCCCCTGAGTTTCGCGGGTGAACATTATGACCCGCCCGTTTGGCGACCAAGTGGGACCTTCGTCCAGGAACGAGGCGGTCAAAAGGCGCTCTTCGCTGCCATCTGTGCGCATAACACCGATGTGGAAGCGACCTTTGTTCTGCTTGGTAAAGGCAATCAAGTCACCACGCGGAGACCAGACCGGCGTGCCATAGCGGCCTTGCCCAAAACTGATCCGCGTTGCCTCGCCTCCGTTGGCGGGCATGATGTAAAGCTGCGGAGTGCCCGACCGGTCGCTTTCAAACACGATCCGACTGCCATCCGGCGCATAGCTTGGTGCAGTTTCAATCGCGGGCGTATTGGTCAGTCGCACGCTTTGGCCCGAGGCCAGATCCATTTTCCACAAATCCGTGTTTCCGCCTTGGGTCAACGAATAAACAATTGAACGACCATCCGGAGAGAAGCGCGGTGAGAAACTCATGGTGCCTTCCTGCGTTTTCAACTCTTGCCGCTCCACGCGGCCGACATCCAGAACGTAAATACGCGGCTGACCGGTCTCGTAGCTGGTATAGAGCAACTGGTCGCCCGTCGGTGAGAACCGAGGCGCCAGAACAATCGCTGCGCTGTCGGTCAGATACTGCACATTCGCGCCGTCATAATCCATGATCGCCAACCGCTTGCGCCGCTGATCCTTAGGGCCGCTTTCCGACACGAACGCGACTCGGCTGTCAAAGTAAGCACCCTCGCCGGTGATCCGGGTATAGACCTGATCGGCCACCTTATGCGCCATGCGACGCCAGCCGTCGGTGGTGCCCGCAAACTGCAATCCATTGCCCAGTTCCTGACCCGAGAACACGTCCCAAACCCGGAACCGCACCGTCAGCCGTTTGCCCGAAACATTGACCGCCCCTGTCACCAGTGCCTGCGCGTTGATCGCTTTCCAATCGGCAAACTGCACCGGGGCATCAAAACTACTGACCCGGCTGATGAATGCATCCGACGAGATTTCGCGGAACAAACCCGTTCCCGTCAGGTCCGATACCACCACGCGCGAGATGTCTTGCGCATATTGTGCGGCCGAAGGTCCGTCCGGCACAAAGCTCGGTACCGCAAATGGCATCGGCTCGATGATCCCTTCATCGATTTCCAGACGCAGCGGGCCACTTTGGGCGTAGGCCGAGGTCGAAAGAAGGGTCAGGCCAATTAAGAGGCTGGTCAGAAGTTTCATCATTTGATCCGCATCCTCTCGGGATTGAATGTAATCTCAATATCCTGCCATTGATCGTATTTGTCAGCAGGTAGGTCATATCCTTTAGACCCACAGCGCAAAATTGCGCGGCGCGCGGCTTCGTAGGCTTGTTTTGCTGATGCGGCCGAGCCGCCTGTACTGTCGAGTAGCTGCAAACTGCCGCCAACCACTTTGCCATCTCTGGTCAACGAAAACCCGACAACAACCACGGTTTCCAGCGCATCCGTCGACAGGGACCCGACATTCCAACACCGCGACACCGCAACCCGCATCGCGTCTTTTTCACCGCTTGTCAGTGGTGGGCCCGAAGGTTCGGTGCCATTGCCCAATGCTTCGGCCAAGGCGTCATTTATCGCTTGCTCGTTTTGCGCAGGTTCAGTCGGCGCGGGCTCGGGCGTTTCTGCAACCTCAGGCTCTGGCTGGGGTGCCGGCCGGTTCGGGCGCACGCGCGGACGAGGAGAGGTTCGCGGGGCCGGATCTTCGACTTCTTCCGCCTCGGTCACAATCTCGGGCGCGGCCTCTTCCGGTGCCGTTTGATCTTGCTGTTCTTGTTGGATTTCCGCCCCTTCATCCAGCGAAACCGGAGGGGTTTCAATGTCATCCGGCTTGGCCTCGGGCGGAGGAGGAGCAATCTGCTCGGGCGCGATCTTATCCGCAGGGCTTGGTTCGGCCTCTGGGCCCGGAGGCGCAGGAAGCGCCGCCAGCTCAGGCTCGGGCTCTTCAAGCGTCGGAGGTTGTTCGATCAGTTCGGGCTCGGGCGGGACTTCCACCGTTTCCGGTTCCGGCTCGGGCTCAGGTTCCGGCTCGGGCTGGGCAACCGGCTCAGGTTCGGGCGTTTCTTCCGGCGTCGGGTCCAGTATTTCGATCTTATCAGGTTCTGCAGGCTGTTGCAGTTCAGCCGGGTCAGTCGGCACCTCGGGTGCCTCGCGTTGCGCGGTCATGGCCGCAAACTGCTCAGCCGAGATCACCGAGACATCCTGTACAGCCATCGGCAACGGCTCGGACCGGAAGGTCCCGCCGATCAGCGCCCAGCCAATCAGGCTGACATGCGCAATTGCCGAAATCTTGGTGCCGGTATCCACCGCGCAGCCTCACTCTCACCCTTCGTCCAGCGTTGGCCCGCCGGTATCGGTCACAAGGCCAACGTTGGAAAACCCGCCCGCGTTCAAAGCACCCATGACCTGCATCACTTGCGCATATGGAATCGCGCCGTCAGCACGCAAGAACACGCGGTCGCTGCTGCGCTCAGCTGCGATCGCGCGCAGCTTACCGATCAGTTCTTCGCGCAGCACATCCGTGGTCTGGATCTGCACGCGCCCATCTGCGGTCAAGGTCACGGTCAGCGGCTCTTCGTTGTCACCGGGTAAGGCACTTGCGGCAGTCTTGGGCAGATCGACAGGTACGCCGACGGTCAACAATGGGGCCGCCACCATAAAGATGATCAGCAACACCAGCATGACATCAACAAAGGGCGTCACGTTGATCTCGGCCATCGGTTGGGCGCGCCCGCGCCGCCGTCCGCGCCTGCGTCCGTTCCCGCCCGAGCTTTGCTGAACTGCCGCACCCATCGTCAGCTATCCAACTGACGCGACAGGATAGTGGCGAATTCATCGGCAAAGGCCTCGTAGCCGCCGACGATGCGGTCACTGTCTGCGCTGAGTTTATTATAGAATATCACCGCCGGGATCGCGGCCAGCAAGCCAAGACCGGTGGCCAGCAACGCCTCGGCAATACCCGGGGCCACAACGGCGAGGTTTGTGTTCTGCTGCTCGGCAATCTCGATAAAGGCATTCATGATGCCCCAAACGGTGCCAAACAGGCCGATAAACGGCGCTGTCGATCCGACAGTGGCCAGAATGGGCAACCCTTTTTGCAGACCCTCAGCCTCTTTCGCGATCGCCACGTCCATCGAGCGATCGATCCGCGCCGTCGCCCCTGCGATCAAGCCGCCATCGGTGCGGTGCGAGCGTCGCCACTCGATCATCCCCGCCGCGAAAATCTTTTCGGAACTGCCATCGGGCTGGGTTCCGATCTGCTCGAACAGCTCATCCAGCGGATTGCCAGACCAGAAGCTTTCATCGAATACCCGCGCCTCGCGCCGCGCGGCTCGGTAGTTGATCAGTTTCTGAATGATAATGCCCCAGGACCAGATGGATGCACCGATCAGCATCAACATCACCAGTTTGACGATAAAGGTCGCGCGGGCATACAGCCCCCACATGGAGAAATCGATCTCCTGCGCCAGCGCCAGCGTTTCAGCTTCCATGAACCTGCTCTTTGTTTTGCCTGATGGCCATTTGGCCTTGTTTTGCCAAACGCTAACGCAGATGGAGATGAAAAGCCAACAGAACCACCCCGGAGGCTGAAAATGTTACATCAATGCGCGAATCTCTGCCGGAAGACGAACGGGCTTACCCTGCGCATTCATGCAGACAGCCGTTACCTCGGCGCGGAAAATCTCGGTCTCGCCACGCTTGACCAATTGCGACATTGTCAACCGAGCGCCCGATAGCGAAACCATCTCGGTCTCGACCATCAGCTCGTCTTCAAACCTAGCGGCGGCGAGATAATCCGCCTCGATCCGCCGCACGACCCAGACAATGCCTGCGTCCCGCATCGCGTTCTGATCATTACCCAGTTTACGCACCCAGTCCGACCGGGCGCGTTCGATGAATCTCAGATAATTTGCGTGATAGACCACGCCTCCCATGTCGGTGTCTTCGTAATAAACACGGACCGGGTAGTGATGCTTCATTGCGACGGCTCCAATCTGGCGAACAAGCGCAGCGCATGAGAGGGATCCTGCGCGGCACCGGGCAGAACAGGATCGTAGGCGGCGCGGATCAAGGCCGCAATATCAGGCCGCAAGATCGTCGCGTCACCAGCAATCGCCAGAGGTGAGGCGCTGCGAAAAGCTGTGTCGGACCAAAGCAGGATCGTTTGTACAACCTGGCTTAACGCCAGCGTTTCTGCCGGCACTTTCGACAGCTCTTTGTCCATGCGCAAAAACACAAATGCCGCGCGGATGGCGCCGTCTTCTTCGAACCGGAAAATGCGATACTGATTGGCATCGGCAGCCACCAGCCGGTCAACCAGTGGGGCCAGATCCGGGATCAGGCGATCCAGATCGGGCACGTCCAACAATTCCTGCCACTCACGGAAGAAGAACACCATGCAATTGGCACCCAGTTCGGGATCCGTCTCGGCCATCTTGTGATTTGCCAGAGTGACAACCGCCTCGAACGCACCTTTTACGGTCGACAGCGTTTCATCCTCGACACCAAACACGATGGGCACGATGGGTCTGCCCCAGCGCGCAAACAGAAACTCACCGCTATCGCGTGTGAACAGCGCCTCAATCTCATCGGGTGTCACGCCCCAGTCCTTCTTCTCGATTTAGATACGACCGCCTGAGGCTTAAAATCTAATGCGCCCCACTTCAACCAAACAGATCGCTCTGTCCTTTGGGTGCAGCCATCCCCAGATGCGTCCATGCCTTTTGCGCCAGCATCCGTCCGCGCGGAGTGCGCTGGATCAGGCCTTGCTGCAGGAGATAAGGCTCGATCACCTCTTCCAGCGAATCCCGGCTTTCGGACAACGCCGCCGAGAGTGTTTCAATCCCTACTGGCCCGCCCGCATAGTTCTCGGCAATCAGCTTCAAATACCGGCGGTCGGCCCCGTCCAGACCAAGGTTATCGACCCCCAGCCGGGTCAGTGACCCATCCGCCAAGTCGCGCGTAATCCGCCCATCGCCTTCAACAATGGCAAAATCCACCACGCGTCTCAGCAGACGACCGGCGATCCGTGGTGTTCCACGAGACCTGCGCGCGATCTCACGCGCGCCTTCGTCATCCGCAGGTGCGCCCAGTTTGCGGGCATTGCGGGTGACGATCTCGTGCAACTCGTCGACCGTATAGAACTGCAGCCGGGTCGGGATGCCAAACCGATCGCGCAACGGCGTGGTCAGCAACCCCATCCGCGTTGTCGCCCCGACCAGCGTAAATGGCTGCAGCTCGATCCGTACAGTCCGCGCCGCCGGACCTTCACCAATGACAAGATCCAGCTCGAAATCCTCCATCGCGGGGTACAGCACCTCTTCGACCGCCGGGTTCAGACGGTGAATCTCGTCGATGAACAAGACATCCCGCGATTCCAGATTGGTCAGAATCGCCGCCAAATCCCCCGCCTTGGCCAGAACCGGCCCCGAGGTCATGCGGAAATTCACTCCCAACTCGCGCGCCATGATCTGCGCAAGCGTGGTCTTACCCAATCCAGGTGGACCATGGAACAGCGTGTGATCCATCGCCTCACCGCGTTGGCGGGCCGACTGGATGAAGATGCGTAGGTTGGCCCGCGCCTCGGCCTGACCAATGAATTCATCCAGCCCCTGCGGGCGCAGGGCGCGGTCATTGTCCTCGGGCATCGGTTCGGGTCGCAGGGCGGGATCAGCGTCTACCATTCAGTTACCCTTTCACTCAGCCCTTGGGAGCCAGTAGCTTCAGCGCGGCGCGTATCAGATCGGCCTCGCCCGCATCTGGCATATTAGCCGCTGCCTCGGCCACGGCCGATGCCGCCTCGGACGGTCCATAGCCCAGATTGCCCAACGCCGACAGCGCATCCGCAGAAGCAGCGCCCAAGGTCGGTTTGGCCACCCGTTTCGGAACAGGCGCAGGCTCGGTCGTCTCAACTACTTCAAGTGCCGGGCCATCCATCGCTTCGGTCACCGTGCCGCCCATCGCCATCACACCCGGGGCCTTGTCCTTGAGGTCAAGCACGATCCGTTGCGCGGTCTTGGGGCCGACACCCTTTGCGGCCTTCACGGCCCCCCAATCACCCAAGGCAATCGCGCGGCTGACACCATCGGGCCCCAGCGCACTAAGAATGGCCAGCGATACCTTCGCACCCACACCCTGAACCGAGCACAGCAGACGGTGCCATTCCTTCTCGACCAAGGACAGAAAACCATAAAGCTGCATCAGGTCTTCGCGCACGACCATATCGGTGTAGATTGACATTACCTCACCCACCCCCGGCAGGGCCGCCATGGTCCGGTCCGAGCAATAGACGATATAGCCGACCCCCCGCACGTCGATCAGAACGTGATCCGCCGCGCGGTAATCCAGCCGTCCAGTGAGCTTGCCGATCATGCGCGTACCTCTTTCATCCGAGCCTGCGGTGCGGCGCCATAGTAGGAATGGCAGATGGCAATCGCCAACGCATCCGCAGCATCCGCCCCTTTGGGGGAACAACCGGGCAGTTGAAGTTTGACCATATGCAGAACCTGCTCTTTTTCAGCGTGGCCGACGCCCACCACCGTTTTCTTGACGCGGTTGGGGGCGTACTCGCCAACCGGCAAACCCGCCTGCGCAAGCGTCAGAAGCGCAACACCACGCGCCTGACCCAGTTTCAGTGTACCGGCCCCATCTTTGTTGACGAAGGTCTGTTCAATTGCCGCCTGATCTGGATTGTGCTCGGCGATGACTTCGACGATTTGATTGTGTAGCGACAGCAGCCTTTCCCCCAGATCATCACCATCGGATTTGCACAATCCATTCGCAACGTGGCTCAGGCGGCTGCCATGCGATTCGATGACGCCCCATCCCAAGGTTCTAAGCCCTGGATCAATGCCCAGAATTCGCATGTTTTGTCTCGGCCTGCTCGGGTTTGTGTGATCTTTTTTCATCGACTAGCACGAAGCGTGAACATTTTCCAAGGAAATCAACTCAGGGTCCAAAACCGACATTCATGTCGCCTCCGGTTCCTCGCGGCCTGTTTGCGACCGGGTTAGGTTCGTTTTCGACGCTTTTCCGATCGAACTTTAACCAATGATTTAAGGGGTTTTCATCAATTTCGAGCGTTGCAAAAAATGCATAGGACACATGCAATTTCTGCGCTTGCGCACGGCGAAACTCATCACTAGATGCCGCTCAGATCGCAAGATCAGAGTTTAACACAAACCAGAAGGAAACAGGATATGGCTGCACTGGATACCACCCGCACCACCACTGGCTCATTCGGCCTCGTCGGCCGTATCGGCGCACTTTTTGCATCGGTTGTAAACGCCGTTGTTGAATGGAATGACGCCCGCGCAACCCGTAACGCGCTGAACGGTCTTTCTGACCGCGAACTGGACGATATCGGACTATGCCGCGGCGACATCGACGTTGTCGCCGAAGGCCGCCGTTACTGAGATAACGGACTACCGCATAAGCCCCTTCCTCCTCCCTGTGGGGCAAACAGAAACACCGCACGCCGTGAGGCATGCGGTGTTTTTATTAGGAGGGTGCAAGATATCCGGTTAGAACCATACCTTGTTCAGTTGGCTCGAGAAAAACGCGGTCACCGGATCGGCCTGCATGATCCAGGCGCCCGCTTTCTCAACCGGCGTGCCCTGATTCAGGCTTTCAACACGCGTTTCGTACGCAGTCGGGCCAAGGTGAGACAGTAAAAAGGCCTTGAAGGCAAAGAAGCCAACCAAACACAGTAACAAAACCCTCGCTGGAACTGCTGAACGCATACGCTGTGGTTTCATCACCACCAGCCCGTCTGAGCGCAACGTGGCGCGATAGCCGCGGCTGAGTTTCTGGTGCTTTTTGTTCAAACGCGAGATGCGTTGATCGAATTCGAGTTGTTTTCCTGTCATGGCAGCCTCCGAAAACCGCCCCCCGAGTGCATTGAAAGACGGTAATTAGAGAATGCGACAAAAACGTGGCAAAAATCCACAAAACTCCCGTAAATGGCCTAAATTCAGCCCTGTTTGCTTAAGATTAGCGTCGCCCACTCACCAATCCGATCCTGGCGAACCAGATTGAAGCCGTTTTGGAGATAAACCGAGATCACGTCATCGGCCTGTTCATTGAGGATTCCCGATAGAATCGCTTGTCCCCCCCCCCGCAGGTTCGCCGAAATTTCAGGCGAAAGGGCCACGAGCGGACCTTTTAGGATATTGGCGAATATCAGATCGTAAGGCGCACGCGCCTTCAGATCCGGGTGATCGAAACCTGCCGCTTCAACGCATTTAACCGCACCCGCCATACCGTTCGCCCGAAGGTTGGCCTCGGCCACGTCGACGGCAACCTCATCAATGTCGCTGGCGACAATATCGCCCTCCCAGACCCGCGCTGCGGCCATCGCCAATACGGCGGTGCCACAGCCGATATCGGCAACCTTGCTGGCCGTGAACCCATCATCCAGAAGATGGTCCAAAGCCTTGAGGCAACCAAGCGTTGTCCCGTGGTGCCCCGTGCCAAAGGCCATCGCAGCTTCGATCAGCAGCGGAATGCGGCCTTCGGGCAGTTTGTCGGCATCATGGCTTCCATAGACAAAAAACCGACCGGCCTCGACCGGGGCTAGTTCGCGGCGGACATGGGCGACCCAATCCGTTTCGGGCAGTTCCGAGACCACAAAGGGCTTGGCCTCGAACGCGGCGGCCAGAACCGCCAGCGCGGTTTCATCCGGGGTTTCGGTAAAATAGCCGCCGACCTCCCACAGGCCCGAGCCATCCTCGACCTCGAACACGCCGACGCCGGTTGGTTCCGGGTCCAGCCGTTCCATCGCCTCGCCCAATCCTTCGGCGGCTTTCTTGCCGTTCAAAGTGGTCAGAGCAGTGAATGTTGGCATGGGGGCCTCCTGTTTCGATCGAAACAGCGCCTAGGGGCACCGACCGCCAAGGTCAAGCGGAGTCGCTTATTCGGCGGGCGCGGGGGCGTATTTCGACAGGATGGTTTCGTTGCCCGGTTCCGGATGACGCGGGATCAGTAGTGACAGCAGAAGCGAGATGATCGCCATTGCAGCGGCCAAACCAAACACTGCGCCGGGCGAAACGACCCATAGCAGACCTAAAAGTGCTGGCAGGAAAACAGCGGCGATATGATTTATGGTAAATGCCACCGCCGCAGTGGGCGCAATATCCGCCGGGTCGGCGATCTTCTGGAAATAAGTTTTCAAAGCCAACGCCAGAGCAAACAGCACATGGTCGATCACATAGAGAATCGCCGCCAGCAGCACGCCCCAGCTAAACCAGTAGATGCCGCCATAGGCTGCGAAAACGATGGCGAGCCCGGCATATTCAAAGATCAGAGTGCGGCGTTCGCCAAACCGCGCGACTGCCTTGCCCAGCAGCGGAGCCGCCATCATGTTGATCATAAGGTTGATCAGGTAAAGGCTGGTCAGTTCGTGTACTTCAAAGCCGAATTTCTCGACCATCATGAAACCGGCGAACACGACAAAAATCTGCCGCCGCGCGCCCGCCATGAACTGTAATGCATAATACAGCCAGTAGCGACGGCGTAGGATCAGCTTCTTGGTCTGCGGCGTCGGTGCGTCGAATTGCGGGTAAGCAATCAAGCAAAACACTGCCAGCAAAGTTGTCACGCCGCCTGCCGCCATGAACACGAAGTTATAGGACAGGTCGAAGCGGTCCCATGTCAGGACGATCAAGCCATAGACCACAGCCGTCGCAGCCGAGCCCATAGCCACCAGCCAGCCAAGCACCTGCGGCGCACGGTCTTTAGGCAGCCATTGCAGCTGCAGTGACTGGTTCACCGTCTCATAGTAGTGAAACCCGATCGAGCTGAACAGCGTCACAAACAGCAGCCCGCCAAGGCTGGGAAACCAGGCCGTCACCGCCGTCGCCACGCCCAACATCATCAATGAGATCATGGCCAGTACCTGCTCGCGGATGAAAATGATCACCGCAATCACGCCAACGGCCAGAAAGCCCGGAATCTCGCGTACCGTGTGCAAAAGCCCGATATCCGCCCCGTCGAAGTTCGCCGCCTCGATGACGAAATTGTTCAGCAATGCACTCCACGCGTTAAACGCGATCGGCATGGTCAACGCCATCACGAACAAGAGCGTCATAGGGCGGCGCCAGAGCGGAAGACTCTGCGCCTCAGACAAGGGCATGGGTTTCAGCATGAGGATGCTCTACGCCCATTTGTACTTTTTGGCGAGGGGAAAGCGGCCGGCGCACAGCGGCTCTGCACTGATGCAGGGGTCAGTAGAAGCTTTGCGGATCGATATCCACGGTCAGGCGGATATCGCCTTTCAACTTCAACGGGGCGATCCAGCGGGCTATGGCGTCCTGAATAGGCGCACCTTTCGGGGCTTTGACTAACAGCCGGACGCGGTGACGCCCGCGTATGCGCGCGATCGGGGCTGGAGCAGGGCCAAATACCTGAGCACCAACATCGCGCAACGGCGCATCGTTGCGCGCCATGGCGTTGCCGATGTCGAAGACCGGCCCGACCTCGGGGCCAGACAGGACAATCCCGGCCATTCGACCATAAGGCGGCACCCCGGCGGCCTGACGCCCGGCGGCTTCAGCCTTCCAGAACCCTTCTTCATCGCCCGATAGAGTCGCCCGGATCACCGGATGTTCCGGCTGGAATGTCTGCAACAACGCCTGCCCCGGTTTTTCCGCACGACCTGCCCGGCCCGCTACCTGCCGCATCAATTGAAAAGTTCGTTCCGCCGCGCGCAGGTCAGCACCATGCAGGCTAAGGTCCGCATCGATCACCCCAACCAGCGTCAGCTTTGGAAAATTATGTCCTTTGGCCACGAGTTGCGTCCCGATAACGATATCCGCATCGCCTTCGGCAATCTCTTCGATCTTGGCCTTCAGGGCACGAGCCGAACCAAACAGATCAGAGCTGAGCATAGCGATTTTGGCTTCAGGGAACGCCGCCTCGGCTTCTTCTGCCAGCCGTTCAATCCCGGGTCCGACCGGTGCCAGTTTACCCTCGACCCCGCAGGATGGGCAGGCCTCTGGCATTGGCTTGGTCTCACCACATTGATGGCACATCAGACGCTTGAGGAACCGATGTTCAACCATTCGCGCGTCGCAATGATCGCAGGCAATCTGCTCCCCGCACGCCCGGCATAGTGTCACGGGCGCATAGCCACGGCGGTTGATGAACAGCAGTGACTGCTCTTCGCGTTCGATACGCTGTTGCACCGACTGCCGCAGCGAGGGGGAAATCCAAGTCCCGGCCTGCATCTGCTCGGCGCGCATGTCGATCGGCTTCATTTCGGGCAGGACTGCTGCACCAAAACGCGAGGTCAGGTCCAGCCGTTCGTATTTACCCGCCTCGGCATTGGCCCAGCTTTCCAGTGAAGGCGTCGCGCTGGCCAGAATCACCCGCGCTCCGCAGATGGCCGAACGCAGAACGGCCATATCCCGCGCACTATAATGCACCCCATCTTCTTGTTTGTACGAGGTGTCGTGTTCTTCATCGACAACTACGAGACCAAGATCGCGAAATGGAAGAAACAGTGCTGACCGGGCCCCAACGACCAGTTGCGCATCACCCTGACCGACCATCCGCCAAACCCGGCGACGTTCAGTCATGGTCGCGCCCGAATGCCATTCCGCCGGACGCGCACCAAATCGCGCCTCGACACGGGTCAGAAATTCAGCCGTCAGCGCGATCTCGGGCAGCAAGACCAGTGCTTGCCGCCCCAAGCGCAGGGCCT
The DNA here is from genome assembly GCF_056537445.1 of Ruegeria sp. CF1. Lineage (NCBI taxonomy): Bacteria > Pseudomonadati > Pseudomonadota > Alphaproteobacteria > Rhodobacterales > Roseobacteraceae > Ruegeria > Ruegeria sp. CF1. Next base: position 140,580 of record NZ_JBQFRN010000004.1, on the reverse strand, counting down.
CGGCGACCGCCTCAAGATAAACCTCGGTCTTGCCCGAGCCCGTCACCCCTTTCAGAAGAGTCGTTCCATAATCTCCCGTCCGTTGCCCGGTCTGAAGCCGCATCACGGCCTCCGCCTGATCTTCGGTCAGGTCCTTTCCCGGCAATTCTGGATCAAGATGAGGATAGGGAAGATCACGCGGGCTGTCCTCTTCACGCACAGCGTTCTGTTTGACCAACCCCTTAATGACCGAAGATGTGACCCCCGCTTGCTCGGCCAGTTCCTTCAGCGTAAAGGCCAAGCCGCCATAGTCTCGCAAAACTTCAAGTACCCGCATTCGTGCGTCGGTCATTCGGTCCGGTTGACCACCGCCCAAACGATAAACCTTGCGCATTGAGGGCGGATCGCCCAACCCCGGCGCGCGCGTTGCTAGCCGCAGCATCGCAGGCATCGGCGTCAGGGTGTAGTCAGCCACTTTCCCCAGAAACACCCGCATTTCTTCACGCATCGGCGCGACCTCAAGCACCCGGTTCACCGACCGCGCCTTGGCCAGATCAAAACCACCCTGCCCCGGCCCCCAAACCACACCCAAGACTTTGCGCGGGCCCAAGGGCACCTCGACAAACGCCCCAAGAAAGCACCCGCCCTCGGGCGCTTTGTAATCCAACGTCCGGTCCAGCGGCTGCGTGGTCAGCACCGCAACCAGCTCTCCTTCGTCGAAAAATCCGTTAGCGCTCACGGCATATCCTTCGCAGGGGGTTCCAGCATGGGTCTCTTTGAGGTAAAGCCATCCGCGACCAAGGCCAACCCATCAAAGGACTGCCCTCATGAAATTCTTCGTAGACACCGCCGAAATCGACGCCATCGCCGAACTGAACGATCTGGGCATGGTGGACGGCGTAACCACTAACCCCTCGCTGATCCTGAAATCGGGCCGCGACATTCTGGAAGTCACCAAAGAGATCTGTGATCTGGTCGACGGCCCCGTCTCGGCCGAAGTTGTCGCCACCGAGGCCGACGACATGATCGCCGAAGGCCGTAAGCTGGCCAAGATCGCGCCCAACATCGCAGTCAAAGTGCCGCTGACATGGGCCGGTTTGAAAACCTGTAAAACACTGACCGACGAAGGCCAGATGGTCAACGTGACCCTGTGCTTCTCGACCAATCAGGCCATTCTGGCCGCCAAGGCGGGCGCAACCTTCATCTCGCCGTTCATCGGACGTCTGGATGATATCAACCTCGATGGCATGGACCTGATCGCAGATATTCGCCAAGTTTATGACAATTACGGGATCGAGACCGAAATCCTCGCCGCCTCGATCCGCACCGTAAACCACGTGACCGACAGTGCCCGCATCGGGGCTGACGTGATTACAGCACCTCCGGGCGTGATCAAAAAACTGGCCGACCACCCGCTGACCGACAAAGGCCTTGAAACTTTCCTGGCCGACTGGGCCAAGACAGGTCAGAAAATCCTCTGATCCCAAGCATTGCCGCGCGGTGCCATCAGGCACCGCGCCCGGCCCAACGGCAAAAGCTGATCATTGATCAGCGCCGGGCAGGCGGGAGCGCCCGCCACAGCAGCGACGAAATTCGCCTTTCGCGTGCATTTTTCCCAAGCCAAATCCAGCAACCCATGTTATAAGCCCGCCAAACAAAAAAAACGACCGGACGGGACATGAGCAGCGATCCTAAACTCAAGGACAATCTCCGCGCCGCAATTCTGGCTGAGCCTGACGCCGTGCTGGATGACAAAGACCTGATGCAGGCCTTGGTGGCTGCAAATGAGCAGGCGCGTGGTGACAACGTTATCGACCTGCGCGGTATCGCCATGCAGCGGCTTGAGGCGCGTCTTGACCGCCTTGAGGACACTCATCGCTCAGTCATCGCAGCGGCGTATGAGAACTTGGCGGGCACAAATCAGGTGCATCGCGCCATTCTTCGCCTGTTGGAGCCCACCGTGTTCGAGGATTTCCTGCGCGCGCTAGGCAATGACGTGGCCGAAATCCTGCGAGTCGATCACATCACTCTGGTCCTCGAAACAACCGTCGTACGTGATGATCCGGTGGTGAACCAGCTCGGCGGCGTGCTGACTGTGGCTGAGCCCGGCTTTATCGATAGCTATCTGACTGCTGACCGCAACGGTCAGCCGCGCGAGGTTACCTTGCGCGAAATCCGCCATCCCAATCCGCAAGTTTACGGTAAACAAGCCGATCAGCTACGATCCGAGGCCTGCCTGAAACTCGATCTTGGCACTGGCCGCCTACCCGGCATGATTGTCATGGGCGCGCGCGACCCGAGGCATTTCTCACCTCAGCTTGGCACTGATCTTCTTGCCTTCTTTGCCGGCGTGTTCGAACGCTCTATGCGCCACTGGCTGTCGTGAGCCTGATTTCCCCAGCCTGCCGCGATGCACTGCAGCATTGGCTGGACAGTCTGGGGGCGCTGGCGGGGCGGTCTGAAAATACGCTCAACGCCTATCGCGGCGACGTGACAGAATTCCTGTCCTTCATGACCTTGCATCACAGCGAGCGCCAAGGGCTGGCCGCGCTGGAACGCATCAGCGTTTCTGACATGCGGGCCTGGATGGCAGAGCAGCGCAATTCTGATGTCGGCGCGCGATCTCTGGCGCGCAAGCTTTCTGCCGTCAAAACCTTCTATCGCTGGTTGGCCGAACGCGAAGGGTTCGAACCTACTGCGGTGCTGTCCACCCGAGCGCCCAAATTTACCAAGAAACTGCCCCGACCTCTGGCCGAAGATGCCGCGCGCGCAATGATCGACACGGTCAAGCTACAATCCTCATCGGACTGGGTCGCTGCACGGGATGTTGCAGTTGTGACGCTCCTCTACGGGTGCGGGTTGCGGATTTCCGAGGCGTTGTCTTTGACCGGTGTGGACGCTCCTCTGCCAGAAACGCTGCGCATATCGGGTAAGGGCGATAAGGAAAGAATCGTACCGGTCTTGCCTGGCGCTCGGGCTTCGGTGGATCGCTATCTTCACCTCTGCCCACACCCGCAATCCCCCGATAAGGCGTTATTCCGAGGTGTCAGGGGCGGCCCGCTCAACCCCGGAATCATTCAGGCTGTGGTCGCCAAGGCACGGATGCAACTTGGCCTGCCCGCGACGGCCACCCCACACGCGATGCGCCACAGCTTTGCTACCCATCTGCTGTCTGCGGGTGGTGACCTGCGCGCGATACAAGAGCTTTTGGGCCACGCCTCGCTTTCCACCACACAGACCTATACCGCAGTCGACACGGCCCGGTTGATGGAAGTCTATAACCGCACGCACCCAAAAGCCTGAAGCAAAGACCCTTTTTGCTTTGCATCTGCGCCTTGCTTCCGTCATGACACCACCATGACACTCAGATTCAAAGCGCTTTCCGTTCATCTCTTCACCGCCACAGGTGCCGTTTTCGCAATGCTCGCCATGTTGGCCGCAGTCGAAGAGAAATGGAGCCTGATGTATCTCTGGCTCGTTGTCTCGTTCATCGTCGATGGCATCGATGGCCCGCTGGCGCGGCACTATCACGTTAAGAAGAACGCACCCGAGTTTGACGGAGTCTTGCTGGACCTGATCATCGACTATTTGACCTATGTTTTCATCCCTGCCTTTGCCCTGTTCAAATCGGGTCTGATGGACGGTTGGACCGGCTGGTTCGCAATCATCGTCATCACCTTTGCAAGTGCGATGTACTTTGCGGATACACGTATGAAAACCAAGGATAATTCCTTCTCTGGCTTTCCAGGTTGCTGGAACATGTTCGTCATTGCGATCTTCGCCCTGGAGCCCAACTTCTGGGTCATCCTGCTGCTGGTCACCTTGCTGGCTGTCGCAATGTTCCTGCCGCTGAAATTCATTCACCCAGTCCGGACCGAGCGTTGGCGCACCCTGTCATTGCCTATGGCTTTTGCGTGGACATTTTTTGCAGGCTGGGCCGCCTGGGTCGACTTTCACCCCGAAAGCTGGGCCCATTGGGGGCTGGTGATCACCAGCTTGTATTTGGTCTCGGCCGGTATTGCGCAGCAGATCATTCCGCCGCGCAAGGCCCGGGATTACAAGACTTCCTGAACCTCAAACTCTGTCCCGTTATGGGTGAACACGTCACCCTCTTGCAGGCCAACCATAGCCAGATAGATCGGGCTTTGGGTCGAAATGCCCATGTAGGTTTTGCCGTCCACCTCAAACCGAGTCGTTGAGACACATACGACGAAGCGGCGATTGTTGAACTTGATTACGGCGCCGGGCTGCACCGTATCCGTGAGGCCAAAATCGGTGTTCTCGATCACGTCAATCTTGGCGTGATGCGCATGAACAGGCGCATCAAAGGCGGCCGCCAGATCTGCATTCTCGCGCGAGGCAGCGATGTCGTCCTTGTCATGCCCTTCTCGGTCATCCAACTGTGAGTCCTTAAGGAAGGCATCATAATGTGCCTGTGCGGTTGCCAGTTCCTGTTCTTCCAAAGACATCAGATGATCGATGATGGCTTTCTTACGTGCGGCGGGGTCTATCTGGCCGGTCATTCAATTCGGTCCTTCAAATTCACTATTCGATATAGGTTGGGGCCGTGCCGCTCCGATTGCAACAGATAAGTACCGATCAGATCAACAGGCTGGCAGCACCTTCGTGACGCAGCAGAGCCACTTTGGTCTCAACACCGCCGTGACCTGAAAACCCAACCATCTTCCCATCAGCACCCAGAACCCGGTGACAAGGAATAATTATTGGGATGGGATTTCCCCCGCATCCGCGCCCAACCGCCTGCGCCGAGTAGCCAAGGTCGTTAGCCAACTCGCCATAGGTGCGCGTATCACCAAATGGGATAGCATACATTGCATCGCACACCTGACGCTGAAATTCCGATCCCTTGATCCGGTAGGGCAGTTCGAACTGCTGCAAACGCCCTTCGTCATAGGCACGCAACTGCGCCGCCGCTTCTCGCAGAACCGGGGTGGCCAGACCTTCGTCACGGCCATTCCAGACAAGACGCGTGATGGCGCCGCTGGTCTCTTCGACACCAAGGCAACCAAACTGAGTTTCTACGGCGATCATCGGCATAAGAGAACGGTTGCAGATGTTTCACCACACCTGCAACCCGAATCCTGACGATCCGCCTCTTCATCTGGCCAAAAATACCTCGGAGCGCGAGGCAGAGCCTCGCATCAGCGATCTCTCTCTCGCGCTCCGTTCGAATGTCAGCTCAGCGCCTCGTTGCAGCGCCCGCATACGCCCGGATGGGCGTGCAGCCCAACATCAGGAAGGATTTTCCAGCAGCGCTGGCATTTGTCGCCTTGGGCTTTTTCGAACACTACAGCTACGCCCTCGATTTCCGGCACACGGAACGCCTCGGCCGGAGCCGGATCGCCTGTGACGGCCAGACCAGAAGTGATGCACATGTCATCCACGTCGAAGGTCGCAAGCAGATCGCGGGTTTCCTGATCTTCGACATGCACGATCGGTGCGGCCTCAAGGCTGGATCCGATCACCTTGTCCTGACGTTGAATTTCCAGCGCAGCGGTCACGGCGCGGCGAACGCGGCGGACTTTGGCCATGCTGGCTTCCAGTTCTTCATGGCGCCAATCAGCGGGCGTTTCAGGGAAATCCATTAAATGGACCGAACTATCATCGGCCGGGAACCGTTCCAGCCAGACCTCTTCCATGGTGAAGACCAGAACTGGGGCCAGCCATGTGGTCAGACGGTGGAATAGGATATCTAGCACAGTCCGCGCGGCACGGCGGCGTAGGCTGTCACCGTCGCAATAAAGCGCGTCTTTACGGACATCGAAATAGAACGATGACAGGTCAACCGTGGCGAATGTGAATACGGCGCTGAATACACCCTGGAAGTCAAATGCTGCATAACCTTTGCGCACCTGCTCATCCAGATCGGCCAGTCGGCTTAACACCCAGCGCTCCAGGCGCGGCATATCTTCAGGCGCAACCCGATCCGCTTCGGTGAAGTCCGCCAGCGAGCCCAGCATGAACCGCATGGTATTGCGCAGGCGGCGATAGCTGTCGGCTGTCCCTTTCAGGATCTCCGGTCCGATCCGCTGGTCGGCGGTGTAGTCGGTCTGAGCCACCCACAAGCGCAGGATATCGGCGCCGTATTGTTTAACGACCTCTTCCGGCACGATGGTGTTGCCCAGCGATTTGGACATCTTGTTGCCCTTGGAATCCAGCGTAAATCCGTGGGTCACTACGTTGCGGTATGGTGCACGCCCCTTGGTGCCGCAAGCCTGCAGCATCGACGAATGGAACCACCCGCGGTGCTGGTCGGTGCCTTCCATATAGACGTCAGCGATACCGTCCGCGGTCCCGTCCTCACGATCACGCAGCACAAAGGCATGGGTCGAGCCAGAGTCGAACCACACATCCAGCACGTCGAACACCTGATCGTAGTCGTCGGGGTTCGCGATACCGTCGAGGATCTTCTCCTTGAACCCGACCGTGTACCAGACGTCTGCGCCATCCTTCTCAAACGCGGCTTTGATGCGGGCATTGAGTTCGTCATTGCGCAGCAGGTAGTCCGCGTCGGTCGGCAATGCCCCCTTCTTGGTGAAGCAGGTCAGCGGCACTCCCCAGGCGCGTTGGCGCGACAGGACCCAGTCCGGGCGTGCTTCGATCATGGAATACAGACGGTTGCGGCCGGTCTGCGGCGTCCATTTCACCAGTTCATCAATCGAGCGCAGGGCACGTTCACGGATGGAATCGCCCATCTCGCCCATGCCGTCCTCCAGCTTGCGGTCGACCGAGGCAAACCACTGCGGCGTGTTCCGGTAGATGATCGGCGCCTTCGAGCGCCACGAATGCGGATAGCTGTGCTTGATTTTGCCACGCGCCAGCAGCCCGCCAACCTCGGCCAACTTGTCGATGACGGCCTTGTTCGCATCGCCTTCACCGCCCTTACGGGACAGGATGTATTTACCGCCAAAGAACGGTAGATCGGCGCGGAAGCTGCCATCATCCATCACGTTGTAAGTGATGACCTGTTCCAACATCCCCAGATCACGGTAAAGCTCGAATTCCTCCATCCCGTGCGACGGCGCGCAGTGGACAAAGCCAGTGCCTTCGGTGTCGGTCACAAACTCAGCGGCGCGGAAATCGCGGATGTCGTCCCATTCGCCATTGCCACCTTCGGCCCCGGCCAGCGGGTGTGCCAGTTGGATCTTGGCAAGATCCTCCTGCGTGACATCACACAGGCGGCGGTACATCGTATCGTCCAGACGCGCGCGGGCAAACACATCCGCCGCACGGTCATCAGCCAGTAGATAGCGTTCACCGATCCGCGCCCAGCACTCCTCGGGGCGGCCGATGACTTCGTAGAGACCGTAGGAGATATCCTCGCCATAGACCACGGCCTTATTCGAAGGCATCGTCCATGGGGTCGTCGTCCAGATCACCACATAAGCGTTGTCCAGCGTCACATCGCCGGTGTTCACAACCTTGAACTTCACCCAGATGGTGAAGCTTTCCTTGTCGTGATACTCGACCTCGGCCTCGGCCAGAGCCGTCTTCTCGATGGGCGACCACATCACGGGTTTCGAGCCTTGATAAAGCGTCCCATTCATCAGGAACTTCATGAACTCATCCGCGATCACGGCCTCGGCGTGATAGTCCATCGTGATGTAGGGATCGGGCCAGTTGCCGGTGATACCCAGACGCTTGAACTCTTCACGTTGGATGTCGATCCAGCCTTCGGCGAACTTGCGGCATTCCTGACGGAAGTCGACGATGTTCACCTCGTCCTTGTTCTTGCCCTTCTTGCGATACTGTTCCTCGATCTTCCATTCGATGGGCAGACCGTGGCAGTCCCAGCCAGGTACATAGCGTGAATCGTAGCCCATCATCTGATGGGACCGAACGATCATGTCCTTGATGGTCTTGTTCAGTGCGTGGCCGATATGCAGGTGGCCGTTCGCGTAAGGAGGGCCGTCATGCAGGGTAAAAGGCTTGCGGCCCTCTTTCTCGCGAAGGCGGTCATAGACGCCGATCTTTTCCCAGCGGTCGAGCCATGCGGGTTCGCGCTTGGGCAGGCCTGCACGCATGGGGAATTCGGTTTTCGGCAGGTTCAGCGTGTCTTTGTAGTCAGGTGTTTCGGCGCACATTTGGGGCGTCCTCAGGATGTTCTGGTCGTGTATGGATCGAAGCGGTCAGTGCGATAACTCAAGCACCTTTGCCCGGCGTCTCGCGATATCAGAGCGCCGGGGATATAATTCGAATAATGATGGCCAGCCGGTCAAACATGGCCGCGCTTATAGGACGCCTGCTCTCAATGGTCCAGAGGTTCCGGGTCTTGCGACGAATGGCGCAGCTTGGCCCAGCGATTGAGCCATGCGAGACCCGCCAGCGCCAGACCCAGCGCCAACAGCGAAAACACCCGGATCAGCCCGCCCAATCCGGCAATATCGATCAGAAACACCTTGGCCACCGCGAGGCCAATCACGGCCAAACCGGCCTTGCGCATCAAATCGGACCGGCGGGCCAGCGACTGATAGAACAACCCTGCGCCGACCACCAACAAGGTGATGGTGTATGAATAAAGCTCGGGCTGGGTGACGCCGTTGCCTTCATACATGCCACCCGCCCCCTGCCAGACATGACGGATTGTAAGCCCCAGCCAAAAAGCGATCAGGGCACCTGCGACCCCATAACTGATTTGCTTCAGTAGCACGGGCTGCGTCACGACGCGCCAAGCCGAGAAGCCGATGGCCAGCGCAGGCAACAGATAGGCCACCGCCAACGTGTTCAGCACCGGCGGGCCGAGCACGGGATCGGCAAATGGGTCGAGCAACGGGTTAGCCTCAGACAAAGCCTGAACCAGACGCATCATGCCGTGTGCCGCAAAGAACGCCGCGAGCGCGTAACGCGCGTAGTTCAACTTACCGCCAAGCTCGAACCGCTGTATTTGTGCAAAAGCCAGCAGCAGCCAGATCACCGCCAGCAGCCCCAGCCCCCAGTGGCTGTCTGTAGCGCCGCCTTCTCCGAAGCTTTCCAGCCAGCGCAGCAACAAGAGCGATAGCAGTATTCCCGCCGTTGCCCAGGCCGCGCTTTCAAGCAGCAATGAGGCAATCGGGCGGTCCAAGGACCTTAGCAACGCCCACCCCATGATGAACCCGGCAACCGCTACCGCATAGACCAAGGTCATTTCGATCAACGGCGCGGTTTCGGCCCAATCGAGCCCCGGGTCGAGCACAAGCCGTACGGTCACCGTGAACACACCCGCCCAAATGAACCAACTCATCGGAGCCAGAACAAATCGCCGGTCCAGCGCCGCGGCCACAACAATCATGGCGACAAGTGCTACCGTCAAAGCGGCAGAGCTGAGTACGATGATGCAAGCAAAGCTAAGGCACGATAGCGCAGACAGAGTTGCCAGGGCAGGCCGCATCCGTTTCTCACCATCGGCCCGCGCAAACCGTTCGGCCAAAACCACCATCATCGCGCCTATTGCGATTGCGTGTAAGGCCCACGCATAAGCTCCGATCACGTTTGCAGGCTGCCAACCGACTTCAAGCGCGATCGCCAGCGTCGGAGCATATAGGGCTGCACCCCCGGCCCAGACCACAGCGTAGCGCCCGGCGTGGAAGGACCGCCACGCAGCGAGCACGCTGATCAAGGCCCCGAGGGCAACCAATAGCGTGACTACCCAAGGATAATCGGCCTCGGCCGTTTCCACGTATGTGTCGGCAAAGCCGCGCCACACGGAGCCACCGTCCAACCCGTGCAGCAGAACAAACCAGATCAGACCCAACGCAGGCAGCACCGTCACATCCTGCAACGCACGCGCAGCTTTTGTCCAAAGGATCAGCGCCAGTATCAAAGCGGTAAACAGTGCAACGCCCAGCCAAAACTCACAGCTTGAATCCGACCAATGCAGCGACAGGATGATGGAACTGGTGAGAACCGCACCAAAGGCAATTCGGGTTGGAAACTCGGGCCATGGATCCCCTTTCCGTCGCCGGATGACCTCGGCAATCATCGGGCCGGTGTGGTCGGGCCAGATACTGCGCACGGGTATCGCCATCGCAATCAGCGCCAGTGCTGTCACACAGGTCAGATACCCCGGTTCCGTGGAGGGGGAAGACAGCACCAGCAAAAACGCCGCCCCGTATGCACCCACTAGCGTCAGAATAGAAATCCATGCCCAACGCCTGACGGTATCGATACCCAAGCCCAAAATGGCGATGATAAAGAAATAACCATAAAGCCAACTGGGATCGTCCGATGCGCCTCCAACCATAAAGGGCGCGGCAAAGGCTCCGATTAGGCCTACGGCGGCGAGCAGCGGCCCGTGGAACCATCCCAAGACCAACGCAAACAGAGCGATGATAACGAGACCGGCCAGAGCGGCCTCGGGGCCGATCAGATCATAAAGCTGGCGCGCGGCCAGAACCCCTCCGAACAGGGTCACCAGACCTGCGCCCGAGAAGACCGATGGTAAATAAGCGGTCGACGCGTCCTCGTCATCGCCAAAGCGGCGGCGGATCACTTCACCTGACCCAATCAGCAGAAGGCCAAAGATCAGGGCTGCGGCGACCCGCGCGGCGGGTGGCAACAGCCCGTTCTCAACCCCGTATTGCACCAGAAATATCCCGGCCAAGGCCAGTGACAGCGCCGAAACCGCATAGAACCAGTTCTCACGCAACCACGCGCCCAGCGCGGCGATCTTTTCCTCACGAAAAACGATGGTGGCAGGAGGATCGGCGGCCTCAACGGCCTGCGGCGCATCCGATGGGCTTTCGTCAGTGGTAGACGAGGTTTTCGCCGCGGCCCAGGGATCATGCTTGGTTTGCGTCGTCTTCGGCTCCGGCCTTGATGTCTTGGAGGTTTCGGCGCTGCTTTCCGGTATTTGCCTGGCCAATTGCCGCTCAAGCTGATCGACGCGCTTACGCAACCGCGATTGACCAATCAGCAAAGCGATGATCGAAACAGGAATGGCCAGAACGATCAGACCAACGAGGACAAGCAAGGATTCCAACCGAAACCTCCGGGATGCGATGCGCCAAACGTACCGTGCAGACAGGCTGGTTTATAGTCTGGAAATGCGCATGGATACCGCCTGCTGCACAGGTAATCGGCCTATAAAAGCAGGATGTGAGGGCGTGCCCGCATCAGGCAAGGGATCGCCAGCACTGCGGCAAAGGCCGAAATACCGCAAGCGAACCATCTGCGGAACAGTTTGTCGTAACTGCTTGGCAAGGAGGTACCATCCCGATCAGCCTGCCTTGCATAATCCCTCAGACGCACCTGAATCCAAACCACCGGCAGCCAGAACAGGCCGGTCAGTACGTAAAGCAGCAGTGATATCGCGATCCGACCCTCCGACAGCAACCAGCCCAGTTGCCAGGCCAGCAACACGCCGGTGATCAGCTGGAAAATGACTGAGGTGGCCGTAATAACTGTGTCGGCCAGCACCACGATTCCCGCCGTATGAGCAATCACCCGTGCATCTGCCGTGCGGTGCGCCATCAGCATGAAAAAGGCGATCCCTGCGCAAGTGCCCAATAGAACGCATGCTCCGATCACGTGAAGCCAACGCAGGATCAGGTCCGGGTTCATCAGCGGCTCTCCAACATGGGTCGCGCGATCAGTGATAGCATCAAAGCCGGCGCTATCTTGACCAACGGCCCCAAAGGGTCGAGCCACAGTTCAGGCACCGTCAACGTGGCGGCGATCAGATAGAAAGCGGCGATTGCAGCCTGCGCGAGGCAAGCGCGTGCGGCCCACGGAAGCCACAAGATTGCCAGCCCCAGCGCGATATTGATCATCGACCAAAACACCACGCTCGCGTTGGCAATCCCAACGGGCCAACCATTGCGCGAGAGTATCTCGGCTGCCCGCGATAGCCCCGTCAATCCGCCGCCGACTTGAAATCACGTAGATCCCCCGAGATCAGCGCAATATCCGGAAGGACCCTCTCAGCCGTCTTCTGGCTGCGCACAAGCCCCTTCACACAGGCGCCATCCGCATGCAGCGACCGAACGACCGCAGCACCGATGAAGCCATAAGCGCCCAGCACCAAAACAGTTTTTTCAGGACGATCCGTTGCCACGAATTGCCTCGCATTGGTTTACAACACCCTAGCGGATCAGATTCTGAGGATCAGCCTGATCACCCCGTCCGCAACAACAGCACCATTCAGGGGTGAAACAACGAGCCAACCCAGAAGGCGATAGCTGCCGCCGCACCCCCGATCAGCAGGGTTTCTCCGCCTGATCGCCACCAGGGGGCAAGCGACCACCGGCTTTTCATCGCGCCAATGGCAAAGAATACGCCCGCAGTCATCCAGGCTGATACCGTGAACGCATTTGCAACGGATAAGAGGAACGGCAACAACGGAATCATCCCCGCGATCAGAAAGGCAAAGAACGTCGCCATCGCGGCTTTGAGGGGATGCGGGTCGACGCTGCCCAGCCCGTATTCGCCCTCGATCATCAGGTCGACCCAATTGTCGTGATTCGAAGTGATTTCAGCCGTCGCGTCATCCAGAACGCTGCCTGAAAGGCCTTTTTGTGCGAGGATTTCGCGCACCTCCTTTCGCTCGCCATCCGGATACAACTTGATATGCCGTTCCTCGATAGCGCGAATACGGTGGATGTTATCGAGCTCGGCCTTGGTTCCCGAGTAGTTGCCCGCCGCCATCGAAAAACCATCCGCCAGCACGTTGGCCAACCCAAGTGCCACGATGACAAAAGGCGACAAACCTGCCCCGGCCACCCCGGCAACGATCGCGAATGTCGTGACTGAGCCATCGATGCCGCCATAAACCACATCGCGCAGAACCCCACGACCCGGAGGCGCATTGATCCGTTCGAAAATCTCTTGCTGGCTGTGGCCGTGTTCGGTCATGGCTGGCTCCGTCCTGTTTATGCAGGACAGGTTCAGGCACGGCCTTGCGCCAGATCAAGTCCTGGAGAACAACCCGCTGAGCGCGCGTTTGATCATGCCACGGGTCGAGGGCTGGTGGCGTTTCGAGAAAGGCAAAGGTCGACAGACCTCCATCGCAGCGACACCCACGCGGGCGGTGAGCGCGCCGTTGACCAGCCCCTCACCGAACCGGCGCGACAATTTGCTGAGAACCGAGCCGCCTAAAATCGGCTCCAGAAGATCATCCCCCACTGCCACCGCGCCAGTTGCAATCAGATGCACGAATACCGCGCGGGTTAGGCGCCAACTGCCCAAGAAACCGGCGCGACCGCCATAGATTTCCGCAATGCGTCGGATCATTCGCAATGAGCTTGCCAGCGCGGTCGCGACATCGGCCAGCGCGAGCGGAACCAAAGCGGTAACGGTGGCAACCTGCCGGGCTGCGGCCTCGACCTCGCGGCTGGCGGCAGCGTCCAGCGGGGCCAGCAATTCGTCTTCGGCCAAACTCAGCAGGGTTGCCGCATCGAATTGCTCTCCCATGCGTTCGGTCAAACGGTCGCGACCCCAGCGTGTTTCGTCGCGTCCCTTATAGAACGCAATCAGCCGCGTGGTTACCGCGCGGGCTTGCGACAAGTCCTCGTCTGATAAAGCTGTGTCCGCCGCGCGCCGCAGCCCGTCGACGCGAGACAGACGGCTGATTGCGGCCAACTCGCGCAGTGCAATGATCAGGACGACCAGCAACAGCGCAGCGATCAGACCGGTGACGATCCAACCCAGAATTGGTGCGCGTTCCAGCAGAGAGATGGCAAAATCCCATGCGGCGACCGAGACCACCGCCCCCACAACGGCTAATGCCAGCCCCCAGAACCAACGCGCCAAAACCGAAGGTTTCCGCGCTACAAACCGTACCGCTGCCTGCATCGCCTGCCCCTGCGGAGGCGCGATGTCCGGAACAGGAGGCGCGGTCGAGACATCAACTGCCGAGGCATCGTCTTCCAGATCAATCAAAACGGGGCCTTTAGCCATCGACCAACTCCTCGCGCGTCCAAACATATCTGATGTCGGGCAGGTTTTCGTCGTTCTCGGACCCATCGCCGCGTGCGACCTCGACAAAGCCGTTACGCTCATAGAACCGGCATGCGGAAGGATTGGCCTGAAACGCATACAAGTTGAGCGTGGGACGCTGCGCTTTGGCACGATCCAGCAATCGCTGCCCGATCCCCTGCCCGCGCGCCGAGGTCGCCAGATAGAGCGACTGTACTTCGTCCCCATTCAACGCCAGAAATCCGGCCACCTGCCCCTGCTTTTCGGCCACCGTGACCCAGCCGAGATCAATCATCCTGCCGCAAAACGCAATGGTCTCGGCCTCAGAATGCAGTTCAGGCATCCAGTCGTTTTCGCGGGCGAACCCGTGCAGAATAGCGCCTATGGTTCCGGCATCGGTACTGCGAGCGGGGCGAAGGATCACGTTCACAGCCGGTCTCCGATCAGAAACTGCGCAGCCCGGTCCAGCCGAATATGTGGCGGACCGTCACCGGGATTCAGGGTCAAATGTGCGGGTGCAAAGGCCATATTGCCATAGTCCTCGCCCAGCCATCGCTCGGCCCCATTGCGCGCGGGGCCCAGCAGATGGGCAGGGTCCTCTGGCAAATCACCGGGGTAAAAGGCCGCCTGCTTACCGCTATCTAGCAGAGTGCCGCGCACGCATGGCAGTTCTACGCCGTTATGGCTGCGCATCTCTTCCGTCGTTGTCCGAAGTGAAGCCAACGATAAGGCCGCAGTTTCAGCCCCGGCAAAGCTGGCGCGGTCGCGGGCCTCACGGGTCAGGGCCTCAATGATCGCGGTCAGGCGCGGGTGCTGCAGATGGTGCAGATGGTCCGCTTTGGTGGCCGCAAACAGGATACGCTCGACCCGCTTGCCAAGCAGCAGCCTGTTGAGCCATGCGTTGCGACCGGGGCGGAAGGCCGACAGGATATCGGCCATCGCGCGGCGCATATCCTCGACCGCTTGCGGGCCTTTATGGATTGCCCCCAACGCATCTACCAGAACGATCTGCCGGTCGATCCGGGCAAAGTGGTCGCGAAAGAAAGGTTTGACCACACGCGATTTGTACGCCTCGTACCGCCGCTCCATCTCGCGGTGTAGTGAACGCCGAATTGACGCCCCCGACACCGGGAGCGGCGCGAATGTCAGCACAGGAGACCCGGCCAGATCGCCCGGCAGAAGAAACCGTCCGGGAGTGCAGTCATAGAAACCGGCATCACGCGCGGCATTCAGGTAATCGGTGAAGCTGCGGGCGAGGTCCTGCGCCTGCGGCTCATCATGTGGCGCGGTTGGGTCGGTCGCCTGAACCTTTGCCAGAAATGCCCCTGCTTGTGGGCGACTGGATATGTGTTCGAGCGTGTCCCGCGACCAATCTTCATAGGATTTGTCCAGTAGGGCCAGATCCAGCAGCCACTCACCCGGATAGTCCACAATGTCCAGATGCAATGTTCGAGGGCCCTGCAATCCCGAAAGCAGACCTGCGGGCTTGACTTTGTAGGACAGGCGTAACTCGGAAACAGCACGCGTGCTGTCCGGCCAGTGCGGCGCTGGTCCGGTCAGCGCGGACAGATGGGATTCGAAATCGAACCGGGGCACGGTGTCGTCGGGTTGCGGCTGCAGATAGCTGGCGGTGACACGCCCCTCTTGCTGCGCCACAAGACCGGTCATGCGGCCCCGATCCAGCAGGTTGGCGACCAGTGATGTGATGAACACTGTCTTACCAGACCGCGCCAATCCCGTGACGCCCAGCCGGATGACCGGTTCGAAGAATGTCTCGGACACACGGTCGCCCACGGATTCGACGCCGCGCACCAGACTGTCTGCCAATGATGAGATGACCAAGCTGTCGCCCCGCAATTATCGTTTTGCCCAAGATAGGTAGCGGTTGCGGCACTTGCCAGAGCTTTCGCCCCCTTGCCCGTCCGACCAAGGCGCGATACCAGCGCCCCATGCCCAGATACGCGCTGCAAGTCGAATACCAAGGGGAACCGTTTGCCGGATGGCAGCGGCAAAAGGAGCTGCCTTCGGTTCAGGGCGCGATCGAACTAGCGCTTTCGCGGATCGAACCCGGAGACCACACAATCGCCGCCGCCGGTCGTACCGACGCGGGGGTTCACGCGCTAGGACAAGTGGCGCATTGCGATCTGGTCAAAGAATGGGACCCATTTCGCCTGTCTGAGGCGTTGAATTATCATCTCAAGCCGCAGCCTGTCGCCATCGTGAAAGCCGCACGGGTGGATGATGACTGGCATGCGCGGTTCTCGGCGCTTGAACGGCAATATCTGTTCCGTATCCTGATGCGCCGTGCACCCGCCACCCATGACAAGGGGCAGGTCTGGCAGATCAATCATTCTCTGGACGTTGCAGCGATGCGGGCCGGGGCTGATATGCTGATCGGGCGGCATGATTTCACCACCTTCCGTTCATCCATCTGTCAGGCCGCCAGCCCGGTCAAAACACTGGATGAGTTGCGTGTGGAACAGATTCAGGGCTTCTCTGGCGCCGAAATCCACTTCCATGTTCGCGCCCGATCGTTCCTGCACAATCAGGTACGTAGCTTCGTTGGCACGTTAGAGCGCGTGGGGGCCGGAGCTTGGACGCCCGAGGACGTTCGCGATGCGCTTGAGGCGGTTGACCGAGCGGCTTGTGGGCCGGTTTGCCCGCCGCAAGGATTGTATCTGGCACGGGTAGGATATCCCGAACCGGTGTTTGGCTAAGTCTACAAGGCCCGCAGTAGCAGCCCGCTTGCAATCACGGCGATGATAAGACCCGCAACCAGTTCGATGGTCGGGGCCAGTACCGATGCAAAGCGCGTAGCCGAGGCTGAGGCCAGCAACCCGCCGCGCAACCCAAAAGATGTCCAACCGACCAGAGTGGTGACGGTTGCGGTGCCTAAAGCCATGGCGAATGCGCCTGCGATGCCGACCATTGCGATACCCATCTGCCATGTCAGGATCAGCACAAACAACGCGCCCGTACAGGGGCGTGCGGCTATACCAGCGATCAGGATCAACGCCTCGCGAAAGCTGCCGACCTGAGCGACCTCATCGGCCGTCGGGCCATGGCGGTGGCCGCAGTCAGCGCAAACCTCGTGGTCGTGATGATGATGGTCATGATCATCCGCATGGTGATGGTGGTCGTGGGTTTGAGACGCCTGATTTTTGTGACGCCGGGCAAAACTGCGGATGGCGCGGAAAATCAGCCACAGGCCAATTGCGGCGATTGCGCCGTAGCTGATCGGTGCCATGACCTGTTCGGTCGTACCGACAAGCGACTCGCGCGACATCTGGAATACCAGCGCGCCCGCATAAACCAGCACAACCGCAGTCACTGCTTGCCCTAGGCTCGACAGGACACTGATTGCAGAAAGTCGCCAAAACGCAACACGACGGCCAAGCCCATATCCTCCGATCAGAACCTTGCCATGGCCCGGTCCGATGGCATGAAAAAACCCATATGCAAAACAGACCGTCAGTAGCGTTGCCACAGCTTCGGGCTGCTCGGCGCGTGCTGCGCGAAGGGCGCGGGCGATCTGGTTCTGGAATTCGCGTTGCTCTCCGGCAGCCCAAGCGGCCAGATGGTCAAAACCACCGCTGCCCCAGAACCACAGCAGCACCCCGCAGGCGATGGCAACGGGAACGATCAGGTATTTGGACATGAAAGCCGAATCTCGGTTGCGAATTTCTCACCGACCAGAGGGATATCGTTTTCTTCAAGGTCATACTCGGCATCCAGCGTCAGCAAAAAAGCCTGCATCTGGGCCAGTTCGTTATCGATATCCGGATCGCTCCGTTCGATCTCACAGGTCGTGGGGCCCGAAACCAGAACCGGGCGGGTCACTTCGTATGCGGTATAAAAGCTCTCATCAAAGGCTTTGATCGACAGCGCATCCGCCGGAACAGGGTCTCCTTCGACCGCGCGCAGATGTGTGGTCACGATGCGGGCATCCTCGGTCGTGGCCTGCGGTTCAAGCGGGCCGGATAGCGAGATCACGGTTTCGCCCAGGCGAATGACCAGATCGCCATTGTAACCTTCGACCCACTGCGCGTCGAAGCCGCTTAAAAACTGCTCTTCGGCCTCGGTCAGCACGCCATCTGCATCCTGATCCAGTCGCATGTCTTCCAGAACCAGCAATGAATAGAACTCATCATAGGCCCAGGTCACACGCACATGGGTCAGGTTGCCTGCGTCATCGACCATGAACTCTAGCCCCGTGTCGATAAAAACATGGGGATGAGCCAGTGCCGGTGTCGGCAGAAGGCAGGTCAAGGAGAAGGCAAGCCAGCGCATGTTGCAAAGATAGACTGCGCAGCGGGTATCGGCAATCCGACTAAACACCAGGCTGCAGAATCCCGCCATTTACTCCGGCGGGAACAAGACCAATGTCTGCAAAGCCGTCCCAACTGGCCCCTGTGTATCAAAAAGAACTGACTGCGACATACCGATCCCCGAGGGTTGCCAGTGCGAGATCGAGTCAGAGGCCAGCCAGTCCGAGACAGGCTCGCGGTGGACTTGCACAGTCAGGTCGGTATTCATGAAACCCATCTCAGATGTGGGCGCGTTCCACGATATGCCATTGCCGCAATCTGCAAGCGGGCAGAGCGCTTGGATCGGCGATGGGTCCTCTCCTTCCAGCAAGGCAGGTGTGCGCATCCAGACGGTTTTCGGACCTGCCCCTTGCTTGCCATCAGCGGGATAGCCGATCTGGGAGTGATGGGCAAAACCGGGCAACTGATGGCGCATCTCACCGATCGGAAACGGGCCATCGACCATATCTTCGACCCTGGGCGCGGGCAGTTCGACATTAGGCACGGCCCCAAGGTCTTTGCGCACCATATGCATGGTTGTGGCGGTGGCGCAAAGCGTATCGTCCAGATCATGTACGGTGACCCGTGTGGTCGCCAGCGTCTTGGTATGGCGTGTCGTCTCTGCCGCGACTCGCAAACCAGCCAGAGGCAATGGACGCAGCAGATCGACGGTCAACCGGGTCAACATCTTCTCAGGGCCAACTTCGGTTTCTGCCGCCCGCACGATCAGTCCGCTGACTGGCCCAGCATGGCAATGATCGGCTGACCAAGGCCCGCGCGCGGGGTCATTTCCGACAAACACACCCTGCGCATTTTGGTGGAAATACGCCTGCCCCAACACATCCGATGTCATTGTGGTTCTGTCGCCTCAGACTTTTTCCTGCGTGTATTTCTTCAACTCGGCGCGAGCGACCTGACGGCGATGCACGGCGTCAGGACCATCCGCCAGGCGCAGCGTACGCACATGGGTCCATGCATTCGCTAACGGTGTATCCTGACTGATCCCCTGCGCGCCGAACATCTGCACAGCCTCATCGATCACCTTAAGCGCAACCTTGGGCGCAACGACCTTGATCTGGCTGATCCATGGGGCCGCTGCCCGTGCATCGCCCTGATCCATGTACCAGGCGGCCTTGAGGCACAGCAAACGGGCCATTTCGATCTCCATCCGACATTCGGCGATGATGTCGTAGTTTGCCCCCAGCTGCGCCAGTTTCTTCCCAAACGCCTGGCGCTGTAGCGAACGCTTGCACATCTGCTCCAGCGCAGACTCGGCCTGACCAATCGCGCGCATGCAATGGTGAATACGGCCCGGCCCCAAGCGCCCCTGCGCGATCTCGAACCCGCGCCCTTCGCCCAGTAGAATGTTTTCGGCTGGGACCCGGACATCGGTAAAGCGGATATGCATGTGACCATGGGGCGCATCGTCGTGGCCATAGACCTCCATCGGGCGCAATACCTCAATACCCGGCGCATCTGCTGGGACCACGATCATCGACTGGCGCTGGTGCTTTGGCAGATCGTCCCCGCCGGTTTTGACCATCACGATATAGACCTTGCAACGCGGATCGCCCGCCCCAGACGACCACCATTTCTCGCCGTTCAGAACATATTCGGCCCCGTCCCGCACGCAGGACATCGAAATGTTGGTGGCATCTGATGAGGCCACATCGGGTTCGGTCATCAGATAGGCCGAGCGAATCTGCCCGTCGAGCAAAGGCTTCAGCCACTGCTCTTTCATCGCGCCTGACCCGTAGCGTTCAAACACCTCCATATTCCCTGTATCGGGCGCGGAGCAGTTGAAAACTTCGGCCCCCAAGGGCGTCTTGCCCATCTCCTCGGCGAAATAGGCGTATTCAACTGTGCTGAGGCCAAAACCTTTGTCGCTGTCTGTCAGCCAGAAGTTCCAAAGCCCCGCCGCCTTGGCCTTGGCTTTCAGCCCCTCGAGAATCTCGGCCTGTCGCTCGGTATATTTCCAACGATCGCCTTTATTGATTTCTGCCTGATACTCATCTTCAAGCGGCATGACCTCGTCGTGAATCATATCCCTCACCCGCTGTAACAGGGCGCGGTTTTCCTCACGCAATCCGAAAGTCATGGTCATGTCTATTCCTTCCCTGTGGCGCAATGCGGGTCTTTGGCTTTGGTCCGAGGATGGCTTAGTGGCCATGAGCGTGTCCAGCTAAGTGACGGAACGTCATTCACGCAAATTGAGCCCGGTCCAGCATCAATGCGATGCCCAGCAGGGGGCCTGCAGTCAGATTAGCTGGAGCAAATCACAAGGGTGCAGCTGTGCTAGTTCGGGTGCTGGCCAGTGCAACGGCCTTTAAGGTGTCAGGATCCAGTTCCCATCAGCGGTCTTGCAGCGGCGCGTTCTGATATCGCGGGCCTGTGCAGCACCTTCAGGCTGCACAAAGTGCTGAAGTATCACACAATTGCCCTGAACGCTTTGCACGCGGATTGTCCCCTTCGAGCCGGTGTCCTGATTGAGCCAAGCCCTCTCCTGCCCCACGGATGGAGTGCCCGTCGACAGCAACGCGTTTGAGGTGTCGTTCAACACCTCAAAGTCAGCGGGGCTCAACCCCATTTCCGCGATGATTCGGGAAAGTGGTTTAGCCTGTGCTATTCCACCCACCCCTAGAAAAAGTGCAGCAACCAGCGCTGTGTAAACAAAGGCTTTCATCAAAGGGCCTCGCCGATTTGAATGACTTTCACGTCCATAGATATACCTCTATGCGTGTGCGGCCAAGCCCCACTTGGCCACCTTCAAATTATCCCGAACAAACCTTTCGCAAGGCGGGCGCTAGGTCCGCCCGTGAGATCGCCTCATATTGTGCCCAGACGAAGCAGAGGCATTTGATGACACATCCTAAATATTATGCACCGACAGGCGGACATCCGGGGCAAGAGCAACTGTTGACCGACCGTGCCATGTTCACCGATGCCTATGCGGTAATCCCCAAGGGCACGATGCGCGACATCGTCACCAGCTTTCTGCCTTTCTGGGAGAATACACGTCTTTGGGTCTTATCCCGGCCTTTGAGTGGTTTTGCCGAGACATTCTCGCAATACATAATGGAGGTGCAGCCCGGCGGTGGCAGCGATACGCCTGAAACCGACCCAAATGCGCAAGGGGTGATCTTCGTGGTCGAGGGCAGCGTTACGCTGACCCTGAACGAAGCGGATCATGTTCTTGAGATCGGTGGATATGCCTATATCCCCCCGGGCAGCGACTGGACGCTGCACAACCATGGCGATTCAGTTGCCCGGTTCCATTGGGTGCGCAAGGCTTATGATGCAGTGCCCGGCCTGCCCGCCCCTGACCCGATCATCACCAATGAACGCGACGTGGTACCCAACGAAATGCCCGGCACCGAAGGCCGCTGGTCTACCACCCGCTTCACCGATCCGCAGGACCTGCGTCACGACATGCATGTCAACATCGTCAATTTCGAACCCGGTGGCGTGATTCCCTTTGCCGAAACCCATGTGATGGAACACGGCCTTTATGTGCTTGAAGGCAAGGCTGTTTACCGGCTCAATCAGGATTGGGTCGAGGTCGAGGCCGGTGACTACATGTGGCTGCGCGCTTTCTGCCCACAGGCCTGTTACGCAGGCGGACCGGGACGGTTTCGCTATCTGTTGTACAAGGATGTGAATAGGCACATGCCGTTGTCTGTACCGTCTAGGTAGCTGACGATCGGGGCTTTACCGGGTCAAGTTCAGGTAAAGGGGTTCACAGAATCGCTGGAATCTGATGAAATCAAATGAGTTTTCAGCACTGGAGATTGTTCGATGTTACTGCGCGGTACGATGATTGCACTGGTTGCCACCCTTGGCCTTTCGGCGTTCAACGCCGCCCCGGTCGCAGCCAAGGAAGAAACCAAATCCGTTTTCGTCATGAGCCGCACATGGGCGGTGACGCAGGTCTCGGACGCGCCTGTGGTTTATCGGGCGACGCGGGATAATAACAATCTGAACCCCTTTGGCCCGCCGCCACGTCTTCGCACCATCCAGGCAATGGCCGCGATACAGAAGGCGACCGGCTGCAAGGCGATCTATTCCAGCATGTATCAGAACATTTCGGGCCAGTTCTTTTCGCAGGTCAGCTGCAACTGAAATTGGTACAATACTTTGATTGAGATCGCCTGATCTGCCTGCCATAGCTTGCGCATGAAACTCGCGATCAACGGATTCGGCCGTATCGGCCGCACCATTCTGCGTCAGGTCTTAAGCCTGCCGCAGCATTCGGATGTAGAACTAGTGCTGATCAACGATATCGCACCGCTAGAAACATGCGCATACCTGTTCAAATATGACAGCACGTTTGGCCCCTATCAGGGTTCGGTCACGACCGAAGGTGAAGCACTGAATATCGATGGCCGCGTTATTCTGATGTCTCACAGCGCCGATTTGGCACAGGTCGATCTGTCCGGCGTCGATGTCATGCTCGATTGCACCGGCATCGCGCGAACATCCGACGTGGCCAGCCGGGGCTTGACTGCTGGGGCGGATAAAGTGTTGATTTCCGGTCCGTCACCCGCTGCCGAAGTCACACTGGTGCTGGGGGCAAACGAAGATCAATTGGGCAGCGCACGGATCGTTTCAAATGCATCCTGCACCACCAATGGTCTGGCACCGCTCGTCAAGCTGATTGATGAAATCGGCGGGCTTGTGTCCGGGCACATGACCACCATCCACTGCTATACAAACAGCCAGCCGATGGTCGATGCACCACGCGGGGATTTGGCCCGATCGCGCGCCGGGGCATTGTCGATGGTGCCCACGACCTCGAGCGCGACGCATTTGATTGATATCGTCTTGCCAGACCTGGCCGGTCGTGTGTCGGGGGCCGCGGTGCGTGTTCCGACGGCCAGCGTATCTGCCGTTGATCTTGTCGCCACGCTTGAACGTGGCATGAGCGCTGAGCAGTTCGACCAAGCCTTTCGCGACGCGGTCGCAGCTTCTGCCGTGCTGGGATGGACCGATCTGCCCTTGGTGTCATCTGATTTGCGGTCCCGCCCTGAGTCACTGGTGGTGGCGGGGCCCGAGACGCGCATGATTGGAGAGTGGCAGATCAGGGTCTTTGGCTGGTACGACAATGAATGGGGGTTTTCAGCCCGCATGCTGGATGTCGCGCGCCTGATGGCAAACGCCGGGTAATCCGCAGCGCTGAAGCACGCTGCGGATTACTTCAAGACTTCAATCGTGAGGTAGGCTACCCGCCCCGTGACCGGCCATACCCCCTGAAACCTCTTCAGTCGATTCTTCGGCCAATTCTTCTGGCAGGACCAGATTCAATACAATGGCGATCAGAGCTGCGGGCAGCAGGCCGCTAGTCATCAGGATACGAAGTGTATCAGGCAGGTGCTGAACTGCGCCGGGTTCCAGCTGTAACCCCAGACCGATCGACAGTGAAATCGCGAAAATCACCATGTTGCGGCGGTTCCAATCCACGTCCGACAGCATCGAGATACCTGCCGCAACCACCATACCGAACATAACGATCACACCACCGCCCAGAACTTCGATAGGCACGGTGCGGATAATCGCCCCGACTTTTGGCACGAGACCGCACAGGATCAGGAACACGGCCCCGCAGGTCACCACATGTCGGCTCATCACGCCGGTCATCGCAATCAAGCCGACATTCTGGCTGAACGACGTATTCGGGAATCCGCCAAACATACCTGCGACCGCTGTTCCGAAACCATCTGCATAGGTGGCACCAGCGATCTCCTTGTCAGTCGCTTCACGACCCGCACCGCCCTTGGTGATTCCCGACACGTCACCGACGGTCTCGATGGCCGATACGAAGGACATCAGGCAGAACCCGATTACAGCGGCCAATGAGAACTCAAAGCCATATTTAAAAGGAACGGGCAGCGCAAAGGCCGAGGCGCGCGACCAGCTTGTACCAATGGCTTCGAACGTCACCATGCCAACCATCAGGGCATAGACGTAGCCGACGGCCAACCCGACCAACACCGCAGAGACCGAAAGCATGCCGCGTGCAAAGAACTTGAGGCCCAGTGTCACGACCACCACGACAAGTGCCGCCGACCAGTTGAGTAGCGATCCATATTCCGGGGTGCCAATCGCGGGAACGCCCCCGGCCGCATATTGAATGCCCACCTTGACCAGCGCCAGACCGATCATTGTGACAACCAATCCCGTCACCAGAGGCGGCAACGCAAAACGTATTTTGCCGATGAAGAGACCAAGAAAGGCGTGAAACAGGCCGCCAACCAGGACGCCGCAAAACAGCGCCCCTAAGGCATCCACGCCTTTTCCGGCGACCAGAGGGATCATGATGGGCAAAAACGCAAAGCTCGTTCCTTGTACAATCGGCAGAGCCGCTCCGACCGGGCCAATCGTGATAGTCTGCAGCAGGGTCGCCAGCCCAGCGAACAGCATCGACATCTGGATCAGGTACAGCAATTCGGGAAAATCCGGGGAGTTCGACCCAAATCCAAAACCGGCAGCACCCGCCACGATGATGGCCGGTGTCACGTTCGAGACGAACATCGCCAAAACATGCTGAATGCCCAGCGGTATCGCCTTGTGCAAGGCGGGTGTGAAGTTCGGGTCCCGAAGCTGTTCGGGCGTCCCTATCGAAGTTTCAGCCATGATCTCATTGTCCTCCCTAAGATCCAATGGGGTTCTTACCGCTTCTCTGGCGGCTTCGGTTCTGGTTTCAGCGGTTGACCACCTCGTACGGTGTGCTGAACCAGTATTCCTCCAAGTTCGGGCCTTCCCCGATCCGATCAACGACTGCGAACAGACCGGGTCCATGCAAGGGTGTCAGGACTCCGTGCCATGTTCCCCGGTGATAGTTCACCGCCTGTCCTGGCTGTGTAATGAACGCGCGAGGACGACCCGGTTGCCCCTCCTCATCCGGGGCGACGATCACGAGAAAGGGCTGGTGAGTCATCGGAATGAACGCCTGGCTGCCGTCGGGATGACGCTCAACCATCGCTAGCTGATAAGGCAGTTCGCGTGGGTTTGCATTGAACAGGCTGATGCCCGCTTGGGCATCACCGAAATCCAGCCTTGCCCGATCATGATACCGCCCGCACTGGCCCTGGTTGATGATCTTGTCGGCCTCACCTGACACATCAATCAGATCACCAAACGGTGCGAAAGCTTCGGCCGAGATCGGTTCAGCGACAATCCGTGTCATGAGGGCAGCACATCGCGAAGACGGAACTCGGCAATCCGCTCGACCTGTCGGCAGGCCTCGGCGAACTCGGTTTCGCGATCCTGTTCGATGCGCCGTTCGAATGCGTTTAGGATCGAAGCCTTGTTGTGGTCCCGCACGGCAACGATGAACGGAAAGCCGAATTTTTCCGTATAGCGCTGGTTCAGTTCGGTGAAGGTGGCGCGTTCCTCATCCGTCAGCGCATCAAGCCCTGCCGAGGCTTGCTCGGACGTACTTTCCTGTGTCAGCCGCTTAGCCTGCGCCAGTTTGCCTGCCAGATCAGGGTGGGCCGTCAAAACGCCCAACCGTTCCTCGGTTGAGGCGGACCGAAACATGCGGGTCAAAGCATTGTGTAATCCGCCTGCCGTGTCATGCGCCGCGCCCAATTCCAGATCATAGGCGCGCTCGGCGATCCAAGCGGAATGCTCGAAGATACCTCCATACTCAGAGACGAATTCTTCGCGGCCCATTTGCGAGGGTTGTGGACGCTCAGCCGCCGGGTGCTTTTCGGCCCAATGCTCGGCAATCTGCAATCGCGTCGCGAACCACACGTCCGAGAACCCGCGCGCGTAATCCAGAAACCGTTTCAGCGCCATGACGCGTCCCGGTCGCCCGATCAGGCGACAGTGCAAACCGATCGACAGCATCTTGGGTGCACCAGCCTCGCCTTCCGCATAAAGCGCATCGAAACTGTCTTTCAGATATGAATAGAACTGATCCCCGGCGTTGAACCCCTGTGGCGTCGCAAAGCGCATGTCGTTGCAATCCAGCGTGTAGGGAACAATCAACTGATCCCGACCACCGGTTTGCATCCAGTAGGGTAGATCGTCTGCATAGGTATCGGCAACATAAGCAAAGCCACCTTCCTCGGCGACCAGACGCACGGTGTTGTCCGAACAGCGCCCAGTGTACCAGCCGCGCGGGCGATCCCCTACGACTTCGGCATGCAGACGGATCGCTTCGGCGATCTGGGCCCGTTCTTCCGCCTCGGGCATATCCTTGTGCTCGACCCATTTCAGGCCATGGCTGGCAATCTCCCACCCGGCCGACTTCATCGCCGCAACCTGATCAGGCGAACGCGCTAACGCGGTAGCAACACCATAAACGGTAATCGGTAGGTCTTTCATCAAGCGATGCAGGCGCCAGAACCCCGACCGCGAACCGTATTCATAGATCGATTCCATGTTCCAATGACGCTGGTCCGGCCACTGCGCCGCCCCAACGATCTCGGACAAGAACGCCTCGGACGCAGCGTCCCCGTGCAGTACACAGTTCTCGCCGCCTTCTTCGTAGTTCAACACAATCTGCACAGCCAGTTTCGCCCCGCCAGGCCATGCGGCGTCAGGTGGGTTGGCTCCGTATCCGATCATATCGCGGGGGTAACGAGGCGGCTGCATAGGGTCTTCCAGTCCGATTAGGTGTTTTGACAGCTTTACCGCAGAAACGGTCTATTGATTATCAAATCAATCCGAACACTGTTTCCACTTCTTTCGGCATTTCAACCATTTTGCGGTTTGGCCCAGACTGTGGCACACCAAAAGAAACACATAGGAGAGACCCTTGGCTGGCTATCTGACAACCCACGTTCTCGACACGGCGCGCGGCTGCCCCGCTGAGGGGTTGAAAATCGCGCTCTACAAAGTGTCAGGGAACTCGCACCGTAAACTGGTCGAGATGGAAACCAACGCGGATGGCCGAACCAATAGCCCGATCTTACCGCAGGACGACTTTAAAACCGGCACTTATGAGCTGATATTCTTCGCCGGAGATTACCTGCGCGCGACGGGTCAGGATGGCGATGATCCTCTGTTTCTGGATCAGGTGCCGATCCGCTTTGGCATGTCCGATGCGGACTCGCACTACCACGTTCCGCTGCTGTTGTCCCCCTACGGCTACTCGACCTACCGGGGCAGCTAGCCCTAGACTTCGGCGCTTCGAACCACTTTGCCGATCCGGTCAATCATGAAATCCATAAACAGCCGCGCCTTCGGGTCCTGATGGCGGCGATGCGTATACAGGCAGGCCATTTGCACGGGAACCGGAGGCGTCTTCATCGCCACCGGGATCAGCCTCCCCGCCTTCAAGTGCTCTGACACCTCAAAAACGGGTTTCATGGCAATACCTTGCCCGGACAGCGCCCAATCGGTCAAAACATCACCATCGTCACATTCATACCTGCCCGAGACAGCAAATCGTTTCGGGCCATCGGGTGTTTCCAGCATCCACTGAAACTCTGCCGCGCCGGGGAAGCGCAGGTTCAAGCATTCATGCTTGCCTGAAATCAGATCGGATCCAGCTTCTGGCATCCCACATCGGCTCACGTAATCAGGGGCTGCACATAGCACACGCTGGCAATCCGCAATCTTGCGAATGCGCAATGTACTGTCTTCGGGCTGACCGATGAAAAAAGCCAGATCCAAGCCTTCAGTGGTCAGATCAACCGAGCGGTCTGTCAGTCTTAAACGCACATCGATCTCAGGGTATTCTGACAGAAAATCAGGCACATGAGGCGCCAATAACCGGCGCCCGACGCCCAAGGGCGCAGCAACAAACAGAGACCCGCGGGGGGCTTCGGTCAGATGCGTGACTTGGGCCTCTGCCTCATCAACTGCATCCAGAACCGCAACCGCGCCGGGGTAGAACGCCCGTCCCTGTTCCGTTGGTGTCAGGTTCCGGGTTGTGCGCTGAAACAGGCGCACTCCCAGATGATCCTCCAACTGCGAAATTCGCGCCGACGTCACCGCAGGTGAAATTCTCATATCCCGCCCGGCGGCTGACATGCTGCCCAAGTCATAGACCCGGACAAAGGTTCGAATGTTGTCGAGATAGGACATCTTATCGTTTTTTTTGATACAGTTTGACAATATACGGGAATACCGAAGAAAAGCCCGTTTGCCTAGTGTGGCGCAACGCAATCGGAGACATAAGCATGTACGACTTCGCCGTGTTCTGGGATTGGATTGGTTTTGGCGTGCGCTGGTTGCACGTTATCACCGCGATTGCCTGGATCGGATCATCCTTCTACTTCATCGCGCTGGATCTTGGTTTGAACCGCGATATCCCCGGACCGGCGGACGGCGAGGAATGGCAAGTCCATGGCGGAGGATTCTATCACATCCAGAAATATCTCGTCGCTCCGGAGCGTATGCCCGACCACCTGACCTGGTTTAAATGGGAAAGCTATGCCACATGGCTCAGCGGTGCCGCGCTACTGATGATCGTCTACTGGGTAGGCGGAGAGCTCTATCTGATCGATGCCCAAAAGGCGGATCTGGCGCTATGGCAAGGCATATTGATCTCGGCTGCCTCGCTGACTGTCGGTTGGCTGGTCTACGATTTTCTCTGCAAGTCGGGATTGGGCGAGCGTCCGACATTGCTGATGGTTCTTCTGTTCGTGCTGCTGGTGATTATGGGCTGGGGTTATAACCAGATATTCACCGGTCGCGCGATGATGCTGCATCTTGGGGCCTTCACGGCCACAATCATGACCGCAAATGTGTTCTTCATCATCATGCCAAACCAGCGCATTGTGGTGGACGACCTAAAGAACGGGCGCACACCTGATCCGAAATACGGCAAAATCGCCAAGCTGCGTTCGACCCACAACAACTATCTGACATTGCCGGTCGTGTTTCTGATGTTGTCGAACCACTATCCGCTGGCTTTTGCGACCGAGTATAATTGGATCATCGCCGCGCTGGTCTTCCTGATGGGTGTCACGATCCGGCACTATTTCAACACCCGCCACGCGCGCGCTGGAAACCCAACCTGGACCTGGCTGGTAACGGCTTTGCTGTTCATGACCATCATGTGGTTGTCGACCGCTTCGATGAACGACCCGTTGGAAGAGGCCGAAGCGCGGCAACTAACTCCCTACGAACAGAAATTCGCATCAGCGGATGGCTTTGAAGAAGCACAGGACATAGTTCTGGGTCGCTGTTCTATGTGCCACGCGCGCGAACCTGTCTGGGAAGGCATCATGTGGGCACCCAAAGGTGTCCTGCTGGAAACAAAAGCTGACATTGCTCAGAACGCGCAGCAGATTTATCTGCAATCCGGCGTCACACATGCCATGCCTCCCGCGAACGTGACCTATATGGAACCTGAAGACCGGGATGCGATTGTTCGCTGGTTCCGAAATGCTGGTCTGTAGCGGATTGGCACACGAGTTTGCCAATAAAAACACCTGAACTTTGTTTAGTTCTTCCCCTAAGCGCCGTCAGATGCTCTAAATGAATTCAACACGCCGCATTCGTTTTGTTTCGCGGCCATAGCGATTTCGACTTGGGGCAGTTGGAGCCAGACAATGACAGGGAGCAGACCGCGCAGCGATCTGAGAGGCTGGCTTTTTGGTGCGTTTGTGGCCTTGTCCCCCAATCTTGCTACCGCGCTAGAAACGACCCTATCCGCCCCTGGTGCATCTGAAGATCTGGTCGATCGCTTGGAAGAGACTTCATCCATCTTCACCTCGGAATCGCGTGGTCTTGATACGTCACTGGAAATACTGTCGGCAGCTTTGTCCGACTACCGCACCATCGTTCAGATCATGTACGATGAAGGCTATTTCAGCCCCGTCGTCAGCATCAAGCTTGACGGGCAGGAAGCCGCCAAAATCAATTCGCTGAACGTTCCAGCCCAATTCAAACGGGCGACTATCCTTGTCACACCAGGGCGGAAGTTCAAGTTCGGAACGGCTGTCGTGCAACCGCTGGCACCGGGCACGGAACTGCCCGAAGAGTTCGCCACGGGTAAGACCGCGACCACCGGAGCGATCCAACAGGCGGCTTCGGCCGGGGTGCAGGGCTGGCGCGATACAGGCCATGCCAAGGCGGAAGTGGAAGATCAGAAAGTAATAGCGCGCCATGCGCAGGCACGGCTGGACGCGACAATTGATCTGGCTCCGGGGCCAAGGTTGCGGTTCGGCAAAATGATCATTCAGGGCGATACAAATGTCCGCCATCGATCGATCGAGAAAGTCGCAGGCTTCCCGTCGGGTGAGGTTTATTCGCCTGAACAGGTCCAAAAGGTTGGCACCCGCCTGCGGCGCACCGGCACATTCGCTACGGTTTCGCTCAAGGAACATGAAGAACCCAACCCGGATGGCACGCTTGATTTCGACGCAACTTTCGAAGACCTGCCACCGCGCCGCCTGACCTTTGGGGCCGAGATTGCCTCGCGCGACGGGGTTGATCTTACCGCTACGTGGACCCATCGAAACGTTTTCCGGCGAGCCGAAAGGCTGCGGTTCGAGGCGGCAATCCGCAATATCGGCGGTGCCGAGGATATCGATGGACGCATTGGTCTGCGGCTGGATCAACCTGATCGTCTGGGCCCTGACGACAATACATTCTGGAGCGCACTGTTGGAGCGGCGCAATACCGAAAACTACAACGTCACCGTCGCCTCGCTTGCATATGGTGCACGCCGCACATTCTCTGACCGCCTCTACGCCGAAGCCTCGGCAGGTTTCCAATGGTCGGACGCAGATGACGCCTATGGCGATGGGCGCAAGTTTCGATACTTCATTCTTCCGTTCCGGTCAGAATGGGATGAACGCGACAGCAAGGTCAGCGCGACGCGCGGCTATTATCTAGACTCGCAAGTCATGCCCTTTGTCGGGTTCTCCGGATCGGATACCGGCCTGAGAATGTTCTTTGACGGTCGCGCCTATAACGATCTGGGCACCGCCGGTCGGCTGGTGTTGGCAGGCCGGGTGCAGTTGGGATCGGTCCTCGGACCTCCGGCAGATGGTGTGACTCCAGATTTCCTGTTCTTCTCGGGTGGTGCCGGTACAGTACGGGGTCAGCCATTTGAAAGCCTAGGTATCCCCATCGGGGATGGTGTCGCCGGTGGCAAATCTTTTCTGGGGCTCTCAGCCGAGGTCCGAGGCAAAGTCACTGACGCAATCTCGTTGGTTGGGTTTTATGACTACGGTGTGGTCGACACGTCCTCATTCATCGGCAGCGGCGCGGAAGAGCATTCTGGCGCGGGCCTTGGGATCCGTTATGATCTGGGCGGCTTCGGGCCCTTGCGCTTTGACCTTGCGGTGCCGGTTCAGGGCGATACGGGTGACGGGCTGCAATTCTACCTCGGGATCGGGCAAGCCTTTTGATGCGTCGCGTTGTATATCCCCTGTTGCTAAGTTCAGCAGCGATCACCGTTCCCATCGCGGCGACCGCTCAGGACGAGGGCGGCAGCATGATCGAGCAGTTACTGCAAGATACCCTGTCCGGTGATGATCAGAATGTGCGGGTGATCGGCCTTGAAGGAGCTCTGAGTTCGCGTGCGACGATTCAGGAAATCACAGTCGCCGATGACGACGGCGTCTGGCTCACCATTAAAAACGCTGAATTGGACTGGAACCGATTGGCACTGCTGCGCGGTCGGTTCTCGGTCAACACACTATCGGCGCAGGAAATCGATATCGCCCGCGCACCTGGTACAACAACAAAGGACACGCCGCCCCCTTCAGCCGAAACCCAACCCTTCCAACTGCCTGAACTTCCGGTCTCGATCGAAATCGGAGAGCTGCGTGTCGATGACCTGTCTCTGGGTGAGCCGCTGATCGGCGTCGCTGCCGAGCTTGCCGTGAACGGCAACCTATCGCTGGCTGATGGAACACTGGATACTACGCTGGATATCGACCGACTGGACCGCGCCGGGGACACGATTGATCTGAAAGCAGGCTTTCAGAACGACAGCCGCCAGATCGATCTGGACTTGACCGTAGCCGAAGCATCAGGCGGTCTGATCGCAACGGCCCTGTCCATCCCCGATGCCCCGCCGCTTGAGCTGACTGCAAAAGGCTCGGGGCCGATAACGGATTTTAATGCTGATATCGGTCTAAGCAGCGATCAGCAGCTTCGCGTGTCCGGTCAGGTACGACTGCGCACGGCCGAAGAGAGTGGCAACGCCTCCGATGGAATCGCGTTTACTGCCGATGTCGGAGGCGACCTGACGCCGTTTCTGGCCGAAGAGATGGACACGTTCTTCGGTACCGACACACGGCTGTTTGTAGATGGGCGCACCCATTCTGACGGGGCGCTGGATATATCGGATATCGAGATTACCTCGGAAGCGCTGGACCTCAAAAGCGAACTCAGCCTTGCTTCGGGTGGTGTTCTGAAACTGGTCGCCCTGCAAGGTCGTATCACGCCGCCGGAAGGTGACAAGGTCGTTCTGCCCGTCAGCGGCGGCGATACGTCAATCGGCGCGGCTCAGATTTCGGCCTTGTACAATACCGAGAATGGCAATCTCTGGGACCTGAGCCTGACGACCAACAAGATTGAAACCCCCAACCTGAACCTCGATCATGCACGGATCAGCGGGCAAGGCACGCTAGATCAATCCAGCGGGCTGTCGGTCGATGGCGATCTGCAGGCTGTGTTGGATGGCATTGATCTGACAGATGCCGCACTGAATGCCGCCGTCGGAAATCAGATCACACTGGATGGACAGTTCGAGTACGGCAGCGACCAGACATTGCAATTGTCCGGGGTCGAACTGGTCGGCAGCGACTATACCCTAGACGCTGATGCGTTGATCAGCGGGCTTGCGACCGGGTTGCAGGTTGATGGCACGGCACTGCTGCAGGCGACCGACCTGTCGCGTTTCTCGGACCTGGCACAGCTTCAGCTTGGTGGCGAGGCTTCGATCCAGGTGGTTGGCAAGGGCTCACCACTGGAACGCAGCTTTGACGGCAAGGTCACGGTGAATGGGCGTGATCTGGTGACCGGGCGTGACGATATTGATCCAATGATCACGGGTGAAACCGAAATCGTTCTGGATGCCAAACGCGACACCGATGGGGTAACAATTCGCGATTTCACCGTGAATGGCGACGCTCTGACAGCGCAGGCCAGCGGCACGGTCACGACGCCAAATGGCAATCTGACAATTGACGGTCAGGCCAGCGTGAACGCCCCCGATCTGGCGGTGTTCTCAGGCATCGCACAGCGTGATCTGGCGGGCGCATTACAGGCCCGGCTGGATGGCAAAGGCACCGTACAGACGTTGGAATTCGACGGCCAAGCCAGCGTGATCGGAACAAATATCGAAACCGGGATGAGCGAGTTCGACCCGCTGTTGAAAGGCCGGACATCAATCAATCTGGACGGTGCGCATTCGGGCAACCAAATCGTTATTCGAAACGCCACGATCAAAAGTGCTGCTCTTACTGCCGAGGTGGGCGCAACCATCGATGACCCCACCGGAAACATCGCGGTGGATGGAAGCGCCAAGCTGAACGCCCCCGACCTGTCTTTGTTCTCCGGCCTCGCCGGGCTTGATCTGGCCGGGTCGATTGATGCCGACGTCACCGGTCGGGCCGCGCAAAGCAGCAAGGCCTTTGATATCAAAGGCAACCTGAGAGCAGACGACCTTGCCACGGGTATCCAAGCCGTAGATGCGTTGGTACAGGGACGAACCACGCTGAACGTGGATGCCGCCAACGATGATCAGGGGCTGAACATCCGCACTTTCAGTCTGAACGGAACCGCGCTGACCGCAGATGCATCGGGCCGATTGGATCGGGAGGCCGGTGGCCTCGATTTCTCGGCCATGCTGGACGACATCGGCCGTCTATCCTCGACATTGTCCGGGCCGCTCACGCTGGATGGCAACGTCGCCCCTACAGGGTCCGGTTTGGAAGGCAATGCGCGCCTGCAGGGACCTGATAGCTCGTACGCCAATTTAACCGGAACCGTAGAAACCGGTGGCACCGCGGATCTAAATTTTGACGCCCGCCTGAATCGGGTCGAACGTTTTGTGCCCGATTTCCCCGGAACCGTCGCCGCCAGTGGTGCCGCCCGCCGCGACGCCGGGATGTGGACCATCGACGCAAAGGCTAATGGCCCCGCCGATATCAGTACAACTGTTGCCGGGACCTTTAACGAAACCAGCGGCGAAGCGGACCTGAAGATGCAGGGCGGTGTCAACATCGGTATCGCCAATGCATTTATCTCTCCCAACAATCTGGCCGGTACTGCCCGGTTCGATCTGGCCCTGAAAGGGGCACCTGCGCTGGATGCGCTTAGCGGAACGATTTCAACATCCGGCGCGTCGATGGCCTTGCCCGATGTGGGACAGACAATCACTGGCATCGGGGGTTCCGTAAACATCGCGCAAAGCCGCGCCACGATTGCACTGCAGGGTGGGTTACGAGCGGGCGGAGGGTTTACCGTCAACGGCCCGATTGATCTGACGCCACCCTTCAACGCCCAGATAACCACAGCGCTCAACAATCTCGTGCTGACAGACAAGCTGCTCTATGAAACCACATTGAACGGTCAGATCGCCCTGACCGGGGCATTGGCCGGGAACAGTTCGCTGGCCGGGCAGATCAACTTTGGCGAAACCAACATCAATCTTGCAGCCGCCGCAGGAGCAGTCGGCGCAGCACCAATTCCGACGATCCAACACCTGAACGAAAGCCGTGCCGGTTTCGTAACGCGGGAACGCGCCAATCTGGTGGAAACCGAGGATGAGACTAAAAGCAACTCGCGCATGTCGCTCGACATCGGATTGCTTGCACCCAAGGCAGTCTTTGTCCGAGGACGCGGCGTGAACGCGGAACTGGGCGGTCGCATACAGATTGGTGGAACTACAACTTCTGTTGTGCCGTCAGGCCAGATTGAGCTTATCCGCGGTAATATCGATATCCTTGGTCGCCGCCTTGCGCTGACTAAGGGTGTGGTCACCCTGCAGGGTGACCTGACGCCATATATCGAGTTTGAATCGTCCTCCAGCACCTCGGACGGCACCGCAACGATCGAGATCGCCGGGCCGCTGGACTCACCCGAGGTCGACGTATTCTCAGATCCTGAACGCCCGACCGAGGAAGCGCTAGCAATGCTCTTGTTCGGCAACCGGTTCTCAGAACTGTCACCGTTTGTCATTGCGCAGATGGCGGCCTCATTGGCCCAACTCAGCGGCGCCGGCGGGGATACTACCAAAGGGGTGCGCGAGGCCACGGGCCTGGACACTATCGACCTTGGCGCGACTGAGGGCGGTGGGGGCAGCCTTGGTGCGGGCGCATATCTAAGCGACAATCTCTACACCGATTTCACCGTCAATACCGAAGGTGACACCGAGGTGAACTTGAACCTCGACGTCACCGACAGCTTCACGGTTCGCGGCACGGTGGATGGCCGGGGTGAGACGGGCTTGGGTATCTTTTTCGAACGCGACTACTGAAAAAACAGGCGACCCCAAAGGGCCGCCTTTTTTTCAGTTGATTGAAGACTATTCCGCCGCGACGGCGTCTGCGATCTTTTCGACGCGAATTGCCGAGAACTTGAACTCGGGGATCTTGCCATAAGGATCGATGGCCGAGTTGGTCAGGATATTCGCCGCCGCCTCGACATAAGCGAACGGGATGAACACCATATCTTCGGCAATCGCCCGGTCGGCCCGCACCATGATTTCAATCGAGCCGCGGCGAGTAGTCAGACGAATCATATCGCCCGGCTCAATCCCCATCAGTTTCAATGTACGCGGGTTCATCGAGCAATTCGCTTCAGGTTCCACGGCATCCAGAACGTTGGACCGGCGGGTCATCGACCCCGTATGCCAATGCTCCAGCTGGCGCCCAGTGGTGGCGATCATCGGGTATTCATCATCCGGGGCCTCATCCGGTGGGATGACACTGGCTGGCGTGAACCGGGCGCGACCATCCGCACGTGGGAAACCATCGCCGAACACAATCGCCTGACCTGGGTCTGTCTCGGACAGTGACGGGTAAGTGATCGTCTCCGTCTCAAGCCGTTCCCACGTGATGTTGTCGAGCGAATTCATCGTCAGCTTCATCTCAGCAAAGACCTGAGAAACATCGGAATAATCCCAGTTCAAACCGATCCGCTGCGCCAGCTCAACGGTGATCTTCCAATCCTCGCGCGCCTCACCCGGAGGGGTCACGGCGGGCCGCACACGCTGTACCTGACGGTTGGTGTTCGACACAGTGCCGTTCTTCTCATAGAGCGCTGAGGCGGGCAGAATGATGTCGGCATAGTTCGCCGTTTCGGTCAGGAAGATATCCTGCACGATCATCAGTTCCAGCTTGGCCAGTGCGTCGCGCGCGTGATTCACATCGGGGTCGGACATGGCGGGGTTTTCCCCCTGGATGTACATACCCTTGATGTTGCCCGCATAAGCCTGATCGATGATCTCGGTGACGGTCAGCCCCTTCTCGTTCGAGAAGTCGCGGTCGTCATTCCAGACGTTGGTGAACTTGGCCCGAATGCCGTCGTCGGTAACGGACTGATAGTCCGGCAGGAACATCGGGATCAGGCCCGCGTCTGAGGCACCTTGCACGTTGTTCTGCCCGCGCAACGGGTGAAGACCCGCACCGGGTTTACCAACATTGCCGGTCATCAGAGCCAACGAGATCAAGCAGCGCGAGTTGTCGGTGCCATGGATGTGCTGGCTGACACCCATACCCCAGAAAATCAGACCGGCCTTGGCTTGCGCAAAGGTGCGCGCCACTCGGCGCAGTTGATCCGGTTCGATGCCACAGATCGGCGACATAGCCTCAGGCGTGAACTGGCGCAGGTGTTCTTTCTCGGCTTCCCAGTTCTCGGTCCAGCGGTGGATGTACTGGCTGTCATACAATTCCTCTTCGACGATCACATTCATGATCGCGTTGAGCATTGAGACATCCGCGCCGGGACGGAATTGCAGCATCTCATCAGCGAACTTGCGCATCCCAACGCCGCGCGGGTCCATCACAATCAGCTTGCCGCCGCGTTTGGTGAACTGCTTGAAATAGGTGGCGGCGACAGGGTGGTTTTCAATCGGGTTGGCCCCGATGATGATCGCCACATCCGCGTTTTCGATCTCGTTGAAGGTCGCGGTCACAGCGCCCGAGCCCACATTCTCAATCAGGGCCGCAACAGATGACGCGTGGCACAGACGGGTGCAGTGGTCGACGTTGTTGTGGCGGAAGCCCTGACGGATGAACTTCTGGAACAGATAGGCTTCTTCGTTGGTGCACTTGGCCGAGCCGAAGCCTGCAACGCTGCGCGGGTCTTTGTCGCGCAAGTCCATCAGCTTGGTCGCGGCCAAATCCATCGCCTCTTCCCACGTTGCTTCACGGAAATGGGTATCCAGGTTGCCGGGATCGACGTTCAATCCCTTGGCTGGAGCATCCTCGCGACGGATCAGCGGCTTGGTCAGGCGATGCGGATGGTGAATGTAGTCAAAGCCAAAGCGGCCTTTGACGCACAGACGACCTTCGTTTGCGGGGCCGTTGATGCCCTCGACATACTTCACCTTACCGTCTTTGACCTTGAGCGAAACCTTACAGCCCACGCCGCAGAACGGGCAGACGCTTTCCGTTTCCGAGTCGTAGTCCTTGCTGTCGCCTCGCTGCTGGTCATCCAGTACGGTTGCTGGCATCAAAGCACCGGTCGGGCAGGCCTGCACGCATTCACCACAAGCCACACAGGTCGAAGCACCCATCGGGTCGTTCTGGTCGAACACCACCTGCGCTGTGTGGCCACGACCGGCCATACCAATCACGTCGT
This sequence comes from Ruegeria sp. CF1, assembly GCF_056537445.1. Classification (NCBI taxonomy): domain Bacteria; kingdom Pseudomonadati; phylum Pseudomonadota; class Alphaproteobacteria; order Rhodobacterales; family Roseobacteraceae; genus Ruegeria; species Ruegeria sp. CF1. Next base: position 102,661 of record NZ_JBQFRN010000004.1, on the reverse strand, counting down.
TGACCTGCACGTCGCGGCAGGCCCGGACGCAGAGGTTGCAGTTGATGCAGGCGTCCAGATTGACGCGCATCGCAACGTGGCTGTCATCCAACAGCGGGATTTTCTCGGCCTCTTTCGCCGGGAAACGGCTGTCGCTGACATGGTTCAGCTTGGCCATATCCCAGAAGTGGCTGGAGGCGTCGTGCGCTTCCTCAGGCTGATCCGCGACCAACAGCTCCATGACCATCGCGCGCGATTTCTCGGCCCGGTCGCTGTCGGTCTTAACCACCATGCCGTCGGCTGCCGGACGGATGCATGAGGCGACCAGCGTGCGCTCGCCTTCTACCTCGACCATGCAGGCACGGCAATTGCCGTCGGGTTTGTAACCGGGTTGCGGCTTGTGACACAGGTGAGGGATGGTGAACCCCTGCCCCTTGGCCGCTTCCCAGATGGTCCAGCCCTCGGGCACGGTGACATCTTCGCCATTCAGGTTGAAGGTGACGGTCTTGGTTGGGCTTGCATCAAGCATGGCTCTGTCTCCCTCAGATTTCGTCTGCGAAGTGTTTCATGACAAGGCGGATCGGGTTCGGGGCCGCCTGCCCCAGACCGCAGATCGAGGCATCGCCCATGACCTGGCACAGATCTTCCAAAAGATCCTGATCCCATTTGTCAGCCTGCATCAGCTTCACCGCCTTTTCACAACCGGCGCGGCACGGCGTGCACTGGCCGCAGCTTTCATCCTCGAAAAAGCGCAGCATGTTCAGCGCCGCATCACGCGTGGTGTCCTGATCGGACAGAACCACAACCGCAGCGGATCCGATAAAGGTGCCATGCGGTTGCAGCGTGTCGAAGTCCAGCGGGATGTCATCCATCGATGCAGGCAACAGACCCGAGGATGGACCACCCGGCTGATAAGCCTTGAAGGTCTGGCCCCCGGCCATGCCTCCGGCTGCTTCGATTACGTCCAGAATGGTCGACCCAGCGGGCAGCAGATAGACGCCCGGCTTCGCCACCCGGCCCGAGACCGAATAGCTGCGCAGGCCCTTGCGGCCGTTCTTTTCGGTGCTGTTGAGGCATTCCGGCCCCTCACGACACACTTTGGTGACCCAATAGAGCGTCTCGACATTGTGCACCAAGGTCGGACGGTTAAAGACCCCAACCTGCGCCACGAACGGAGGACGGTGACGCGGCAGGCCTTTTTTGCCCTCAATTGACTCGATCATCGCGGATTCTTCACCGCAGATGTAAGCGCCGGCACCGCGACGCAGGTCGATATAGCCGGGCTCAACAATCCCGGCCTCTTCCAGCGCGGCGATCTCACGGCGCAGAATCTCCAGTACAGCCGGGTATTCGTCACGCATGTAAATGAAGCAGGTTTCCGCCTCGACCGCCCAAGCGGCGATCAGCATGCCTTCAAGGAAGACGTGCGGCGTACGCTCCAGATAGTAGCGATCCTTGAACGTACCGGGTTCGCCTTCGTCGCCATTCACGGCCAGATAGCGCGGACCTTCATTCATGCGAACAAAGCCCCATTTCTTGCCGGACGGGAAGCCAGCGCCGCCCAGACCACGCAGGCCCGAAGACAAGACGTCTTCCTGCACCTTCTCCCAATCGCCGCCGTCGCGCAGCTCTTTCAGCTTGGCGTAGCCGCCGTTGGCCTCATAAGTGGCAAAGGTTTCGCAGTCGGGCAAATGGGCGTGGGTGTCGTTGGCAGCAATCGCGGCCTGCACCTTTTCGGGGGTCGCGTGGTCAATGTGGTTGTGACCGATCTCCAGCACTGGAGCGGTGTCGCAGCGTCCCATGCAGGGCGCACGGACAACGCGGACCTGCGAGGCATCCAAACCCTCTTCCAGCGCTTTTTGCAGCTGCTGGGCACCGGCCATTTCGCAGGACAGCGAATCGCACACACGGATCGTCAACGCCGGAGGAGGCGTTTCACCCTCTTTCACTACATCGAAATGGGCATAGAAGGTTGCGGTTTCGTAAATCTCAGCCTGCCCGATCCGCATCTCAACCGCCAGAGCGGCGATGTGGTCGGCGCTGATATGGCCGTGTGCGTCCTGAATCAAATGCAGAAATTCAATCAGCAGGTCGCGACGTCGCGGGCGGTCACCCAACAGTCGTGCAATTTCCGCTTGTGCCTCGTCCGAGAATTGACGGCCTTTGGGCGTGTGCCGCCCCTTGCCTTTACCTGACTTCCAGACGCCCTTTGGCGCGCCTGATGGCTTGGTGTCTAATGGTGCCATGATGCCCTCCGATTGAGGCCCCGTGTCTCATCAGACTAGCATATCGTCAAATCGCATATTTCAATCGCACGATAACGACAGTTTATCACCGCAAAGACGCCATCACTGTGCGCAAGGCCGCGACCGTGGGTAATTCCGGGTCACGAGTGAGCGTGGCCAGACAAATCGGCTTGCTCACCACGGGTTCGATCAGGGACAGCACCCTTGTGTCCTTCAGGTCGCCCAGCGCCCGCACCAGCACGCGTGGAATCACGGTGGCCGCTAGCCCCTCGCGTGCCATGACCATCGAGGCAGTGAATCCGCTGGTCTCGGCCACAATATCCGGGTGCAAGCCCTGTTCGGCGAATATCCGATCCAGAATCCGCCGGTTCTGCATCTGTGGTTCCAGCAGGCTCAGGGGAAACTCGGCCACGCGGGCCCATGGGATCGGGCCTGTCTCATCGGTCATATGCGAGGGGACCAATAGGACATAAGTTTCTTCGTACAAGCGCTGCACTTGCCGTAGATCGGTACCGATACTGTCGCCATAAGTGATGCCAGCATCCAGACTTCCTTCGTCCAACCGGTGCTGAATGGCCGTTGCAGACATTGTTTCAATCCGGGTCACGATACGTGGATGCGCATCGCGCAACCGCTTCGTGAGACGTCCGGTGAAGGCAATCGCTGTTGGGATCACACCCAAAATAAGCGTGCCGGTGATCTCACCCTTTGCAGCGAGCACCTGTTGTTCCAAAGCCTTGGTGTCGTCGAGAATGCGCCGCGCGCGCTGGACAATCATCTCGCCCTCTTCGGTTAGCCCCTGAAATCGGTTTGCGCGGCGAACGATGGAGACACCCAGCCGATCCTCCAGGTTTCGGATTCGCATCGAGAACGCAGGCTGTGAAATCCCGCATTCCTCAGCTGCCTTGGCGAAATGACGATGCCGCGCCAATGCGCTGAGCAATTGCAGGTCGCGGATTTCGATCATCTAGAGCTGTCTCAAGTATCAGGTCAAAAACCAAACTAACCACATTTCTGCACAAGAGAAATGTGCGAGATGCGAGCATCGTCAATTTGTTGGCTGCCACAGGATCGGCGCTTCAGATACATGCAATACTCGGGTGGTTGAGCCTGCCGAACTGCTGCTCCAGCCCAAATGAAACTAACAGGATCGCATCTTGCCACCTGAGCGGTTTTGACACTTCGCCTTAACGCGCGATATGCCGGTTCAACAACAACATAGAACCGAATTATTCCATGAACCTTACGAGAAACCAAATTGAGGACTTCTTGGTGCGTGAATGCGTCGATTTTGATCCTCTCGATTCCAAAGAAGGTGGTGAGGTTGTTCAATGCTGGCATCAGACATTCGCCGGGAACGTAAAGAAATCAACCGGTTCCTGGATTCACAATCGCTTCCGCTGGCATGGTTTCAGTTACGGGTTTCAAATCGCGCGGGCGGGCGATGACGCTTTAAATTCCTATAAGAACCAGTGGCCTGCCGCGTATGTTATCTTTGATGAAGATATCAAATGGTCGTATAGCTGCCTCTCAGAATCATATCCAGATTTCACATCTTTTGGCGCGGATATCTACGTAGCCCACCACAACATGAAGTGGACAATGGCATTCACACACGAGCAACCCGATATCGGCCCGTTCTTCGCAGAAAATCCGAGGTTATAAGCTGAGCAGTGACTGCTTTGGTGGCTTCTCAGGTGTTGAACAAAAAGTGCATCACATCGCCATCCTTGACGATGTAGCCCTTCCCTTCGGCCCGCATCTTACCCGCCTCTTTGGCACCTTGTTCGCCATTGGCAGCAATGTAGTCGTTATAGGCGATAGTCTCGGCGCGGATGAAGCCCTTCTCAAAGTCTCCGTGGATGACACCTGCGGCCTGTGGTGCGGCGGTGCCGGTGCGGATGGTCCAGGCCCGGGCCTCTTTCGGGCCGACGGTGAAATAGGTTTCCAGCTTGAGCAGGTCGTAACCGGCACGGATCAGACGGTCGAGGCCGGGCTCTTCCAGACCCATTTCCTCTAAGAACATCTGTGCCTCGTCGTCTTCCAGAAGGCTGATCTCTTCCTCGATCTTGGCACTGATAACGACATGAGCATTACCTTGCGCGGCAGCCATCTCAGCGACTTTGGCAGAGTACTCGTTGCCTTCGGCGGCCTCTTCTTCGGACACGTTGCAGACATAAAGCACCGGCTTGGTGGTCAGAAGTTGCAGCATTTTCCATGCCTTGGCGTCTTCATCAGACACTTCAACCAGACGCGCTGGCTTGCCGTTTTCCAGCATCTCCTGCGCCTCGGCCAGCAGGCGGTCCTGCTGTTGCGCTTCTTTGTCATTGCCCTTCAGCTTGCGCACCAGATTGGCGCGACGCTTTTCGATGCTTTCCAGATCGGCCAGCATCAGCTCGGTTTCGATCGTATCGGCATCGGCCACCGGATCAACGCGGCCATCCACATGGGTCACGTCACCATCTTCGAAACAACGCAGCACATGGGCAATCGCGTCGGTCTCGCGGATGTTTGCCAGGAACTGGTTGCCCAGCCCCTCGCCTTTCGAGGCCCCTTTCACCAACCCCGCGATATCCACAAAGGTCATGCGGGTTGGAATGATCTGTTTCGAGGTCGCAATCGCCGCCAGTTTATCCAGCCGGTCATCAGGAACGGCGACATCCCCCACATTGGGTTCGATGGTGCAGAACGGGAAATTCGCCGCCTGAGCTGCCGCAGTTTTGGTCAGTGCGTTGAAGAGAGTCGACTTGCCAACATTCGGCAAACCCACGATTCCCATTTTAAAGCCCATGACGGCCTCCTGATACCATTCGAGCGCCGCTTCTAGGCAGGTCCGGTGCAATGCGCAAGGCAAAGTGCCTGAACACTGCCGCGAGTCTATTCTGCCACATCACAAAATCGACATCGATTTGTGTTCTTGCGTCCATTGAAAACATGCACCTACATTCCTCAATAAAACCAATACCAACGAACGACGGACATAGTAGGTAAAAATGAAATCCCTTGTTATTCTGGCTTTTGCGCTGACAGCCGCTACTGCAGCACAGGCCCAATCCATCATTTTCGGAGCAGGCTACGCAGATTATTCCAGCGCTGAGAGCGAAGATCAGGCGATTGTTTCGCTGGAATACCAGCATCGCTCTTTCTACGAAGCGACCCGTTTCAGCGCCACCTGGGGTGCGTCCCTGTCTGTTGATACCGACGGTGACACGCATGTCGGCGCGGGCCTGATCGGGCTTTACACTTTTGCGGACCGTTGGTTCATCGAGGGCAGTGTCATGCCGGGATACTATAGTGAATCCAATGAACGGAATGATCTGGGCGGCAGCTTTCAGATACGCAGCTTACTGGGCCTTGGCTATACGCTGGAAAGCGGCAACAAACTGTCTGCCGCTATCACTCATATATCCAACGCCAGCACGCAGGAAGACAACCCAGGCGTAAATGCACTTTTGCTGAGATACCATTACGCCTTCTGATCGGAAGCCCACCAAGCGGGATTGATTTTCAGCGAAAGTTTCTGCACATCAGGTCCAAACCCGAGTGCAAGGACTTCCGATGACCCGTATCGACGCCAAATTCGCCGCCCTGAAGGAACAGGACAAAAAGGCATTTGTAGCTTATGTCATGGCCGGGGATCCCGACTACGACACATCGCTGGAGGTCGTGAAGGGTTTGCCCGGCGCAGGTGTCGACGTCATCGAGTTGGGCCTGCCCTTTACCGATCCGATGGCCGATGGCCCGACCATTCAGGCTGCTGGCCAACGGGCGTTGGATGGTGGAATGACATTGCAACGCACTCTGGATCTGGCCCGCGCCTTTCGTGAATCCGATGACACCACACCGATCGTGCTGATGGGATATTACAATCCGATCTACAGCCGAGGTGTCGAGAAATTCCTGGCAGATGCAAAATCAGCGGGGATCGACGGGCTGATCGTCGTCGACCTGCCCCCCGAAGAGGACGAAGAGCTTTGTCTGCCCGCGCAAGCTGCCGGGCTGAACTTCATCCGCTTGGCGACGCCGACGACCGATGACCAACGCTTGCCTCGCGTACTGCAAAACACATCCGGCTTTGTGTATTATGTATCGATTACCGGCATAACCGGTGCTGCCGAAGCGCAGGCAACCGATGTTGGGCCCGAGGTCGCTCGGATCAAAGCTGCAACTGATTTGCCCGTGATCGTCGGTTTCGGCATCAATACGCCAGAAAAGTCTCGCAACATCGCGAGTGTATCCGATGGCGCGGTAGTTGGATCTGCCATTGTCAGCCAGATCGGTTCCGGAAAACCGGTGACCGAGGTTCTGGATTTTGTCAAAACACTGTCAGATGGCGCACACTCCGCCTAACAATTTCTTTCCATTTTCAGATGGTTCTTCACCGCAGCAGGCGCGCCGCCTACTGCGGTGTTTTTAGTTTTGGCCACGCGGCAACCAACCGCAGAAAGCGGGCATTGCGGTGCTTCAAAATAATTGGTAAAGAAACTTAACCAATCCTGCGAGAACCTGATCAATGCCAGTCATTACTAATATCGAAGACCTCAAACGGATCTATGAGCGTCGCGTACCCCGCATGTTTTTTGACTATGCAGAAAGCGGCAGCTGGACCGAACAAACCTTCCGCGAGAACACGTCGGATTTCGAAGATATCCGCCTGCGCCAACGGGTCGCCGTAGACATGACAGGGCGCTCGACCGCATCGCAGATGATCGGGCAGGATGTATCCATGCCCGTTGCATTGGCTCCGGTAGGCCTGACAGGAATGCAGCACGCGGATGGCGAGATCAAAGCGGCCAAAGCCGCCGAAGCCTTTGGTGTACCCTTCACACTGTCGACCATGTCGATCAATTCGATCGAAGATGTCGCTGAAAACACTTCGGCCCCTTTCTGGTTTCAGCTCTACACTATGAAAGATCAGGATTATGTCGGGCGACTTATCCAGCGCGCGAAGGATGCGAAATGCTCGGCCCTTGTCATTACGCTTGATCTGCAAATCCTTGGCCAACGACACAAGGACCTGAAGAATGGCCTATCTGCGCCGCCAAAGCTGACCCCCAAGACCATCGCCAACCTGATGACGAAATGGGCCTGGGGCATCGAGATGCTAGGTGCCAAGCGCCGAGAATTCGGGAATATCGTCGGTCATGTCGACAGTATAACCGACACACGCTCGCTGGGCACATGGACCGCCGAGCAATTCGATCCCAGCCTCGACTGGGGCAAAGTCGAGAAACTGATGGAACAATGGGGCGGCAAGGTGATCCTTAAGGGCATTCTTGATGCCGAAGATGCCAAAATGGCTGCAAAGCTTGGCGCAGATGCAATTGTTGTCTCAAACCATGGTGGACGGCAGCTGGATGGTGCGCTCAGCTCGATCCGGGTTCTGCCCGAGATCATGGATGCCGTCGGCAGTGATGTCGAAGTGCATCTGGATAGCGGCATCCGTTCAGGGCAAGACGTGCTGAAAGCTCTGGCGCTTGGGGCCAAGGGCACCTTTATTGGTCGCGCCTTTGTCTATGGGCTGGGTGCAATGGGTCAGAAAGGCGTGACAACGGCATTGGAAGTGATCCAGAAAGAGCTCGATACAACGATGGCACTTTGCGGTGAACGTAACGTAGCCGATCTTGGGCGCCACAATCTTCTAGTCCCCGAAGACTTTGGCGGTCGCTGGCAGGCTTGATCCTACGCCTCCCACGTAGATGGAGACGCCGCATGGCCGCCCATTGAGCGTCTCGTTCAAGGTACTTGCAGCCAGATGAAGCAGAGGATCCGTCCTTCATCTGGCCGTAAATACCTCGGAGCGCGAGGCAGAGCCTCGCAAAAATCCTCGGGCTACAAAAAGCCCTTTCCAAACCAACTGAATCAAGCTAAGGACGCGGCTTCACGCGGGCATACAGCCTTGGAGGATGCCCGCCCTAACATTGGAGAATTATCATGGCTGGAGAGATTCCTGATCTCGTAGCTCTGGAACGGACGGGGACAGGCAAGGGCGCCGCTCGTCAAGCACGCCGCGATGGCATGGTTCCGGGCATTGTTTTTGGTGGCGATAAAGAGCCGCTGCCGATCCAGATCCCGTTCAACGTACTGTTCAAGCGCCTGAAAGCAGGCCGGTTCAAGTCGACCCTGTGGAACCTGAAAGTCGAAGGTCACGAAGACGTGCGCGTCATCTGCCGCGATGTCCAGCGTGACGTTGTCAAAGACCTGCCGACCCACCTGGACCTGATGCGCCTGCGTCGGACCACCAAGATCGCGCTGTTCATCCCCGTTGAATTCATCAACGAAGAAGAAGCCCCCGGTATCAAAAAGGGTGGCGTTCTGACCGTTGTCCGCCCCGAGGTTGAACTGCTCTGCACCGCCGGTGACATTCCTGAGAAGATCACCGTTGATCTTACTGGCATGGAAATCAACGACGTTGTCACCATCTCTTCGGTTGTGCTGCCCGAAGGCACCAAGCCCACCATCGATCGTGACTTCGTGATCGCCAACGTCTCGGCACCCACCGGTCTGTCGACCAGCGACGACGAAGAGGGTGATGAGGAAGAAGTGGCTGCAGATGAAGTTGAAGTCATCGGCCAGGAAGAAGAATAAATCCGGATCAAATCCAGATTTGAAACGGGGCGCCTTCTGGGGCCCCGTTTTCTTTTGCGTGTACGGGGCTGGAAAACATCCCCTGATCCATGCAATGAGATAACGACGCGAGACTGTAAGGGACAAAGCGATGAAACTGTTTGTCGGTTTGGGAAATCCGGGATCAAAATACGCTCGCAACCGGCACAATATCGGTTTCATGGCGTTAGAGCGAATTGCCCAAGATCACGGGTTTGGTCCATGGAAGTCCAAGTTCCAGGCTGAAATTGCCGAAGGACGTCTAGGCGGCCAGAAAGTGCTGCTAGTCAAGCCGCAAACCTTCATGAACCGCTCTGGCCAGTCAGTGGGAGAGGCAATGCGCTTCTACAAGCTCGACTCGACGGACGTGACCGTCTTCCATGATGAGCTGGACTTGGCACCCGGTAAAGTGCGCGTTAAAGCAGGCGGTGGCCACGCGGGCCATAACGGGTTGCGGTCGATCCACGACCATATCAGCCCGGCCTATGATCGCGTGCGGCTGGGTATCGGTCACCCGGGCCGCAAAGAAATGGTCTCGCCTTATGTTCTAAGCGACTTTGCAAAGGCGGATGCGGACTGGCTGGATGACGTACTGCGCGGCGTCTCGGACGGTGCCACTTATCTTGCCGATGACAAAAGCGGGAAATTCATGAATGCCGTTGCCCTGCGCACTGCTCCGCCCAGATCATCGAAGCAGCCCACTAAACCTGAAACGCCCCCCAAAGCTGCCGCCGAAGCCGTTTTAGCGCCCGATGAGCGTTCGGCCATGCAAAAGCTGCTGGATAAATTCAGATAATCATTCCGCAACGTTGCGCTTGCGCAAAGCCTCAGGCCAAAGTCCAATGTCAGAGGCAAAGGGAGGTGTCGAATGAAAACAGCGCTCAGATGGCTGCTGCGTATCCTGTTGACCTTGGCATTGGCAGCGGCGGTTGTTGGATTTTGGAAACACGAGGAAATCCAGCGCCTGATGGCGGTGAATTCGCTGTTTTCAGAAGAAAAGATCGTCCACAACTTTTCGCATATGGACGAAGCCTTTCTGACGGTCACTCTGCCGCGTGGCAATGGCCCGACCTGGGAGCTGCCGTATGGGCCTGGCTTCGATCTTCCCGATGTAACAGACCAGTGGATCGAAGATCGCTCGGTAACATCCCTGTTGGTGATGCAGGACGGAGAAATTCGTTTCGAAGAATACTATCTGGACACCGGGCCGGATGATCGCAGGATCTCCTGGTCAATTGCTAAAAGCTATTTGTCTGCCTTGTTCGGTATTTTGCTGGATGAAGGCGCGATCAATTCGCTCGACGATCCGGTTGTGCAATACGCACCCGACCTCAAGGGCAGCGCCTATGAGACCGCCACGATCCGCAACGTGTTGAACATGGCCAGCGGCGTGACCTTTGACGAGGATTATCTGGACTATAATTCCGACATCAATCGCATGGGCCGCGTCGTGGCGCTGGGAGGTGAACTGGACGACTTCGCGGCTTCGTTGACGGACAGTTTCGTCGCGCCGGGTGAAACGTGGCAATATGTGTCGATCGATACTCATGTGATCGGAATGGTCATCCGGGGGGCAACAGGACGCAGCGTTGCAGAGTTACTGACCGAGAAAGTGATCACACCGCTGGGATTGGAGCGAGAAGGCTACTACATCACCGATGGAGCAGGCGTTGCATTTGTTCTGGGTGGTCTCAACTTCACAACGCGCGATTTTGCCCGGTTCGGGCAGTTGATTTTGCAGGATGGCGAACGCGATGGACGGCAGATTGTACCCGCGGATTGGATCGACGCCGCTACTTGGCCAAGCGCACCGACCGAACCGGGCAAGATAGGGTATGGCTATCAATGGTGGATTCCGATCGGTGCCCATGAAGGTGAATTCATGGCGCGGGGCGTGTATGGGCAGTACATTTACTTCGACCAGCCACGTGGTGTTCTGATTGTCACGACGGGCGCAGACCGAAAGTTCCGCGATCCAGGTGTCGGTGAGCAGAACATAGAAATGTTCCGCAAAATTGCGCGAAGCCTGTAAGATACCATCATGCAGAAGCAAGACAGCATCAATGTTCTGGGCGGCGTGCTCGCGCCCTGTTCGCGCAAACCACTAACCGGTTTCTTTCGCGACGGTGCCTGCAACACCTGCCCCGAGGATCAGGGAAGCCATACGGTCTGCGCCGTGATGACGGCAGAGTTTCTGGCATATTCGAAATATGTCGGAAATGACCTGAGCACACCCCGGCCTGAATTCGATTTTCCTGGGCTCAAGCCTGGTGATCGCTGGTGCTTGTGTGCGGGGCGCTTTTTGCAAGCCCATGACGAGGGATGCGCGCCCAAGGTGCACCTTGAAGCCACGCACCAGAGGGCGCTGGATATCGTACCTCTCCATATTCTAAAAATGCAGCGCGCTGAAGACGAGCACTAGATGGCGATCGCCCGATATCCGCGAGACGTGCGCGACGGCGGCCCGGTTGGAAAGCCATGCTCGGCCTGCAGATCCCAGCCCGAACGCGCGAGCATCTCCGCCACAATATCCGGTCGATAGGTTCGGTGCCGCCATTGGAACCAGATGATCGCATTACACCAATGTGGCTTGCTGACTACCAACCAAAGCGTTGCACCCGGTTCAACCAGATCGCGCATGCGGCGCAAAGCATCTATCGGATCAACGCAATGCTCCAGAACATGCGCAGCCAACAGGCAGTCAAAACGGGATGCCGGATGGAACTCTTCCAAGCGCGATTGGACAGTCTCGGCGTTTCCACCGCGCCTTTGCAACGCTGACCCTGCCAGTTGCAGCATTCGGGCCGAAGGTTCCAAAAGCGTCACATGCCCTTCGCGCCGGATCACGGCGCGTGCTTCGGCAAAGGCTCCCGTACCGCACCCGATATCCAGTGCGTTACGGCCCAATTCGACCTGCGGGTCCGAGGACAGAAAACCCAGATAGGCATCGAAATACCCCAGCAGACGCATCTTGTCTGCCCAGCCCGGGGCGGCCTGATCGTATTTCTGGTCAAGTCGGTCGGGTCCGGCCTTTGAGGAAACACTGCACATGCAATGTAAACTGGCACAGTTCCTCAAAGGCGCAAAGCCTGTTAGGCCTAATCAGTCCGCTGCGCGACCTTCGGTATCCGACATATCAAAGTTCAGGTACCGTGCGACGGTCTGCACATCCTTATCCCCCCGGCCACACATATTCATGCAGATCAGGTGGTCCTTGGGCAATTCCGGCGCGATTTTCATAACATGCGCCAGCGCATGGCAGGGCTCCAGCGCAGGGATGATACCCTCGGTGGCGCAGCACAACTGGAACGCTTCAAGCGCTTCTTTATCCGTGATCGAGACGTAGTTCGCGCGACCGATGTCGTGCAGCCAGGAATGCTCGGGGCCAATGCCCGGATAGTCCAGACCGGCCGAGATCGAATAGCCTTCGAGAATCTGCCCGTCATCATCCTGCAGCAGATAGGTGCGGTTGCCGTGCAGCACGCCCGGACGACCTCCAGTCAATGAGGCGCAATGCTCCATCTTCTCGTTCACGCCCTTGCCGCCCGCTTCAACACCGATGATATTCACATCCTTGTCGTCGAGGAACGGGTAGAACAGGCCCATCGCATTCGAACCACCTCCGATGGCGGCGATGATGGTGTCGGGCAAACGGCCCTCGGCCTTTTGCATCTGTTCCTTGGCTTCCTTGCCGATGATCGACTGAAAGTCGCGCACCATCGCCGGGTAAGGATGCGGGCCAGCAACGGTGCCGATGCAGTAAAAGGTATCGCGCACATTGGTCACCCAGTCGCGCAGAGCGTCGTTCATCGCATCTTTCAGCGTACCCCTGCCGGATGTCACCGGGATCACTTCGGCTCCCAGCAGGCGCATACGGAACACGTTCGGGGCCTGACGCTGAACGTCATGGGCACCCATGTAGACAATGCACTTCAGGCCGAACTTGGCGCAGACGGTGGCTGTGGCCACGCCGTGCTGCCCTGCCCCGGTCTCGGCGATGATCCGGGTCTTTCCCATGCGCCGCGCCAGAATGATCTGGCCCAGCACATTGTTGATCTTATGCGCGCCGGTGTGGTTCAGTTCGTCACGTTTCAAGTATATCTTTGCGCCGCCCAGATGTTCGGTCAGGCGTTCCGCGTAGTAGAGCGGCGAAGGGCGACCCACGTAGTTTGCCCACAGATCGTCCATCTCGGCCCAAAATGTGGGGTCATCCTTGGCTTTGTCATATTCCTCTTCCAGTGACAGGATCAGCGGCATCAGCGTTTCGCTGACAAAGCGCCCGCCGAAGATGCCAAAGCGGCCTTGTTCATCGGGGCCGGACATGAAGGAATTAAAAAGATCGTTGGCCATGGAAGTCTCCCTCGTCGTACCCGATGTTCATAGGAGGTGATGGAGTGATTTGCCATCGCAAAACGTATCATTCCGCCGCCTGAGCGCGCTGTTCCCATACCTGAAGTGCCTGAACTCGACTTGGAACAGCAATGCAGGGAAATTGACAGAACACATTGATATCTGCCAGACGGGTCGACGCGCGTACTACACGACGATGAGGGCCGGAATGTGCGAATGTCAGCATAGCTTCGACATCATGCCAGACTGTGTATGAAAAATAACAACCTTGACGCACAAATACCTCGGCATGCAGGCACAGCGCGTCACCGCGTGCCTGCCGCAAGGATTGATGAGCGCGCCAGAAGAACTCGGGCCCGTGATACCATCGTTTAAGTGAAACTCCGCCGATCACTGCCAGCATGCTCTCCCCCATTTTGAGGAGATACGCAGGTTCGTGCAGATCAGATCAACTTGCCGCGTCGATAAAGGCGCGGATCAGCCCGGCATCCTTTACACCCGGAGAGCTTTCGACGCCGGATGAGACATCCACCTGCTGTGCGCCGGTCATTCGCACCGCTTCTGCGACATTGTCAGGGGTCAGACCTCCGGCCAGCATCCATGGCCTACGCCAGTATTTACGACCTGCCAGCAGGCGCCAATCAAAAGACAAACCGTTACCACCAGGCAGCTCCGCGTTTCGCGGTGGCTTTGCGTCGATCAACAGCTGATCCGCCACATCTGAATAGAGATCGATGGCCGCGAGGTCTTCGGCCTCGGCCACACCAATGGCCTTCATTACTGGCAGGCCGAAGTGGTCTCGCACTTGCTGCACACGCTCAGGACTTTCTTTGCCATGCAGTTGCAACATATCCAGAGGCACGATCGAAAGAATGTGATCCAAATCCTCGTCCGTCGCATTCACTGTCAGCGCCACCTTGGCGACGCCCGCAGGCACCTCCTGTGCCAATGTCGCAGCTGTCTGGGGCTCAACATGCCGCGGGGATTTGGGGAAAAACACAAAACCAACATAACCCGCGCCCGCATCCACAGCAGCGCGCACGTGGTCAGGGGCGGTCAGGCCGCAGATTTTAACTCGGATATCAGCGGGCATCGTAGGGCCTCAGCTTGCCTCATCCAGAATGGCCAGCACATCATCCTGACCTTCATTCTGCTTTTTCTTGAGCTTCTTAACTTCACGCTCAAGCTTGCGCACTTCGCCTTGCTTCACGGTCACATCCTTGCGGTGCTTGTGCTCGCGCAGCCATTCCCACAGGAAGCCGATGACCAGGCCGGCAACAACCCCACCCAGCACGACCAGAAACAGCGGCAAGGAGGTTGACAGGTTGAACCCCAGCAACTCGGACAAAGCATCCGGCATAAGCTTAAGTTCAACAATTTGGCGATTGGCCAGCGAAACCGAGACCAGAACGATCCCCAATGCAGCCAGAAAAGCATAACGAATGTAGCGCATCATGAGGCTAGGCTTTACCGTTCAAACGGTCCCTTAGCAACTTGCCAGTTTTGAAAAATGGAACACATTTTTCTTCAACCTGCACAGTCTCACCAGTGCGAGGATTGCGGCCTACACGTGCGTCACGCTTTTTCACCGAAAACGCGCCGAAACCGCGCAGCTCTACACGGTCGCCGCGTGCCATGGCGTCGGTCACTTCTTCAAAAACGGTATTCACGATCCGCTCGACGTCGCGTTGATAGAGATGCGGGTTTTCGTCGGCAATTTTCTGAATCAATTCTGAACGGATCATACGCAATACCCTCCCAGGCGGACGATGTGACAAGCCTATAGTTCTGACAGTATAGGAAAAAACCCGGATCGGGGGAACGGATACTCTGCCAGCAAAGGCGGCATTTTGCGACAATCTCACGCGAATTTTTGCCCGTTGGCCTGATTTCCACACTTCATGCGCGAACGATAGGCAAATTAAACCGACTATTTGGAAGATATTGATTCGCAACAAAAACGGCCCCGCACCATGGTGCGAGGCCGAATTTCATGTTTGGGATACGCCCCGGACTTAGTCGCCCGACTTCAGTGCTGCACCCAGGATATCACCCAGCGACGCGCCCGAGTCGGAAGAACCGTACTGTTCCACGGCCTCTTTCTCTTCGGCGATCTCACGTGCCTTGATCGACAGGCCCAGACGGCGGGTCTTGCTGTCGACGTTGGTGACGCGGACGTCGACCTTGTCGCCGACCGAGAAACGCTCGGGGCGCTGCTCAGCACGATCACGCGACAGGTCCGAACGACGGATGAACGACTTCATGCCTTCGTACTCGACCTCGATGCCGCCATCTTCGATCGCGGTCACTTCGACGGTGATGACCGAACCACGCTTCACGCCGCCCACGGCTTCGGCGAACTTGTCACCGCCCAGGGCTTTGATCGACAGCGAGATACGCTCTTTCTCAACGTCAACTTCCGAGACGACGGCCGAAACCATGTCGCCTTTGCGGTAGTTCTGGATCGCATCTTCGCCACGCTCGTCCCAGGACAGGTCGGACAGGTGAACCATGCCGTCGATGTCGCCTTCGAGGCCAATGAACAAACCGAATTCGGTGATGTTCTTGACTTCGCCTTCGACCTCGGTGCCCTCGGGGTGCGTTTCTGCAAACACTTCCCATGGGTTGCGCTGGGTCTGCTTCAGGCCCAGAGACACGCGACGCTTGGCGCCGTCGATTTCCAGAACCATGACGTCGACTTCCTGGCTGGTCGAAACGATCTTGCCGGGGTGGACGTTTTTCTTGGTCCAGGACATCTCGGACACGTGCACCAGACCTTCGACACCGGCTTCCAGCTCGACGAACGCGCCGTAGTCGGTGATGTTGGTGACGCGACCCTGATGGACCGAGCCCAGCGGGTATTTCGCAGCAACCAGATCCCACGGATCTTCCTGCAGCTGCTTCATGCCCAGGCTGATGCGGTGGGTTTCTTTGTTGATCTTGATGACCTGAACCTTGATGGTTTCGCCGATCGTCAGGATCTCGGACGGGTGGTTCACACGGCGCCATGCCATGTCGGTGACGTGCAGCAGGCCGTCAACGCCGCCCAGATCAACGAATGCGCCGTATTCGGTGATGTTCTTGACAACACCCTCGACGGTCTGACCTTCGGACAGGTTGCCGATAACTTCGGCACGCTGTTCGGCACGCGATTCTTCCAGGATAGCGCGACGCGAAACAACGATGTTGCCACGGCGGCGGTCCATTTTCAGAATCTGGAACGGCTGCTTCAGACCCATCAGCGGGCCAGCGTCGCGCACGGGGCGAACGTCAACCTGCGAGCCGGGCAGGAACGCAACTGCGCCACCCAGATCGACGGTGAAGCCACCTTTGACGCGACCAAAGATTGCACCTTCGACGCGCTGGTCGTCGGCATATGCTTTTTCCAGACGGTCCCATGCCTCTTCACGGCGGGCCATCTCGCGCGAGATGACGGCTTCGCCACGGGCGTTTTCTGCGGCGCGCAGGTACACTTCGACCTCGTCGCCTACAGCGATTTCAGGGGCTTCGCCGGGATTTGCGAATTCTTTCAGATCAACGCGGCCTTCCATTTTGTAGCCTACGTCGATGATGGCTTGGCCGGCTTCGATCGCCAGAACCTTGCCTTTGACAACAGAACCCTCTTCGGGTGTGTCCATTTCGAAGCTTTCATTCAGGAGGGCTTCGAATTCCTCCATGGATGCGTTAGCCATGTGGCGTTGTTTTCCTTTACATAACGTTTTTGCTGGCCGAGCGGTTGTCTCCGCCGGTCTTGTTTCATGATGCCTGAATGCGTGATCCAGAACGCGCCCGAGCTAACAAACACAAAGGGCCGAGGTAACCCGGCCCTGCTCAGATACGTCATCCGGACGTTAACCGCCCTTGTTCAGACAGCGCGCGTATAGGCGGATTCCGTGTCATGTGCAAGAGCAAAGCCCTTAAACACTGGCCAATCCCACAAAATCCGAACATCGGGTCCGGGCATCGAAGCAAACGCGATCCGATCCCCGGCCTTCTTTGTCAGTTCTGCCGAATGATACCATGCGGCGCTAGAACAGTTGCAGATCCTTCTTGCCGCTTTGAATCTCAGCGAGGTTTGGCATGTTCTCGATCACCACGGGTGCCGGTTTCGCGCCCGGCATTGCGACAGTCGGCTGCCCCATTGCGGCCTTGCCAAAGGCAGGCTTCTCCAACTCGCCCCGGATATCTCGCAGCAGGGTTTTGTGATCTGGCATGGTCTTGAGGATCTGCGCAAGGTCCATTTTTGCCCCCTTCCACCACTGGAACCAAATCGGTTTCTTCAGCGGTCGCAGACGATCACGGATACCTTCGCCATAGCCCGTATCATACACCTGTTTGCCCAGAAGAACCGTCTGATAGACGCGGAAATTGAACAGCGTCGCAAACTCGATATCGTGTTCCATCGGCAGACGATGCTGCCACAGCTCAAGGTTCTCGGCCAACCGATCCGGAATCTTCATCTCGGTGCGGGCGTCGATCCAATATTGATCATCGGTGCGGTTACCCAACCGGTAGTGCAGGCAGATAAAATCCAGTACCTCGTCATAAAGCTTGTTCATCTGCCGGTTATATCGGTTGCGCAGCGCGGGCTCGATATCGCGGGTCGGCAGATGCTCGGCAAACCAGCGGATCGCGTGATCGATCATGTGGATCGCGGTACTTTCAAGCGGTTCGATAAATCCACCAGACAAACCGATCGCCAAGCAGTTCTTAACCCAGGCATTGCGTACACGACCAACACGCATTGGGATCACGCGCGGTGTCAGCCCCTTGCCGCTGTCGCCCAACCACTCAAGATATTCGTCGGCCGCCTGATCATCGGTCCGATGCGCGGATGAATACACATATCCCGTACCTACACGATTGTAGAGCGGCACACGCCACGTCCAACCCGCACCAAGCGCGGTCGAGCGTGTAACGCTTTCGATCTTTTCGGGGTTAGGGTGCTCGATCTGCAAGGCCATGGCACGGTCGTTGGGCAAGTAGTCCGAGTAATCCATGAACGGCTCGCCCAACGCTTGATTGATGATCAACCCCCGGAAACCGGTGCAATCTATGACCATCTCAATGTCATGGCGTCCCTTGCGCTCTAACATCAGGTGGCTGACATTGCCCTGCTCGTCCAGTTCGACCGATTGCACCTCATCCTGAATATGCTCGACGCCGCGCTTGGCGCAGACCTTTGTCAGCATGCCCGCAAATTTCACGGCATCCAGATGATAGGCATAGCCAAACCGCTGTTCGAACTCAGGTGCACCCAACGGGCGCGCACCCTTGCACAACCGGGCCAGATCATCATGCGGTGAGATTGACTGCGTGAAATCCCGATCCCCGTTACCAAAACGCAGAAAATACTCGGCAGCCTCCAATCCCTCCAGCAATTGACCATGGGCAAACGGGTTTACGTAGTCGATCCGATTGCCCTTGGCGTCGTTGTTCCAATTGCAGAACTTAACTCCCAACTTGAACGATGCGTTGGTTTCGCGGAAGAAATCCCGCTCTGATATGCCCGCCTGACGGAGCGTGACCGGCATACGCGGCACCGTCGCTTCACCGACACCCACAGTCGAGATGTTGGGGCTTTCGATCAAGCAAATGCGTGGGCGATCCTTGGGTGCTGACGTGCGGGAGAACACCATGTCCAGGATGAGCGCAGTCATCCAACCTGCCGTACCACCACCCACGATGGTGATCTTACGCAAACGATTATTCATATTTTTTTGTCCCTGTTGGCTTGGGAATTATTAGCTGCTTCCCCCTTTTTTGAGTGTTGGGGATTTCGTAGCAGCTTTCCCTTATTTAGCTGTGGAAGGACTATAACAGCTTTCCAGCATCCAGCTAGAGCCTATGACGCCAAGGACCGCAGGCACATTCATCGTCAGATTTCTGGCTGCGCACCTGTTTTAGCGGAGTGTTAGATTTCCTCACCCTTTTTAAGTAGTTCTTCGATCAACTCACGCTGCAGATCATGGCTGTCGCCCCCTCCGAATTCCGCCGCGCCACCGGTGTACAATGTGCCATAGGTGTTGGCGATATTCACAGTCTGGGCCAGCCCCGAGATCAACTGATCCCTTTGCAACAGCGAAAGCGGGTGAATGAACGCAGCCCATAAGGTGCCATTTGCGATCGCATAACGCGCATCCAGCGTGCTGTCGAAATTTGCCTGCATCATCCGTTGCAAATCGGCTGGCGACAAATCCGCAGCACTGCCGATCGCGACCATCGCCCGCATGCGGTCAGCATTGGTATCGGTGACAACCAGCACCGTCACATCAGATATCGTCAACTCAAACCCCGGCCCGATCGGTTGCGCCTCGGGATCTAGCGCAAAGATGATTTTTCCCAGACGCTCGTAAGTCATTGGAGGTTCGGCCTCGGGCACCGGCGCGTCTGATTGCTGCGCAGCTACGCTACCTGCAAGAAAGAACAAAAACAGGGCTAGTCTGATCATGGGCAACTCCTACGGTTGTCCAACAAGCTTAGGCGGCCATCGGACAGGTGGCCAAACAAAGCTATGTGAACAGTTTTTGCAAAACGCTCTGATCTTTGGACGATCTGCAAAATCTCATGACCTATCTGCGATTACCCGTCCGAATAACCTTTTCTAACTTAGTTACATCGGCTTGGGGCGGACCCGAGCCTTGAACCAAAAAGGGAAAGGACCCCTACCATGAAATCGCTCGCACTTACTGCATTAGCCGCAACTCTGGCCCTGGCAGCTCCGGCTTTTGCCGCAGACGAAATCAACGTCTCCAAAGGCCTGTCGGCGGCTGGTGCACCCCTGGCAGCCCATGGCGTCGATCTGGTCGCGCTTGTCAACAATGGCAATCCGGTAGAAGGCTTCGCCAATCATTCGGCGACTTATGACGGCGCATCCTATTACTTCACCAGCGCGGAAAACCTTGAAGCGTTCGAGGCCAATCCGGCGGCTTACTTGCCCCAGCACGGTGGCTATTGTTCGTTCGGGGTGTCTGTTGGCAAAAAGTTCGACGGCGACCCGGATCAGTACCTGATCGCAGACGGCAAGCTGTATCTGTTCCTGAATGCTGATACCCGCGCTGCTTTCCTGAAAGACGTCACCGGCACCGCTAAAACCGCAGATGACCAGTGGGCCAATATCAAGAGCATCGCAGTTGGTGAATTGTAACTGACGGACCCTTGTCCGCAGCCACTTCAGGCTGCGGGCAGGTTCTGTTCTATCGTTTCGAGCGCCCGTGCCAAAGCGGCCTCGATGCTCAGGTTTGACGTATCAAGCTGCACGGCGTCATCTGCAGGTTTCATCGGCGCAGTGTTGCGATCCGCGTCACGTGAGTCACGCTCTTTGACATCCGCAAGCACCTGTTCGCGTGACACGTCCGAACCTTTGGCCGAAAGCTCTAGATATCGCCGTTCCGCCCGGACTTCGGGACTGGCGGTGACAAACAGTTTGACCTCAGCGTTTGGGCAAATCACGGTTCCAATATCGCGCCCGTCCAGCACGGCGCCTCCGGCGCGACGGGCAAACGCCCGCTGAAAATCAACGAGTGCGCTTCGGACTTCAGGAATGACCGCAACTTTCGAGGCCGCCTGTGCGATCTCAGCCGTACGCAGATCACCCTGCTGCAATTCTTCTGCTGTCAGGGACCCTGCCGCTGCAACCGGTTCGTCACCTTGCAGCATACGACGCCCCACCGCGCGATAGAGAAGACCGGTATCCAGATGCGCAAACCCGAAATGCGCGGCAACGCCCTTGGAAATCGTCCCCTTGCCCGCCGCCGCAGGGCCGTCGATAGCTACGGTGAATCTCATGTACGCTCGACCTTGGCACCGAGCGCGGCCATCAAAGGCTCAAAAATCGGGAACGACGTTGCGATCGGTCCGCCGTCATCCACCGAAACCGCCTTTTTAGCCCCCATCCCCATGACCATGAACGACATGGCAATGCGGTGGTCCAAGAAGCTTTCGCAGGTCCCACCACCGGGCACACCGCCGATGCCGAGACCGTCGACTGACCACCATTCGTCACCCTCGTTCACGGTCACACCGTTGGCGCGCAGGCCACGGGCCATTGCGTCGATCCGGTCACTTTCCTTGACGCGCAGCTCTTTCACGCCGCCCATCATTGTTGTGCCGGTCGCATTTGCGGCCACAACAGACAGCACCGGGTATTCATCGATCATCGACGCCGCGCGTTCGGGCGGGACGTTGATCCCCTTCATGTTGGGCGAGTATTTTGCACGCAGATCGGCAACCGGCTCACCCCCTTCTTCGCGCTCGTTTTCGTAGTTCAGATCGGCACCCATTTCGCGCAGCGTGGTGAACAGGCCTGCGCGGGTCGGGTTCAGGCCGATACCGGGGACCAACACGTCCGAGCCCGGTGTGATCAGTGCGGCACAGACCGGAAAGGCTGCACTGGACGGGTCGCGCGGCACGGCGATGACTTGTGGCTTCAGCTCGGGCCGACCGGTCAACGTGATAACGCGCCCTTCATCCGTGTCCTCGACCGTGATTTCTGCGCCGAAGCCCGCAAGCATCCGTTCGGAATGATCGCGAGTCGCTTCTTTCTCAATCACGATGGTCTTGCCGGGGGCGTTAAGCCCTGCCAGCAGAACGGCGGATTTCACCTGCGCCGACGGCACAGGCACCTCATAGCGCACCGGGGTGGGGTCCGCAGCACCGATAATGGTCATCGGCAGACGTCCACCGTCTCGGCCGACAGATTGGGTTCCGAACAGCGCCAGCGGATCGGTGACGCGCGCCATCGGACGTTTGTTCAGGCTCGCATCTCCGGTGAAGGTCGCTGTGATCGGAGAAGTCGCCATCGCCCCCATGATCAGGCGCACGCCAGTGCCCGAATTGCCACAATCGATTACCTGATCTGGTTCGGAAAAACCACCAACGCCCACGCCATGCACCGACCATTCACCACCGCCATGATCCGTTACTTCGGCCCCAAAGGCACGCATGGCCTTAGCGGTGTCCAATACGTCCTCGCCTTCCAGCAGGCCCGATATCTTGGTTTCTCCCACAGCCATTGCCCCCAGGATCAGGGACCGGTGCGAGATCGACTTGTCCCCGGGCACCTCTGCGGTGCCTGTCAGCGGGCCGCAAGGCTGCGAAGTCATCGGGATGGGCGTGCCGTGTCCGGACATGGGGGCTCCTGTTTTCGCTATCAGTCCTCAGGCCGATTAGCGAATTGGGGCCGGTTGGTCCAGCGACAATCAGTTTTTGCGGCGGAAGGTCAGGTAATGGGGTGTACGGCCTTCGCGCAGCGCCTTCTGTTCGTAGCGCGTGGAAATCCAGTCATCCCACGGCTCCCGCCAGTCGGCGGGGCGCTCGGCCAGCCATTCGAAGCCTGCCCGCGGCACCTCTTCCAGCGTTTGGCGCACATAGTCAGGGATGTCTGTGGCAACGCGAAAGATTGAGCCTGGCTTTAACGCGCGCGCTAAAGGCTCCAGATGTTCAGGTGTGACAAACCGACGGCGGTGATGCCGTGTTTTGGGCCATGGATCGGGATAGAGCAGAAAAGCGCGCGATATGCTGGCTTCTGGCAAAACGTCGAACAAGTCTCGCGCGTCCCCGGGATGTACGGCAAGGTTTTCAACACCGGCCTGACGGATTTTACCCAACAGCATCGCAACACCATTTATATAGGGTTCGGCTCCGATGATGCCGATATCCGGGTTTTGCTGAGCCTGATGTACCAGATGCTCACCGCCGCCAAAGCCGACCTCAAGCCAAACAGGCTTGCCTCTGAATAGACCGTCGAGATCAAGCGGATCGCGTTCAGGATTACCGTCCCAATCCACCGCACCGGGGGACAAGGCAGCAAGGTCTTCCGACAGATAAGTCTTTTGACTGGGCTTCAGGGTTTTGCCCTTAAAGCGGCCATAAAAATTTCTGCGCGGGCGTTTTGGGCTCTTTGTACTCATGGCGCAGCCCATACTGCGGGGCTGAAATTGTTGCAAGTGGTCGCCCGCTTGCAAAAAACGCGCCGAAACCGGCGCGTTTTTCTAATTTTTTGATCAGACCGCCTGTTTCAGCGCGTCCACTAGATCGGTGCGCTCCCAGCTGAATCCGCCGTCCGCATCGGGTTCACGACCAAAGTGGCCATAAGCAGCGGTCCTCTGATAAATCGGCTTGTTGAGTTGCAGATGTTGGCGAATTCCGCGCGGAGTCAGGTCCATCACCTGCCCAACTGCTTTTTCGATCACTGCATCGGCAATCTGGCCAGTTCCATGCGTGTCGGCATAGATCGATAGGGGCTTTGACACCCCAATCGCATAACTCAACTGAATGGTGCAGCGCTCTGCCATCCCTGCAGCAACGACATTCTTGGCCAGATAACGCGCTGCATAAGCCGCCGAGCGGTCCACCTTGGTTGGATCTTTGCCCGAGAATGCGCCACCACCGTGAGGTGCTGCACCGCCATAAGTGTCGACGATGATCTTGCGACCGGTCAGACCCGCATCACCATCCGGACCGCCGATGACGAACTTGCCGGTGGGATTCACGTGCCATTCGGTTTCGGCGGTCAGCCAGCCGTCAGGGAGGGTTTCACGGATATAGGGCTCGACAATGGCGCGAATATCACCCGAGGTCAGCGCCTCATCCATGTGCTGCGTCGACAGCACGATTGAGCTGACACCGACTGGCGTGCCGTCGCGATAGATAACAGACAACTGTGATTTTGCATCCGGGCCAAGGGCGGGTTCACTGCCATTTTTGCGAACTTCAGCGAGACGGCGAAGGATAGCATGCGAGTATTGGATCGGTGCAGGCATAAGCGCTGGCGTCTCGGTCGTGGCATAGCCGAACATGATGCCCTGATCGCCTGCACCTTCGTCTTTGTTATCGGCAGCATCCACGCCTTGCGCGATATGAGCCGACTGCTCGTGCAACAGGTTCGTCACTTCGACGGTTTCGTGGTGAAACTTGTCCTGCTCGTAGCCGATATCTTTGATACATGCCCGCGCGATATCGTCGATATGCGCCATATAATCATGCAGCTTGTCCTGATCCGACAGACCCACTTCGCCGCCAATAACCACACGATCGGTAGTGGCAAATGTTTCACAGGCCACGCGGGCCTCGGGTTCTTCGCGCAGGAATGCGTCTAGTACTGCATCGGAAATACGATCGCAGACCTTATCCGGGTGCCCTTCGGAAACGGATTCCGAAGTAAAAATATAATTCTGTCGGGACATGAAAGTGCTCCATTAAGATTTCCCCACCACGTCAGGAAGCCGTTGTGGCAGGCGTGTGATCGAATACGCTTAGCGTTTGACAGGGTCAATCGGAAATTGGTCGTTTACGCGCCGGGCGTACCGACATAGCAGCGCAAATAGCACCAACAAAGCTAAAAATACCGGACTGTCTCCAATTCGAGAATAAACGGTAGGGGCATGAGGACGCGGCAATTCGGCGTCGATAAACCCCGCCTGCCCAAGCGCCAGCGCCTCGGTGATCCGCCCCAATGGGCCAATCATTGCCGAAACTCCGGTATTGGCCGAGCGCAACATCGGTAGGCCTTGTTCGATTGCACGCATCTGCGCCTGGGCGAGGTGCTGATACGGGCCGGAACGCGTTCCGAACCAAGCGTCGTTTGTAATCTGCAAAAGAAAATCCGCACGATCCGGCGCGGATAAAATATCCTGCGTGAATACCGCCTCGTAGCAGATCAGCGGCAGCGCCTTGCCAAGCACGCCTACATCCATCAATGCGGCACCTGGCCCCGCGCTAAAGCCATTCCCTGTGGTTGCGGCCATCCCGTAGATACCGAACCGTGCCATCACTTCACCAAATGGCACGTATTCCCCAAAGGGCACCAGGTGATGTTTATCGTATAGCCCGTCTTGCTGACCCTCCTCATTTAGATAGATCATCGAGTTATAGATCTGCTGCCCATCGGCACGCTGAATGCCCAAGACTACCGGGGCGCCCTGTGCCGCTTCGCCAATTGCTGAAAGATAGGGCTGTGCGCTGCCCAGCCATGCTGGGACCGAGGTTTCCGGCCAGACGATTAGGTCTGGGCGGGGCTCGGCCGCTGTGAATTCAAGTTGGCGTGCGAAAAACACTGACGCATAGGCAGGATCCCATTTCTGGTGCTGGGGTGCATTGGGTTGAATCAGCCGCACGATATGACCAGAGGGCATGACTGGAGGTCGGTTCGCTGCATAGAGCAAAGCCAAGGCCGCACAGCCTGCGGTCAACGCGATAGGTACAACGATGCCGCTTCGGGTACGATTGCTGAACAAGGCTGCGCCCAATGGCACTGTGGCAAGCAGTGTCAGCGCTCCCAATCCATAAGGGCCGACAAGTGACAGAGTCTGGGCAAATGGCGTATCTACCCAAATCTGCGCGATGCCTGCCCAAGGAAATCCGGTCAGAATGTAGCCACGCGCAAACTCGACCAGCGCCAGCGTTACAGACAGCAATGCCCCCTGCAAGACGGGCGCTCCACCGATGCGTTTCGAAACTCCGAAGGCCAACGCCCAGAACAAGGCCAACCCGCCCGACAAGAAGATCAGAGCAAAAGGGGCCATCCACGCATGGCGTTGGACATCAACCAGAAACGGCTCGATAATCCAGCTTAATGCGTGCGCAAAATAGCCCGTTGCGAAGACCCAACCCAGCAAAACCGCTCGACGATTTGTCTCAGTGCTCAGATACAACGGCGCTATCAGCACCAGCGACAGCAAGCTTATTGGCCAATATCCCAATGGTGCCTGACCACTGGCCGCTGCGACACCCAACAGCGCCGCCAGCACCAACCGCAGCCAAAAGGGCCACCCCTCGGCAGGGTTCATGCAACAATATCCGGCAGCATGACACGCAACCGTTTTATGCGGCGCGGGTCTGCGTCAATGACCTCGAACTCGGGCCCTTCGGGGTGGCATACAACCTCACCACGCGCCGGAACCCGCCCCGAGAGCATGAAGACCAAACCGCCCAATGTGTCGATCTCTTCTTCGTCTACATCTTCGTGGCTGGTCAGAGAGCGGCCAATCTCGGCCTCGAACTCTTCAAGTGGTACACGCGCCTGAACCACGTAGCAGCCGGGTTTCTCTTGTATCCATAGCTGATCTTCGTCGGCATCATGTTCGTCGGCGATTTCTCCGACAACCTGTTCAATCAGATCTTCGATAGTCAGCAAACCATCGACTCCACCGTATTCATCGATCACCAGAGCCATATGGCGACGTTCTGTCTGCATCTTGGTCAGCAAAACGCCAATTGGCATCGATGGTGGCACGAACAGCAATGTCCGCAGCATCGACCTCAGATCGAACTCGGAAGAGTTGCCGTTAAAGCCATGAGTCAGCGCAAAGTCCCTGAGATGCACAAACCCCAATGGCGTATCCAAAGTGCCATCGTAAACCGGAATGCGTGACAAGCCGCTGTCGCGGAAAATCTGGACAAGTTCGTCTTTCGGGGTTGTCGAGGGGACCGATACGATTTCGGCTGTTGGGATCGCAACATCTTCGACCCGCATTCTGCGCAGGTTGATCATGCCCCTTGGCTGAGCGCTGACGACCTCTGCCCCGTTTAGCTGGCTGGTCTCTTCGCCCTGAGAAGAAAATACGTCGATGAGTCGAGAAAAAAGCCCGCCTCTTTCGTCGCTGTCATTGCTGCTGTTCTGAGAATGCGCGCCATGCGCCGCCCTAGAACTGCCGTCTGTTTCGCCCATTATCCTGTTCCAAATGATCGGGCAAAGGTGCCCATGTCATACATTATATGGGTCATCTATACCCAGTTTGCCAAGTATCTCGACCTCGACCCTTTCCATCAAAGTGGCGTCGAGGTCACGAATGTGATCATACCCCAGCAAATGTAGTGTACCGTGAACGATCAGATGCGTCACGTGATCGTCGGTGCTTTTGCCGGCTTCAGCTGCTTCGCGCGCGCAGGTGTCATAAGAGATCGCAATGTCGCCCAGCACGATTTCGCCAGTAAAGTCAGGTTGCGGAGCCGGCGGAGTGTCTCCCGCCCGATCCGGGGCCAGTTCTTCGGCAGGCCAGCTGAGGACGTTGGTCGGCGTGGATTTTTCACGAAATTCAGCATTCAATTCAGCGATCCGTGCATCATCGCAGCCCAGCAAGCTGATTTCGCATTGATCCGCCTCAAGATCGCAATACTCCAGAACAGCAGCAATTGCGCGCGTGGCCAAAGGCTCCAGCCCGCGCCAGCGATCATCCTCAAGCGTGATTTCCAGATTCATACCTTTGGCTCCGAGCCCAGCTTCAATCGGCGCCTTGAAAGTTATCCGGTTTCGCGCCCCGCATCGGCCTCATACGCCTCGATAATGGCGGCGACAAGCGGATGGCGGACGACATCTTTCGAGGTGAAATAGTTGAAGCTGATATTCGGGATCGTTTTCAGCAACCGTTCGGCATCCTTGAGACCCGATTGCACACCGCGCGGCAGGTCAACCTGAGACCGGTCGCCGGTGATAACCATCCGACTACCTTCACCAAGCCGGGTCAGGAACATCTTCATCTGCATCGTTGTGGCATTCTGCGCCTCGTCCAGCACCACAAATGCATTTGCCAGCGTACGACCGCGCATGAAGGCAAGCGGAGCAATCTCGATCCGCTTTTCTTCGATCAGCTTGGCAAGTTGTTTTCCGGGCAGGAAATCATTCAGCGCATCATAAAGCGGCTGCATGTAGGGATCGACCTTATCCTTCATGTCACCGGGCAGGTAACCGAGCTTTTCACCGGCCTCGACCGCCGGACGGCTGAGAATGATGCGGTCAACGTGCCCGCCAATGAACATGGACACCCCGACCGCAACGGCCAGATAGGTTTTGCCGGTGCCCGCGGGTCCAATGCCAAAGGCCAGTTCGTTGTTGAACAGCGACTGCACATAGGCCTTCTGGGCGTCGGTGCGCGGCTCGACCAGTTTTTTGCGTGTCTTGATCTCGACCGTGCCACCCTTGAACATCTCAAGCTGGTCACCATCGCGCGTGCCAGTTCCGACCTCGGAATTGCCCATGCGCAACTCGCGGTCGACATCTGCGGCTTCCACATCACGCCCACCTTCGAGCCGTGTATAGAGGGCCTGTAGAACCTCAATCGCCTGCTTTTGCGAATCCTCGTCGCCCAGCACGACAAGCTGATTGCCGCGTCGCACAATCTGCACCGAGAGCTTCTGTTCGATATCGGTCAAGTTGCGGTCATACTCTCCGCACAAATCGATCAATAATCTGTTGTCTGGAAATTCAACAAGCGCCTCACGCTGGGGCATGTCATCTTGCGGTGGGGTCAGGGCACCGATGGCCAATCCGTTCTCCTGTCTTGGCGGTTCACCTTGAGCGTAGACAAACTGAAGAGGTAGACGCAAGCGGCAGTTTCAAAATTTGCACACCTCATGACAAATGCGCCGATGAACGCTGAAACAGCCAACTTTAAACGCCAATCGCGCGGATATCAGAATGTATAGTTCAACCCGATCCGCAGTCCGCGATAGCTTGGCGTCGATTTGGTCGAGAATGACGGACCCAGTTCGACCGTTTTTGATTCGAACTGCAGGTACTCGATCTCGCCGGTGATCGACCAATTTTCGTTCAGTTTGTGTTCAGCGCCCAAGCTGGCCGAGAAACCTTGTCGGCGGTCCTCGCTCTCAAATCGGCTTGTCCCGCTTGCATCAGTTAGTGAGCCTGACGTGGTGATATCGCCGCGGACATAACCCACAGTCACGAAATAGAGGACACTGCCGCTGCGGTTGGTAAGCCCGTTCCGCAGGCGGATGGACAATACATCCGATATCGCGGATCTGCCGCTGACCTCTGCCCCGCCGGATCGGGACGAGGTGATGTCATCGAGCGTGCCAAAGTCATAGCCGACTTCCAGCCCATACACATAGTCGCGCCCACCTCTGGCTGGCAGAATACCGCGCCAGCCACCGCGAAAACCTGCGAAATTTCCGCTTGGCTTAAGGTCGCCCGCAGCAAACGTGTCTCCGTCGTTCACGCGCAGGCCAAACTCGTCCGAACCGCCCGAGGCATGTCCGGCGCTGACCCCCAGATAGAACGCATTGACGTCGCGCGCGAAACGCTGAGACGAGATTACGTCGGGCTCAGTGACTTCCCCGACGACATCGCCGGCCAAAGTCGGGGCAGCGCAAGATAGCAACACGACAGTCGCCGACAAAACACGGGAAAGGTTTACACTCGGAAAACGTATCCAGCTCACTACTCGTACCCTCCGCAAAGGCGGGCCGTCAGGCGGGGTCGGTGCGTTTGTCGACACCCAAAATTCGGCCCAGAAAAATCTAGCCTTCCTCGGAACATAGTTCCAAGCCATAAATCAAGGGTTAAATTTCAAGGCGAAAACCCTTTGCGGGCAAGCCACAAGGGATCAGACCAACTCACCACCCAGCGAGTTCGCGCCAGACGATTTTATCCTTACCTTACGTAAGTCGCCGCTCGTGATATCAGCGTCCGCGACGTGAACCGCATGCAGATACTCGGATTTTCCAACCATCTGGCCCGGTTGCCGCCCAGGCTTTTCAAACAGGACATTAACTGTCTTTCCGACCATCGAGTCCTGAATCTCGCGCTGGTGGCGCGTGATCAACCCTTGCAAGCGCTGCAGGCGTGCATCCGCCACTTCGGCCTCGACCTGTGGCCGTTCTGCTGCAGGTGTGCCGGGTCGCGTCGAGTATTTGAAGGAATAGGCGTAGCCGTATTTGACCTCTTCGACCAAATCCAGAGTGGCCTGAAAATCCTCTTCCGTCTCTTCCGGGAAGCCCACGATGAAATCGCCGGACATCAGAATATCGGGGCGCGCTTTTCGGATACGCTCGATCAATCGCAGATAGCTTTCAGCCGTATGGCTGCGGTTCATCCGCTTTAGAATTTTGTCCGACCCCGACTGCACCGGCAAATGCAGATATGGCATCAACTTCTCACAGGTGCCATGCGCTTCGATCAGCGCATCATCCATGTCGTTCGGGTGCGAGGTGGTAAAGCGTATGCGCTCTAGCCCGTCGACCTTGTTCAATTCCCAGATCAGACCAGCAAGGGTCATGTCTCCGTCCGGTCCAGCCCCGTGATAGGCATTGACGTTCTGCCCCAGCAGCGTGATCTCACGCACACCGCGTTCAACCAGATCGCGGGCCTCACGCAGGATGCGATCTGCCGGGCGGCTGACCTCGGCCCCGCGTGTATAGGGCACAACGCAGAAGGCACAGAACTTGTCACACCCCTCCTGCACGGTCAGAAATGCCGTCGGTCCGCGCTTGGCCTTGGGGCGGTTCTTGAGCTTTTCGAATTTGTCTTCTTCGGGGAACTCGGTATCCAGCGCCTTTTCACCCGCGCGCGTCTTCGCCTCCATCTCGGGCAGGCGATGATAGCTTTGCGGCCCCACCAC
Source organism: Ruegeria sp. CF1 (assembly GCF_056537445.1). Taxonomy (NCBI): domain Bacteria; kingdom Pseudomonadati; phylum Pseudomonadota; class Alphaproteobacteria; order Rhodobacterales; family Roseobacteraceae; genus Ruegeria; species Ruegeria sp. CF1. Next base: position 72,126 of record NZ_JBQFRN010000004.1, on the reverse strand, counting down.
CAGATCGACAAGCGGCTGGCGGCGGATGATTTCCTCGCCTTCGGCCTGAGCGACGCAACCTGCGACACCGATTTTAAGTTCCGGCTTTTCCGCCTTGAGGCCCTTGAAACGGCCCAGTTCGGAATAGACTTTCTCAGCTGCCTTTTCTCGTATGTGGCAGGTATTGAGCAGGATCATATCCGCATCATCGGGCGATTTGGTCTCGACATAGCCCTGTCCGCCCAGCGCTTCGGCCATGCGTTCGCTGTCATAGACGTTCATCTGACAGCCATAGGTCTTGATAAACAGCTTTTTCGGTTCAGACATGGGTTGGCCTTTGCAGTCGCTGGGTCGGCGTCGTCTATACGTATCGAACGCCGCTTGCAATGCTGGCGCAATTACCCGAATTTGGCGGGAATTTCCAGCAAGGCGGCAACGAAACCAACGATGCAGTACGAATCCCTTGATCACCTTCTGAAATCCGATCGGTCGATCCTGAGCAAGGGACCCGTGGCACTGATATTTGCCGAAGATGATGTCGAGCTAGAAGGGACGCTGCACCATCATTTGAAGCTGGGGTTCAAATCCGTGATCACATTCCTGCCCCAGGAATTCACGCTGGATGAAGCGCTGGGGGAAAGGGTTCATCGAGTGACGATGACCTGCGCGCCCAGAACCGTCGTATTTGAGGCCGTCAATCGGATCATTCAGGCGGCTCAAGGCACGTGGGTATACTACTGCTACAACTCTGAATATCTGTTCTACCCTTTCTGCGAGACCCGCTCGGTCGGAGAGTTGCTGGCCTTCCATTCTGAAGAACGGCGCCAGGCCATGCTGACCCATGTGATCGATCTTTATGCGAATGATCTGACGGCCTATCCAAATGGAGTGGCCCCCGACCACGCAATGCTGGACAAGACCGGATACTACGCCCACACGCGGCATGACGCATCTGGCAAGCCGCTAGAGCGGCAACTGGATATGTCCGGTGGTCTGCGCTGGCGGTTCGAAGATCATATCCCGTATGAACGACGCCGGATCGATCGGATTTCGCTGTTCAAAGCAAAACCCGATCTGAGACTTCTGCCTGATCACACTTTCAATGAGCCGGAATATAACACCTACGCCTGCCCGTGGCACAACAACCTGACCGCGGCGATCTGTTCGTTCCGGGCGGCCAAAGCATTGAAGACGAACGCCGGATCGACGTTCGATATCTCCAACTTCTGCTGGAACCATTCAACTCCGTTCGAGTGGGATTCGCGCCAATTGCTGGATCTGGGCCTGATCGAATCGGGCCAGTGGTTCTAGGTTCTAACGCTGTAGCAGAACTGGGAACCAGTCCTCACGCAGCCTTTGCCCAGGCACCATTTCATGTCCCGGAAATGGCGGCGAAGTCCGGCCTGGACGCTCGACATAACGTGCATCATCACCAACCAATCGCAGCGAAAATGCCCTGCGTCGGCTATCGGAAGTATTGCCTCGGGCCCCGTGTAGCGTGCGATAGTTGAAGGCCACTGCATCACCGGGCTCCATTTCAAATTCTACAATCTTCATCCTTTCGGCATCTGGGTCCGGAATCGGCATGTACTGGCCCTCGTCAGGGAAGAAACCTTCTTCCGAGACCCAGCGGGTAGGTAGCACTTCTTTTTCCCAGCGGTGCGAACCGGCAACGCAGCGCAAGGTCGCTTGTTTCACCGGATCCAACGGTGACCAGAAGCTGATATTCTGTTGACCATCCACAAAATAGTATGGCCCATCCTGATGCCACGGCGTTGCCATCGAGGTTCCGGGTTCCTTCACCAGAACATGGTCATGGAACATCTGCACAGATTGCGACTGCATGAGGTCGGCCGCTACTTCAGCAGCAGGAGATTTTTCGATCACTTCACGAAACTGCGGGATACGGGACCAGTTGCAATAGTCGTCAAAAAAACGGCCGGTTTCGCCATCTTTCCTGTTCTCCGAAGCATAAGGACCCGGCTCGGCCATATTCGCGGCAACCCCGGCCCGTAGGGTTTCAATATGATCGGCGAACAGGCCTTTAACCAACACAACGCCGTCCGTCTGGAAGTTGTCGATCATGGCCTGAGAAACAAGAGGGTGAGTCATTGCGGTCTCCTTAGATTTGTCGCCCGATCTGCGCATGAATAAGACATCTGTTCAAATCATATCTTTCAATTTAGGTATTAACTCTATGTTATACCTCACTCTGCGCCAATACGAATATGTTTGCGCCATCGGTCGGCATGGCAGCCTGTCTGCTGCGGCACAACGCCTAAATGTCTCGCAACCTGCCTTGTCCAATGCGCTGACCCGGGTCGAATCACGTTTGGGATATCCACTGTTTGCCCGAAGACGGGGTGCCGCGATGGCGCTGACCCCGCAGGGCCGCAAATTCATCGAAGAGGCCGAGGCCTTGTTGAAGCGAGCTGCGCATTTGGAACAGTCAATGCAGCCGATAACCGGCGAGCGCCGATTACGCCTGGGATGCTTTGTCGATCTGGCACCCTTTCTTCTGGCCCAATCTCTGCACCGCCTGCAAGAAGCTTTGCCCGACGTCGTCCTGACACACGGGGTTGAGACGTTCGAAGGCCTGATTTCCGGCCTGATCGATGGCAGATACGATTTTGCACTCACCTATGACCTCGGCATGGATGCCGGTTTTTCCTGCAAGAAGTTGTTCGACAGCACCCCACACGCACTGCTTTCACCTGATCATACACTGGCGGCGGCCAAGCAGCTAACCCTGACCGAGCTAGCGTCATATCCACTGATTCTGTCTAAAGAGGGTTTGTCTGCACAGCATGTACTCGCGCTTTTCAGACGCAAAGGTTTGAACCCCACAATCTCGCACCGAGCGGAATCATTGGAGCTTTCGCGCAGCCTGGCCGCTCATGGGGAAGGCATCGGGATAAGCTATACCAGCCCTAAAAACGGCTTCAGTTATGATCAGGTCCGCGTGATAAGCCTGCCGATCACCGATCCAGATGCAACCGAATCTGTTGTATTGGCACGGCATGGCACGGGGCCGACAGATCCAATGATCATGCAGGCTGAGCATGCGTTGGTTACGTTGTTATGTAAGGATTAGAGGTTACTTCTTCCGCAGGCGGATCACCACATCGACCGATGCGATTTCGACGCCTTCAGGAGCTTCCGGCAATTGTTGGATCACCAATTGGTCGGATGGTGCATCGCTCAGACGGCTTTCGTCTTCCCAATAGAAATGCGGATGGTCATGCGTGTTGGTGTCGAAATAGCTTTTGGACCCGTCAACAGTTATCTCTTGAAGCACCCCGGCATCGCAAAACGCCCGCAATGTGTTGTATACGGTCGCCAGCGAAACCGCGTCACCTTTGGCTTTTGCGGATTCAAACAGGCTTTCCGCTGTCACATGACGATGCAGACCGTCGCCCACAAGCAATTCGGCCAAAGCAACCCTTTGGCGCGTGGGGCGCAAACCTGCGTCAACCAACCAATTTGCAGCGATCTCACGGCTCTGAGGTGTCATGAATCCGATACCTGTGTTTTGCTGCCCTTAATATAAGTGTGCCCTGCCTGCAATTTCAAATGAAATTCATTCGCAAAGAATATTGTAGTCACAACAAGATATGGAGTGCTGGTCTTGCAGGACCTTGCATACGGGTGATAGACGAGGCCAGATGTAATAAACGGACCCAGGCAGGAGAGGCGGCAGAATGGCCCAATTCCCGAGCAGTTTTGACAAGGACGATCTGCTGAAATGCGCCCGCGGCGAACTATTTGGCCCTGGCAACGCGCAGTTGCCGGCTCCGCCGATGTTGATGATGGACCGCATTACCGAGATTTCCGGCGACGGTGGAGCGCATGGCAAGGGTCATGTGCTGGCCGAATTCGATATCACACCTGAGCTTTGGTTCTTTGACTGCCATTTCCCTGGCAATCCGATCATGCCCGGCTGTCTGGGCCTGGACGGTTTGTGGCAACTGACCGGCTTCAACCTCGGCTGGCGCGGCTGGCAAGGACGTGGCATGGCAGTTGGCGTCGGAGAGGTCAAGTTGACCGGCATGGTGCGCCCGGACCGGAAGATGCTGACCTATAAGATTGATTTCAAAAAGGCGATCCAGACGCGCCGCCTGACCATGGGTGTGGCAGATGGCATCGTCGAAGCCGATGGCGAATTGATATACGACGTCAAGGATATGAAGGTCGTTCTGTCAGACGCCTGAGCCTGACCGGCCGCAATAAGGAGTACGCACATGCGTCGAGTAGTCGTCACCGGTCTGGGGGTTGTGTCCTCGATCGGGAGCAATGCCGAAGAGGTGCTCGCCTCGCTCAAAGCAGGCAAATCCGGCATCGTAGCAAGCGAACAGATGGTCGAGCACGGCTTTCGCAGCCAAATCGCCGGTTCGCTGAAAATCGATGTGGCCGATCACGTGGACAAGCGGACCCTGCGGTTCATGGGTCCGGGTGCTGCCTATGCCCATATCGCGATGAATCAGGCCATCGCGGACGCCGGGCTGACCGAAGATCAGGTGGTCAATCCGCGCACAGGTCTGGTGGCAGGTTCGGGTGGACCATCGACCAGCGCGATGTTGACCGCGCACCAAACCGTGCTGAAAACCGGCGCAACCAAACGGATCGGCCCGTTTGCAGTGCCAAAGTGCATGTGTTCGACGATTTCTGCGAACTTGGCGACCGCGTTCAAAATCAAAGGTATCAACTACTCGATCACCTCGGCCTGCTCGACCTCGCTGCACTGCATCGGCAATGCGGCTGAACAGATCATGCTGGGCAAGCAGGATGTGATGTTCGCAGGTGGAGGAGAAGAGTTGGACTGGACCCTGTCCTGCCTGTTCGACGCGATGGGTGCGATGTCGTCCAAGTACAACGACACACCTGATAAAGCCTCGCGTGCATTCGATCAGAACCGCGACGGATTTGTGATTTCCGGCGGTGGCGGCATCGTGGTTCTGGAAGACCTCGAGCATGCGCTGGCACGCGGTGCGAAAATCTATGCCGAAGTAACCGGCTATGCCGCGACATCTGATGGGCACGACATGGTGGCACCATCCGGCGAAGGCGGCGAGCGCGCGATGCGTCTGGCGCTGTCGACTGTACCCGAAGGCCGCAAGGTCGGCTACATCAATGCCCATGGCACCTCGACCCCAGTGGGCGACGTCGGAGAAGTCGAAGCCGTACGCCGTATCTTTGGTGAAGGCAGTGTGCCTCCGATTTCATCGACAAAATCGATGACCGGTCACGCGCAAGGCGCAGCGGGCGCGCTTGAGGCGATCTTCTGCCTGCTCATGCTGGAACATGATTTCATTACTCCGTCGATCAATGTCGACACACTTGCCGACGGCATCCTGCCCGGTGAAATTGCAACTCAAGTGGTTGAAAACGCAGGCTTGGACAGCGTGATGACCAATAGCTTCGGCTTTGGCGGCACCAACGGATCCATGGTTCTGTCGAAGTATAACGGGTGAACAAGATGTCGGATATTCTCAAGGGTAAACGCGGCCTGATCATGGGCGTGGCTAATGACCGCTCTATCGCGTGGGGCATCGCCAAAGCCATGCACGAAGCAGGCGCTGAGCTGGCTTTCACCTATCAGGGCGAGGCGTTTGGCAAACGGCTTGAACCGCTGGCCCAAAGCTTGGGCAGCGACTTCATGGTCGATGCGGATGTGACCGATGATGATTCACTGGATCGCGCGTTTGGCGAGTTGTCCGCCCGCTGGCCAACAATAGATTTTGTTGTCCACGCTATCGCTTATTCGGACAAGTCCGAACTGACCGGTCGATTCTTGAACACCACGCGGGCAAACTTCAAACACTCGCTGGATGTGTCGGCCTATTCGTTCATCGAAGTTGCACGTCGCGCCTATCCGCTGATGAAGGACAATGGCGGCACATTGTTGACCCTGACCTATCAGGGATCGAACAAGGTTGTGCCAAACTACAATGTCATGGGCGTCGCCAAGGCTGCGCTGGAATCGGCGACGCGCTATCTGGCGAACGATCTGGGCCCCGAGGGTATTCGCGTGAACGCCATCTCGCCCGGCCCGATGAAAACATTGGCGGGTGCGGCTATTGGTGGTGCACGCAAGACCTACAAGTTCTGCGACCAGAACGCACCGATGCGTTCGAATGCCACGCTGGAGGCCGTCGGAGGCACCGCCGTGTATCTTGCGTCCGACGCCGGCAGCTATACTTCGGGTGAGATCATCCGCGTCGACGGCGGGTATCATATTCTGGGCATGCCCCAGCCAGAGGCCATGTGACTATATCTTTCCCTGCGGGTGCCAAGATTTGAACATCTTTGCCCCGCAGGGATTACGATATGAGCAAACTTGAACAGATCCTTGCGAGCAACACGCGCTCGCCAGCTTTGAAACGCAAATCAGGAAGCGGACGTGCGCGTCTTTTGCTGCTGATTCTCACATCGCTGCTGATTGCCTTTGTGTTTCTGACCCAACCGCCCGTGCGCGATGCGATTGAGCCGTTGTTGTCACATATGCCGGGCCTTTGATCCAATCAGCATCAGTTGATCGAAACGATTTCGATATCGAAGACCAGATCTTGCCCCGCTAGTGGATGATTTGCATCCAAGGTCACTGTCGCCTCATCTACCTCGACGACAGTCACTGGCAATGCCTGACCGTCAGGAGTTTGCATCTGTAACTGCGTGCCGGGTTCAAGCGGAATGTCATCCGGGATGCCTTCACGCGGGATCTGCTGCCGCATGCCCGGATTGATCGGGCCATAGGCGTCAACGCAATCGATCTCGACACGCTTCTTCTCGCCAATCTCCATGCCCGGCAGGGCAGCGTCCAGACCGGGTATGATCTGCCCGGAACCAACCGCAAACTCCAACGGATCGCGCCCCTCGGAACTGTCGAAGACTTTGCCGTCCAGCAGAGTTCCGGTGTAGTGGATGCGAACCGTGTCGCCTTGTTTGATTGCGGTCATGATGGCCTCCGGCCTGAAAAGAAATGAACGGCGCAGCCTAGAGGCTGACACAGCATTGTAAACCCTGCCCTCTTTAACCCCGGAACCGGTTGTGATTATCTGCGCCCGATCAGGGGAGGATCGGATGGCTATCACCACGTGTGTATTCGACGCTTATGGTACTCTGTTTGACGTGGCCGCCGCCGCCAGGCAGGCCGCAACAGAGCCCGGATTTGAAGCGTTGGCTAGCAAATGGCCCGAGTTGGCCAATCACTGGCGTCTGAAGCAACTGCAATATACATGGTTGCGTGCTGTCGCTGATGCGCATTGTGACTTTTGGGATGTCACGCAAGATGGGCTGGATTGGGCCTTGGAAGCGGTAGGCCTTCAGGGGGATAACACCCTTCGGCAGCGTCTGCTCGATTTGTATTGGGAGTTGCAGGCCTATCCCGAGGTCCCCGATATGTTGAAGGCGCTGAAGGCCGGTGGGTTGCAGACCGCCATCTTGTCCAACGGTTCACCCCCGATGCTGAACGGGGCGGTGCAGTCTGCCGGGATCGGTGATGTGCTGAATGATGTTCTGTCGGTCGAAAGCGTGGGGGTCTTCAAACCCCATGCCAGCGTATACGATCTGGTGCAGAACCGCTTCGGCTGCGCGCGCGATGAAGTGCTGTTCGTCAGCTCAAACGGGTGGGACGCTGCCGGGGCAAGCGGCTATGGATTTGTCACAGCTTGGGTCAACCGCGCTGGCGAACCAATGGATCGCCTGCCGTGGAAACCTGCACATGTGCTGCCGGACCTGACGACGATCCCGCAATTGGCAGGACTTTGATGGCATATTTCACCACCTCGGACGGCAAACGCCTGTACTATGAAGATACCGGCACGGGCCATCCTCTGCTTTGCCTGGCCGGTTTGACGCGCAACTGCCGCGACTTTTCATTTCTTGCGCCACATATGAGTGATCTTCGTATGATTGCGATGGATTATCGCGGGCGCGGCAAGTCCGATTTTGATGCGAACTACATGAATTACAACATCCTGCGCGAGGGGCTGGATGCGGTTGAACTGCTGGATCAACTGGGCTTGAAGAAAGTGACCCTGTTGGGCACATCACGCGGGGGGCTGGTCGCCATGGCGCTGGCCGCCAGCCATCCTGACCGGCTGGCATGTGTTATCCTGAACGACGTTGGCCCGGTGATCGAACCCGGTGGCATTGCCAAGATTATGGACTATGTCGGCAATCCCCCAAGTTCACAATCCTATGATGAGGCTGCGCAGGTCCTGCACGCGATGATGGCACCTCAGTTCCGGGGCATCGCTCAGGACGTCTGGAAACAGCAGGTAGAACATCAATACATTCAAATCGATACCGGGCTACAGCTGCGTTATGACCCCGCATTGCGACAAGCGCTGATCGAGCAGGCCGCCATCACCCCGGCACCGGACCTGTGGCCTTTGTTCGACGCCCTGAGCACGATCCCCACCGGCGTGATCCGCGGTGCAAATTCCGACTTGTTGAGCAAAGCCACGGTGCAGAAGATGCACGCACACCACCCCGAATTGATCTCGACAGAAGTGCCGGGCCGAGGACATGTCCCGTTCCTGAACGAGCCTCAATCCCTAGACCTGATCCGCAAGATACTGGACGCCAAATGAGCAACATAGACATGATCGAAGCCGCCGCCGAGCGGCTGAAAGGTCACGTACGCGAGACGCCGCTTCTGTCATCACCCTTTCTGGATGAAATCGCGGGTCGCCGCGTTCTGATCAAACCCGAATGCCTGCAACACACCGGCAGCTTCAAATTTCGCGGCGCGTGGTCAGCTATTTCGGCATTGGATGAAGCGGCGCGCAACCGGGGCGTCATCGCCTATTCCTCGGGCAATCACGCACAGGGTGTTGCCTATGCAGCGGCTCAACATGGAATCTCGTCCGTCATCGTCATGCCCTCGGATGCGCCGAAGCTGAAGATTGAAAACACCCGCGCGCTGGGCGGTGAGGTCGTCCTTTATGACCGCGCCAGCGAAAGCCGCGAAGACATCGGCGAGGCATTGGCTGCCGAGCGCGGTTTGACCTTGATCAGGCCTTATGACGAACCGCAAGTGATCGCTGGCCAGGGAACAACGGGACTGGAGCTGGCACGTCAGGCACGGGCGCTGGGCGTGACCGAAGGTGACGTGCTGATCTGCTGTGGCGGCGGCGGGCTGACATCTGGTATCGCGCTGGCGTTAGAGCGTCACGCGCCCGGTCTGCGCCCTCGTCCATGCGAGCCTGAAGGGTTCGAAGACGTGAAACGCTCGCTGGCAAGCGGGACGATCCAAAGCAACGACGCTACTTCGGGAAACATCTGCGACGCAATCCTGACGCCACAGCCGGGGCAGATAACCTTTCCCATCCTGCAGCGGCTTTGCGGCCCTGGTCTGTCGGTATCTGAACAGGAATCCCTACGCGCCATGGCCTTTGCGTTTCTGCGTCTGAAGATCGTGCTGGAACCCGGAGGAGCGGTTTCGCTGGCCTCTGCCCTGTTTCGCAAGGATCAGATTGATGGGAATGCGGTGATCGTAGTCGCCTCGGGCGGCAACGTGGATCCGCAGATCTTTGAACGGGCGTTGGAATTCCTTACCTGACAATCGCTTACAGCCGGTGCAAAATCCGGTTGTAGTCGTTTTAACGGAAACCCTGAGCAGACGGGGACGCTAAACATGCATATCGCTGACCTCAAAGATGTTCGGATACATTACCGAATTGATGGCGACGACGCTGGCGCCCCCATCGTGTTTGCTAATTCACTGGGCACAGATATGCGGCTGTGGGACCCGATATTGCCGCTACTGCCCAAAGGCCTGCGCATCATTAGGTACGACAAACGCGGGCACGGATTGTCATCAGCACCCTCAGCGCCCTATTCCATGGGAAATCTGGTGCGCGACGCCGAGCAATTGCTGGATTATCTAGAGGTCAAGGATTGCGTATTCGTGGGTCTGTCCGTCGGTGGCATGATTGCGCAGGGCCTGGCGGTCAAGCGTATGGATCAGATCCGCGCGCTGGTGCTGTCGAATACGGCCGCCAAGATCGGCACTCCCAAGATGTGGCAGCAGCGTATGGATGCTGTCCGTACCGGCGGGATCGAGGCACTGGCGGATGCCACCATGGATCGGTGGTTCTCGAAATCATTTCGCGCCAGCGCCGAGATGACGCTTTGGCGCAACATGATGGTCCGACAACCGGTCGAAGGCTATCTGGGCTGCTGCGCTGCAATCTCGGGCACCGATTTCTATACGCCAACCAGCGGATTGCGCCTGCCGACCTTGGGGATTGCGGGCAGCGAAGACGGCTCAACCCCGCCCGATCTGGTGCGCGAAACGGTCGATCTGATCCCTGGTTCACGCTTTGCGCTGATCCGAAAGGCAGGCCACCTGCCCTGCGTCGAGCGCCCTCAGGACTTTGCCCAATTGATTGGTGATTTTCTGACCGAGATCGGACATATTTGAAGGAGGGATTGTTGGCAGATTTCTTGCTTGTACATGGCTCTTGGCACGGTGCCTGGTGCTGGCGCGATCTGATCCCGGAACTGACCACTTTCGGACATACCGCCCGCGCCATCGATATGCCAAGCCACGGCTCGGACCCGACGCCTATCCGCGATGTCACCCTTGGAACGTGCAGAGATGCCGTGCTAAAGGCTTCGACACCAAAGACCATCATCTTAGGGCACTCGTGGGGTGGATATCCCGTAAGTGCGGCTGCCGAGACCGACCCGAACGCCATGCGAGGTGTGATTTATCTAAGTGCCTATGTTCCGAAATCCGGGCTATCTATGGTCGAAATGCGCAAACGAGCCCCACGCCAACTGATCGGAAATGCCGTCGAAGTATCCGGCGACGGGTTGTCGTATTCGGTGGTACCGGATCAGGTGCACGACCTGCTTTATCACGACTGCGCGCGCGAGGTGGTTGCCTATGCATTCGCGCGCCTGTGCCCCCAGGCGATTGCACCGCAGACTACCCCCCTAGACGTCGGAGATAACTTCGCGCGCGTTCCAAAAGGGCACATCAGAACTACCGATGACCGAATCGTTCCGACCGAATATCAGGCCGAGATGGCGGGCTGCGCGGACCCTGATATGCACCTTACGATAGACAGCTCTCACTCGCCGTTTTTTTCGCATCCTGAGCATCTTGCCGGGTTGATGCACCAGATCTCGCAACGAATGTAGCCAGCCACCGTCGATGTCCCGACCCCGATACGCCGTGCGCCGATCTGTTTGGTTGTCGCACACTGAACCGATGACCCACACAATGCTTATCAATAGGTGGATTCTTTTGCGTCTACCCCACTTTGGCAGAACAACGACACATCCGTGACGGTTTCCACCTTGCAGGTCCCGCCGGGACGGGTCACCGTGATCCCGTTAGGGAGCGGGAAAACACATGCAAACCATCAAAGCAGCCGTATGCCGAGCCTTCGGCGAACCTCTGGTCATCGAAGACATCCTGATTGCACCGCCCGGCATGGGCGAGGTCGAGGTCACGCTGGATGCGGTCGCGATTTGTCATTCGGACATTTCCTTTGCAAGCGGCGCGTGGGGCGGCCACTTGCCCGCGGTTTATGGGCACGAGGCGGCAGGCTTCGTTTCTGCCGTTGGCGAGGGCGCAGGGGATTTCAAACTTGGTGATCCCGTCGTGGTCACGTTGATCCGCGCCTGCGGAAGCTGTCCGTCCTGTGCCGGTGGCAAGCCCACCATTTGTGAGACACCGTATGACACGGTCAAAGGCCCGCTGCAGACTGCCGAAGGTGATGCGCTGGAACAGGCCATGGCGTGCGGGGCCTTTGCCGAAAAGGTAGTTGTCAGCCACCGACAGATCGTCCGCATACCTGAGACCCTGCCCAAGGACCTTGCCAGCCTGCTGTCTTGCGGGGTGATCACCGGTGTTGGCGCAGCGGTCAACGCCGCCCAGCTTCGCCCCGGGCAGGACGTGGTTGTCATCGGCGCCGGGGGCGTCGGCTTGAACGCAATCCAAGGCGCACGTATTGCCGGAGCTCGCCGTATCGTTGCGGTCGATATGACACAGGATAAGCTGGATATCGCAATGGAGTTCGGCGCGACCCATGGTGTTTTGGCCAACCAGAAAGAGCCGTGGAAAGCCGCCTACAAGGCGCTGGGCGGACGTGGCGCAGACGCCGTCTTGATTACAGTTGGTGCAATCCCGGCCTATGATCAGGCCCCGCGTTACCTTGGTCGGGGCGGCAAGGCGATCATGATCGGGATGCCCCATTCTGGTGACATGTCCAGCTACGAACCCGTCGTGCTGGCCGCGCTTGGCCAGGGCATGGTGGGCTCAAAAATGGGCGATGTAGTGATCCAGCGCGACATCCCGTGGATGATCGATCTGTATGAACAGGGGCGGCTGAAACTGGACGAGTTGATCTCGGGTCGCTGGACCCTGTCACAGATCAATGAGGCCATCGAAGACACCAAGTCCGGTGCGGCCAAACGCAACGTGATCTTGTTCGATCGCGACTGAACCCGCAAAAGGAACGCCCGATGAAACTGCAAGATCTCGATGTCATCGTTACTGCCCCTCCGGCCCCGGGTTGGGGTGGGCGCTATTGGATTTTGGTCAAGGTCACCACGGATACGGGCGTGATCGGTTGGGGGGAATGCTACGCGTCCTCGGTTGGTCCCGAGGCCATGACCCATGTCATTCGCGATGTATTCGAACGGCACATGCAGGGCGAAAACCCCGAGAATATCGAGTTGATGTTCCGCCGCGCCTATTCCAGCGGCTTCACTCAGCGACCAGACCTGACCGTCATGGGTGCGTTCTCAGGGCTCGAAATCGCCTGCTGGGACATTTTGGGCAAGGATCGTGATCGTCCGGTCTATGCGCTGCTGGGTGGGCGGATGAACGACCGTATCCGGGCGTATACCTATCTCTACCCACTTCCTCAGCATAACCTGACGGACTTCTGGACTTCACCTGAGCAGGCCGGAGAAAGTGCTGCTGAAATGGTCCGGCGCGGCTATACCGCCGTCAAGTTTGATCCCGCCGGGCCTTATACGATCCGCGGTGGACACATGCCCGCGATGTCCGATATCTCAATGTCGATAGCGTTTTGCAAAGCGATCCGTGAGGCAGTTGGAGACAAGGCCGATCTGCTGTTCGGTACTCATGGCCAGTTCAACACAGCCGGAGCTATACGTCTGGGCCAAGCGCTGGAACCCTTTTCACCACTGTGGTTCGAAGAACCCACACCCCCCGACATGATCGAGGATATGGCCCGTGTGGCGCGCACTGTCCGTATCCCTATCGCAACCGGTGAACGGATGACAACCAAGGCGGAATTTGGCGCGGTCCTGCGCGCCGGGGCCGCCGAAATCCTTCAGCCTGCGCTGGGTCGCGCTGGTGGTATATGGGAGATGAAGAAAGTCGCCGCAATGGCCGAGGTTTTCAACGCCCAGATGGCACCCCATCTGTATGCGGGACCGATCGAGTGGGCGGCGAATATTCATCTTGCGGCGTCGATCCCGAACCTGCTGCTGCTTGAAAGCATCGAGACCCCATTCCACGATCAACTGATAAAGGGAAGCATCCGCGTCGAGAAGGGGTTCGTCACTCCTCCGATCGAGCCCGGCCTTGGTATCGAGGTCGATGAAGGCCTTGCCCGAGCCCATCCCTACAAAGGTGACGGGCTGCACTTACAGATGCAGGAAACACCATGTGACTATGCAAATGGGAATGCGTTTCAAGGCGGGGCACCCGCAACCGAAGGGTAACAATCGACAGGCGAGCAGGCCGATCAGTTCGAGACATACCCCGCGATGACCTGCAACAGTTTAAAGGCTGTGGCTGCATCGTTCTCGACGACCGCCAGAAATTCCTCCTCACCGATCCGTAGGCAGGACAGTTCCGTTTCAGCCACCATGCTCAACGCCCGAGGCTCTTTTCGGATCAACCCCAGCTCTCCCACCAACGCGCCCGCACCAACCGTTGTGATCAGTTGATCGGCCTCGCCCGAACGCGGCAGGTACAATCCTGCCTCGCCCTCAAGGATGACATAGGCGCCATCGGTTGGCTGATCATCCTTCAGAAACACCACCTGGCCAGGTTTCGCTTCGAACCAGCGCGCACCAAAGGCCAGCAGTCGAAGCTGGCGACGGTCGAGCCCAGAGAACAACGGGGTCTGCTCAAGCGCACGCAATTTGCGTACCAGATCGGCAGACGCCGCACCGTCGCCGTCGACGTCGGTTGGGCCTTCACCCGTCACGACCCGGCCCTGACGGATTTCAACATACATGTCGAAAACATCTGGATTTTCGAACGCATCATTTAGATAGATTACAGTAGTTTCGGGCAGCAATTCACGCAGATTTTTATAAACTGCGACCTGTGTCTCCATATCATAGCTGGCAAGCGCGGTTTCCAGGATCAGAATATCCGGCTTTTTGATCGCAGCGCGGGTAAAGGCCAGCGGTTCGGCAAATACCGCAGGCAAGTTCTGGCCGCCAATCGAGACCGGAACATCATAGATCAGTTCCACCACCATCGGTCGCGCCCCGTTCTCGGCCAGAACATCGACGATCAGTTTGCGCGCCTCGTCGGTCCGCGCACCGCCGATCTGGCTGACCTTGCCAAACAGTGCGTTTTCCATGACCGTCAAACCGGGTGCAAAGGCATCTTCATCCAACGGGACGAATACATCGTGCAAGGGTTCCAGCAATTTGGCCGAATGGCTGTGGCGAAGCTCAAGAATGCGGTTCTTCAGCTCATCCGAAAACGCCGGGCCAATCTGCTCGGCCGAGATCACAAATGGCACCGAAAGCAAGCTAGCCAATTGTTCGTCATCCAGCCCGTTTGCGCCTTCCTTCCGGGTTTGCTCGACCAATTCAACCGCGGCCTCGTAGGTCTGGGCCTCAAGCCCCAGCTTGCGAAACAAAGGATGATCTGTTCCATCAAGCCCAAATATCTGGCGCAGCATCTCAATTACGTCGCGTGTCAGGCTGATCAGGGTTTCATCCAACCCCAACTCGCGCAACTGGCCCAGAAACACGGTCTGCTGTGCCAGCAATTGTCGCGTCACCGGAACGCAGGGGGTGGCAAACAACAGGTTCTCAGCAACGGGTAGCGCAGGGTTATACGCGCAGCGATCGAAAATCAGCGCCTGCTGATCAAGCCCGGCCTCGCGCACCGCCTTCTGAACCCGAGGGCGCAATTCGACCAGCTTTGCTGCCAGTTCCGGGCGCTCATTCGCATCAAACACCTGCTCGGCACCGCGCTGAAACAACGCCGCGCCCGAGCCCATGCCATCGATCAGTTTCAGCCACCAATCGCGCAGCCGCGCCGTATCGTCAAAACCCGCCATTCCGGGGTCAAGCCATTCGGCGTTGAATGGATCAGCACTATTGCCTGCCCTCAGCGTCTCGGGGAAATCCGGATCCTCGGTGGACTTGGACAATGGATGTGACCGCATCGGCATCATCACATTTTCACCCAACGTGCCCTGAAACATTATGGGGCGCGAGGTTGCTAGACCTATTCGTTGGGCAACAACGCTTTGATGCAGGCCAGCCATATTGATGCCGCCGATTTCAATACGGCCAGAGGTTGGCAGTATCTCGCGGGTCAGCAACTCGGTCAGCGCATGGCGATCTTCCTCGCTGGTGGCCGAAATGCCGACCGTTTTACCTGCTGGGAACGTCAGGTCCAGATCATCCAAAACCTGATTGCCGTCGATATCACGAACCGAGACTTGATTCAGTACGATATCGCCATTCAGATGTGGACGATCCGCTGGCTCTCCGTCAAACAGGGCCTCATCAATCATTCCATCCGGTGCGAAACGATCAATCACAACATCCCATCGCAGCGACATGTCCTGCGTTTGATTATAATAGGTCAGCAGTTCTTTCCAGGGTGAGCTCAAGTCTTTGTAAGCCGCCAGCGCAGCCACCAGAGCACCCAGCGAAACAGACCCCTGCAACACCAGCAGGCCACCGACAAGGTAGAACATGAATGGCGTCAGCTGCGATATGAAGTTGTTGATGAACTTCATAAAGAACTTCTTCTGATAGATCTCAAAGCGGATGGCGAACAGGCGCCCCAGCTGATCCGAGATCATCGCCCGCCGATAACGCCAACCGCCATTGGCGCGCAGGGTCGAAGCACCGGCAGCGTTCTCGCCGATCTGGGCAGCCAAAACGCGGACCTCTTGAATGCGCTTCTTGTTCAGAAGATTGATCTGGCGTTGCAATCGCGGGATCAGCCAGGCCTGCAGCGGGATCAACGCCACCGCGGCCAGTCCGAACCAAACGCTTTGGAGGAACAGAAAGGACAGGATCGTGATCATTTGTCCGGCCTGCAGCACGGGCTGACTGATCGCATCCCCCATCAGCCCACCCATCGGTTCGCTTTCAGCGGTTATCATCGAGACCATTTCGCCCTGACTGACCCGCTCAAAATATGGTTGTGGGAAGCGAAGCGCGCGGTTGATCAACTGATAGCGAAAGCGACGCAGCATACGCTCGCTCAGAACACCCTTCATGGTGTTGATACGCATCTTCATCAGCCCGTGCGCCAGCACCGCAGCCAGAAAGGCAAAGCACAGGATCATCAGAAAAGTGGTCTGCGTCAGGCTATAACCCCAGACATCGACAATCTGACTTGTCGCGCCGATTGCGTCATTGATGATGCGCTTGGGCAGCTCCAACGTCAGGTAAAGCAAAGGAAACAAGGTCGACGTCACGGCCAGCAAAATCAACTGGTCGCGCTTCGAGTATTTCCAGATGAACTGAAAGATCGATCGTTCTATTGAACCCGCCCCTACTAACGATCCGCCGCTCAAATCACTGATTTTGGCGTGAATACAACGGGCCGAATTTACCGCAATCGTATCCTCGGAAGCAAATGAATTTCCGATTTGCGCCTAATTTGCGTTGTGTGAACAAGTTCATTTGCGCGTTTCGCGTTTACCCCCTAATCTCCTGATTCAGGACGATATCGGGAGGATTCATTTGCCTGCCAGCTTTGGCGCTGTGTTTCTGTTGCTGTGCCTGCTTCAGATCAAACACATGTTCGCCGACTATTATTTACAGACGCCCAAGATGCTTTCCGGGCGAGGCACGTATTTCCACATGGGGCGCGCGCAACATGCTGCTGTGCATGTTGTGGGTTCGGTCGTGATTTTCGCGCTCTTTCGCGCCCCGATTGAATTCATACTGATCATCGCTGCGTTGGAATGGATCGTGCATTTTCACATCGACTTTGCCAAAGCCAACTATTCTGACCGCAAACAGCTGCAACCCAATCAGGCCGCTTTTTGGCGTGCCGCTGGTCTGGATCAGTTATTTCATAACCTTACCTATATTGGCATGGCCTGGGCTTGGGTGGCTTTCGCGGCTTAAGCTTCAGGGTACCACCGGTCGGTTCCGCTTGATCGTCCGCAGCACGACATTCGTTTGCGCGCTGGCGACGGCGGGCAATCGAAACAAGAAATCTTCCAGAAACGTGTTGTAAGCCGACAGATTCCTGCACAAGACACGCAGATGATAATCCGCCTGACCTGTCGTGGCGTAGCATTCCTGCACTTCGGGGCTGATCTCGACGGCACGGATGAAGTCAACAATCTTGTCCGGGTCATGCCGGGTCAGGTGAACATGCACGATTGCTTCGAACGTCAACCCCATCTCGGCAGGGTTCACCAAAGCGCCATACCGTTCGATCACCCCAGCCTCTTCCAGCGCGCGCACCCTGCGCCATAGGGCTGAGGCCGACATGCCGACTGCATCTGCCAATTCGGCATTTGAAACCCGGCTGTCATTTTGAAGCAGCGTCAGAATGCGGCGGTCCCGATCATCAAGAGTGGTCATCTTAGAAAGATTCATCCGTAATTTTAACTAAATCTGGTGAATTATATCATATTTTGCGGAACTCGCACAAAATCTGAAACAGAAATTCACCTGCGGGGGGTTAAAATAACCGAACACCAAAGACAAAAACCCATGGACGCGCAGCAATGAGCCACCACGAACCCTCCCCCCGCACCTATCGGCTTGAAGACCGCAATACCCTGACGCAGGGCCGGGTTTTTCTAACAGGCACGCAAGCCCTGGCGCGGATTATGATGGACCAGGCCCGACGCGACCGTCAGGCCGGGCTGAACACGGCGGGGTTTGTCTCGGGCTATCGCGGATCGCCACTGGGCGGGCTGGATCTTGAGCTATGGCGCGCAAAGGACCGACTGAAGACGGATCGCATCACGTTTATGCCCGCCGTGAACGAAGACCTCGGCGCAACGGCGGTTCTGGGTGCGCAACAGGCCATTTTGGACCCGCATTGCGAGGTCGAGGGCATCTTTTCGATGTGGTACGGTAAAGGCCCCGGTGTCGACCGATCAGGCGATGCATTGAAACATGGGAATGCATATGGGTCTGCGCCAAAAGGTGGCGTGCTGGTCGTGGCAGGCGATGATCATGGTTGCGTCAGTTCTTCGATGCCCCATCAGTCGGATGTGGCCTTCATGTCGTGGTTCATGCCGACATTGAACCCAGCCTCGGTCGAGGAATATTTGGAATTCGGCGAGTACGGGTTCGCTCTGTCCCGTTTCTCAGGCACGTGGGTCGGGTTCAAGGCGGTCTCGGAAACGGTCGAAAGCGCGCGGTCCGTCGATCTGCACCCGGATCGCAGCTTTTCCCTGCCGCAGATCGACTTGCCCGAACGCGGCTTGCACGTCCGCACTGCCGATTTGCCCTCGCCCGAGATCGAGACCCGCATCCAGCACAAGTTGCGCGCCGTTCGGGCCTTTGCCGAAGAAAACCCCATCGACCGGCGTATTTATGACATCGACAGTGCGAAGTTCGGCTTCGTGACCACCGGCAAGGGGCACCTCGATCTCATGGAGGCGCTGCGTTTGCTGGACCTTGATGAAGCCGCCTGTCGCCGCTTGGGGATCGACATCTACAAGGTTGGCATGGTCTGGCCGCTGGCCCGTCGCAACGCGTTGCGCTTTGTGAAAGGCAAGGCCGAGGTTCTGGTCGTCGAGGAAAAGCGCGGCATCATCGAAAGCCAGTTCAAAGAATACTTCTATGACTGGCCCGGCGACAAACCCCATAAGATGGTAGGTAAATATGACAGCCATGGCGAACCGCTGATCCCATGGACCGGGGAACTCAGCCCTTTCATGCTGGCCCCTATTGTTGCCGCCCGACTTAACACGTTCTTCCCTGAAGAAAACCTGCCTGCCAAAGCGCGTGCACTGACTGAGACAGAACCGCCCGTGATCAACGTCCCGGGCGCAACACGGACACCCTATTTCTGCTCGGGCTGCCCGCACAATACATCAACCAAAGTTCCAGAAGGCTCTACCGCTGCCAGCGGCATTGGTTGTCATGTAATGGCATCTTGGATGGATCGCGAGACGGTCGGCTATGCACAGATGGGAGGCGAAGGCGTACCCCATGTGGTGGCCTCACAATTCAATGGCGGAAAGCATATCTTCCAGAACCTTGGCGAAGGGACGTGGTACCATTCTGGATCACTCGCGATCCGTCAGGCGGTCGCGGCAGGGACAAATATCACCTATAAAATCCTCTACAATGATGCGGTCGCAATGACCGGAGGGCAACCAGTGGATGGACCTGTCAGCGTTGCAGGCATTGCCCAAACCTGCCGGGCTGAAGGCGTTGCGCGGATCGCGCTGGTCTCGGACAACATTGCCAAGTTTCACCGATCCGATTTCCCGGCTGGCACCACATTCCACGACCGGGCAAAGATGGACAGCCTGCAACGCGAACTGCGCGACATACCCGGAGTCACGGTCCTGATCTATGAACAGACCTGCGCCACCGAGAAACGCCGCCGCCGCAAGCGTGGGACAATGGAGGACCCCTCGACGTTCGTCTGGATCAATGATCTTGTCTGCGAAGGTTGCGGCGATTGTTCGGTCGCATCGAATTGCCTGAGCGTTGAGCCGCGAGAAACCCCGCTAGGGCGCAAGCGCAAGATCAATCTAAGTTCGTGCAACAAGGATTTTTCGTGCTTGAACGGGTTCTGTCCGAGTTTTGTGACCGTTGAGGGCGCAACCCGACGAAAGCGCGCCATCGAAATGGACTTCAATGCGCTTGAAACAGGCCTGCCGGACCCAAAGCTTCCATCTTTGGACACACCGTTTGATCTGCTTGTGACAGGCGTGGGTGGCACTGGGGTTGTCACGGTTGGGGCCCTGATCACTATGGCCGCGCATCTGGAAGGCAAAGGTGCCTCGGTCCTGGATTTCACCGGATTTGCGCAGAAATTCGGCACGGTACTCAGTTACATCCGCCTTGGCGCAGCTCCGGATGCGCTTAACCAAGTACGCATAGATCAAGGCGCTGCGGATGCGGTGATTGGCTGTGATGTGGTGGTGAGTTCGGCCCCCAAAGCCTCAGCTCATTATGCCCGCGGGACACGCGTTGTGCTGAACAGGGCTGAGATGCCCACCGGCGATCTTGTCCTGCGTCGCGATGCCCAATTGCGGGTCGATAAGCGGGAACAGGCGATCGCAGATGTGGTTGGGGTGGACAATCTCGCCAGCCTTGACGCAAATGCAATAGCTGAGGCGCTACTGGGGGATTCCGTCTTCGCCAACGTCATTTTGCTGGGTTATGCATGGCAAAACGAGCTGGTTCCGGTATCGCACCTTGCATTGGCTCAGGCCATCTTGCTGAACGGTGTTGCCGTCGAAAAAAACCGGCTGGCCTTTGCTCTTGGGCGTTGTCTGGCGGCTGACCCCGACCGCATTCACGGGCTGGCACTACCCGAAGAGGCAAACGGCACCTTGGATCAGGTGATTGCGCGTCGGGTGGCGTTTTTGACAGATTATCAGGATGCCGCATATGCGGATCGCTATGCGCAACAGATTGAAGCAATCCGCGCGTCGAACCCGAAAATATCCGACGATCTTCTAGAATCCGTAGCCCGTAACCTGTTCCGCTTCATGGCCTATAAGGACGAGTTCGAAGTGGCCCGGCTGCAAACGTCCCAAAACTTCGACAACGAACTGAAGCAACAGTTCGAGGGAGATTTCAAAACCAGTTACCACTTCGCCCCGCCAATGCTCAGCTGGCGCAAGGACGAACGGGGCCGCCCCCTCAAGTTTGCACTGGGTCCATGGATGCGCCCGGTTCTGCGGGGACTGTCCCGTCTACGTGGTTTGCGTGGCTCGGTCCTGAACCCCTTCGGCTATCACTCCGAAGCGCGACTGCATCGAGATATCCTAAACTGGTACCAATCGCTGTTGGACATGTATCTGACAAACCCCTCCGCCCATTCCGAGACCGAGTGGCTGGACGTGCTGTCAGCTGCGGACCAGATACGCGGTTTCGGTCCAGTACGGGAAGAAAGCTATGAGAACGCGCGCGCGATGGCGCGTTAACCAAGCACCGAGAAACTGCTATCGGTATTGACCGGTCGCTTGCGGGAATAGAAACCGGTGTCGATTGTGCGCCCAATGCAAGGCAGTTCAAACTGCATCGGCTTGTCGTCATGATCCGCACCGCCTTCAACGTAGTCAATCAGTTCAGCCATCATTTTGCCCGCAATCGGCGCGTTCTTGTATTGGTTTCCGCTGGTGCCGCAGGCCATGTAAAACCCCGGCAGGCTGGACTTGTCATAGATCGGAATCCAGTCAGTCGAGGCATCATACAAATCCACCACCCCACGGGTTCTGGAGGGTATCCCCAAGCTAGGGACCCGTTGGGCATAACGCATGGCCTGCGTGGTCCATTGATCCGTAAAATCGTGGTTATAGCTTACATCATCTTCGCACCATTGATGCGGATCACAAGCCGGATCCTCGGAGCCGATCAGAATATGATTGCCATGTTCTGGACGGCAATACAGCGCGATATCACTATCCGAGACAATTGTTCCTTGCGTTTCGAAATCAAATCCTTCGGGCGCGGGTACATGCACCACCTCCTGCCGCAGCGGGCGGGTTTGAATAGTCATGTCACCCAGAACCCCGGCCATTTCGTTGACAAGCGCTGACCCGGGACCGGCAACATTCACCACCACTTTGGCGTGGATTTCTTCACCAGAGGCAAGTCTGACACCTGCGACGCGCCACTGCTGCAACAGGATTTCGCGCACGTCTGCGCCCGTTCGCACTTCGGCACCATGCAGCTTGGCGGCATCCATCAGGTTTTGCGCCGACAAGGCCGGATCGGTCACATAGCCTGCTTTCGGCCAGAACACTGCGCCCTGAATCCGATCTCCGTTCGGTTGGCCGAACTCCGGATCATCCATGCGCCGCGCCGGGGCAAAGCTGTCCAGAGAATAGATCGGCAGACGTTCGGTAATCCGCTCGGGTGTCCATTCTTCAAACGGACAATCCAGTTCGGCGCTGTACTTCTTATGTTTCTCAAGAAATCCATTGGCCTCGGTCTTGACGACCAAACAACCGGTCTCACGAAACTGCGCCAAATCGGCTGTGTCGGGCAAGCCCAGATAGTTCGCCCAATCACGCCAATAGTGATAACCTTCCCAGGCGAACGCGGTTCCATCGAGGGTCGAATAATGCATCCGAATTATCGCGCAAGAGCCAGCGGTCGAGCCATGCCCAACCTGCGCATTGCGATCCAACGACAGAGTTTTCCAACCGGCCTTGGACATCTCGAACGCGATGGCGGCGCCGATCACACCGGTGCCAATGATGATTGCGTCAGGTTGGTTCATGTCCTGCCCCTTCCCAGAAACGTTTCGCATACGCGCTGAATTCGGTGATTTCCTCGGGTCGCGGTTCGACCCCTGTAAAAACATAAAGGTAGTGTGGAACCATCGACAGCCTGATCGCCAATGGTTCGTTTAACTGCGCCAGATCATATCCGATCTGCATATAATATAGCACCCGCGCCCGCGTCTCTGCCTCGGTCTCATCATAGTTGAACCGGATGAACATCGCGCGCAGCGCGGCCAGGCGACGGGCATCGGACTGGTCCAGCATACGCCGCACCTTTCCCGATCTTCGTGCCCAATCCCGCACAGCAAAATCAAGCGCCGTATCAAATAGTTCGGTATTCACAACGCAGCGCTGCACATTGCACACCGCAGCCGTGATCGTTTCAGCAGGCAATTCGGATTGCGCGATCAAGGCCGCCGTATTTGTCGCCTGCCATCGCGCCAGCAGCGCATCCAGCAATTCCTGCCGCGACTTGAAGTACCAGTAGAATGATGAGCGCGAGACCGCCATCCGCTCGGCAAGGTTCATGACTTTCACCTGCTCGACCCCGTCCGAAATCAGGACGTCCATGGCCACGTTCAGCCAATCATCGCGCGTGACCTTGACGTTACCAATCAGTGGCTCAGCTTCGGGATCGTCCCGGTGCAGGATGGGTTTGGTGTTCATTCAACTCTCCGGCGGTGCGCCGCCCTCTTCTGTACGGCGCGCTATGAAATCCTTCAACGCACCAAGGCGATCCGTATCTGATGCCGGTGCTTTGAAATTTGCCAGGATTTCCTTCCATACACCGGTCGCGCGATGGTTGGCGTCGATCGCGCCACGCTCGGTCCAGGTGCCAAAATTTGCGTAATCATGCAGGTGCGGCTCATAAAATGCGGTATTATAGCGCTCCATCGTCTGACTCGTGGCGAAGAAATGTCCGCTGGGTTCAACCTCGCTCAGCGCAGTATCAAACCCGATCTCTGCACCATTGGCCTGTGCCCCTGCACAAAGCTCGGCCACCATGTTCAACACCTCGGCATCGCAGATCATCTTCTCGAAAGATACGGTCAGGCCACCTTCGAGCCATCCGGCCGAATGAATGATGACCGTCGCCCCGGCCATCAGGCAGCCCCACAGGCCGAACTGGTTTTCATTGGCGGCCTGAACGTCGTTGATATTTGCCGCAGACCCCGCCGCAGACCGCCAGGGCAGGCCCAGATGCCGGGCCAACTGGCCCGCCGCCAAAGACGCCTGAAAATGCGAGGGTGTCCCGAATGCAGGCGCCCCTGATTTCATGTCGACATTGCTGGTAAAGGTCCCATAGCACACCGGCGCACCGGGGTTGGTAAGCTGGGTCAGCGTCAAGGCCGCAAGTGCCTCGGCATGGGACAGCGTGATGGCCCCGGCCACCGTGATCGGAGCCATTGCGCCCATCAGGGTAAAGGGTGTGATGATCGACATCTGACCATGGCGCGCAAAGTCGATCAGCCCCTGAGCCATTGGAATATCCAGCGTCCGCGGGCTGTTGGTGTTGATAATCGTGTAACAATGGGCGTTAGCGCGGAACTCCTTGTCAGACAGACCTCGCGCCGTTGAGAGCATCTCGAAGCAGTCCATCACTTGCGGCGTGCCCCGCGAGAAGAAGAACGGGAACTTATCCGTCAGCTCCATCTGCGCTTGTGTGGTGAAATAGTGCCGCACATTGGTTGGCACGTCCTGCGGTTCGACCTGCGGTGAGATCATCTGGAAGACATCAAAGTGATGAGTGAGCTTTAGGAACTCCAGATAATCCTGCCCACTCGCTGGCCGCCGACCGCGTTCCAGATCGGTCGCGTTTGGAGCGCCAGCCCCGGGTTGGAACACCAAAGAGCCCAGCTCCAAAGTGAAATCCCGGTGCCGCGCGCCCGCCCGGCAGCCGATGGATTTCGGAGCTGAGGCCACCGCAGCCTCAACCATATCCCGCCCGATGAAGACCATTTCGCTGTCTTCATCCACGCGGGCGCCACCCTGCGCGTAGATTCGCCGCGCTTCGGGCAATAGAACTTTCACGCCCAACTCTTCCAGTGTGCGCAATGCGGTGTCGTGCATATCTGCAATCTGATCCGTCGGGAACACTTCCATCTGTGGAAACGGATTGCGCAACTGGCGATAATTCACCTCGCGACTAGATTGCGGGGCGACATCGGTCCCGCGCCCGCGCCGTCGGCGTCTTTGGCCCAAGTCCGACATGGTCAACCTCGCATCGCTTTGCCCAGCGGGTCATAGGGCGACGGCGCAATCACGCGGGCCGGGCGTTCGACACCGACCACATGCACCGACAACTCGGTGTCTGGTTCAGCCTTGTCGCGGTCGACCAAAGCCATGGCCAGCGACTTGCCCGTGTAGTGGCCATAGCCACCCGAAGTCACAAATCCAACGCGCTCATCCCCAGCCCAGATCGGTTCATACCCACTGGCATCTGCGTCCAGCGCATCAACCTCAAGCGTCACTTGAACTTGCGCCGGACCGTTGCCATCGCGTTCAGCCAGCGCAGCCTCTTTGCCAACGAAATCCTTGTTCCAGTCGATCCAGCGATCCATTCCGGTCATGCCTGGCGTGTAAAGCTGAGTGAACTCTGCAGACCAGATACCAAAGCTCTTCTCAAGCCGCGTCGACAGCATCGCGTTGAATCCGCATTCGCGGATACCGTCCCCGGCCCCAGCCTCAAGCAGCATCCGGCGCAGTTTGATATGGTCGCCATAGCGGCAGTTTATCTCATACCCTTTTTCGCCCGTCACAGACATACGCGCCACACGGGCACGCACCAGACCGATATCAAAGTCGCCGCAGCCCATGAATTTCAGGCCCGAGATATCCTGTTCGGCCAGTTTCTCGACCACAGCCTGCGATTTCGGCCCAACCACGGCAAAACCGCAATATTCCTCGCCCAGATCGCGGATATTCACGGCGTCCATCATGTGATCATTGAACCAGCGCATATGCCATGCGCGCAGATAATAGCTGCCCATGATCCACCAGGTCCCGTCGCCCCAGTTCAGCACGGTCAGATCACCCTTGAGGCGACCGTTCTCACCCAGCATTGGAGCCAGTTTGGCACGCCCCGGTGCAGGCAGTTTCGACGCCATGATCCTGTCTAGCCAAGCCTCGGCATTTGGGCCTGTGACCTCGAAGCGCGAAAAGCCCGAGATATCCAGTAGTCCCACGCCTTCGCGGATGGTTTTGCACTCCTCAGCCACGATGTCGTGCGCATTCGAGCGTTTCAGCGTCGGCGTCTCTTCAAAGCCCTTGGGCGCAAAGTAAAGCGGTACTTCCAGATCCCAGCTGACGCCCCATTTGCACCCCGCCTCGGTCATTGCATCATGGGCTGGGGCCATCTTCAGCGGGCGACCTGCGGGCAGTTGCTCGTTCGGGTAAGTCATCACGAAACGACGGGAATAGAACTGACCGGTTGTTTCGCGGATGTAGCGTTTGTTCTGAGCGAAATCGCCATAGCGCGCCACGTCCATAGGCCATGCGTCGGCCTCAGGATCGCCATGGATCATCCATTCGGCCAGCGTCTTACCAACGCCGCCACCCTGCAGGAATCCGGCCATCACCGCACAAGCTGACCAATAACCGCGCTTGCCTGGGACCGGACCGACCAGCGGGTTGCCATCGGGTGAGAAGGTGAACGCGCCGTTCACCCATGTTTTGATGCCAACATTCTGGATCGACGGGTACCGTTCAAAGCCCAGCGTCAGCTCGTTCTCGATCCGGTCGAGCTGTTCCTGGAACAATTCTTCACCGTAATTCCACGGCGCACCGTCCATAGCCCAGTGCTCGTGATCGACCTCGTAGATGCCCACCAGAACGCCCTTCTGGTCCTGTCGCATATAGGTGAAGCCTTCAAGATCAACCGTCATCGGCATCTCGAAATCCGCCTCGGCCACCTCAGGCACCGTATCGGTGATCAGATAGTGGTGTTTCAGCGGCGAAACCGGCAGCTCCACTCCGGCCATGCGCCCCACCTGTTTGGCCCAGAGGCCAGCAGCGTTGACCACATGTTCACAAGTGATAGTGCCTTTGTCGGTCACAACTTCCCAACCATCCGCAGTCTGTGTCAGGCTTTCGACCTTGGTTTCTTCGTAGTATTCCGCGCCACGTTTCTTGGCCGCAGTTGCATAAGCCTGAACCGTACCGGTTGTATCGATGTAACCTTCGCGATCCGCCCACATCGCGCCCAGCACGCCGTCGGTGGACATGATCGGGCAGCGTTTCTGCGCCTCCTCTGGCGACAACAACTCACAGTCGTCAATGCCGATGGACTGAAAAATGCGGTAGTTGGCCTGCAGCCACTCCCACCGTTCGGGCGTGCCCGCCAGCGTCAGGCCGCCGGTCATGTGCAGGCCGATATTCTGACCCGACTCTTTTTCGATCTCGCTGAGCAGATCAATCGTATAGGCCTGCAGCGACGCCATGTTCGGATCTGCGTTCAGCGCATGGATGCCTCCCGCCGCGTGCCACGAAGACCCCGAGGCCAAACGCCGCCTTTCCAGCATGACCACATCTGACCAGCCAAACTTGGCGAGATGGTACAGAACCGAGGCGCCGACAACGCCGCCACCGATGACTACGACACGATACTGAGATTTCATCCTGCGCTCCCCTGCATGACTCGCAGAGGACGCTAGAGGCACTGTTCACTTCTGTCTAGACATTTCTGTACAGTTCGAGGGACAGCACCCGGATCAGCTTAAAGCCGGGCGCTCGGGCGTGTCTGAACGGCATCAAACCAGGCGCGTGTGGCCGTGTTCTCTTCTGGGATACGCATCTTGATGACACGTGCGAAATCGACAAACACAAATGTGGTGATATCGGCCAGTGAAAACATGTCACCCGCAACGAAACCGCTCACTTGCAGACGGGCCTCAAGCAAATCGAAGAAGGCACGCACCCGCTCAGCCCCCCGCTGCGCTAGTTCAGGGATTTGCGCGTGGTTTGCAGGCCCGGTGATCGCGCGGCCTTTGAACGAAGGATGGGTGTTGCGCAAAGTTTCCGCGATTGGTGCGCCACATTGTTGTTCGGCGATGGCATTCCACATCAGAATTTCGCCTTTTTCATCCGGCGTTTGCCCCATCAAGGCAGGTTCCGGAAAGCGCGCCTCGAGATAGGTGGCGATGCCAAGATTTTCTGTAAGCGTGGTACCTTGATCCGTAACAAGCACAGGAATCGTTGCACCAGGGTTCACAGCCCGGAAAGCATCGCTAAGCTGTTCACCCTTGGCGATTGAGATATCGCGGGTGTCAATCTTCAGCCCCTTTTCCGCGATAAACATCCGAGCACGGCGCGGGCTTGGCGCGGTCGAGCAATCGTAGAAAAGCATTTTTGACGGTCCCCTCCAAAGCTTCACGCCTCAGACGTTAGACCGGCCCGGTACTACAGCGCGAGTCGGATCACACAGTGACCCTACGGCAGATCAACGCCGATAGATGAAACAGCGCCCGTCGACCGCCCCTTCTGGCAGCGGCACCTCGGTCAGTGTTTCGAAATACATACGATCGCTGGAAACCATCAGTCCGTCCCGCGCCAGAAGCGGTTCGATCAAAGGTGAGACGAGGCGGGCAAAAGCATCATTCTTTTGCCGGTTGTGTCCCCCAAGATCGGCATGGATCAGACTGGCTGACGCGCCAAATCGCGTGACCGAAGCAGGCAATGTTTCGCGCACATCACCGAGAATCACCAGATCATCGGGCGGTGTCGAATCAGGATGAGACGCAACGGCCCGTTCAAAAACATAAACGGGACGGTCCTGAATGTGCTTAACCATGTGGTGATATGTGCGCCCATTTCCCAATCCCAGCTCAAAAACCGGACCAGGCTGCCCCGTGGTCTGCGCGATGGCAAAGTCCAGACAAGCACGTTGCGAGACCATTCGGTCAATGAACAGATCCAATCGGCTTTGTTGCTCGGACACGGGGCACCTCTTTCAAAATCATTCGACACCAGTCGGGGGGCGATTGCGCCTTTGATGGCAAAAACTCAAGACTTTGTGTAGCCATACGGCCCGAGTTTCACGATTCCGCGACAATTCGGGTGAAGAAGGTGTTTGACTACGCCGCCCCAACCGCGCGAAACTGCTCAAAAAAGACAGGGAGTTCACAAAGCCGATGTTTTCTAGCGGCCAGACGGGTGGAAAACCCGCATGAGTGCGTTGTTGTCCGTTCGGGATCTCAGCATCGGCTTTGGCACGGGTCCATCCGTTGTCCAAGATGTCAGCTTCGAGGTCGAACCCGGGCAGACACTTGCATTGGTTGGAGAATCCGGTTCGGGCAAAACGATTTCCTGTCGCGCTGCACTGCGTATTCTGCCGCGTACCGCCCAGATCCGTAGCGGAACGATCACGCTGAACGATTCCAAAGGCACCGCTAATCTGATCGAACTGAGTGAAAGACAGATGCGTGGTATTCGCGGCAATCGGGTTTCTATGATTTTTCAGGAACCGATGCGATCTCTGTCACCGCTTCATAAAATCGGAAATCAGGTCAGCGAAGTTCTTTGGTTGCATCGCGGCGCATCCGATGCACAGGCCCGCAAAGAAGTTCTGACCCAGTTTGAGAGGGTTGGTTTCCCCGACCCTGCCCGCGCCTACGACAGCTATCCGTTCGAGCTGTCCGGCGGCATGCGCCAGCGCGCCATGATTGCCATGGCGATGGTGTCCAAGCCTGAATTGCTCATCGCGGACGAGCCAACCACAGCGCTGGATGTTACCACCCAAGCGCAGGTTCTTGGGCTGATCAAAGAGCTGCAGCGCGAGACCGGTATGGCGCTGATCCTTGTCACCCATGACCTGGGTGTAGTTGCTAACATGGCCGAGCGGGTGGTCGTCATGCACAAAGGCCGCGTGATGGAAGCTGGCCCGGCAGCACCAATTCTGAACGATCCGGCGCACCCCTATACGCAGCAGCTGTTCGACGCTGCGCCTGAGATACCCGATCAGGATGCCGTCGGCATACCGATGCCCGACGAGGACCTAATTCTGCAGATGACCGGGGTCTCAAAGACCTACACGATGCGATCGAGCAAAGGTTGGAAAGCCGACAAACTGATCCATGCCTGCCGGGGCGTAGATATGAAGCTGGCGCGCGGCAAGACGCTTGCAATCGTTGGCGAAAGCGGGTCTGGCAAAACAACCGCCGCCAGAATCGCTCTGGGCGCTGAACTGCCCGACCCGGGCGGCGAAGTTCTGTTCAGAACAACAAGGGATTCCAAACCGATAACGGTTCACAGTATGACACGGACCGAACGCACCGCGTTTCAGCGCAAGGCGCAAATGGTGTTTCAGGATCCCTATAGCTCTCTTAGCCCCCGTATGCGCATTCAGGATGCCATGACCGAGCCGTTGGAGATACACCGCCTCGGCACCGTGGCAGAGCAGCGCGACAAAGCGGCCGCGATGTTGCAGCGGGTCGGGCTGAATGCCGATATGCTCAAACGCTATCCGCATGCGTTTTCTGGTGGACAACGACAGCGCCTATCTATCGCCCGCGCGATGATGCTGGACCCGGCGCTGATTGTTTGTGACGAGCCAACCTCGGCACTGGATGTATCCGTTCAAGAGCAAATTTTGACCCTGCTCGAAGAACTGCAGGACAGTCTGAACCTGTCTTACCTGTTCATCTCACATGATCTGGCCGTCGTCGCGCGCATTGCCGACGAGGTCGCCGTCATGCGCCGGGGTCTTGTGGTGGAACAAGCCCCACCCGAAACTCTGTTCTACAATCCACGTCATCCCTATACCAAGGCACTGATTGCCGCCCAGCCCGAACCGGATATCAATCGCCCGATTGATCTGAAACTGGTTGCGCTTGGTGCCGGTTCGCCCGACAGTTGGGATGACGCCTTTCGATTTTCCGACACCGTGATACCTTCTTTGGTAGAGTTGGAGCCCGGCCATAAGGTACGTTGCCATGTTTAAGACCACTCACCGATTGATTCTGGCCGCGTCGCTGGCCATCGCAGGTATGCTGCCCGCTGTGGCAGAAATTCCGTCTAATCTTCAGGAAAACGCGTTCTGGCAAACCGAGGTTGAAAGCGGTGACCTGCCACCGGTTGCTGAACGTATTCCGCAAGATCCACTGATCGTGGACTTAGCCGCCAAAGGTCGCGAATTCGGCGTACCCGGCGGTACACTGCGCACGATGGTCACCCGGTCCAAAGATATTCGGCAAATGGTGGTCTATGGCTACGCAAGGCTTGTGGGCTTCGATCAGGATTACAACATCGTCCCGGATTTGCTGGCTTCTTTCGAAAACGAAGACAATCGCAAATTTACTTTGAACCTGCGACCCGGCCACAAATGGTCAAACGGATCCGCGTTCACATCCGAAGACTTCCGGTATTGGTGGGAGGATGTGGCCAACAACGAATTGCTCAGCCCTTCAGGCCCACCAGATTTCCTGCTGGTTGAAGGCAAAACACCCACCGTCACCTTCCCCGACGAAACAACAGTTGTATTCGAATGGGATGACCCCAACCCGAATTTCCTGCAATCACTTGCTCAGGCGCGGCCGCCCTTTATCTATCGACCGTCTGAGTTCCTTAAGCAATATCACGAGAAGTTTGCGGACCCCGAAGAACTGGCATTCAAGGTCGAAGATGCGCGGGTAAAAAGCTGGGCGGCGCTGCATAACAAGTTGGACAATCTATATAAGTACGACAATCATGAACTGCCGACGTTGCAGCCATGGCTCAACGCAAGTTCGGGCAAGAAAATCCGGCACAACTTTGTCCGTAACCCTTATTACCATCGGGTGGATTCAAATGGGGTTCAGCTGCCCTATATCGACGTAGTCGAAATGGAAATCGTCGCACCGGGTTTGGTCGCGGCCAAAGCAAATGCGGGTGAAACCGACTTGCAAGGTCGCGGATTGGCATTCCGCGATGCCTCGATCTTGAAAAAGGGCGAGGCTGAAGGTGGATACAAGACGCTTTTGTGGAAAACAGGCGTCGCGTCGCAGATCGCGATTTATCCCAATTTGAACTACACTGACGATGCGTGGCGCGAGGTTCTGCGCGATGTACGTGTACGCAGGGCACTGTCGCTCGCCATTGATCGCAAGACGATCAATCAGGCGCTCTATTTCAAGCTGGCCCAACCCGGCGCTATGTCGGTTCTGCCCGCATCGCCCTTCTACGACGAAGCGAATGCGCAGGCTTGGGCACAGTATGACGTCGACAAGGCGAATGCTCTGCTTGATGAGGCTGGGCTGACCGAGCGTGACAAAGATGGTATCCGACTGTTGCCCGACGGGCGTCCGATGGAGCTGATCATCGAAACCGCCGGTGAGCGGCAAGAGGTTGAAAACGCCCTGCAGATCGTCACGGATACCTGGCGTGAGATCGGAGTCGAACTGGTCATGCGACCATTGGATCGAGACATTCTGCGCAACCGGGTCTTCTCGGGCAATACAATGGCGTCGGTCTGGTTCGGCTGGGATGACGGCATTCCGCAAAGCCACACATCGCCGGCCTATCTCGCCCCGACCGATCAGGTCTTTCTGGCGTGGCCTAAATGGGGCCAATACTATCAGACAAATGGAGGGTCGGGCGAACCACCAGACATGCCCGAGGCCGAACTTCTCATGAAGCTTGCCCACGATTGGGAAATCGCCTCCACGGATGAAGAACGCGGCGCAGTCTGGTCTGAGATGCTGAAAATTCACGCCGACCAGCTTTATGCGATCGGCATCCTGAACGGCGCACCGCAGCCTATTGTCGTGTCGAACCGCCTGCGCAATGTGCCTGAGCAGGCCATGTGGGCATGGGAACCCGGCGCACATTTCGGCATTCACCGTCCCGACGAGTTCTTCTTCGCCGACTAATTCAGGAGCAGCTAAATGGTCATGCTGCGCTACGCGGTGTATCGCTTTTTCACGATGCTGCTGACATTGCTGGTGGTGTCGGTTCTGATTTTCGTGATCATCAACCTGCCCCCCGGCGACTATCTCAGCAACCAGATCGCCGAACTGCAGGCTTCAGGACAGTCCGCCGGTGTCGCCAAGGCCGAGTTTCTGCGCAAGGAATACTCATTGGACCGGTCGTTGCCCGAGCAGTACCTGATCTGGATGGGCTTCTGGCCCGGACCGCATGGGTTCGAGGGCCTGTTACAGGGCAATTATGGCTGGTCCTTCGAATTTGACCGCCCCGTGCGCGAGATCGTGGGCGATACGCTCTGGTTGACGGTTGTGGTCAATCTGGCCGCCATTCTATTCGTCTATGCCGTTGCTCTGCCATTGGGGGTCATCGCTGCGGCCAGATCACGGACGTGGATCGACTATACCTCGGCCTTTGTAGGCTATCTGGGTCTTGCGACCCCGAACTTCCTGTTGGCGCTGATCCTGTTCTACTATGGCCATCGCTATTTCAACCTGCCCATCGGCGGACTGATGGACCCTTCCTTTGAGGGACAACCGATGAGTTGGGACAAGTTGAAATCCATCCTTGTCCACCTGATCGTTCCGACCTTCGTCATCGGAACCTCGGGTGCTTCGGCCATGATGCAGCGCCTGCGCGCCAATATGCTGGATGAACTAGGGAAACCTTATGTCGAAACAGCAATCGCCAAGGGCATGTCCCCATCGCGGATGCTGACGAAATACCCATTGCGCGTGGCCTTCAACCCGTTTGTCGCCGACATTGGAAACCTGCTGCCCTCGATGGTTTCCGGGTCGGTTTTGGTCTCGGTGGTTCTGGGTCTGCAAACAATCGGCCCGACCCTGCTGACTGCCTTGAAAACGCAGGACCAGTTCCTGTCGGCCTTCATTCTTATGTTCGTGGCTCTGCTGACCCTGATCGGCACCATGATTTCCGATATCCTGCTGGTCATGCTTGATCCGCGCATTCGTTACGAGGGGCGCGAAGCATGACCGATAAACCCGATGGTCGCTATGTCGACGACGCACCATTTGACCCGCAGGCCTCTATTCAGCAGCTTGAGCGCGCAGATCTCGATGCCCCTAATTGGGTGCTGGTCTGGCGCAAGTTCAGGACCCACAAGCTGGGTCTGATTTCTGGCCTCTTCTTGCTGCTCTGCTACTTGATGCTGCCTTTTGCGGGCTTTATTGCCCCCTACGGCCCCAATGACCGGAACGGAGAGCACCTGTACGCTCCACCCCAGTCGGTCAACTGGTTTCATGAGGGGAAGTTCATCGGCCCCTACATTTATCCAATAGTTGCAGAGGCGGACCTTGAAACTTTCCAGTGGAAATTCGTCGCTGACACGGAAGATCCGCGCCCAATCCGGTTCTTCTGCGAAGGGTCAGAATACAAACTCGCAGGGCTGATCAAATCCGATACGCACCTGTTTTGCGCACCCGAAGGGGCCACGCTGTTTCTGTGGGGCTCGGACCGTCTGGGCCGCGATGTATTCAGCCGCATCCTATATGGCGCGCAACTGTCGCTGACAGTGGGCCTGATCGGCATTTCGGTATCCTTCTTCCTCGGCATCCTGTTCGGATCAATGGCCGGGTATTTCGGAGGGCGCATCGACTGGACCATCAACCGTGTGATCGAAATCCTGCGCTCGCTGCCGGAACTTCCCCTTTGGCTGGCCTTATCCGCCGCGGTGCCATCAAATTGGAGCCCGGTTGCGGTATTCTTCATCATCTCGATCATCCTCGGTATTCTCGATTGGCCAGGCCTTGCCCGATCTGTCCGCGCAAAATTTCTGTCTCTCAGGGAAGAGGAATACGTACGTGCGGCCGAGATGATGGGCGCAAGTTCCGGTCGTGTGATCCGAAAGCACCTGCTACCCAATTTCATGTCGCATCTGATTGCCTCGGCCACGCTATCAATCCCTGCGATGATCTTGGGCGAAACCGCCCTCAGCTTCCTTGGCCTTGGACTGCGGGCCCCGGCGGTCAGTTGGGGCGTGATGCTGAACGATGCGCAGAACCTCGCCTCAATCGAAATCTATCCATGGACCGCGATCCCGATGCTGCCAATCATCGTCGTCGTGCTGGCCTTCAACTTCCTTGGCGACGGGTTGCGCGACAGCCTTGATCCCTATCAGCAATGAGCTTGCTGTCCGCCCTCCCCTCACCTGACACCTACAGGGTCAATGGGGCGGGTGCGCGGCCCAGCGCCTTTGCGGTCTCGGAACTGGCGACGGCCAGTTTTGCGGCAGTCGGGCAGGAGCTGTCGCGCCTTGTGACAGCCTTGAACCTGGCGCCTACACCTCTGGAGGTGGCCGTAGATCATCGACTGGCCTCCTTGTGGTATGGCTTTTCCTTCAAACCCGAAGGGTGGGATATGCCCAGCCTTTGGGACGCGATTGCTGGCGACTATCAGGCCTCTGATGGGTGGATCAGGCTGCACACCAACCTGCCCAGTCATCGCGCCGCCGCCCTGAACGTTTTGCAAGTCGCGTCGGACCGTGCGCTGGTATCGCGCGCGGTTCGGGATTGGAGCATCTCTGAACTGGAAGCCGCGATTGTCGCCGAGGGCGGCGTCGCTGCCGCAATGCGCAGCCGCTCTGAGTGGCATGACCATCCGCAAGGACGCATATTGGCCCGCGAGCCGTTGATCGGATGGCAGGGGCCACGCAATATTCAGCTACGTGATCGACCTCAGGCGACTGCCGCGCGACCTCTTGCTGGGCTGCGTGTGCTCGATCTGACCCGCATTCTGGCTGGGCCCGTCTCAACACGAACACTCGCGGGATTCGGCGCCGAGGTCCTGAGGATCGATCCACCCGGCTGGGATGAACCTGGCGTCATTCCTGACATTTCTCTCGGCAAGCACTGCGCCTATCTGAACCTGAAATCACCCGATGGAAAAGCAAAACTGCAAGAGCTGCTGGCCCAAGCGGACATACTTGTCCACGGGTATCGGCCCGGCGCTTTGGACGCACTCGGTCTGGGTAAAAACACGCGGGATCAGCTCGCCCCCAACAGGGTTGAAGTCACGCTAGACGCCTATGGCTGGCAAGGACCTTGGGCAGCGCGCCGCGGTTTTGACAGCCTTGTACAGATGAGTTCCGGAATCGCACATGCAGGGATGGGTTGGGCGGGGGCCGACAAGCCAACTCCGTTGCCCGTTCAGGCACTGGATCACGCAACTGGTTACTTGATGGCTGCCGCCCTGCTCTCGGCGCTCGCCGAAGCCGCATCTGGACACGCTGTTATGGATGCCAGGCTCTCGCTGGCGCGCACCGCCGAATTGCTGGCCACCCTCGCCAAGAGCGATCCCGGTGACGAAATTACCGAGGCGCTGCCTGTCGATTATGCGGATGCGCTCGAACCTTCCGGGTGGGGGCCCGGCTATCGATTGAAGCCGGCGCTAACCGTTGGATCCGCAAAGATGCACTGGGCTTTGCCTGCGTCCAAACTGGGAACTTCGCAGCCCACTTGGCCGTCACTTACCGCTTAAAGCTGCCGCCGCGCGGGACGCGCGGCCCGGCCCAACGCTTTGGTTGACGTCTCGCCAGAGACGCAAACCAAAGGGGCGGGAGCCCTCCTAGCGATCATCACCACCGCCGGGGCCGATATCGTCCAGATAGTCTTCGTCAATCGCGGCCTGAACGGCCCCTGTGACAGCCTCGCGTTGTTTGGGAGTCAGGTCCTCGGCCTCTTTGTCATCCGCCAGTCGCACGGTGACTTCCCGATGCGCAAACCGGATGCCTTCACGGGCAAACAGCTCACGAATATCCTGATAGACTTTCTTGCGCACCAGCCACTGATCGCCCGGCTTGGTCATAAACTTGACCCGGATAATCATTGCAGAATCCTGCATTTCGATCACACCCTGCGATTTCAGCGGCTGGATGAAGTTATCACCAATCACCGGATCGCTCAGCAGCTCTTGACCCAGCTTCTTGATCAGCTTCCGCACTTTTTCGACATCGGTGTCATAGGTCACCCGCAACGGCAGCTTCATGATAACCCAGTCGCGGGAATAGTTTGTCAGAACCTTGATCTCTCCAAACGGGATCGTGTTGAGCGCACCAAGGTGGTGGCGTAGTTGGAAGGACCGGACCGATATCTTTTCGACCGTCCCTTTCACATCACCAATGTCGATGTATTCACCCTTTCGGAAAGCATCATCCATCAGGAAGAACGCACCCGAGAAGATGTCGCGGACCAAGGTTTGCGACCCGAAACCAACGGCCAGACCCACAACACCTGCACCGGCAAACAGCGGGCTGACATTGATCCCCAGTTCCATCAATACAATCAACGCGATGGTCACAACGACCACAGCCAGAATGGCCCCGCGGAACAGAGGCAACAAAGTTGCAAGACGGCTCTGCCCGCCTTCGCCTCCTTCGTCGCCCAGCTCGGCTTCAGCACCGCCGTCATCCGTCTCTTCCGCGATCTTGCTATCGATCCAGACGCGGAAGAAGTGAAACAGAATGTAACCCATAAACAGGATCACCATCACATCCAGCGCCCGCTCGATAGGCAAGTCATCCGACCAATTGGCCTGCGGGTTCCAGATCACCACCAGCGCATAGAGACCCACCACAAAGGCCAGAATGCCTGCCACACGACGGGCAAGGTCTTCGTACGTCAGAATGGCGTGCTTGCGCTTTTCGGCCTGCGGCGTATCAGCCACCAGCTCATCCTCGATCTGCTCAGCCGCTTCTGCGTCGGCATTCATCACCTCAATTCTGCGATTGCGATCAAAATACCTTTCAAGCAGATAGTTCATCGCGCCGTAGGCCACGACAACGGACATAAAGATGGCATAGCTGCTGGCCACGATCGGGATCGAATCCTGAACCTCAAGCACCAGATCAACGGCCAGTTTGAACCAGCTGAACACCATATAAAGCACCAGAACCGGCGCCCAGGCGAAAGAGATGAACTTCAGTATCCAAGACACCTGATCCGGAGCACGCCCGCCACGAATAGCGTTCGAGATCGCGCGTGCATTGAACAGGATCATCAGTATGTTGCCCAGCGCCCCGATCAGCGTCAGGCTACCATAGACCATGGCATAGACGTTATAGTTCAGCCCAAAATCCGCGACCCATGTCGAGAACAGAACAACCGAGATGTCATAGGTCGCCAGTGCTGACGCCCAAACATACAGGCGCTTGGCGTCCCGGTCTGAAAAAGGCGGCAAGCGATACTGGCTAAGGTAAGGCGACAGAACCATCCGCCACAAGTCCGAGACAGTGCGCGAGAGGAAGAATGCGGTAAAGATTGCCGTAACGGTAAACTGGATTGATATGTCTTCCGCTTCACCAAAGAACAGATAGCCAACGATCAGCGCCATGAGCATGGCAAAGATCGTTCCGCCAATGCCCATCACGAAACGATACACAAGGAAAGGCATCTTCTCACGATAGCCAACCGGGTTTTCCTTGATGCGCGCAACCACCAAACGCTTCGCGATGCGCTTGCCGTAGATTTCGATCGACAACCATCGCCCCAGCAAAAGGAACAACACATTCAGGACCAACACCTCGACATAGGTCTGAATCCGCCCGTCCGGACTGGTCTGTCTGAGGATGTATTGGACCTCAAAGACCGAATAGGGCAGCGCCTCCATCCGCGAGCGTACGGAATCCCGGAACTTTGAGAACCGCTCTTGCGCCTTCATCAGCTGAGAACCCTCAGCCATGTGATCAATGCTATCTGCCTCTGGCGTCGCGTCGGCGCTATTGCCCGCTGCCGATACAACCTGCCCGGCGCTGTCGATTACGATTACGCTTGCGCCCGCCTCGGAAGCGGATCGAATGGCCGCCGCCAGATCGCTGTCAGCGGCAGAGCTTGAAGAACCGGTTTCCTCGCTTGATCCTATTGGGTATCCCGGAATAAGCGAAGTTTGCGCAACCGCGTCGGTTGCACTGGCCAGCATTGCCGCCCAAATCACCAAAATCAGCCCGGCCAGAACATTCATTTTCATCGTATATCGCATCCAATTCGTAGCTGCGTCCAAGACTATAGAACCTCAGAAGGCTGTTCAAATCATCCGCACACGCGGTGTCAACATCGTGAGAGCCCGTGTTCCTGACGCAATGGATGGGATAAAGTGTTTCCAAGACAACAAAAATTGAATATGACCACCTGAGGCGTCCGGTCTCGGAATTGGCTTGTGCATGAAGAACCATCGGCCTGCATATCGCAAGGTGCGCCTGTTGCCGGCGGTGGCATTATGCTGTTGCCAATTCGCAATGTTTGGCGCATTTGGACGGCGGAATCTGTGCCTTTGGCAAGAAGGTCTGGCAGAATTACGATAATCAGGTGCAGACGCGCGGAGTTGCACCGGAACCGAAACAGGCGAAGGCATGAGCCTAGGGATCAAAAACGAAAATCACGGCCGCGCACCGCGCATCCTGCTATATAGTCACGACACGTTCGGCCTGGGTCACCTGCGCCGGTCACGCGCGCTGGCTGCGGCCATAACACAAGCCGATCAACGCGCTTCGGCCCTCATATTGACCGGTTCACCCATTGCCGGACGGTTTACTTTTCCGCGTCGCGTTGACCATGTCCGTCTACCCGGGGTCACCAAACGCGCCGACGGCTCGTATGCTTCGCAGACCATCGGCATGGGCATCGATGATGTGACCGAGTTGCGCGCAAGCCTGATCCAGACATCTGTCGAACAGTTCGACCCCGATGTGCTGATCGTCGACAAAGAGCCTACCGGTTTTCGCGGTGAGCTGCTGCCGACGCTTGAATATCTTGAAGACTCCTGCTCAACCAAATTGGTTCTGGGCCTGCGCGACGTTCTGGATGAGCCCGAAGTACTGGCCGCCGAATGGGAGCGTAAGGACGCGATCTCGGCGACTGAACGATTCTATGATGAGATCTGGGTATATGGGTTGCGATCGGTCTACGATCCTACACAAGGCCTTCCCCTCAGCCCGGCGACGCAACAGCGCATTCATTGGACAGGGTATCTACGTCGCGATCTTGGGCCGGTTGGTGAGCCACCAGAACAACCGTATATCCTGATCACCCCCGGTGGTGGCGGCGATGGCAAGGCGATGGTCAATTTGGTGCTGTCCGCATATGAAAAAGACCCGGATCTGTCACCCCGCGCTGTGCTGGTCTATGGGCCCTTCCTGTCAGGCGAACTACGCGAAGATTTTGAAACCCGTGTCGCCGCCCTAAATGGCCGTGTGACCGCCGTTGGCTTTGAATCGCAGATCGAAACGCTGTTCGCGGGCGCTGCCGGTGTGGTCTGCATGGGCGGGTACAATACCTTCTGCGAGGTTTTGTCCTTCGACAAACGCGCCGTCATTGTTCCGCGCACGACGCCGCGGCTGGAGCAATGGATTCGTGCCTCGCGCGCCGAGGATCTGGGTCTGGTACGCATGCTGGATGAAAACCGTGACGGTCTGACGGCGGATGCAATGATCCGCGCGATCCGCGCCTTGCCCCATCAGCCGCTGCCTTCGCAGGCCATTCGCGCAGGGTTGTTGGACGGGCTAAGCTACGTCACTCATCGTATAAACGCGCTGCTAGGCGCGGAACAAGAGCGCGCCACCGGATGACGCGCGAACCCCCCAAGCTGGCGGTGCTGGTCAAAGGCTGGCCGCGCCTGTCCGAGACGTTCATCGCGCAAGAATTGGTGGCCTTGCAGGAGGCAGGGCACAGCTTCGATATCTGGTCGTTGCGCCATCCGACCGATACCAAGCGCCATCCTCTGCACGATCGCCTCAAGGGGCAGGTGCATTACCTGCCGGAATACCTTTATGAAGAGCCTGAGCGGCTGGCGACTGCGCGAGACATTGCAGCTCGTCTGCCCGGATACGCGCAAGCTTACCAGGTCTGGCGGCAAGACCTTCACCGAGACCCGACTCACAACCGAATTCGCCGGTTTGGTCAGGCCTGCGTATTGGCCGCTGAGCTGCCCGATCAAACGCGGGCGCTGTATGCGCATTTCATGCACACTCCGTCTTCGGTCGCCCGCTATGCGTCTATCATGCGCAGCCTGCCCTGGAGTTTTTCGGCGCATGCCAAAGATATCTGGACCTCACCAGACTGGGAAAAGCGGGAAAAGCTGCAACTGGCCTCTCACGGCGCCATCTTCGGGGCAACCTGTACCGCCATTGGTGCCGCACATCTGCGCGAACTGGCTGATGATCCTGCGCGGGTAGAACTGATCTATCATGGGCTGGACCTGTCGCGGTTTCCTGCACCTCCCCAGCAGTGTTCGCGTGCAGAGGATGCACCCTTTCACATGCTGTCAGTCGGGCGTCTTGTCGAAAAGAAGGGCTTTGACCGGCTTCTCAAAGCTTTCGCGCTACTCCCCAGATCGCTGAATTGGCATTGGACCCATATCGGCGGCGGAAATCTGGGCGATGAGTTGAGCGCACAAGCCGATGCCGCAGGGATTTCCGATCGGATCACGTGGATGGGGGCTTGCGATCAACCGGAAGTCATTGCCGAGATGCGCCGCTCTGATCTGTTTGTCCTGCCCAGCAGAATTGCTGCCGACGGCGACCGCGATGGTTTACCCAATGTTTTGATGGAAGCCGCGTCCCAGCGCCTCCCGATCCTGTCAACGCCGGTGTCAGCCATCCCGGAGTTCATTGAATCCGGTATTCACGGTCAGTTGTCAGCAGATGACCCGACCTCTCTTGCCTCGGCTATTGCGGATCTCGCCCGGAACCCGACCAGAACGGCCGAGATGGCTGAGGCCGCGTATAACCGGTTGATCGCCGACTTCCGGATGGACCCGGGCATACGTCGCTTGTCCGAGCGGCTCAGCGCCTTGTGCGCGGACGAGCCCTGATGGCGCGGGTGGCTTTCTATGCACCGATGAAGTCCCCCGACAGTCCCAAGCCCTCGGGTGATCGCGAAATGGCCCGCAACCTGATGCAGGCCCTCGGCGCTGAGGGAGACATTGTTGAGCTGGCCTCGCAATTGCGGATTTACGACAAGGCAGGCGACCGGGCACTTCAGGACGAATTACGTCGCAAAGCAACGACCGAGGCTGCACGACTGGCTGAGGAACTGCCACCTGACACGAACCTGTGGGTGACTTATCACAACTACTACAAGGCCCCCGATCTGCTCGGCCCGGCCGTGAGCCGCGCAAGAGACATCCCGTATGTGCAGCTGGAAAGTACCCGCGCCACCAGCCGGCTTGCAGGCCCATGGGCTGATTTTGCGCAAGCGGCGCATGACGCGTGCGACAGCGCGCAGGTGATTTTCTACCACACTGCCAACGACCTGATCACGTTAGAACGGGAAAGGTTCGGTATGCAGGCGTTGGTGGAACTGCCTCCGTTTCTTCCCATCACGGAATTACCCCCTGTTTCGACCCGTGATGGGCCGATGCTGACTGTGGGAATGATGCGGTCGGGGGACAAGCTGGCCTCGTACACCATTCTGGCCGACACGCTGGAACATCTGACAGGGGATTGGGCGTTGGACGTGGTAGGCGATGGCCCGGCCCGATTGGAAGTCGAGGCGCTGATGGCGCGGTTCGGACCTCGTGTCCGGTTTCTGGGTCAGCTGGATCGGTACGCGTTGCAGGCCCGGTACCGCCAGGCCTCCTTGTTCGTTTGGCCCGGCGTCAATGAAGCCTATGGAATGGTCTATCTGGAGGCTCAGGCCTGCGGCGTTCCCGTCGCAGCACAAGATCGCCCCGGTGTTCGTGATGTGCTGATACCTTCCGATCATCCCGATACCGGATCGGGTGCCAAAGGGTTGGCCGCGCGTATACAGAGGTTTCTGGACCATCCCGACCTGAGCCAGTCTGAGGGCAATCGTGCCCGCGCCTATGTCGCGCACCGCCATCTGATGCCATCCGCCACCGAGCGGTTCTGGACCACTGTGCGCCCCTTGTTGGAGAAAAGTTGATGACCCGTCTCGCCCTTCTGCGCCATGGACACACGGATTGGAATCGCGCGGGTCGCATTCAGGGGCGCAGCGACATCCCGTTGGATACCGACGCGCGGGCTGAACTTGCGGGGTATTGCCTGCCATCGCCGTGGAACGCAGCATCAATCTGGTCCAGCCCGCTAAGCCGCGCGTCTGAAACAGCGCAGTTGGTATCGGATAAAGCGCCCAAAACATCTCAGGCGCTGACCGAGATGAATTGGGGCGAATGGGAGGGAGAGCGCGGTGCCGAACTGATCGAGACACCCGATAGCGGTTACCGCCACATCGAAGACTGGGGCTGGGATTATCGGCCACCGGGCGGTGAAAGCCCGGCTGAATTATGGGCAAGGCTTAATCCATGGTTGACCGAGTTGCAGGGAGACAATCTTGCTG
Organism: Ruegeria sp. CF1; assembly: GCF_056537445.1. Classification (NCBI taxonomy): domain Bacteria; kingdom Pseudomonadati; phylum Pseudomonadota; class Alphaproteobacteria; order Rhodobacterales; family Roseobacteraceae; genus Ruegeria; species Ruegeria sp. CF1. Next base: position 29,294 of record NZ_JBQFRN010000004.1, on the reverse strand, counting down.
TCTGCCACATCGGAATCATGAGGGTAATATTGGCCAAGGCCTGGGGCTGGAATTTTGCCGGACCCGCACCGTTTAAGATCAAGCGTAACAGACTGTTTATCGTAAACCTGGACGAAATGCGGCCTGAACCCGAACCCGTTCGATTGATTGCGCGTGAGGTTTGACCATGAAGGTGATGATCGTTGTTACCCATCTGTTGGGCACCGGGCATCTGAGCCGAGCCCTCACATTGGGGCGCGCATTCGCCGAACAGGACCATGAAGTGTTTATGGTCTCGGGCGGAATGCCTGCGCCACAGCTTGACACACGTGGGTTGTCATTTCTGAACTTACCGCCGCTGCGGTCTGACGGCACCGATTTCACCCGCCTGCTTGATCAGAGTGGTACTGTTGCTGACCCGGCCTATTTCGCTGCGCGCACCAACGCTCTGACGCAGGCGGTCCGCAGCTTTGGGCCACAAATATTGATCACCGAGCTCTATCCGTTCGGGCGGCGCTCCTTGGCCGCAGAATTCCGTTCTGCGTTGGAAGCCGCGCGGAACCTACCTCAGCCGCCCATCATCCTGGGTTCGATCCGTGACATTCTTGCACCGCCATCGAAGTCTGCAAAAGTAACCCAAACGGATGAGGTTATCGCAGAGTTTTACGACGGCGTTCTGGTCCATTCCGACCCCAAGATCACCGAACTTGAAGTCAGTTGGCCTGTCTCGGCTCAACTGGCATCGCGCCTTCATTACACCGGTTTCGTGGCCCCAAGTGCTGCGCCAAGTCATCCGGATGGCATAGGCCAGGGCGAGATATTGGTCAGCGCGGGTGGCGGGTCGGTCGGCCAGCCGATCTTTCAAGCGGCCATCGAGGCCGCCCGAAAGATGCCCAACAGGCGCTGGCGCTTGTTGGTGGGCGGGCAGGATGCCAATGCGCGGATCGCCGAGCTTTCGCAAATGGCCGAGGGTTCATCGGTTCTTCTTGAAACCGTCCGCCCTGATTTTCGCCAAATGCTGCCGCTTGCCGCCGCTTCGGTCAGCATGTGCGGTTACAACACGGCCATGGACCTGCTGCAAAGCGGTACCCCGGCGGTTCTAATCCCCTTCGATGATGGCAAAGAGGTTGAACAGACTTTGCGCGCGAGATCTCTGTCTCAGTTGAACGGGATCAAGGTGCTTAACAGTTCTGACCTGAACGCGGACTCACTGGCGAATGCGCTGGAGCATGTCATTTCGGGTGCTGAACGCCCCCCTATGACCAACGGGTTTGATGGTGCACGCCGGTCGGTGGAAATTGCAGAGGGCTTGTACGAGGCTAGCCGATGAGGCCTGATTGGCACACATTGCAATCCGAGTTGCAGCAGTGGCAGGACGCAGGATTGACCCTGCCCTTGTGGTGGCGTGATGACGATGCAGTTGCGGTGACACCGCAGCTTGAAAAGCTATCCGCCATGTCGGGCACGCTTGGCCTACCCGTCCATCTGGCTGTGATCCCGCGTGATGCGCAAGCGGCACTTGCAGAGTATGTGTCAGATCAATCTGTTTTGATCCCGGTTGTGCATGGCTGGGCGCATCAGAACCACGCGCCTGCAGACGAGAAGAAAGCCGAATTTCGCCTGCACCGGCCCCTTGAAGCGGTAGTTGCAGATGCCGAGGCTGGATTGTCCCGGTTGCGAGAATTGTTTGGTGCGCACCTGCGACCGATGTTTGTTCCGCCATGGAACCGGATCGACTCCAAAGTCGCCATGCAGCTTCACGGGCTGGGCTATCGGATACTGTCGACGGCGACCCCCCGAAAGATACCGCTCGCGGCGCCCGGCCTCGCGCAGATAAACACACATCTCGATCCAATCGACTGGCGCGGGACGCGCGGTTTAATCGACCCTGACAGACTGATCGCACAGACAGTTGAGCTGCTGCATGACCGACGCACCGGTCGCGCAGACAATGCCGAAGCATTTGGGGTGTTGACGCATCATCTGGTCCATGATCAGGACATCTGGACGTTTACACAGGATCTGTTGCACAGGCTGCTTGATGGACCGGGCACACCCTGGACCGCACCACGCAACTGAACTCGCAAGGAGAGCCCGAATGAGCCGACTGGATTCCATGCTGCGCCGCCTGACGGCGCAACGCGATGGGCTAAACTGGGCCGCCGCACAGATCGGCACCATGGAAGGGGACGTTCTGGACCTGGGGCTAGGTAACGGACGTACCTATGATCATCTGCGAGAGATCCTGCCCTCTCGGCGTATATGGGTGATGGATCGCGTCTTGCAGTGTCATCCCGACAGCACGCCACCGGCACAGGATTTCCTACAGGGTGAGGCTGAGCCGATGTTGCGTAAACTGGCGGACGCAGGCCAAACAATCGCGCTGGCGCACTACGATTTCGGCCGCGGGATCAAGTCCGAAGATGTTGCGGAAGCGGCACGCCTCAGCCCTTTGATCAAACAGGTCATGCGACCCGGTGGGTTGTTGATTTCAGGGCAACCGTTGACGGGTTTTGCGCAGGTTGAAGGCCCCGAGACCATCGCGCCCGATCGATATCTTTTCTATCGCGCCTGAGCAGGCTTTGAACTGACGGGTTAGTATGTTGAATCTATCGATCAGATTCACCGCAGTCAGGCCTATGCATTGACGCGAGTCGAGGGTATACGCCACCGCAACAGCACACCCACATGAGGCCAGTCATGAGCTTTGACCGTTCCATCAAGATCGCTCCCTCGATCCTGTCAGCCGATTTCGCAAATTTCGGACAGGAGATTCAGGCCATCGAAGCTCAAGGGGCGGATTGGGTTCATGTGGACGTGATGGACGGCCACTTTGTCCCAAACCTCACTTTTGGTCCCCCAGCGGTCAAAGCGTTTCGCCCACATGTTAAGACCGTCATGGATGTGCATTTGATGATCACTCCGGTCGATCCTTATATTCAAGCCTATGCCGATGCGGGCGCTGATGTGCTGACCGCGCACGTCGAAGCGGGGCCGCATTCGCACCGCACGCTGCAGGTGATACGCGCTGCGGGAATGAAAGCAGGGATCGCGTTGAATCCCGGGACGCCCGCCGAGGCCGTCGAACATCTGTTGGACCTGACTGATCTGGTGTGCGTCATGACCGTCAACCCCGGCTTCGGGGGGCAGAAATTCATCGACATGACCGCAAAAGTGCGACGTTTGCGCGAGATGATCGGCGACCGACGGGTTCATATCGAAATCGACGGCGGTGTTGATCCCAAAACAGCGCCTCTGGTGGCCGCTGCAGGCGCTGACGTGTTGGTCGCCGGATCAGCAGTTTTTAAAGGCGGGTCAGTTTCAAACCCGTCGGTCTATGGCGACAATATTCGCGCTGTGCGGACTGCTGCCGAAGGTGCACTGGGTTAACAACAAACCCTCCCGCCAGTCGTCGACGTTTCTTACGAAACGCCTCCTCCTGTTGGGCCCGGCATCGCGCTTTGCGCGATGCCGGGCCCAAGGCGGCTAGCAATATTGGCGCAGCCAATGTTGCGCAGGCACGAGAGCCTTTGCCCCGAGACTTCAGGCATCTTTGTTGAGATCATCAAAGCAGCGGTTCTCGGCCACCAGTTGTTCGAGCAGGGGTGCAGGTTGCCAGAAAAAGGCATCTTCTTCAGCCCACTTGCGAATATCGTTGAATACACCCGGCAAACCCTGCAAATCTGCCCATTTCAGCGGCCCACCCCAGTAGCGCGGAAAACCGTAGCCATAGAGCAGCGTAACGTCCACATCCAGCGGTCTACGCGCGATGCCGTCGCCTACCACCTTCGCCGCCTCATTCACCATCGCGACCATATAGCGACGTATGATCTCCTCATCCGTAAACGCGCGTGGAGTTATGTTCTGGGCCGCACGCTCGGCTTCGATTAATGCTGTCACTTCGGGGTTCGGCTCTCCACCTCGCTTGCCATTTTCATATATGTAATAGCCCTTGCCGGTTTTCTGGCCGAAATGTCCGGCCTCGCACAGCTTGTCGGCATAGAAACTGTCGCGAACGCGTGGATCCTGGCCTGCGGCCCGTTTCCGCTTGCGCGCCGCCCAGCCAATGTCCAATCCGGCCAAGTCTGACACTGCATAGGGGCCCATCGCAAATCCAAACCCGGTCAGCGCAGCATCGATCTGGAATGGGCTCGCCCCATCCAGCACCATGTGATCAGCACAGTTCCGATATGTGCCCAAAATCCGATTACCTATGAACCCGTCGCACACACCTGCCCGAACGGCCACCTTGCCCAACCTCTTGCCCAACGCGAAACCCGTTGCCACAACTTCGGGCGCGGTGTGATCCGCCACCACGATCTCAAGCAGTTTCATCACATGTGCTGGGGAGAAGAAATGCAGACCGATGACATCCCGTGACCTTTCGGTCGATCCGGCAATTTCGTTGATATCAAGGTATGAGGTATTGGTCGCCAATACCGCACCGCTTTTGCAGACCGCATCCAGTTGCGCAAAAACCTTTTTCTTCACTGCCATGTCCTCGAACACTGCTTCGATCACCAGATCAACGCCACTCAGCGCGTCATAGTCGGTGGCCAGGGTCAGCCGGTTCTGCAGAATATCATCATGTTTGTCCTGGCTCAGCTTTCCGCGCCTCACGGCGCCAGCCAGATTTGCCGCGATACGATCTTTAGCGGACCGCGCTGCCTCGTGTGACATCTCAAGCAGCACGACAGGAAGTCCCGCCAGCAGAACTGAGGTGGCAACCCCTGCGCCCATCGTACCGCCGCCGATGACGCCAACCTGTTGCAGATTCCGCGGCTCGACCCCATTCAACTCGGGCAATTTTGCAACCGCACGCTCCGCAAAGAATGCGTGGATCAACCCTTTGCGCTGATCCGAGGCCATCAGGTCCATGAATAATTCCCGTTCGCGTGCCAAACCGGATGCAAAATCCTCGGCCTCGCAACTGGCTTGTATTGCCCGCACTGCAATCGCAGGCGACAGTTGGCCCCGGCCCTTCTTCAGCACCGCGTTATAGGCCGCATCAAAATCGATTGGGGCGGGCCGGTCCATATCGCAAACAGGACGCCGAGGTGCATCAGTTGCAAGCAGCTCTCTGACATAGGCCAGGCCGATCTCGCGCGGATCACCATCCTGAACTTTGTCCAGCACACCCATCTCAAGCGCTTCTGGAGCTCGGACGTGCCGCCCCGTCGTGATCATGTCCAATGCCGCCTCGACTCCGGCAACACGCGGCAAGCGCTGGGTGCCGCCAGCGCCAGGAATGATACCAAGATTAACCTCGGGCAACCCCACCTTCGCAGACGGCACGGCAACGCGATAATGACAGGATAAAGCAACCTCAAGCCCACCACCAAGCGCGGTTCCATGCAACGCAGAAACCACCAGCAAGGGTGACGCCTCAATCCGATCACAGAGTGCGGGCAGCCACGGGTCCTGTGGCGGCTTGCCAAACTCGCGAATGTCTGCGCCTGCAAAATAAGTCCGACCCTCACCATAGATCAAAACCGCGCGCGCGCCCTCTGTTTCGGCACGTTCGATCGCAGACAACAAACCCCGGCGCACATCCACGCCCAGCGCGTTAACGGGTGGGTTCTCAGCCGACAAAACGGCGATATCGCCCACTTTCTCATACCCGATGACTTGGGTCATATGATCCTGCCTCCTCAGACGAAATGCGATGCCAGTAGTAAATCGGGGAATCCCCGGACACGGCGCGATCAAAGACTGGCCCGGTCTGCGTTCGTATTCAACTACATTTTCGACCGATCGTTCGGTTTATTTGATTTTCTCGGATTTAGTACCATAATCACGCGGTTCATGCCCGGAACCAACCTTTTACGTTGCGGTAGAACTCGCTTCGCGGCCTCAGACCGACGAAGCGCAAAGAACTGCAGCGTTTGGTCTGAACTCGCACGTAACCCGAGGGCGTGATCCAAATGGAAACCCAGCTAACAGGGCCGCAGTATTTGTTTGGGAAGTTCTGGTAGCGGAGGTCCGTCTTGGACACAAACCCCACACATTAACACTCTGTAAAATACGGGTGCCGCGACCTTCGAGGGGTAAGCTGAAAGGTCAATTGTCGTAGCGGTACCCTGACTGGCGAATTCGATCAAAAGATATTGGACTTCACCGCGTTGCTCCGAGTTGGAGGCCGCCGCAATTGCGGCACGGCGGAATGGCCTACATAGCCTCCAACGTGTGGGCGAGGCCATTTCGGATGTGATCTTCCAACAACTTCTTGGCCATATTCGCGTCTCTGGCCAATGCGGCATCGAACATGTGTTTGTGTTCTTTGGCTGCTACCTCACCTCGATAGGTCAGTACGAGCATCTGGTAACGAAGATATTTGTCATAGATGATTGAGTGAAGGGATAAAAGATTCTTGGAGTTGCAGGCTGCTATCATTGCTTGATGAAACTCCGAGTCGTACCTCTTCCAGGTTTCTTTCTCAGAGTCATCTCCTTTGAGAAGCCGTTGCTCCATCAAATGCAGCTTATGATGCGCGGCGACGAGGTTCCCCTCCCAATCCGTGTCACCATTCTCGATGGATAACTCCAACGCATGGCATTCCAACAGGACACGCAGCTCTGATATCTCGATCAGGTCTTCACGGGAGACTGGTGTAACCAGGAAACCCCGTTGCTCTGGGGCTTCGACAAATCCGTCGCTGGCGAGCCTGTTCAGCGTTTCACGAAGTGTCGAAAGGCTTGCCGAGTAGCGTTCCTTCAAGGCGTCCAGCTTCAGTTTGGAGCCGGGCTGCAGCTCCCCGAAGATGATGTCCCGCTTGATGCGCTGATAGGTACTTGCACCTATCGTAGACGGCTGTTTCGCCATGCGTTTCACCCGATATTATCAGTTTCCTCGTTCAATTAGCATTTTTCAGAGACATCAGCAATCCAAACTGATGTATGGTAAAAATAAAAATATCATACATTATTGCGGAATCGCGAAAACCCCAATACGGTCGTAGCCAAGTTGGGCAAAGCAGCCCGATCGCAATCATCGGTTTCGGGATTTTCCGGACCCTCCGGAAGGAAGCAAAGTGTCTAAGAACTTTCGCATTGCCATTGTCGGCATCGGCCTTGTTGGACGCCGCCACGCAGATGCTATCCGAGCGTTGCGCCATGTTGATCTCGTCGCGGTGGTCGACCCCAGCGATGAAGGCCGTGCTTACGCCGTTGAGCATGCGGTTGCATGTTACGAAACCCTCGAGGAAATGTTTGCAAATCAGACGCCAGACGGAGCTGTTCTGGCGACCCCGACCACGCTTCATGTCGAACAAGGCCTCACGTGTGTTCGACATGGTTGTCCCGTTCTTGTCGAAAAGCCGATCGCCGTGGAAGCCACCGCTGCACTTGAGCTTGTTCAAGCAGCGGAGAAGGCCAATGTGCCACTGATGGTCGGACATCATCGTCGACACAATCCTCTGATCCGGTCGGCTAAGGAAGCCATTGTCGATGGGAAGATTGGAGATGTGCGCGCTGTCCATGCGAATTGCTGGTTCTATAAGCCAGACGAGTATTTTGATGCTGCGCCTTGGAGAAAGAAACCCGGTGCAGGGCCCATCTCGGTCAATCTTGTCCACGATGTTGATCTGCTGCGGTACTTGGCCGGAGAAGTCGTGACCGTTCAGGCTCAGTCGGCTTCATCGCAGCGGGGTTACGACAACGAAGATGTCGCCGGCGCGCTGTTGACGTTTGAAAGCGGGGCGATCGGGACCATAAGTGTGTCCGACAGCATCGTTGCTCCATGGAGCTGGGAGATGACGTCTCAGGAATATCCAATCTATCCGTCGACCACTGAGAGTAGCTACATGATAGGTGGCTCTCATGGTTCGTTGTCCGTTCCCGATCTTCGATTGTGGAGTTACCAGGGTGAGCAAAGGGACTGGTGGACGCCAATCTCATCAACCGCGCTGAAGAAGGGTGCGTCTGACCCACTGGTCAATCAGCTTAGGCACTTTGTTGAAGTAGCTCGGCACGAAGCAGAACCGATTGTGTCTGGATGGGAAGGTTTCAGAACACTTCAAGTTATTGAAGCTATTCAGAATTCCTGCAGAACAGGTGATACGGTCAGGATCAAAAACTTACAAAAAACACCAATGGTAGGTATGACGGCAGTCTAAAATATCAGATATTTTGTAAAAAATCTTGCAAAATGTCCAAAATAGGTCAAAACTCTGAATCGCAAAAAAGAAGCATCATGATGTCTCAGGGAGGAGCAAAGTGATTACCAAACTTACCCGCCGGGCTGCTGTATCGGCCCTGGTCGCAACCGGTGTTCTGTTTAGCGCAACAAGTGGTGCGCTGGCGGAAGACAAAGTGCAACTTCGCCTCGCAACATCAGGATCGGAGACCGATCAGCGCTCGGTCGCCATGGCCGAGGTTTTCGCACCCATGGTCGCTGATTTCGCAAGCTACGAGCCCAGCTATAACGGAACCATCTTCGCTCAAGGCACCGAATTGGACGCCATCAGTCGGGGTAACCTGGAAATGTCGATCACCTCGGCGCAGGAACTGGCACAGTTCTTCCCCGAGTTTTCGATCTTTACAGCAGGCTATGTCCACCAGGACGCCGCGCATCAGGTGGCTGTCTTCAACGATCCCTTGATGGATGCCTTTAAGCAAAAGGCCGAAGAAGAACTGGGCGTCAAACTGCTGTCGGTCATGTATCTGGGCCGTCGTCAGGTGAACCTGCGCCAACCCAAGGATGAACTGACCGTCAGCACTCCGGCTGATCTGGAAGGCGTGAACCTGCGGATGCCCGGCACAGATGCGTGGCAGTTCCTTGGCAAAGCGCTGGGTGCTGCCCCGACACCAATGGCGTTCTCAGAGGTTTACACAGCTCTGTCGACCGGTGCCGTTGACGGTCAGGACAACCCGTTGCCAACCGTGGTTGATGCCAAGTTTTACGAAGTGACCAATCAGATCATCCTGACATCGCACTTGGTCGACCTCAACTATATCGCCATTGGCAAAGAAGTTTGGGACGGGTTGACGCCGGAACAGCAAGCCAAGGTTCAGGAAGCTGCGGACGCGGCAGCTGAGTCAGGCCGTCAGAAGCAACTTCAGAAAGAAGAGGATCTTGTCAGTTTCCTGAAAGAGCAAGGAATGGAGATTTACGAACCCGATCTCGCAGCGTTCCGCGATCAGGTACAGTCTATGTATCTGGACAGCGAGTTCGCTGGCTCATGGCCCGAAGGCGTTCTGGATCAGATCAACGCTCTGGGCAACTGAGCCCAGTAAGACAAGGGAGGGAGAACCACAATGAAAGCCTTTATAAAGGGGTTCTCCCGACTGACCGAAGCGATTGCCGGCGGGATGCTGGCGGCAATCTTCTTAATCTTTCTATTGCAAATACTCTTGCGCTACTTCTTTACCCCCGCCGGTTGGACGCTTGAACTGATCGGCATCCTCTGGGTCTGGGTGATCTTTTTTAGCTGCGCTTTCATAGTGCGCGAACGGGATCACGTGAAGTTCGACATCATCTACCTTTCCGTGCCGATGCGCGTGCGGCAGGTCTTTGCGATGTTGGCGGCCGCAGCGATCGTGGTCGGTATGCTCTACAGCTTCCTTCCAACGTGGGACTACATCGATTGGATGAAAATCCGAAAGACATCGACTGTCCGCAATCCGTTTTCCGGCGAGAAGATACCTTTGCGCACAGTATTCTCGATTTACGCGGTATTCATGCTGGTCGTCGCAGCGCGCTACGCGTGGCTATTCTTCGACGTCATGCGCAATGGCCCCCCAAAGACAGAGTTGGAACTGGTCGTTGGGTACAACGTGGTTGACGACCATCCCCGTGTCGACGTCGAAGAGGACGAGGAAGCAGACAAATGAGTTTTGAACTTCTTTCCTGCCTGCTCGCTCTCTTTCTTCTGGCAGGCATCGGGACACCTATTGGCTATTCCATCCTATTGGCCTCATTAGTGTACCTGGGCACGGCCGGATTGGACGTCGCACTCGCAGGCGAGAAGATCCTGCAAGGCTTCTACAAAAGCACGATCCTGCTTGCCGTGCCTTTGTTCATCGTCGCCGCGAATATCATGAATGCTGGGTCGATCACGGACCGTCTGCTGAACTTCTGCGTAGCCGCTGTCGGTCGTTTCAAGGGCGGCCTTGGGCACGTAAATGTGGTAGCGTCTCTAATCTTTTCCGGTATGTCCGGCTCGGCTGTCGCGGATGCCGCGGGGATCGGCAAGATTATCATTGAAATGATGACTAAAGATGGCCGCTACAGCCGAGGTTATGCTGCTGCTATTACCGCGGCGTCGGCGACGATTGGCCCGATCATTCCGCCCTCGATCCCAATGGTTTTGTACGCGCTCGTTTCCAAGGCCTCCATCGGATCTCTGTTCTTAGCCGGTATTCTGCCGGGCCTGATCATGGGCGTCGTCCTCATGGCGATGAACTACTATCTGGCCGGAAAGCGGAACTTTGCATTGGAAGAACCTGTTCCTCTGCGCGAATTGCCGGCTAAAACCGCCAACGCGTTTCCGGCACTGCTGATGCCCGCGATCCTGCTGTACGGTATATATGGCGGCGTCACCACTCCGACCGAAGCCGCCGCAGTTGCTGCATTCTACGCTCTGCTACTGGCAGCGTTGTTCTACCGCGCGCTGACCTTCCGTGGCCTTTATCAAGTGTTCGTCGACAGCGCGCGCTCCTCCGCCGCCGTCGGGGTGGTCATTGGTGGCGCGTTCATTCTGAACTTCATCGTCATTCAGGAACAGATTCCACAGTCGATCTCGGCACTGCTGGAGGGTTCGGATGTTAGCCCGATTGTATTCCTGATCCTCGTAAACCTGCTGATCCTTGCGCTGGGATGCGTCTTGGACGCAACAACGATCATCCTGGTGATCGTGCCCCTTTTCATTCCGACCTGCGAAGCGCTCGGGATTGATCTTGTGCATTTCGGAGTTCTGGTCGTCGTGAACTCGATGATCGGTCTGATCACGCCTCCCTATGGCATTCTACTCTTTGTGATCAACGCTGTGACGGACATTCCGCTGCGCGAAATCATCTCGGAAATCTGGGCCTTCCTCGCGGTTCTCATCTTCGCCTTGGTGATCATGATGCTGATGCCGGATCTGGTCCTGTGGTTGCCGCGTATGTTTGGATATCAGGGATAATGTGCCTCTCGGTTTCGACAACGTCGATCCCCGGTGATCTGGCTGAAAAGCTGAGTGCTATCGCTGACGCGGGATTCGGGGGTGTCGAATTACACGAACCGGATTTGACCGCTTTTGACGGATCGCCATCGCAAGTCCGCGAAATTGCATCGGACTTCGGCCTGAAGATTTGCCTGCTACAACCCTTCCATAACCTTGAAGGCCAGCCCGATGCCGGACGTGAGCGCGCCTTTGATCGACTGAAGCGCAAACTCGACCTGATGAGCGAGTTGGGAACGGAATTGCTGCTTATCGGATCTGCCTTCGAGGTCGATGTCGCCGCGACCGAAGAACAGGTAATCGCAGATCTTGGCGAGGCGGCCCAAATCGCTAAAGAAATGGGGATGCGTCTGGCCTATATGGGCTTGCCATGGTCGGATCTTATTCACTCGGATGAGCAGGCGTTACGCGTCGTCGAAGCAATTGACAGCCCTCATTTTGGGTTGGCCATGAATTCCTTCTTCTCGCTTGCCGACGGGTCCAAACCAGCCCGCCTTCGGGACATTCCCGGCGATCGGCTGTTCCATGTACAACTGTCCGATGCACCCCGGTTCGAGATGGATATACGTCGGCTCAAACGGCACTTTGGGCTTTTGCCGGGGCTTGGGTCGCTGAACCTTGCGGGCTTTGTACGCGTGTTGTCCCGCGCCGGGTACAAGGGGCCTTGGTCCATTGCGCGCGTCAACGAAGCAGCTCCTCAACCCGGTGGCCGAACACTGGCCCGAGACAGCTACAGGTCGCTGGTGAACCTCTTGGATGAGGTATCACGGACCGAGCCGGGAACCGATTTGGGCACCCCGGACCTGCCGGAACGCGTCTATGCGTCAGGCTTCGAATTCGTCGAATTCACAGCCGACGAAACAAGCGGTGCGCAGCTGGCAGAAATGCTGTCAGCAATGTGTTTTCGAATGGAGCGAAAACACGTAAGCAAGTCCGTCGAGCTATGGCGGCAGGGCGCGATAAACATCGTCGTGAATACCGAAAAGGAAGGATTTGCCCATTCGGCGTTTCTGGGTCACGGCCCGTCCGTTTGTGATATGGGGTTGCGTGTCAAAGATGCGGATCAGACGGTTCAGCGAGCGACCGCGTTGGGCGCGCCGAATTTCTCACAGCCGGTAGGGACCGGGGAACTGGACATCCCGGCCATCCGAGGTGTTGGTGGCAATGTTGTCCATTTCATAGATGAGAAATCCGATCTGCATCGGGTTTGGGACATCGAGTTCGAGCCAGTCGCCAAGACCAAAGCGATCCAGCCCGCCGGTCTGCGCCGCATCGACCATCTGGCGCAGACGATGCGTAACGATGAGATGCAAAGCTGGCTGCTCTATTACATTTCGACTTTTGAGATGGCAAAATCCCCGATCGTGAACGTTGCCGACCCGTCGGGTGTTGTGCAAAGCCAAGCCATCGAAAGCCCCGAGGGCGAAGTGCGATTAAACCTGAATGGAGCAGTTGGGCGTCGAACACTGGCGGCTTCATTCCTTGAAGACGGTTTTGGCGCCGGTGTTCAGCACATCGCCTTCCAGTCGGACGACATATTTGAAACCTCGGCCCAATTGCGGAAGTCCGGCTTTCCCAGTCTGTCCATCCCAGAAAACTACTACGCTGATCTGCAAGCGACATTCGGGTTAAGTGAAGACCTGATCGCCCAAATGCGCAGGGATAACATACTCTACGACCAGGCGGCGGGTGCCGAGTATTTTCAGATCTACAGTCGCCCCATCTTTAACGGCTTTTTCTTTGAAATTGTTGAGCGCCGAACTGGTTACGCCGGCTATGGCGCGCGTAACGCTGCGTTTCGATTAGCGGCGCAAACGCGACACCACGTGGCGGAAGGAACAACCTAATATGAAGGCCGCACTGATCGGACAAGGGATTTCTGGCTCCATGACGCCTGAGATGCACGAGGCGGAGGGCCGGGCGCAGGGTATCGATCTGAGCTACGGTAGGATCGACACGGCAAAAGAGCCATTTCGTGGAATGTCGGTCGCTGATTTATTGCATTACTCAGTTGAATTAGGCTGTGCGGCGGTCAACGTGACACACCCCTACAAAGCATCAGTCATTGATCATCTCGATGAGCTTTCCAAAACCGCTGAGGAGCTTCAAGCTGTAAACGCGGTGGTTTTTTGTGACGACCGAATGGTTGGCCACAACACCGACTACATAGGTTTCCACAGTGCCTTCGGAGATTTTTTGGGATCATCGAAGACTGAAACGGTTCTCATGTTTGGTGCTGGAGGCGCGGGCAGTGCAGTCTCTTTGGCTTTGCTTGATTCAGGTGTTCGAAACCTGGAGATCATCGATCCTGACTTCCACCGAGCGCAGGCGCTGGTCAGTCGACTAAAGGTCTTGCGCCCTTGTGCAAAGCTTCAGGGTTCCCCCTCGATTTCGTTGGAACGGGTCAAATTTGTGGACGGAGTGGTCAATGCAACACCGCTCGGGATGGATAAGTACCCCGGGTCGGTGATTGATCCATCATTGTTGCGGCCGGATGCTTGGGTGGCAGATATAGTATATTTCCCGCTCGAGACACACCTTCTGAGAAGCGCCCGCACAACTGGGTTAAAAGTGATGAATGGTGCTGGAATGGCAGTTCATCAGGCTGCAGCGTCTTTTGAAATCTTCACCGGCTGCACCGCCTCAATCAGTCGTCTTCAAAGCGTTTTCGATTCACTTCGTCAGCAGCGCATGCGCGAGTTTAGAGGTGCAACGGTATGACAAACGACGAGCAAGCTATCCGCCAATGGTGGCGTACCTCCATCATCGACATGAAGCCCGGTCAGATCGCTTTTCGTGGCAACGCCATAGAGGACCTGATCGGGAACGTATCTTTCCCGCAGATGATCTGGCTGATGGTGCGGGGCGATCTGCCGAGCGACGCACAGGCGCGCCTGTGCGAGGCTGCTTTGGTCGCAGGCGTGGATCACGGTCCGCAGGCCCCCTCGATCGCGGCTGCGCGTATGGCTGCCACCTGCGGGGTAGGTCTCAATAATGCGATGGCGACTGCGGTGAACATGCTGGGCGACGTGCATGGAGGTGCAGGAGAGCAATGTGCTGAGCTGTATTATGATATCGCCGCCCGCATGGATGCAGGAGGTTCGCTGAATGACGCTGTTCGGGATGGCTTGGACAGTTGGCGCGAGACCTACGGCAAGATCGTATCGGGCTTTGGTCACAGGTTTCACAAGCCTGTCGACCCACGCGCACCACGTTTGATGCAACTTGTTCGTGATGCGGCGGCAGAAGGCACAGTTTCTGGCCGGTTTGCCGATATCGGAGAAGAGGTTCAAGCCGAACTCGGTCGTCAACGAGGCGGTCGGCCAATTGCCATGAATATTGACGGAGCGACGGCCGTGATCTTCTGCGAACTTGGCTTTCCTGCGCCCTTGTCGCGAGGGCTGTTCTGCCTGTCCCGCTCGGTCGGAATACTCGCCCACGCTTGGGAACAGATGAACCAGGGTGGCCGAAATAAAGGGCCGATGCCCCCAAATTACTTACCCCTCTACGAAGACAGGAATGATGACACGTGAGACATCGAAATCCTTCCGGGTCGGCCTTATTGGCTGTGGTCGTATCAGCGATATCTATCTAAAAACACTATCCAAATTCTCGAACATAGAGGTCGTGGCTTGCGCAAGCCTCGATCCTTTGGAAAGCCGCGCGAAGGCGGATAAATACGGCATCGCCAAGGCTTACACACCAGATGAAGTGTTTTACGATCCGACAATTGACTGCGTTTTGAATCTGACAATTCCGGCGGCCCATGCCGAAATCAGCCTGCGCGCTCTGGAGGCGGGCAAACACGTCTATTCAGAAAAGCCGCTGGTTATGGATCGAACGGATGGAAAGGCGATCCTGCACATGGCCTCTGAAAAGGGGTTACTGGTCGGTTGCGCCCCCGACACATTTCTGGGCGGTCGCTGGCAGACCGTTCGGCGCTTGATCGACGAGGGTGCCATTGGCAAGCCGACAGGGGTTTTTGCCCATGTCGGGACCCACGGGACGGAGCGCCACCATCCCAATCCGGATTTCTACTATAAGGCGGGTGGTGGGCCATTGCTGGACCTTGGGCCGTACTACCTGACCGCCATGATTTTTTGCCTTGGGCAAATTGACCGCGTCGCCGGAATGGCTCGGCGCACGTTCGACAAAAGGATGATCGAAAATGGCCCTCGCAACGGAGAATGGATGGATGTCGAGGTCGACACGCATTCCCTAAGCCTGCTGCAGTTCTCTTCCGGAGCTATAGGGTCGATGACCATGAGCTTCGACGTCTGGGACAGCGAAACGCCGCGGTTCGAGATCTACGGTGAAAACGGCACCATTAGCATCCCAGACCCTGACCCGGTTCATGGTGCCAATATCTTTCAAGGGGATGTCTGGCTGAAAACGCGGGAGACCTCGCGCT
Source organism: Ruegeria sp. CF1 (assembly GCF_056537445.1). Taxonomy (NCBI): domain Bacteria; kingdom Pseudomonadati; phylum Pseudomonadota; class Alphaproteobacteria; order Rhodobacterales; family Roseobacteraceae; genus Ruegeria; species Ruegeria sp. CF1. The sequence continues at coordinate 13,743 of NZ_JBQFRN010000004.1, read as the reverse complement.
GGTCTCATCAGCCGCGCCCAACCGGTCGCGAAGGCTGGCAGGTGGTCGACAACAAACATGGGTTCAATGAGGACAGCCGTGGTCTCGGCCTTATGGATCTGGCCCTGGCGGCGCAAGAAGGACGCCAACCCCGTGCAAGTGGAGCGCTTGCCTACCACGTTTTCGAGGTCATGGACGCGATCGAGCGGGCGCCGAAATTTGGTGCCTATCAGACCATAGAAAGCCGTTGCGCGGCTCCGGAGCCTCTGCCGGTCGATTTCCTATTGAATGAGAGGAAGGAGTTGGTTCATGCCGATTGAGACACTCGACTTTGCCCAGCCATTCTTTCGCGTCCAGCACATCACCAGTGAAGACAGAATTTCTGTCGAGGGTCGCGCCATCGTCCTTAACCTTGGGCGGCGAAATCTCTCTGTCGAGGATCAGGCCGTTGCACCGCTTTCGTCTGTTATCGTGCAAGATAGCTCACTCAAAGGTGTGGAACGCGCAGTAATTGTCCACGGGTTCGACGCCCATGCCGATGAGAACGAGTTGTTCGCATGGGTGAAAGATACATGGCCATCTGCATTTGATGTTCGCCAAGAGGAGCGTCTGCGCGGTGTCAGCCACTACATGTCGCCAAAGGTCTTCGTGGGTAACGTTGGACTGACCATGTACCATTCAGGTTCGGTCCCATTGAATGTCGGATTGCACAAGGATCATCCGTTCTGCCCGGTACCGGGGTTTCGCGAAGTGCATACGCAAATCGTAGGCTTTGGCAAAATGCAGCAATGCCGTGAGCGGGATGTTGAAACCCTTTACCTCGAAGAATTCATGGCCCCTGGCACGACGCACAAACCGATGTATGACGCCGAAGGCAACTATCCTTGGCATCAATACGAGACGATTACCCCCAGCATTTTCATGGCGGTGGAAATGCTGCCGAAAGGCGTACGGGTCTCGGAAATGGAGATTCAGAATGGCTGAGAGACTTTTACCCCAAGACCTGAACTTCGACGGCCCTTTCCCTCGGTTGTCTCGCCGTTTGCGGCTGGGTGTTGTTGGCGGAGGACGGATCTCCGTCACGCAAGCAACGGCTGCGCGGATGACCGACCTGTGGGAGGTCGTCGCTGGCGCGCTCAGTTCTGACGCTGCGCGCAGCAAGGCGCGTGGGGTCGAGTGGTTTCTGTCGGCCGACCGGTGCTATGCGTCATTCGCCGAGATGGCAAAGGCCGAGGCGGCGCGCCTGGATGGCGTGGATGCCGTAATGATCACTACCCCGAACCACGTTCATTTCGAAGCGGCCAAAGCGTTTCTGGAGGCGGGTATTGACGTGCTGTGCGACAAGCCGCTGACCAACGAAGTCGACGAGGCCGAGGGGCTTGAGGAGATTACCGCGCGCACGGGACACATCTTTGCTGTCGGCTATGCGATGTCGTGTTTTCCAGTAATCCGTCAGGCCAAACAAATCGTGGCGGAAGGCGGCATCGGTAAAATCAACCAAATCCACGTCGAGTTCATGCAAGACTGGATGACGCCCGATGATGTTGCTGATGCGCCCCACGTCAAATGGCGGCTGGACCCAAAGATTTCAGGTCCAACCAGCTGTGTCGGCGATATCGGCACCCATGCCGCGCATCTCGCCAGCTTTGTCTCGGGTCTGCCCTTGACCGACCTGAGGGCCGAGTTCCATGTTTGCGGCGCGCCAAAGCCTTTGGAAGACACGGTGTTCATGTTCACCCGCTACCAAAATGAAATTCCGGGAACCTTGATGGCAACACGACTTGCCCCGGGAAATCGGGGTGGGTTGAGGTTGCGGATATTTGGGAGCGAAGGCGGCCTCGAGTGGGATTTAGAGAATTCGGAGCAGCTGAAGTTCAATCGGTTTGGTGAACCGGATAATATCATAAGCCGAGGTCACGGGCATGGCATCGGCCCCGGCGCAGAACGTCTTATCCGTACCGCGCGCGGCTTCCCTGAGGGGATTATCGAAGCCTGGGCCAACCTCTATATGGAATTTGCCATGGCCGTAGCCGCGCGCCGGGATGGCGTCACCGTTCCGGCCGATTGGCTTACTTATCCCAGTGTCGAACAAGGTGCAGATGGCGTCCGGTTTATTGATGCCTCCGTGCGCTCTCACCAGTCCGGAGGTGACTGGGTCACTCTCTAAGGCTCTGCCAGCATAAAGGTTAAACACGCCCGGGCTATTGCTCGGGCGTTTCTATTCTCCGCTCAGTATTAAAAGTTGATATTTTAAAAAATATCAGATATTTTTTACTACGTGTGATGAAAATAAGATTCGCAGACACCCGGAGCTGTCATTCATGGCGAAACCCGAAGAGGCTGGCACACGCCCCTCTCTCTATTCCTTGGCGCATCTGACGCTGATTGGCTGTACGCCGCCCGAGCTGGTCTATATCGCCGCACGGGCCGGTTACGATGCCGTCAGCCCCCGATTCATTCCGATGCATGTGCCCGGTGAATTCACTCAATCCCCAATCGACAGGGCACAGGTGCAGGCCACCAAAACTGCTCTCTCTACCACTGGCTTGAAAGTCCTCGATGTCGAACTTGCGCGCATCACGGAAGACGTCGATCCGCGCAGTTTTGAACCTTCTCTTGAGATCGGTGGGGAATTGGGCGCTAAACGCATGATCATGAGCGCGTGGACCAATACCCGCGATGATCGTGACTTCCTGATCGACGTCTATTCTGAAACCTGCGAACTGGCGGCGCCCTACGGGCTAACAGTGGACTTGGAGTTCCCGAGCTTCTCTCGCTTGCGCACTCTGGATGAGGCGCTGGATATTGTCCGCGCTTCTGATCAACCCAACGGCGGTATTCTGGTCGATACGCTCTATCTGCACCTCAGCCGCGTGGATCTGGGAGAGCTCTTGCACGTCCCTTCGGAGTTGTTTCACTTCCTGCATATCTCTGATTGCCTGCCCGGCATCGCCGATACGCGCGAAGGCATGATCCAGTTGGCCCGTGATGCAAGGTTGTACCCAGGCGAAGGCTGGATCGATTTCAACGGCATCATCGAACGGATGCCGCCCGTCGACTATTCTATTGAACTGCCCAACCAAAGCCGCGTTGCCGAGTTGGGATATGAAGAACACGCGCGTCGCTGTCTCAGCCACGCCAAGCGAACATTTGGCGAGGCGCGGTCACAGCGCCGCACGCCTGATGCTGCAATTCCAAAACACCAAGAGGATCATCATGGGCAAAGAGCTCACTGAAAACGACCGCAACATGGCGGCAGATATGCTGGCACGCGCCCGCGCTGCCATGGCCGAGATCGAGGATTGGGATCAGGACAGGCTGGACCGCCTGTCTCAGGCCATTGCGTGGTACGCAGGCAACGAGAAAACCTTCACCCGTCTGGCCCAGCAAGGCGTGGACGAGAGCGGCATCGGAGATCGCGAAGGACGCCCTGCGAAGCGCTTCAAAATCCATATGGTATTGCGTGATGTCCTGCGCACGCCATCGACCGGTATTGTCGAGGTTGATGAGGAAAAGGGTCTGGTCAAATATGCCAAACCTGCTGGCGTCATCGCATCCCTGATCCCGATGACCAACCCGGCGATGACGCCACCGGTGACCGGCGTTTCCGCCGCGAACGCCCGGAATGCGGTGATCTTCAGTCCGCACCCACGAACCGCCCATACAACCTATGAAATGGTCGAAGTCATGCGTGCAGCTTGTCGTGCTGCCGGTGCCCCCGAGGACTTGTTTCAATCCATTCGCAAACCCTCGATCCCATTGACGCAACATCTGATGGAGATCTGCGACTTGACTTTGGCGACGGGCGGCAAGCCCATGGTCAAAGCGGCGTACAGTTCAGGGCGTCCAGCCTATGGTGTCGGCGCAGGCAATTCATCCATTGTCATTGATGAGACTGCCGATCTGGATATCGCCGCGCAGAATACCCGTATTTCAAAGACCTCCGACTTTGGGTCGGGCTGCTCGGCCGACGGCAACATCATCATCCAGCGCTCAGTTTACGACGATATGGTTAAGGCGCTTCAAGCCGAGGGAGGCTACCTGTGTTCGGATGAAGAGAAGGCCATGCTCGAAGCGGCCATGTGGGATGAAAAGGGAAACCGTACGTTTCCGACCATTGCCTGTCCGCCGCAGCAAACGGCCAAGGTCGCCGGTTTTAGCATCCCCGAAGATCGCAAGTTTCTGATGGTTGAAAATCAGGGGCAAATCGGGCCGCAGCACAAGTTCTCCAAGGAAAAACTGACCACGCTGATGGCGCTTTATCACTTCGAAACGTTCGATGATGCGCTGGACACGGTCAGCCAGATCTACAACACCGGGGGAAAGGGCCATTCCTGCGGCATCTACAGCCACAATGACGATCACATCGACCGGTTGGCGCGTCTGGCTCCGGTCAGCCGTATGATGGTGCGACAGCCTCAATCCAAGGCCAATGCGGGTGCCTGGACAAATGGCATGCCTATGACCAGCAGCCTGGGCTGCGGCATTTGGGGCGGCAACATCACCAACGAAAACGTCACCATGAAACACATGATGAACTACACCTGGGTCAGTCGTCCGATCCCTGAGGATCGCCCCTCGGAGCCGGACCTGTTCGGTGAGTTCTACGGACAGGAGGTCGCGTGATGGACGGGGCTAAATTGGAAGGCAAAACCGTTGCTGAGCACATCGTCGATTTCCTTGAGCGTCGTGAGGTCAAGCACGTTTTCGGCCTGTGCGGGCACACGAACATTGCGGTTCTGGCTGCGCTGGCGGAAAGTCCCATCGATTTCGTCACAGTACGACACGAACAAATCGCCAGCCACGCGGCGGATGCATATGCCCGCGTGACGGGCAAGGCCTCGGTGGTGCTGTCCCATCTCTCCCCGGGGCTGACCAATTGCGCCACCGGGGTCGCCAACGCCGCACTGGACTGTATCCCGATGGTCGTGATCGCGGGTGACATTCCCACGCATTACTACGGTAAACATCCGCATCAGGAAGTGAACCTGCATGCAGACGCAGCCCAATGGGAGATTTACCGACCCTTCGTGAAGCGCGCTTGGCGCGTGGATCGCGCCGACCTGATGGCCGAGATTCTGGAAAAGGCGTTTCATCTCGCTGAAAGCGGCCAGCCCGGGCCGGTACTGGTCAATGTCCCCATGGACATCTTTTCAGAGGTGATCCCCTCGGACAGTTTCGACCGTATCCGCGACAACACGCGTGCGCTCAAGAAACCGTCGATTGACGACGAGACAGCGGGAGAGATTGTCGAAGCGATGGCTAAAGCCGAAAACCCAGTCGCTTATGTCGGGGGTGGTATTCTTCTGGCACAGGCCAGCGAGGAGTTGCGAGAATTTGTTGAACATATGGGCCTTCCAGTCGCGCATTCCCTGATGGGTAAAGGCGCGTTGCGAGACGACCATCCGCTTGTACTGGGAATGACCGGGTTTTGGGGCACCGAATTGGTCAACCAGTCCTGCTTGAATGCGGACTACATCTTTGCGGTGGGAACCCGGTTCAAAGAGGCCGATTGTTCCAGCTGGTATCCCGGCTATACGTTCAACATTCCTGGCTCGAAGGTCATCCATATCGACATCGAACCGCAGGAAATCGGTCGGAACTATCCCACCGAGATCGGCGTCGTTGCTGACGCCAAGGCCGCTTTGCGCGTCCTCAACCGGGTCGCCCGCGAGATGTATCCGGACGGTTTCAAACGCCCCGCTCTGGAACAGAAGATCGCTGGCTTCCGGACGGACTTCAAAGCGCACAACGTGGAAATGGCGACCTCATCGGCCTTTCCGATGATGCCCGAGCGTATTCTGGCAGATACCCGCCAGGCACTGCCTGAGGATGCCATCATCACCACTGACGTTGGGTGGAACAAGAACGGTGTCGGGCAACAGTTTGACATTTTGACGCCGGGTTCAATCCTGACCCCGGGTGGGTTCGCGACGATGGGTTTCGGTCCTCCGGGTGCGATCGGCGCGAAACTGGCGGCACCTGATCGTGTGGTGATCAGCCTTGTTGGCGATGGTGGTTTCGGCCAAAACCCGTCGATGCTGGCAACGGCCGTCGAACTCGATCTGGGCATTATCTGGCTGGTCATGAACAACAATGCCTTCGGAACCATAGCAGGTCTGCAAAAGGCGCATTACGGTCTGACCTATGGAACCACGTTCCCCGGATCAGCCGCCGCACCCGCAAACGGACCGGGCTATGCCGACATAGCGCGAGCCTACGGCGCGGAAGGGCACAGACTCAGCGCTGCTGACGAGTTGTTGCCTGCATTGGAAGCGGCAATCGCCAGCGGCAAACCAACCGTGCTGGATGTGCCAATGATCAACAACCCGACACCAACGACCGGTCATTGGAACATCCTGGACATTTATTCGCCGGACAAGGATGTTTCTCACGTCGCGACCTGACGATACTGAGCGCGGTGAGCCGCGCCAGTTTTTTTCTTTCAATAGGTCCAAGTCAGCCAACCCTTCTGAGAGCGTGCAGTGCCTCAAGAAGATCTAACTGGGTTTACAGCCCTAACAGCTCTCGATCTGAGTCGCGTGAGATACGTTCGTGCAGAAGCTTGAGCAACCGATCAGCTTTGTCTCTCTCAATTTCCTCGAGAAGCTTCAAAACAGCAGCGCCATAGATAATCTTTTTGCGCGTTTCATCGCGACGCCGTTGCTTGCTCGCCCGGGCCTGGAGGTCCCTGAGTCTCGCGCGCGCCTGTTCGATTTGTTGATCCAGGTCCGCCATTTCGTCCTCCCTTTTCAGTGGTCGAACAGGAAATGCGGCCTGGATCCCGGCTTCGCTCCCCCTGCGTGAAAACGTGACTCCGCCAGGCCGCCTTGTGAGCGGCCGTCCGCATGCCCGTTGGGCAATGCGCGCAGTTACGCAAACTTGGGGTTTGCCTGCGCGCCTGCCGCGGGCTTTTTTGTGCGGAGTTCGGGTTGGAGCCCGATGTCCTTTACATGATACACCCCGCCAGCAGACTCGAAGTCATCCTGCATTCTCGTGCCGACGGTCGCTCCGCCGTCAAATCCGCCGCCTACACTGCGCGCACCACATTCCGGGATGCGCGGGTTGGACGACGGTTTTCGCCGGGCAGAAAGGGTGGCCTCCTGTCGCATGAATTGATCAACTGGACAGGAAACGCCGAGGAGCTCTGGAACGCAGCCGAGCGTTCTGAACGCCGAAAGAATGCAAGAGTCATCCGCGAACTGCGCCCATCCCTGCCACGCGAGCTACCGCTTCCCGAGCAGGTCCGTCTTGTCCGCGGCTTCTGCCTCTGGCTTCGCGATGAATACGGCGTTGCCGTTCAAGCCGACATTCACGCGCCGCGTTTCCTGTGCCCTGAGGAAGAGAAACAACACAGTGCGGGCAAACTCGAACTGACGCGAGAAGACTACGAGCAGAGGCTCTTCAACCCATCGAAGACCAACCTGAATTTCCACGCCCACATCCTGATGACGACGCGGAAGGTTGATAGGATCACGGGCGATTTTGGTGAGAAAACGCGTGTTCTTGACGACAGAACCTCAGGCCCAGGAGAAATCAAGCTTATCCGTGGAGAATGGGAAAAGCGGACCAACGCGGCCCTGCGCAGGATTGGCTCTCCAGCGCGGGTTGATCTTCGTTCGTATGCCGAAATGGCCAAGACGGGCGATGCACCGCATGGCATGGCAAGACAAGATCATGTCGGGCCACGCAGATCTGCAAGGTCGCGCCGCAGACTGCAAGAAAGCGGAAGCGACGACACAGTTGCCGGAGTGCGGCGTCAGGCTGTCCAAGAACACAATTCAACACTCTGGCACTCTTGGTTGCAGCTGCGCGCCCTGGAGCGTCAGAGAGACGACCTCGAAGCGGAGCGTATCGCGCGGGTGAGAGAGGCTGCCCGCAAGAAAACGGTCAGCGATGAGAAACGTCGAATGTTGGAGGCGAGATCCGAGCGCGAAGTGAAAGCAGCGCTGGAAGCTTCGTCGCAAATAGAATGTCTAAGAACTGAGACAGCATACCAGAAAGCGGTTCGATGGGCGACAGAAGGCATAAACATCGATCCATTAGACATCCTCGATGAGGAATTCTCCTCTGACGTCGACCTTGAGGCGTATCGCCCACCTCAGCTCCAGCAGAATGATCGGGATTCCAACATACGGCGTGTAAGAACACGCAAGCCGCGTCAGCGTACGCGATGACACCGAAGCCAGTTTTTGCAGGGCACAACACTGGATGCGATCTACATTATTTGGACTCGTGCCGTTGATCGGTTGACAGGAATAGGGCGTCACCCGGGCCACACCTTTGTTTGCTTGGATTTTTCTGTGTCGAAGACCGCAGAGCCAATTCCCGCGGATGAAGCACACCGATCCGCGCGACTTTGCCCCGCATTCAGATGACACCCACACCGTTTCACCAGAGGAATACGTTCAACTCCTCCATCCGCAAGGAGTGATTGGGAATCCTGCCGTTCTGATTAAGAATTCCGAGAAGCCAAGCCAACAATTCACACGCTCTCCGGATGGGATTGTAGCGTGTCTTCATGCGCTGCTGGATCGGACATCGTTTATCTCGCTGAACCGGTTTAAGGGCACACGCTGCAATTCAGGATTGGTCAGCCTGAATTCGCTATATGTCGATCTGGACTATCACAATGATCCCGGCTGGCGCGCTGAGGGTGAAGAAGACGTTCAGGCAGCCGTCGCGGGCCATCTTCTGATGCGCGGTGTCTCTGAGCCATCATTCTATTTGCGAACGGGACGAGGACTGGCCGCAATCTGGTTGATCCATTCGATGCCACCTGCTGCGCTATCCCGCTGGCAGGCGGCAATCAGGGCATTGATGGATCTGCTTGCTCCCTTTGGTTCGGATCGTTCTTGCAATGACCCAGCTCGCGTCTTTCGCATTCCCGGCACTCGAAACGAGAAATCGGGCCGGGTCGTTCAGGTGTCTGGTGGGAATTGCCAACGCCAGGATTTCGATGTCCTTGCCGATCAGATTTTTGCCGCCGTCGGGCGGCCCACTCGTTCCGAACTCGCAGAGCGCCGCAAGCAGCGTCAGGAACGGGCATCGGGCGCCCCGACAATGCCCAGAGGTTTGACGCAAGCTGAGCGTTTTGAACAGATACGCAAAGATCTTGAGGCTTACCGGATTCACCATGGTGGGGTTATCCCGGTGGGGTACCGAAACACATGGCTGCATTTCTATGCCACCTGCCTGACCCATCAGTCAGATACCCAGGCCATCGAAGGTCACATTCAACGAGCGGCAGACACGGCAACGCCCGGGCTATGCCAGGTCGAAACAAACGCAATCATCAAGCAGGCTCTTGCGAAGTCAAAGCTGCAAGCTTGCGACAATGCAAGCGAGAGCGAGAGATATTGTTACCGCGGCTCGACTGTTGCGGAGCGTCTCGACGTATCAGCCGATATGGCGCGTCAGTTGAGCATGCGTCAGGTGATGCCAGCGGAAGAGCGCCACCGCAGAAAAGCTGAACGGGAACGAGCACGGCGTGCTGTTCAGGGGAGTACCTCGCGAGATCAATACCTGCTCGAAAACAGCGCATCGAGAAACAAGCCCTGGCGGAACTATGGTCTTGGTAGGTCCCAGTATTACGCGCGCAAGAAGGCAGGAACACTCCCCGAGCTATCAGTTGCTCCGGACCGGACAGGTCCATGTCCACTACAGGGGAACCATTCTGGACACAGAGAACTCTGTGGCCCTCCAACAGAGGCACAGCAGTCGGAAACACCCGTCAACCGACCCATTGGAAACACTTCGAACACTCTGGCGACAGATCGGTAAGCTGCAACAGACCAGACAACAGCGCACGGACGAGAACCGAAACAGCGGAAAAGGCAGGTCGCCCACCTTCGACTGCGCAGTCCGGATGTCGCGCAGCCGAAAGTGGGAACCAGCCCAAACACGGTGGAAGACGCGGCTCTTTTCAACTTCGATGAAGGATGTCTCATGACACTTCAAACTGAAATCGCGCTGCCCTCCGAGAACTGGAAATCCCGTTTGAAAGTTGGCGATGTCGTCGCGTTTCGCTTCCCCCATGAAACGATGGGAGAGGATGATCCCAAAGTTCGGCCGTCGCTGGTTATTGATGTCGAGGAAATGGCCGGTGAGCGCTTTGCGGTTCTGGCTTACGGCACAACGAACCCCTGTCCACGCAAGCAGGCCTATTGCGTCGATGTGCGTTCGGAAGAGGAGCGGGAACAGGCTTCTTTGAGGGCGCCAACACGCTTCAATGCGGCTCGACGTGTTTCCGTATCTGTCAACAACAGCGGCTTCGACAGAAACTCCGATGGAACGCCCGTATTGGGTGAACTCGCCGACGCAGCGCTGGATCGACTTCATCGCGTTCGCGCACGAATACATGCAGAACGCGATATCCGGCGCTCCCGTAGGTTCGGCAGCAGAGGCTCGGGTCGAAAGATACGCGCCGTCACGGTTGAAACGCGGCGCAAGGGACGGCCGGATACGCGGGAGGTGCGCTATGTATGATAGCATCGCACAGCAGCTTTTGCCCATCGAGGCAGCGATCCTCGATGCGCTCAACATAGTGCCCTCAGCGTCGAAGGCACTCGACACGCTAATCGACAATCTGGCGCCCAGTGGCGCGCGCATTGCTTATCGTTTTGGCTCACGCCTCCGTGCGGGTGAAATGTTCGGTGATCGCGATCTCAATGATCTCGAATCCCTGCTCCAACCTGTCTTGGCTGAGATAGAAGCCGGATGGGTGAGCGAGGTGATTGCAGACGAGCATTGCCCGGGCGGTGCTTGGATCAACAAGCGGCTGACAAATCGAGCAGCCGAATTGAACCGGAGCGTTGAACCTTTGGTGGCGCTTCAAAGATGTCTTCAACTCATCCAGAACCTCCGTCGAGCCGACCGAATAACACGTCGAGTGATCGCTGAAACGCAGACTTAGCCTGCAGCCTTCGGAGAGCGTTTCTCGCTCTCCGAACCGTTCGGATTAAACTGCGTTTCTAAATTTTCCAAAGGAGACCGATCTCACGCTCGTTGAAACATAAAGCGAGCACCATGACAGTTCAAAAACCGATCCAAACCGATTTTTCGATTTGTGAAGAGATCACCAAGTCCCCAGCAGCAAAGCAAAACCCGACGCCAGATGTTGGTTTGCTTGAGCTCGTCCGGGAATTGGCCCGGGCGGCAGCACAACAAGACGCGAGGAACTCGAGAGAATGCAACGCCGCGCTGCGATCTACGCCCGCTATTCGACCACGCTCCAATCGGAGCGCTCCATTGAAGATCAGGTGGAGCTTTGCCGAAGCTACCTGAGACGCGAGAAATACCGATTAGTCCAAGTTTTTGAAGACAAGGCCATGTCATCCGCGACCCTGGTCGGGCGAGTTGGCCTTGCCAATCTTCTCGAAGCAGCGAGAGCTGGCGAAATTGATGCATTGGTTGTCGAATGCGTCGACCGAATTAGCCGAGATATCGGAGATCTTCAGTATGTGCAAAAGCAGCTTAGCTTCGCAGGCGTCGATATCATCTCTGCCAGTGAAGGGGTTCAGTCCGAGCTTCAAATCGGTTTCCGCGGCCTTTATGGTACGATGTTCCTTAAGGACCTCCGTGAAAAAGTTCATCGCGGAATGTCAGGCAACATTGCCAAGGGTTTGAGTGCCGGCGGCAAGGCTTATGGCTACTCACCCATATCGGGGAAACCCGGTGAGCTTCAGATCGAAGCACACGAAGCGAAAGTTATACGCCGAATTTTTTTGGCCTACTCTAAAGGAGCCTCCCCGCGAGATATTGCTCATGATCTCAACGCTCAGGGTGAGTTGCCGCCACGTGGGCCAAAGTGGAACGCTTCCACGCTGAACGGCAATAAGAAGCGCGCTTATGGAATCCTACGCAACTCACTCTACGCGGGCATCCTCGTCTGGGATCGCGTCAAGATGGTGCGCGATCCGACAACGGGAAAAAGAGTCAGCCGCGAAAAGCCGGCCGAAGACTGGAAGTATGCAGAGGTTCCGCATCTACGTTTAATCGATGAGGAACTGTGGGATGCGGTTCAGAAACGGTTGGCCAAGCAGTCCGAAAATAAGCGCTCCGGAAAGTCGACTCGCAAACCCTTGCGTCCTTTCTCGGGCCTGCTTAGGTGCGGTTGCTGCGGTGGTGGCATGTCTATTCATGACCGAAAGGGCAGTGCTATCCGGATTCGTTGCTCTGCGGCTAAAGAGAGTGGCTCATGCAACAATAATGGGAAGGTTCGCCTCGACAAGATCGAAAGCGCCCTGCTGGCCGAACTAAGAAAAGAGCTGTCGACGCCAACCTACATCAATGAATTCATCCGTGCCTACAATGAAGAACGTCGCGAACTCAACGCAGCCGGCAAACCAGACAGGAAGAAACTTGAACGCAAGGTAGCAGAAGCCAACAAGCTGCTATCGCGTCGTATCGAACTTTTCGAGATGGGTATTCTTGAAGGAGTCGAAGGAGAGGCAAAGTTGACTGAGGCCAAAGAACGCGCTTCGGTTGCCATGGATGTGTTGGCCAGCTTTGAAGAGAAGGAGCGGGCGTTCGAGTTCAATCCAGCGACAGCTTCCAAGTATGTCACGGCACTGGATGAAATGATCTCTTCTATGCAGGCGCATAACGGCAATCCGAATCCAAAAGCACGTGATGCGGTGCGCGGCTTGATTTCGGAGATCGTTGTGTCTCCGACCGAGGAAGACGGCGTGCCTGTCGAGGTGAAGGGCCGCCTTAGCGCCTTGGTTTCAAACCGTTCCAAAAAGGTGGGGGGTTTGGTGGTAGCGGAGGAGGGACTTGAACCCCCGACACGCGGATTATGATTCCGTTCACCTACTGATTTCGCTGTAAGTCTCTACAGTCTATGGCCGTCCACAATTATCCAACCCTACCCCAATTTAGTTTGTAAATACCAAGCTCTATATATTTTTCCCCGAATAGTTATTGTCTACAGTTGTCCATAATTGTCCGCCACAATCCAGTTGATTTTGTCCCCATGAGTCCCCCAGAGCGATGAAGAAGATGTTAACGAACAGATACCTTGAAAACCTTACCACAGCTTGGATTGGCACGCGTAAATCGAATTGATGATGAGGCTGAATCCGACTTCCGGCAGCGTGTTCACTTGGAATCGGTTCAGACACGTTCGGGAAATGGTGACCCATTCTATCAACAGTTGGATACTCCGACGCTTGAAGCGTGCGGAGAAGCGCTTGATGCGTTCATTTCAGCGCACGATCCGAATTTGTTAGCCGAACTCAAAGGCAATGGAGGTTCATATGCCTAATCTAACTAACCGACTACAGAAGCTCGAAGTGCATTCATTAGAATCGAAGGTACACTACACATGGGTGGAGCCGGTACTGACCGAAGAGCAACTTAATGCCCATGTCCAAGAAGTTCGGTGGATGAAAGGCCTGTCGGACGATACTAAAATCATCGCGTTTCGTTGGATGTAGTTAGTGGTTTGAAGCTGGTGACGCTTTGCAGTTTTGTTGCTGCATATTTAAGCGAGAAAACAAGGCTATCTCCCAAATACTACCGACACGGGGCGGCTAGAACCATCACCCAGATGCGATCCGCCGCCTCGTACAGCGCGAACTCTTCGGCCTTGCGTGACAGCATATTAGCACGATGCCCCCGCGATTGCGCCCAAGCTGACATCACAGCGTCCAAACCTTTCTGCCCCTTGGCTGTCAATGAGCGTTCAAAACTGACCCGGTTTCAGCATTTAAATTTGACCCACCCTATGTGGCGCAAAGCCCCCAGGCGGGCCGCCCTCAT